>NZ_CP098514.1:0-602075 GCF_023703775.1 Haloplanus sp. GDY1 | reverse complement strand
CTGTTCGACGGTGAGGTCGGCGACGAAGGTCTCCTGGGGTTCGCCGCTGCCCGTCTCGAAGCCGGCCTCGTCCTTGATGAGTTCGGCCGTCGGCGGGACGCCCACCTCGATGGTGAAGGAGCCGTCGTCGTCGTACTCGACGGTGACGGGGACTTCCATGCCGTCGAACGCGGCCGTCTCGTCGTTGATCTGCTGTACGACGGCCTGCACGTCGACCGGCGTCGGGCCGAGTTCCGGCCCGAGCGGCGGGCCGGGAGAGGCCTCGCCGCCGGGAACGAGCACTTCGATGGTTCCAGCCATACCTCATCACACCCGGGGGCGACCTTTAACGGTTTTCTTTCGGTTCACGGTGTCACAGCCCCTCACACGTCGACCGCGAAGTCCTCGACCGTCCCCGCGCGTTCGGCCATCGCCCCGAGGACGGCCGCCAGATCACGGAGGTCGGTCTCGTCGATCACCTCGACCGGCGTGTGCATGTAGCGGTTCGGGAGCCCCAGGTTCAGCGCCGGCGTCCCCCCGTGGGCCGTGTAGAAGGCGTCGGCGTCGGTGCCGGTTCGCGACCCCGTCGCCTGTAACTGCACGCCCACGTCGACGTCGGCCGCGGCGTCCCGCGCCAGGTCGACGAGGACGGGGTGGTTGGCGCTCCCCCGCGAGACGACCGGCCCGCCGCCGAGTTCGACGGGACCGCGCTGCTTCTCGGGGACACCGGGCGAGTCCGTCGCGTGGGTCACGTCCACCGCGACGACGGCGTCCGGCGACAGGTCGAACCCGACCATCCGCGCGCCCTGCAGGCCCACCTCCTCCTGAATCGTGCTGACGGCGTACACCGTCGCGTCCACGTCGGCCTCGACGGCCCGACGGAGGGCCTCGGCGGCCGCCCAGACGCCGACGCGGTTGTCGAGGCCGCGGGCCGAGAGCCGGGACCCGTGGAGTTCCTCGACGGTCGTCGAGAACGTGACGGGGTCGCCGACCGAAACGAGGGCGCCGGCCTCCTCGCCGTCCTCGGCGCCCACGTCGACGTACTGTTCGCCGATGTCGTCGTAGGTCTCCTCGCCTTTCTCGCGCAGGTGGATCGCCGTCTGCCCGACCACGCCGGCCACCGGGTCGTCGCCGTGGATCGTCACGTGCTGTCCCTTCGAGACGGTGCGGTCGGCGCCGCCGATGGAGCCGATGCGGACGTAGCCGTCGTCGTCGATCCGGCGGACGATGAACCCCACCTCGTCGGCGTGGCCCGCGACGGCGAACTCCGTCTCGCCGCCGCGGTGAACCGCCACCGCGTTGCCGTAGTCGTCGGTGCGGACCTCGTCGGCGAACTCGCGCACGTACTCCAGCCAGACGCGCTGGCCGCGGGTCTCGAACCCCGACGGACTCGGCGTCTCCAGCAGTCGGTCCAGAAAGTCCCGGCGCTCCGGTTCCAGGGTCATGCGTTCGTGTACGGGAGCGTGGAAATGAAGGTAGCGGTCCGCCGCGACGCGTCGCCGTCGGCCGGCGGAGCCGCTCCGCCCCCGACGACGAAGCGGGTTCTCCCACCGAAACGACAGGTCTACCCGTCTCCCCCGCCGAGCGTCCCCGTGGCAGAACCTGACTTCGGCAGCGCGGTCATCGTGTACGAGGACCCAGCCGACGGAACCGTCGAGCGGACGGTCGACAACGAGAGCATCGCGTACTTCCAGGACCACTGGATCATCAAACTCGACGAGGACGAGGCGGGCAACGACATCGTTCGCCGCATCCCCCTCCAGCGGGTTCACTACGTCGAACGGTCCGTCGAACAGTTCGAGGAGGAGGTCGACACGCTCCGAAACCGGGTCGAATCGTTCGCCCAGGACGTTCAGTCGGCCCTGCTGAGCGGGAACGACGACGACACGCGAGAGGAACCCCGGCACGTCGACGTCGGGAGCGAGTCCGACGACCGCTGACTCGGAGTCGATCGGCTCTCCTCCGGTGTGCGCAACCGGTACGAGGCGGGCGCCCGTCGTTCGCCCCGTGAGAGCCTCGACGCTCGCACTCCCGTTCGGTGCGGTACCGTTCGCCCTCCCGGTTCTCGGACCGTTCGTCACCGGCGTGGTCGTCCTGCTCGTGGGGGCGGTGTCCCGGTGGCTGGGTGGATGACGCTCGGAAGTCGGTCGCCGGTCGGCTCACCGACCGTCGGCTGCGCGGGGCGGCCAGCCGGCGGCTCCGACCCAGTTCGACCGAGCGGGCGGGAGACGCCCGCCGTCACTCCCCGTGTCGCGTCACGCAGGTCGACAGGCCCGTCAGTTCGACCGGTTCGGAGTTGTCCGGCGAGTAGACGACCATCTGCCCTTTCTCCATGTAGGGCACCTTGTCCTCCAGCGTCGGCGGGATGTTGACGCTGTTGATGGCGTCCTCGTCGCCCAGGTTGAGGACGAGTTTCGTGTTCACCTGCTTGAACACCGACTCCGCGATGTCCTGCGGGTCCTGCGTGATGAGAAAGAGGCCGAGACGCTCCTTCCGGCCCTGCTTTGCCGCCTCGGTGAACTTCCCGATGACCTTCCGGGCCTGCACGCTCTCGGCGTCGGTCAGGAAGTTGTGCGCCTCGTCCATCCCGAGGATCAGCGGCGTCTCCTTGATCCGCTCGTAGTCGGGGTCGTTCGACAGCTTCTCGTCGACCAGCAGGCTCGCGACGGCGAGGACGACCAGTTCCGTCGCCCGCGAGTCGTTGACGTGGTACGTGGGAACGACGGTCAGCCCGCCGGGACGAACGAGTTCGTGAACGAGGTCCGTCACCGGCCTGGCGTCCCGGTCGAACACCCGGGAGAAGGCACTCCCGAGCGCTCGCCGCCGCACGGCGTCGAACGTCGCCTCGTGGACCCGGCCCGACTCGTCGAGTTCCTCCCGGAGCGCCGGGTCGTCGAGGTAGGACTTGAACTCGGCGTAGGTGCCCTCGGTGCCGTAGTCGCGGAAGAACCGGTCGAGCAGGTAGTCGAGCGCCTGGTACTGGTTGTCGTTCAGGCGCGCGCCGGCGACCAGCCACGGCCGCGACCGGACCATCCGGAAGGGGACGGTGAAGGGAACCTGCTCGGCGCGGTGGGCGCCGCCGCCGTAGGACGCGCCCTCCACCTCGGGGACGAGCGCGACGGTGTCGTCGTGGCCGCCGTGAGCGATGCCCTCCCGCTCCAGTCGGCGGGCGAACTCGTCGTCCATCGCGGGGTTGTCGTCGTGCATCTGGGCGTACTCGTCCTGCGGGTCGAACTGGACCACCGCCGTCGGTGCCTCGCGCCCGTCGCCCATCGGATACGACGCGTCGAGATACTGCCGGAGGACGTTCTTCGAGGCGTGGGTCTTGCCCGACCCCGTCCCCCCCGCGACGAGCGTGTGGCGGAAGACCAGCGGGTCGCCGTCGGCGTAGTCGTCCTTCAGGCGGTAGTCGATGGTCGGGGGCGAGGCGGCCGTCCGCACCGTCTCGCCGCCGACCGAGAGATGTCCGAGGAAGACGCCCTCGGCGGGGATGGCCAGCCCCGTCTTGATCTCCGCCGCGTCCGTGGCTTCGCCGACGACGGCCCCAGGTTTGGGCACGCGATCGGTCATCCGGCGTTTCAGCTCCCCGTCCGTCGAGAACAGGACCGCCACCGGCTCGAGCGTCGCGACGAACTTGTAGTCCCGCTCCGCGAAGTCGTCGCGGCGCATCGCCCGGCGGGCGTGGATCTCGGTCGCGTCGTCGGCCTCGAACTCCTGGGCGTACTCCAGGGCGGTGATCCGACAGAACAGCGTCTCGTCGTCGGGGTAGGGAACGAGGACGTACTTGCCCAGCCGAACCGACTCGCGGTTGTCGCTGGTGACGAACGCCTTGAGCGTCGTGTCGTCGCCGTCCTCGGCGACGCGGAGCCCCTGCGAGACGGAGATGGATCCCAGTCCCCGATCGCTGCCGGCGGGCGAGACGTCGTACGCGTCGAAGTCGTCCGCGGCCGTCCCGTCTCCGCCGTCGGTGTCGTCGCCGTCGTGATCGGACGGCGGCGGGTCGTCGTCCCGGCCCGTCCCGTCGTCGGCCGTGACTTCGGTGAAGTCGCCGAGGTCGGACATATCACCACCCACGGAGATGGGCGTGAAACCCCTTTCGGCGCGATCAGGAGTCGGCGGTCCCGTCCGCGTCCTCGTCCGCCGTCCCGTCGACCGACTCCCCGTCACCGGTCGTCGCCGCCTCGCCCCCGAGCGTCGCGTCGCGGCCCGCCGTCGGCGGCTCGTAGACGTACAGGAGGTCCTCGTGGGGCACGTAGAACGCGTCGCCACGGGGCGTCTCGAAGACCCGCGCCTCCACGTCGATGGCGGTGTCGACGAGGCCCTCCAGCGAGTCGACGTCGACGCGCGGGCGGTCGAGGACGGCCTGGGGGAGGCTGGCGGTCGTGATCCAGTCGTCGAACTCCTCGCGGGTCGATTCGAAGTCGAGGGCCGTCCGTTCGGCCCCGGAGACGGCGAAGCGGTCGTCGTACCGTCCGTAGCCGAGGCCGACGCTACCGACGACCCCGAACAGGAGTGCCACCGGCCCGCCGATCCGGTAGAGGGGTCCGTACGTTCGCTCGCGGGTGACCAGCTCCGTCGTCGAACCGGAGAAGGCCTCGCCTCTGACGGCGCCTGGAGCGTAGACCGTTCCCCCGACGCCGATGGGCATCGTGTACGTCCCGTTTCGGTCGACGGTCCGACCGTTGACCTCCCCCTCGATAGCCACCCTGGCGACGACGAGAATCTGCGTCGACCCCGACGCTGGACCGAACCGATCGCTAACGTCCGCCAAGCGAGCCGCCGACCGGTTGATGTCCCGCGAGAACGCCACCGTTACGGCGTCGCCCGGACCGACGCCAGTCGTCTCGGTACCGTTGAGCGGCGATTCGATGCGCCAGTACTCGATGGTCCTGTCCTCGCGTTCCTCGATCGAACGGAGGACGAGCGTCTGCTGGACGGAGACGTCGAGACTGCCGCCGTCGCTCGCCTCGTACTCGAAGGCGAACGTCCCGTCCAACCGCGGACTCACCGTCCGGAAGTACGCCGGACGATCCGTGAGTTCCGTCCCGACGGGGAACAGGGGGTTCCGTTCGGTGACCGTCGCCGCAGTAGTGTAGCTACCGTTACCCTCCCAGCTCGCGACCTGTCGCTCCTCCGAGATGGTTCCGGGGGCCTCGTAGGCCGTGTACGTCGCGTATCCACCGGCAGCGGTCAGTACGATGGCCACCAGCACGACGACCCAGAACCACTCGTCGAGTATCACGCGGCCGCGCAACTCCAATCGGTCTCGGTCTCCCCCCGACGACATGGCCGTCCCGTTTCTGACGGGACGTTAAGAAACTTGAGTATCCGACACCTCCGCCGGGATCAGATCAGTCGGTTCGCCAGTCGGTGCAGTGTCGACGGTCCCTCTCGGGACCGCGATCTGATCCGGCCGGAGCCGACGAGTACCCTGCCGAGGAGGTACACCGATCCGCCGAGGAGGAGGTCGATGGCGACGATCGGCGTCCACGGATGGAGTCGGTACAGGGCGTCGACGACGTTCCCCGGAAGGAGAGCGAGATACCGATGTTCGACCATGTATCGCCGGTAGTATCCGGTTTCCGGGGGCGCGTGGATCGTCATCGTCGCCTCGGCGCTCGCCCGCCCAGCCACGTACACCCGCCGGGGATCGATTTCGACGCCGTCGCTTCCGGGCTCCAGGTACACGTAGACGGGGACGAGACCGGTGTTGGGGACGGTGTAATCGAGCGACGACGACTCCCCCTGTGGGATGGTCGTCGGACGGTCTGACTCGAATTCGGCGCTGATGATGGCGAACTGCTGGGGGCCAGCGGGGACGACCATCGCCGCCGTCGCCGTCGAGACGACGAGCAACGCCATCCCGGCGAGCAGGAGCCGCGACGAGAGGCCGTCGTCTCGGCTTCGTGATCGCTCGCGGCCGGTACGGTCGCTCCCGATCAGGAGGTCGAGTACGTACGCGATCGCAGTGACGCCGAACGCGAGATAGATCAGCCCCTGTGACCCGAGCAACGACTGCATACCGAACGCGATCGCGAGCCATCGCTGGACGCCACCGACGACGTCCTGAATCCCGACCACGGCGGTGCCGAGGTTCGGGATCACGAGGACGGTCCCACCGACCTGAAGCGCCTCGGCGACGATCTGGGCGTCTTTCACCGGCGGCTCGTCGCCGTCCTGATCGGTGAACGGATTCCCGTCCCCGCGCGTGATGTACCCACGGTCCGTCTCCCGGACGACCCGGTGGGTCGTGAGACCACCCCCCTGGATCTGTTCGGCACGGAAGACGATCACGTCCCCTCGTTCGGGCGGTCCGGTGAGCGACGATGGGACGGCCACGAACCCGTCCCCGGGCTCCATCGTCGGCGACATGCTCCCCGTCTCGACGTAACTCAGCAACACCGGCTGCCCGAGCACCTGGCCCGCCAGAAGGGAGACGATCAGGACGACGACCAGCAGCTCCACGGCCAGCGAGAGGATACGTCGGGGCGACATTGTGGCGGTCATCGGGAGGACGTGTCAGTCCGACAAAAATGGTGGGACGCCCACACCCCGCGTGTCCTACGCTCCACGGGCGACCCTCCATCCGACCACTAGCAGCCCCAGGACGAAGCCGGCGACAGTCACCCACGGACCGTCCCCCGCCACGTCCAGTCCCGCCAGGACCCCGTTCGACTGCGTCGGCGTCCCGGCCGCTCGCTCGTGACTCCGGCCGGCGACTCCCGCCGTCTCGTCCGGGTCGTCGGCGACCCGCGTCGTTTCCGACGCCTCGGCCGGCAGGCCACCCTCGTCCGCGCCGTCGACCGCGTTCCGGCGGTCGTTCGAGTTCCCTCGCCGTCCCTCGACGGGGCCGCCCTCCGGGACGGGTTCGACCGCCACCACGAACGTCGAGAACCCAGGAGTCTCGACCGTCACGCTCCGACCCTCGTGCAGTTCTCCGAGGGCGACGCGACTCGATTCGGTCCCGCTGTACCTGTGGACGACCAGTTTCCCGCCGTCGACGCCCACCCCGTCGAGATACCGGTCGTCGATGCGGAACCGGAGGGTTGCGGGGCCGACGGAGGTGGCTCCGCGCGTGGGCGTGACCCGCACCGAGCCCAGAACGGTCACGGGGCGCCCGTCCGGTGTGGCAACCGTCGGTACCGACTCCCCCGTCTCGAGGGCGAGGCTGATCGGCTCCGCCCCCGCCCGGTCGACGCGGAGCGCGTCGAGCGTGACCGCCCCGCCGCCCGCCTCGTCGAGGATCAGCCCGTCGAACCGCACGCTGACGCTTTCGCCGGTGGACGCAGCCGGGATCAGTACCGTGCGCCGATCCGGCCTCGGTCGCTCGATGCGAACTGACGTAACGTCCCCGTCGGTGCCGGCCGTCTTCGGCACCCGCTCGCCACCTCCTGCCGACTCAGCGACTCGGGCGTGAACCTCGAAGTCGTCGATCGGCCCGTCGGCAGCGGTCGTGTCGACGACGAGGCCGACCGTTGCGGACTCGTTCGTGCCGAGGACGACGGCGGCGGTCCGCGACTGCACGGGGCGACCGTCGACGACGAACGTCACCGCCGCGGAGTCGGCGGTCGCCCAAATCCGGGCGGGGACGTCTCCCGTGTACCGGACGCGGAACACGCCGCCGAGGTCCGTCCGGCCGTCCCCGTTGACGCCGCCGCCGTCGATGTCCGGGTTGGACGGCGACACGTCGATGGCGAGTTCACCCTCCCGGTCGAGGTAGGCGTAGTCGCTCGCCGGCGAGAGGTGGACGTCGTCGGTCACGTCGTCGGTCGCGGTCAGCGGTGCCGCACTCGTGGAGAGGGTCGCCGCTCCGAAAAGCGCGAGTACCACGAGCAGGGCTGCGTCTCGTCTCATTCGTCCGGGCGGTAGTCAACCGAGGTCGCGTCGTCTCCTCCCACGGATCGACGACGGGTGTTTCGGGGGTCCGTCACCCCGCGTGTCAGTCGCTCACTGGATCGGCGACGATCGTCAGCGTCTCGTCGAACGTTCCGATCCCCGCCCCGTGCGTGCGGATTCGGAATCCGACGTCGACGAACTCGCCGATATCGAGCACGGCCGGGTCGTCCCTGAGCGCCGTCTCGTCGTCGTCGGTCACGTCGTACAGCTCGATCTCCAGATCCGACGCGGTCTCGTGGGTCGAGTAGACCTCGACGGGTTCGTTCCCACGGTTCTCGATGCGGAGGAGCCCCGCTATCGGTGAGCTTCGACCAGCCTCGCCAGCGTCGATGTCGAACTCGTACACCGAGTCGACCCCCAGTCCGAGGTCGT
The DNA here is from genome assembly GCF_023703775.1 of Haloplanus sp. GDY1. Taxonomy (NCBI): domain Archaea; kingdom Methanobacteriati; phylum Methanobacteriota; class Halobacteria; order Halobacteriales; family Haloferacaceae; genus Haloplanus; species Haloplanus halophilus. The sequence continues at coordinate 593,828 of NZ_CP098514.1, read as the reverse complement.
CGCTCGCGTCCCTGCCGGGGAACTCGAACTCCACTTGCTGCGGGTCACCTCCGTTCACGGTACTGCGACGACCGGCGCCCCGCTGTGTGAGTCTCAGCATCGCTTCGCTGTCCGCCGCCGTCGACACTTCGAGGCTCCGGTGTGCGGTCGTGCTGGTGAACGCGCCAGTACCGAGCGTGAAGCTGGTACCGGCCGCGATTCCGGTCAGACCGACGAGGTAATCTCTTCGCTTCATGGTAGGGAACTCGACGGCGCCCGTGTAGCACGCCGCTCGAGCTCGATCAGCTCTCGGCTTCCTCGAGGGTCTCGGCGACGATCGTGATGTCCCCGCTGAACTGGACGTTTCCGCTGGTGGTGTCGATCAGCAGGCCGATGTTCTCGAGCGTGTCACCGGGCGACAGATCGGGGAGTTTGAAGTAGTTGTTCGACTCGCTCGCGTCCGGGTCGTCCGGCTGGAACCGGCCAGTACCGGGGTTGCTCAGGTTGCCCGTGTAAGCGCCACCGTCCTCCCCCTTCGGGAAGGAGGAGTCGTCGTGGAACACCCGAACGTTGTTGGGGAGTCCCTCGAAGTGGACGTAGACCTCCTGGCTCCCCTGGTTTTTGACGTAGATGAGGTCGCGAATGATCGTGAGCGCGTTGCCGTTGACGCCGTACGGATTGCCACTGCCGTCCCCGACGCTGTCTCCGTCCGCATCACCGAGGTCGATCGCGATCCCGTTGCTACCCGAGGCACCGGGGTTGACCACGTACTCGTCCCCGTTCTCGCTGTCTTCGGCACCCAGCCCGAGAAGCGCGTCGGAGTTGTACCGAGTGTTGATCGTCAGACTTCGATCCGCCTGCACGCTCGTGAACGCACCAGTACCAGTCACGGCCGCCGCGCCAGCGGCCAGCGATCCCACACCTGCGATGAACTTTCGCCGTTGCATTGGTTGTCAGTGCCCCGTCCGGAGCACATCACGTCCCTATACCCCCACCCCGTTTGTAGTGAGCCGATTGAACGAGGTACAACGGTCGGTAGAACCGGTTCAACAGGGTGATTTACCGGTTTCAAACGATGGCCGAGACGGTTCAGGACGCGGTTGAGAACGGGCTTGCGGGTCCTGAAAACCCCGACGGCGGCGGTTACTTATGTGGGATACTGCAGTGAGGGTGCCACGTAGCCAACGCGGTCAGTTGGGGGGATACGAACGACATGAGTTTAGCACGAGACGACGTGTACGAGGTGTTGAGCAACCGACGGCGCCGGTTCGTCATCCACTACCTGCGCGGGAACGGGGCGCGGGCGGCGCTGGGGACGCTCGCGGAACACGTCGCCGCCTGGGAGAACGGCATCGACGTCGCGTCGGTGGGCTCCGACGCGCGCAAGAACGTCTACACCTCGCTCCAGCAGTTCCACCTGCCGAAGATGGAGGATCTGAACCTGGTCGACTTCGACCGTCGCGCGGGCGAGGTGACGCTTACTGACGACGCCGCGGACGTCGACGTCTACCTGGAGGTCGTGGAGGGCCACGACGTCCCCTGGAGCCTCTACTACCTCGGCGTCGGCGGGCTGGCGGCCACCGTCACGCTGGGCCACGCGCTCGACCTGCCGATTCTGGCGGGACTGACCGACGCCGGCTGTGCGGTCTTCACGATCACTGCCATCGCCGCACTGGCGCTGGTCCACACCTACTACACCCGTAAGATGCGCTTGGGAACCGACGACGCACCACCGGAAATCGAATGAACCGACGAACTCGGCGCATCGTGGCGGTGGTCGCCCTGTGTACAGCGGCGAGCATGGCCCTCGGTGTCGGGGGATACAGTTCGGTGACGGCCGACCGGAGCGTGAACGTTGCCGTCGCCGACGACGGGAACGCGTTCCTCAGCATTCCGGGCGGCGAGATCAGGTGTACCGGAGGCGAGAGCGTGCTGCTGTACAACAGGTTCGCGGGCGCGGTCACGGGCGGGACGGTCGAGGTCGATGCCGTCGGCGGGGACATCGAAACCCGGGGGTACGACGACGAGGAGTCGTTCACCGTCGAGGTCGGAACCGTCGATCCCGGTGCGCCGATCACGTTTCAGCCACGGGAGACGAACGGATCCGCACACACGCTCGAACTCGACGTCGACATCGAGGGAGAGGGGTTCTCGGTGTCGACGAACGCCAGCCGAACGATAGCCTGCGAGAAGTCCGACGGACCGGGGACGGAGGACCCCGAAGACGACCCGGACGAGAGCGGCCGACTCGTTCAGGCGCGCGAGGACGACCCGAACGGGATCACGTCGCACGTGGTGAGATACACCGTCGCCCCGAACTCGAACACCGCCGGCAACTCCCTGAACAGCGTCGTCGTCAGGTATCCGAGCGGGTCGGCAGACGCGAGCGGTGTGGACGAACGGGCCGACGTCGTGACGGTCGGCATCGACGAGGACCGCGACGGCAGCATCGAGGTCGACGCGACGAGCGACGTGGAGTGCTGCCCGCCCGGTGACGGCGTGATCGTCTCCGGCGGCGGCAACACGCTCAGGATCGAACTGTCGGGGAACCACGGCCTCGACGGCGGCGACACGCTCGTCGTCGAGTACGGGGACGTCGAGAACCCCGGGGAGGGCGACTACACCGTCACCGTCGGCGTGAACGGCGACGTGACCGACACCGGGACCCTGACCATCGAGGCGGACTAGACGTCCCGACGAAGCGACGACGTGTCGACCGGCCGTCTCCGGAGCGTCGGCGGCGGGCGATTTATAGACGAGCGGAGATGTTCGGGAACATGAACCGAGCGGCCCAGCAGCGGCGTGGTAAGGTGTGACCGACCGCGCTCCCGACCTCCACCCCGAGGCCGAGAGGATCCTCGAACGGGTCGACCTCCCCCCGACCCACGCCCTCTCGGTGACGGGCGCCCGCGAGGCGCTCCGGGACCTCCTGGTGGACGACGACCCGCCGGACGACGACCTCACGGTCCGAAACCTCTCGATCCCCGGACCCGGCGGCGACCCCGAGACGCCGCTGTCGGTGCGAACCTACACGCCGCCGGGTGAGGGCGGCGAGGCCGTGGGTCGTCCGGTCCTCGTCTACCTCCACGGCGGCGGCTGGGTCCGCGGCGACCTCGACACCCACGACGGCCTCTGTCGACTGCTCGCCGGGGCCGCGGACTGCGTCGTCGTCTCGGTCGACTACCGGCGCGCGCCGGAGCACCCGTTCCCGACGCCCGTTCGCGACGCCTACGCGGCGACGGCGTGGGCGAGCGAGCACGCGGGAGTCGCCGGCGGCGACCCGGACCGGATCGTCGTGGGTGGCGACAGCGCCGGCGGCAACCTCGCGGCCGCCACGACGCTCCTCGCCCGCGAGCGCGGCGGGCCGGAGATAGCCCACCAGGTGTTGCTCTACCCGGTGACGGACCACGCCTTCGACACGGCGTCGTACGCCGAGAACGCCTCGGGATACCTGCTCTCGCGGGCGAGCATGCGCTGGTACTGGGACCGCTACCTCGACGACGAGGTCGACGGTGCCAACCCCTACGCGTCGCCGCTCCGGGCGGCGGACCTCTCGGGGGTGCCGTCCGCGACGGTGATCACGGCGGGGTACGATCCGCTGCGGGACGAGGGGGCGGCGTACGCCGACCGCCTCCGCCAGGCGGGCGTGGCGGTCACCCACGAGAACTATCCGGGGATGGTCCACGTCTTCGCGTCGTTCCCGGACCTCGACCGGGCACGGGACGCCCGCCGGGTGATCGCCGACGGATTGCGCGACGCCTTCGGGGGGGAGTGAGCGGCAGGTTCGGGGGTGGAGACGGCCGACGCTCTCGGTCGTCACGCACGCCTTTTACGTCGGGCACCCGTACCCGGAGGCGATGTTACTGATCCGCGGGAGGGGCGGGGACACGACGCTCACCGGCACCGTGTACGAGCGGGGTGAGCGCGCCCCGAGCTTTCAGGGCGCGCCGGACGAGGACGCCCCCTACGTGTGGGTGTGCGACGAGTTCTACGAGGTCGAGAGCGGCGGGTCGACGACCACCATCGACGGCGAGGAGATCCAGGTCGCCTTCGAGTCGCCGATGCCCCGCGGGTTCGACACCAAAGACCAGGCCATCGAGGCCGCCGAGGAGCACCTCCGCACCCAGTTCGCGCGGGTGGGCGTCCCGGAGTCGACGGTCGAAATCGAGGTCGAGAAGGCCGATCCGGTGGATTAGAACTCCTCGCCCCAGCGGTGGTCGTCGTAGGTGCGGACGAACGACGAGTCGAGCCGTTCTTCGAACTTCCGCCGTAACGCGGCCTTCTCGTCGACGCCGATCCGTGCGAGCGCGTCCGCCCGTTCGACGACCGGCGGCGGGCCACGGGCGGTCGCCACGTCGCGCAGGACCTGTCGCGTCAGGCGGTCCCGAGCGTCGGCGTCGCGGGTCAGGCCCGCGGGGGCCTCGATCCGGTAACAGAGGTCCTCGCGTGGGTCGTAGACGACGAAGAAGGTCACCTCGTAGTCCGCGGGGTCGCGCCGCCGGTCCACGCCGAGGGCGTCGCCGTCGGCCGCGAGCGTGCGGTCCGAGCCGCCGCGCGAGCGGAACCAGTTGGTGAAGGTGAGCCGGTCGGTCGGCCGGTCGTCGCCGTCGCCGGGATCCAGCAGGCGCGTAAAGAGGGCGGTGTCGTCGACCCAGGGCGCGTCGACGCCCTTCTCGCGGAGCGTCCGGGTGATGAGCTTCGGCGACGGGTTCTTGACGAAGCCGGCGACGGCGACGCCGCGGTCGAGGAGTCGCTCCACGAGACGGACGTAGTTCTCGACGATGGCCCGCGGTTTGGCCTCCGTCGTCAGCGCGCCGAGTTCCGCGTTGCGATCCTGCCAGTTGAGGAGTTCCTTGGGGTAGAGCGGGCCGTCGAGGAGCAGGCAGTCCTCGACCGCGTCGGCGTGTTCGAGGGCGTGGGAGCTCTCCGCGAGGTAGAGCGCGAGGGCGTGGACCACCCCCTCGGCGTAGCGGTTCACCCGGGGGGCGTGGAGGATCCGCCGTCGGAGGTACCCCTCGTCGCGGCGCTGCCAGTCCATCTCGAGCGCGAGCGTCGGGTCGTTGGCGTGGACGGTCGTCACCAGACTCCGGGCGCGGTGGAGGTCGAGGTCCGAGGGCTCCGCGGCCATCGCGGCGTGGGCCACGTCCAGCACCAACCCGTTCTTGAACGTCGTCGGGTTGATCGTCCCGGAGTCGAGGCCGTGGACGGTGGGGAAGGGAGGGTCACAGAGCGCCACGTCGTCGACGGGGACGGACCGCAGGCGGCGGTCGTCGAGGGGGTCGATCACGGTGCGGCCGTCGGCACGGAGCGGGTCGAGCCACTCCTCGTAGGCCGTCCGCGCCAGGTCGTCGTGGTCGGTGTCGTCGACCCGCCGGGCGAGGAATCCGGCGATGTCGGCGATACCGTCGACGTGGACCGGATCGAGCGTCATACCCCACCCATCGGCCGGGGAGACAAATACCCTCGTGGTCCCATCGGGAGACGGCACGCTCATACCCGTCGCCCGAATAGGGGGCGTATGGAAACGGCCGCGGTGGCGTTCGACCTCGACGACACGCTGGCGGTCACGGCGGTCGACCGCGAGACGCTGCTGGTGGAGGCGATGCGTGCCGTCGGGGCGCCGCCGCGCTCGCGGGAGGCGTATCTCGACGCCCACGCCGACAACCTGACCGCGCGGAGCCGGGAACCGGTGTTCGAGCGCCTGCTCGACGGCCTCGACACCGACGCCGACGCCGACGAACTCGCGCGGGCCTACCGCGAGCGGGTGAACGCCTCGCTCGAACCGGTCGAGGGGGTGGAGGCGATGCTCGCGACGCTCCGCGAGCGGTACCGCCTCGGACTGCTGACGAACGGCCCCGTCGTCGCCCAGCGGTCGAAGCTCCGGGCGCTGGGGTGGACCGACGCCTTCGACGTCACCCTGGTCACCGGCGAACTGAGCGCCGGCAAGCCCGACGCGACGGCGTTCGAGACGCTGCTCGACGCGCTGGGCACCGACGCCGCGGCGACGGTGTTCGTCGGCGACGACGTCGACGCCGACGTCGGCGGCGCGACGGCCGCCGGCATCGACGCGGTCCAGGTGACCTTCCCGGGCGGTCCCGCCCCCGATCCGGCGGCGATAGCCCACGTCGAGCGCGACGAACTGGCGGCGCGGCTCCCGTCGATCCTCGACTCGCGGTAGGCGCGTTCAGCGGTCCCCGGAGGCCGCGACCGCCGCCTCGACGACGCCGAGCGCGCGTTTCACCTCGGCGCCGTCCTCGACGAAGACGACGGTTCGCGGGGGATCGACCGCCTTCGGCCGGACGCGGAGGCCGGCGTCGTCCGCGGCGCCGACGACGGCCTCGTTGGCCGTCCGGAACTCGAGACGGGCGCGCTCGGGGTGGACGAACGCCGTCGCCAGCGGGTCGCCGTCGGCGCGGATCACGTAGGCGCGGCGCCCGTCGGCCGTCGGCTCCACGTCCGGATCGGAATCGGTCACCGTGACGGCCGCGAGTCTGTCCTCGTGACCGACGAGGTCCGAGGCGAGCAACTGCGCGATCCGAACGCCGTCGGAGAGGCCGGAGTCGACCATGCGCGGGGTAGGGGACGGAGGGGTTTCAACGCTCGCCGTCGCCCTCGCGTACGTCCCCCTCGCGTACCTCGCCCTCGCACAGGTCGGCGAGCGCCCGGTCCGCGGCGTCGCCGACGCCGACGCCCCGACGGCGGGCGTAGAGGATAGCCGCGGCCTCGACGGTGACGCCGAGTTCGCGCTGGCGCTCGTTGATGGCGGCGACGGCCTCCTGTTTCTCGACGCCGGCGTCGACGAGCGCCGAGAGGACGCGCTCGAAGACGGACTGCTCGCGGAGGACCGACTCGTCGGGGACGAAGCCGTCCGGGATGGTGACCGAGGCGGGATCGAACTCGGCGACGAGTTCGTCGTCCTCGCGGGAGACGAGGCCACGGCCGGCCGCGACGTCGACGAGGCGCTTGGCCTGATCGGGCGTGAACCAGTCGCGGTCGAGCGAGAGGGCGACCACGAACTCCCCCTCGCCGAGTCTGGACCGGCCCCGGTCACGGAACGGCGCCGCCACCGCGGCTTCGAGGCTCATGCCCCACAGAGCGCGCGGCGGCTCACTAAACCCTGTCCGTTCCGGCTCCGCGTTCCGAGCGATTCAAGTAGTTGCTGGGATTGGATAGCGGTATGAAAGACCAGGGACGCTCGACGCGCAAGCGGACGGGCGGCCGCCTCCGGCCGTTCAGAAACAAGAAGCGGTACCAGCTCGGCCGCCAGCCCGCCGAGACGACGGTCGGCGAACCGCGCTTCCAGACCGTCGACGCCCGTGGGACGGGCACCAAGACGCGCGCGCTCGCCACGAACGTCGCTCACGTCGCGGACGGCGGCGAGACGGTCGAGGCGGAGATCGAGAACGTGGCCGAGAACCCCTCGAACACCAACTACGCCCGACGGAACATCATCACGAAGGGTGCGATCATCGAGACGAGCGCGGGGCGTGCCCGCGTCACGTCGCGACCCGGACAGACCGGACAGGTCAACGCGGTTCTTCTGGACTAGGGCGTCGGCGCCGCCTTCTGTAACGCCGTCTCCGCGATGTTGCCCCCGTAGTCGGCGCTCCGCGACAGCGAGTCGACGACGAGCCCCAGCAGTTGCGCCCGGGTCGGATCGAGTTCGCGCAGGAGTTCGTCGATGGAGCGGGCGTGGCTGTCGATGTCCTGGACGGACTCCCGGGCCTCGTTGGCCCGGCGGGTCGCGTCCTCGCTGTCGTCGAGGAAGAGCGCGTCCATCGCGATGTCGGTCACGGACGCCGCGTCGTCGTGGAGTTCCTCGAGGGCGTCGGCGACGTCCTCCGGGATCGGTTCCTGGAAGTTGAGCGCGAGGTGAGCGATCTTCGTCGCGTGGTCGGCGATGCGCTCCAGTTGCCGGGCCGCCGACTGGTAGTCGAAACACACCTCGCGGGTGACGCCGAGTTCCTCGGCGGCGCGGGGACTCCGGAGCGTCGCCCGGAAGATGCGCGAGACCACCATCCAGAGGCGGTCCACGTCGTCGTCGCGCTGGATGACGTCGCGAGCGAGGTCCTCGTCGAGGTCGACCAGCGCCGTCACGGCGTCCTCGAGCATCGAGAGGGCGATGAGGCGCATCCGGGTGACCGCGTTGTTGATCGACAGCTCCGAGGAGTCCAGCAGATCGCGGATGACGACCCGGTCGCGGGTCTCCTCTAAGACCTCCAAGCCGACGAGGCTCTGGGTGGCTTTCCGGATGGTCCGGCGCTGGTCGGTCGTGATCCGGGCGCTCTCCAGGGCGATGATGTCGAACCCGCTGACGTACATCGTCATCACGGCGCGGATGAGTTCCTCGCCGGTCAGGTCACCGACGTCGAGGGTGCCCTCGGTTCGGTCCTCGCCGGTTCGGGGCGTCATGAACAGCGAGTCCCCCTCGGGGTAGAAGGCCACCTCGCTCCCCGCGGAGACGCCGTTGTCGGTCGCCCAGTCCTTCGGAATCGACACCGTGTACGTCGATCCGCCGGTCACCTGCACCTTTCGGGTCTCGACCATACGCGGAGGGTGTCGACGTGGAGGAATAAATCCTCCCATATCTATATACTTCTTTAGATGTCCGCCCGACGACCGCGAGCGCGATGGAACAGAGCGGTGGTTCCGCCGCGAGTCGCGAGCCATCGGATCCGTCGTCCGACCGCACACGACGCCCTAAATCGTCGAATTTGGACTACTGAGACCTACGTACTCGGACGTTCGTGAACGATCCCGCCGACCCCGACCGGCGGGAGTCTCGTGATCGGTTGCCGTATTTAGAACTATATAGTTATCATAGAAGGGTACTTACGTCACACTCGGTCACTGTCGGGTGATGACTGACGAATCCGCAAGCGGCTCCGTATCACGGCGACAGTTCCTGACTGCGGCCGGATCGGCCGGTGCGGTCGGCCTCGCCGGCTGTACGCAGAGCGGGAGCGGGGGCGGCGGCGACGGAAACGGCGGCCTCTCCGGAACCATCGACATCGCGGGCAGTTCGACGGTGTTCCCCCTGGCGACGGCGATGGCCGAGCGGTTCCAGACGGAACACTCCGGGGTGAACATCAACCTCCAGTCGACCGGCTCCGGTGGCGGCTTCGCGAACCACTTCTGTCCCGGTCGGACGGACTTCAACAACGCCTCCCGTCCGATCCGGCCCGCGGAGGAGGAGACGTGTTCGGAGAACGGCGTCACGCCGATCGAACTCACCGTCGCCACGGACGCCCTGACGGTCATCGTCAACAACGACAACGACTGGGTGGACTGTCTGACGGTCGAGGAACTCGCCGAAATCTGGTCGGCCGAGTCGCCGCCGTCGACCTGGAGCGACGTGAACTCCGACTGGCCCGACCAGCCGCTCGAACTCTACGGGCCCACCGACGCCTCCGGGACGTACGACTACTTCATCGAGTCCATCCTCGGCGAGGAGGGTCCCGGGCATCGGCAGGACTACTCGGCGACCGAGCAGGACCGCACGATCATCCAGGGCGTCGAGGGCTCGGAGAACGCCATCGGCTACCTCGGGTTCGCGTACTACTCGCAGAACACGGACAGCGTGAAGGCCCTCGGCATCGACGACGGCGACGGCTGCGTCGAGCCGTCGCTCGAAACCGCCCGCACCGGCGAGTACACCCCGCTCTCCCGGCCGCTGTTCACGTACGCCAAACAGAAGGCGCTGGCCGAGGAACACGTCGCGGAGTTCGCGCGCTTCTGGCTCGAGAACGCGACGAGCCAGGAGATCGTCGCCAACGAGGTCGGCTACGTCCCCCTGAACGAGGAGGACCAGCAGGCCCAGCTGGAGCGCCTCGAGACGGCCATCGAGAACGCGCAGGGCTGAGCGACGGACGAACGAAGGGTTTTTCGACCGAGCGTGAAACCGACCACACAGTAGATGAGCACGGACGAGATAACACGGGACCTCACCCGCCGAACCGAGAACGCGCCACAGGAACTCCTGACGCGCTCGTTTTTCTTCCTGTGTGCAGTGCTGTCCATCGTCACCACGATCAGCATCATCGTCCTGTTGACCACCGAGGCGGCGAAGTTCTTCACCGTGACCGCCCCGCTGATGGGCGTCGAGGGGGCGACGGCGTCGGTCGTCGACTTCCTCACTGGAACGAAGTGGATCATCAACAACGAGCAGTTCGGCGTCCTCCCGCTGGTGTCGGCGACGCTCGCGATCACCATCGGGTCGGCGGTCGTCTCCCTCCCGCTCGGCGTCGCGACCGCGATCTACCTCAGCGAGTACGCCAGCCCGCGTGCGCGGTCGGTGCTGAAGCCCGCGCTGGAGGTGCTGGCCGGCGTCCCGACGGTCGTCTACGGCTTCTTCGCCGTCGTCTACATCACGCCCGCGATCCGAACGGTCATCCCGAGCATCGGCACGTTCAACATGCTCTCGGCGAGCATCGTCGTCGGCATCATGATCATCCCGATGGTGGCCTCGATCAGCGAGGACGCCATGTCGGCCGTTCCGGACTCGCTCCGACAGGCCGGCTACGGGATGGGCGCGACGAAGTTCGACGTCTCCGTCGGCATCGTCGTCCCCGCCTCGCTCTCCGGCATCTTCTCCTCGTTTATCCTCGCGCTCTCGCGGGCCATCGGCGAGACGATGGCCGTCACCGTCGCGGCCGGAACGCAGGCGAACCTCCTCAACCCGCTGAACCCCGCCGCGTATCTGGAGGGGGCGCTGCCGATGACCGCCGCGATGGTGAACCTCCTGACCGGCGACATCACCGGCGGCGGCGTCGCCTACCGCAGCCTCTTCGCCATCGGCCTCACGCTCTTTGTCATCACGCTCGCCATGAACGTCATCAGCGACCTAGTCGCACAGCGATACCGGGAGGAGTACTGAGATGGCGACGGAGAGCCGAGAGATCGAGGACTTCGGCCACGTCAGCCGGACCGTCGGCACCGCCTTCAGATACCTCCTGCTCGCGGCCACGCTGTTCGGCATCGTCTCGCTGGCGATCCTCCTGATCTACGTCGCGAACGACGCGATCCGGCCGCTGACGGCCGAACCCGGCTGGCATCTCACCTTCTTCCTGACGCTCGTCGTCCCGACGCTGGTCACCGGCGGCTACCTGCTCCGGACCGACCCGGCGTCGTTCCGGTTCGGCGCCGCCATCGTCGGCACGCTCGCCGTCAGCACGATGTTCGCCGGCGGCGCCGCGATGATCTTCGTCGACATCGTCCCCCCGATCACCTGGTTCGCCTACGTCCTCGCGCTCTGTCTCGCGTTCGGCGGGGTCGTGGCCATCGAGCGCTTCGACCGGGAACTTCCCTTCCTCGCTCGCTTCGTCGGTGCGGGGGCGGTGATCGCCGGGTCGCTGCTCGTCGTTCCCGGCCTCGTCCAGTCGCTCCCGATCTACCCGACCGACGACGTCCTGTTGACCCTCTCGCTCGGCATCCCGATCGCGCTCGTGGTGGGCCGGTACGTCGCCGTCGAGGACGGTCGACGACGGCGGCTGCTGGCCGTCGGCGGCAGCCTCGCCGCCATCGGTCTCGGCGGGGTCGTCGGCCCGCTCCTCGGCGTCACGCCGGTGCCCGCGACGGTGGTGCTCGCGGTCGCCGTGGTGCCGACCGGCGGCTACGCCGTCGGCCACGTCCGCCGCAACGCGGACCGGCGCCCCGGTCTCGGCTTCGCCGCGGTGATCCTCGGCGGCGCGGTGCTCGGGGCCGTCGCCGTCGACGCCCTCGGCTTCGCCGGGCCGCAGTCATGGGTCGACTGGGGCTTCCTCACCAGCGCGCACAGCGGCACCGCCGCCGACGCCGGCCTCTATCCGGCCATCGGCGGGTCGATCCTGCTGATGGTGACGGTCGCCGCCCTCTCCTTTCCCCTCGGCGTCGGCGCCGCGGTGTACCTCGAGGAGTACGCCCCCGACAACCGCCTGACGCGCTTCATCGACGTCAACATCTCCAATCTGGCCGGCGTCCCCTCGGTCGTGTACGGGCTGCTCGGCCTCGGCGTGTTCGTCACCTACCTCGGCCGGCCGACCGGGACCGTCCTCATCGGCGGGGCGACGCTCGCCCTGCTGATCCTGCCCATCGTCATCATCTCCGCGCGGGAGGCGCTGCGGAGCGTCCCCGACGAGATGCGTCAGGCCTCCTACGGCATGGGAGCGACGCGGTGGCAGACGATCAAGAACGTCGTCCTGCCGCGGGCGTTCCCGGGCATCCTGACCGGCACCATCCTCGCGCTCGGTCGGGCCATCGGCGAGACGGCGCCGCTCATCATGATCGGCGCGCCGAACGTGCTGTTCTCCCTGCCGACCGAACTCTCCTCGAAGGTGAGCGCGATGCCCCTGCAGGTGTACGCCTGGGCGAGCCTCTTCGCCAGCGAACCCTTCTATCAGGCGGCCGTCCCGGCCGGCGTCGTCGTCTTGCTCGTCGTCCTCTTGAGCATGAACTCCATCGCCATCGTCCTGCGGAACAAATACCAGCGCGATCAGTAACCACCCATGACAGACAACCAGGAGCAGGAGTACGCCGACGAATCGACCGACGACCCGACGACCGACGACATGCTCGTCCAGACCGACGTGAGCGAGAGCGTCTCAGACTCGGGACCGACGATGCGCGAGAACACGGTCGTCCGCGCGGAGAACGTCAACGTCTGGTACAACGACGACCAGGCCCTCCAGGACATCAGCCTGGAGATTCCGGAGAACAAGGTGACGGCCATGATCGGCCCCTCCGGCTGTGGCAAGTCCACGTTCCTCCGGTGTATCAACCGGATGAACGACCTGATCGACGCCGCTCGCGTCGAGGGCGACCTCTACCTGCGTGGGAAGAACGTCTACGACGACGACGTCGATCCCGTGGCGCTCCGCCGTCGCGTGGGGATGGTGTTCCAGACGCCCAACCCCTTCCCCAAGAGCATCTACGACAACGTCGCCTACGGCCTCAAGATCCAGGACAAGGAGGGCGACTACGACGAGATCGTCGAGGAGTCGCTGAAGCGGGCCGCGCTGTGGGACGAGGTGAACGATCGCCTCGACGAGTCCGGCCTCGAACTCTCCGGGGGGCAACAACAGCGCCTCTGCATCGCCCGCGCCATCGCGCCGGACCCGGAGGTCCTCCTGATGGACGAACCGGCGTCCGCGCTCGACCCCGTCGCCACCTCCCAGATCGAGGACCTCATCTCCGAACTCGCCGAGGAGTACACCGTCGTCATCGTCACGCACAACATGCAACAGGCCGCACGCATCTCGAACAAGACGGCCGTCTTCCTCACCGGCGGCGAACTCGTCGAGTTCGACGACACCCAGAAGATCTTCGAGAACCCCGAGAGCCAGCGCGTCGAGGACTACATCACCGGGAAGTTCGGCTGACGGCTATAGATATTCCTCCGTAGCCCTATAGATCACTCCATAGAGATCCGTAGACAGGGGATAACGCTTAGGGGAATCGAGGCGAGTGTAGTGGTATGGCGCGAACGGATTACCAGTCGTCGCTGGAGGAGCTCCGCGACGACGTGCTCTACATGAGCGAGGTGGTAGCGGAGCGGCTCCGGGCGGGACTCGACGCGCTCGAACGGAAGGACGAACGGCTCGCCCGGGAGGTCATCGAGGGAGACGACGAGGTCAACGACATGTACCTCGATCTGGAGGGGACCTGCGTCGACCTCATCGCCCTCCAGCAACCCGTCGCGAGCGACCTGCGCTTCATCGCGGCGTCGTTCAAGATCATCACGGACCTCGAACGCATCGGCGACCTGGCGGTGAATCTCGGCGGCTACACCCTCGACGCGGAGCGCGACATGTTTCCGGACGTGGACATGCAGCGCATCGGCCGGGAGACGCTGGACATGCTCGACGACGCAATGAGCGCGTACGCCGACGAGGACACCGACCTCTGCTACCGGGTCGCCGAACGCGACGAGGAGGTCGACGCGATGTGCGAGGCGGCGAGCGAACTCGTCGTCCGCGACCTGATCGAGAGCGACGACCTGGCCGAGGACGAGGACCTCGAGACGCTCATGCAGGACGTCTCCCGACTCCTGCTCACCATCCGCGACCTGGAGCGGGTCGGCGACCACGCCGTCAACGTCGCGGCGCGCACCCTCTACATGGTCGAGAACGACGACGAACTGCTGTACTAGACGACCGACTCCATCACCGTCGCCTCCGCCTTCCGGAGGTGTTCGGCCGCGGTCCCCGGCGCGACGTCGAGGGCGGCGGCCACGTCCGCCACGCTCCCCTCTCGCGGCGAGTCGTAGTACCCACACGCCACGGCGGCGGCGACGGCTTCCCGTTGCCTGTCGGTGAGCCGCGCCGACGGCTCCCCGACCCGTCGGCGGTACGGCCCGACCGACCGCACCGTCGCCCGCAGCCCGTCGGGCAACCCCTCGACGGCGGCCTCGACGTCGGTCGGCGTCCCCACGACGGTCAGGGCAGTCGTGCCGTCCGGCGCGAACCGAATCGGCGGGATCACCACGAGCGTCCCCCGGGCGAAGGCGTCGATGTACCCCTCGTCGGCCGACGTCACACGGTCGCGGACACAGCAGTAGAAGGCACCCTCCACGGCGGGCGTGAGGCTGTAGTCCACCGTCACCTCCCGCGACTCCAGTTTCGCACGGAACGGCTCCGGGTCGCCCCGGATCCGGAAGACGAACGTGTTCGTCCCGTCGAGGACCGTGTTCCAGTGCAGGAGTTCCGCGGACTCGATCCGGTCGTGGGCCATCTCGAAGGCGTGCATCGGATGGAGGGAGTCGGGATCGTGGTGGATGCGGAGGCGAGCGTACTTCATCGTCCCCACGTCACGTTCCCGAAGTAAAAACCTCACAGGTGAGGCGATCCTGACTCCCGGCTCCAACCCGCAGATGCGGTCACATGACGCCGACGCAACTCGCGCTCGGGGCCGGCCTCCTGTCGGCCGCCGGCGTGTACGGACTGGTGCTCGGAACGCTGCTGACCGATCACGAGTGGTGGCCGCCCGGCGACCGGACGCCCGCGTACTACTGCCACTGGACGCTCGTGGGCGTCTTCGACGTCGCCCTCGTCGCGACCGCCGCCCTCGACTGGGGGGCGTGGTCGCTCCCCGGTCCCGTGGCGGTCGCCGGCGGCGCCCTCGCGCTCCTCGGTACCGCCGTCTTCGTCCGGGGCGCCCGGACGATGCGCTCGGCCGAGACGATGGGCGTGACTGGCTCCCTCTACACCGACGGCCCGTACGCATACACGCGCAATCCGCAGTACGTCGGCATGATCGTCGGCGTCACCGGTTTCGCGCTGGCGGCCGATTCGGCGGCCGTGGCGGTGCTCGCCGCCGCCCACGTCGGCTGGGTGCTCCTCCTCCCCCGAGCCGAGGAGCCACACCTGCGCGCCGAGTTCGGCGAGGAGTACGAGCGGTACGCGGCACGGGTCCCCCGGTTCGTCGGCCTCCGGACGCTCTCCGACGTCGAGGACGACCAACTGCCGCACTGACGGCCGCGCCGCGGACGCGTGGGCCGAACGGATCGCCCCGTCGGGGTCGCCTCCCGGCCCGCATACCCTCGCGGCGGCAGTGCGAACGGCCCGCCGACCCCGGCGGCCAACGCCGGCTTCACGACCACTCCCGCTCACATGACGGTACGAAACCTGAACCCACGACCCGAATCGACCACGACCGACGAGTCGCTCGCCGACCTGCTCGCCCCGTACGCGGTCGGCCGTGACGACCACCTGAACGCGCCCGCGTTCGTCGTTCGTCCCGACGAAGTGCAGGCGACGCTCCTCCGCCTGCGCGACGAGGCGGGGTTCGATCACTGCTCCTGTGTCACGGCACAGGAGTACGAGGACCGCTACGAGTCCATCTACCACCTCAGGAAGTACGACGACCCGACCGACGAGGTGAGTGTCGTCGTGCCGACGCCGACCGACGATCCCGTGAGCGAGTCGGCCGAACCCGTCTATCGCACGGCCGACTGGCACGAGCGCGAGGCCTACGACCTGGTGGGCATCGAGTACGAGGACCACCCCGACCTGCGGCGCATCCTCCTGCCCGAAACCTGGCAGGGCCACCCTCTCGGCCGGGACTACGACCAGGACCGACCCCAGGTCGTCCCCCTCCGCGAACACGCCAACCCGATCGACGAGGACGACCGGAACGGGGAGACGATGTTCCTGAACATCGGCCCGCACCACCCGGCGACCCACGGCGTCCTCCACCTCGAAGTCGTCCTCGACGGCGAGCAGGTCGTCGACGTCGACCCCGACATCGGCTACATCCACCGGTGCGAGGAACAGATGGCCCAGTCGGGCACCTACCGCTACCAGATCATGCCCTACCCCGACCGCTGGGACTGGGGCGGGGGCGGCCTGCTCAACGAGTGGGCCTACGCCCGCGTGGCGGAGGACCTCGCGGACATCGAGGTGCCCGAGTACGCGCAGGTGATCCGGACCATGGGCGCCGAACTCTCGCGCATCCTCTCGCACCTGCTCGCGGTCGGCACCTACGCCCTCGACGTGATCGGCGACTTCACCGCCACGTTCATGTACGCCGTCCGGGACCGCGAGAAGGTCCAGAACATCCTCGAGGAACTCACGGGCCAGCGGCTCATGTTCAACTACTTCCGCCTCGGCGGGGTGGTCTGGGATCTGCCCGAACCCCGCGACGAGTTCTTCGGGATGGTTCGGGAGTTCCTCGACGACCTGCCCCGGCGCCTGGAGGAGTATCACGACCTCCTCACGGCCAACGAGATCCTGCAGGCTCGAACCGTCGACACGGGCGTCCTGCCACCCGAGGTGGCGAAGTCGTACGGCTGTACCGGCCCGGTCGCCCGCGGGTCGGGGATCGACTACGACCTGCGACGGGACGACCCCTACGGCTACTACGACGAACTCGACTGGAACGTGGCCGTCGAGGACGGCTGTGACAACTACAGCCGTCTCCTCGTCCGCCTGCGCGAGATCGAGGAGTCCGCGAGGATCGTCGAAGGGTGCGTCGACCTCCTGGAGGACTGGCCCGAGGACGACCGGACGATCCAGTCCAACGTCCCCCGGACCATCCGCCCGGACGACGACGCCGAAATCTACCGCGCCGTCGAGGCCGCCAAGGGCGAACTCGGCATCTACATGCGCGCCGACGGCACAGAGACGCCCGCCCGATTCAAGATCCGCGGGCCGTCGTTCTCCAACCTGCAGGCACTGCCGGAGATGGCCACCGGCGAGTACGTGCCGGACCTGATCGCCTCCCTCGGCAGCCTCGATACGATCATGGGCGAGGTCGACCGGTGACGCGAGCGGGCCCGGCCGCCCACGGGTCTGAAAGAGTTAACAGGCGGCGGATCGAGGGGTCGTCCATGGACGCGGAGGAGACGATTCGTGACTACTACGAGGCGCTTCGCCGCGGCGAACCGCTCTACCCCTACTTCGCGGAGCGCTCGGATCTGGTGAAGTTCGGCGTCGGCGAGCGACTGGTCGGCTACGACGCCGTCGCCGAGGGCCTGCGCGAGCAGACGCGCACCACCGAGGACTGGACGGTCGAGAGTCGGGCCCTCCGGGTCACCGAGCGCGACGACCACGCCTACTTCTCCGATACCGTGTTCATGTCGTGGACCGACCGCGAGGCGGACCACGAGTACGCCCTCTCGACCCGGTGGAGCGGCACGCTCGAACCCCGAACCGACGAGTGGCTGTTCGTCGGCATGCACGTGAGTGCGCCGTACGTCGAGTGATGGTCGGGCCGAGCCTCTCCGACGACGAACGCCGCGTCGCGTCACGACGACTCGAACTCGGGTTCGTCGCGCTCGTGGGCGTCTCCGGCGGCCTCGTCGCCCTCGCCGCCGACGCCACGGCGGTCCAGGGGCTCCTCGCCGTCGCCGCCGGCTTCCTCGTCGGGTGGCTGCTCCTCCGCTATCTCGTCTCCGTCGGCCGGGAGTGGCGGGCGTCGCGGTAGCGGGCGTCGCGGTAGCGGGCGTCGCGGTAGCGGGCGTCGCGGTAGCGGGCGTCGCAGGAGCGGGCGGCCCGCTCCCGGGACGGCCGTCGCCCCGGCCGAAGGCTTATCGGCGGCGCGGAGCAGGCATCCGACGATGCCCTCCACGACGCTCTCCCCCCGCCGTCGCGACGCGCTCGGTGCGCTGGTCGCGGTCCTCCTGCTCGCCGGCCCGGTCTGGGTGCCGGCGCTCCACCTCGACGACCCGACCTACCGATACGAGCGGGTCCGCGTCACCGCCGGCGAGGGCGGCGTGGCCTTCGCGAACGCGTCCGCCGTCCCGCCGGACACGACGCCGAGCGACCGAATCGTCTGTTCGGGCGGTAGCTCCCGCGCCTGCGCCTTCGAGCGGCACCTGGCGCGCAACCACACCGTCCTCGCGGACGTCTACGCCGGTTCCCCGGGCGAACGGTCGGGGGCGTTCGCCCTCGGGCCCGATCGGTACGACTACGTGCAGATCGACGGCGCCGTCTACGAACCCACCACCCTGGCGAATCGCTCGCGGGTGTACGTCGTCGCGAACGGTACCGTCTACGAGGCGGGCGACGCCCCGGAGGGCGTCGCGACGAGCGGGGACGTGTACCGAAACGAACTCTCGCTCCGGCCGGTTTCGCCATCGACGGCGCTCGCCGGCGTCGCCCGGGACGCCGAGGGGGTTCCGACCCCCATCGAACGCGCCGCGAGGACCGGCACCGGGGTGGCTCACGAGGACCTGTCGGTCCCGCGGACGCCGATCCGGACCGCCGACGGCGCGTACTACCGGGTGTACCTCGCCGACCGGCACCGGCCCGTGATTCGGAGCGACTGGATCGAGACGCTGCTCGTCCTCGGGGCGCCCGCCGCGGGGCTGGTCGTCCTGTCACGGCTTCGGGGGCGCGTCGCGATCACCTACGTCGGCCCGTCCGACGACGCGCGGAGCGAGGATTCCCGACCCTGAGCCGTGGCCGGAGCTCCCGACCCGATCGGTCAGACCCGCGCCAGCCACCGCTCGGGGGCGTCGAGTTCCGCGTCCGTCGGCAGGTTCTCCGGGCGCTCCCACACGGCGCTCGCACCCTCCAGGCCGCGTTCGTCGGCGACGGTCCGGAAGAAGGCCGCCCCGCGCTCGTACTGCCGGCGCTTCAGGCCGAGGCCGAGCAGCCGCCGGGCGAGCCGTGCGACCGGGCCGCCGCCCCGCCGGCGGGCGTCGAGTTTCGCCCGCAGGTCGGCGTAGTCGTCGTCGAAGGCCCGATCCATCAGCAGCTCCGCGTACCCCTCGACGGCGGTCATGGCGGCGTCGAGTTCGTGGAACGCCTCGCGGTCCAGGTCGCCGGCGACGAGCGCGTCGACGCCGCGTTCCAGTCGCTCCTCCAAGTGTTCCGGGAGCCACGGCGCGGCGCCGAACTCGGCGGCGTGGGACACCTCGTGGAAGGCGATCCAGCGCCGGAACCGGGAGACGTCGACGTCGAGCGTTCCCGCCACCTCGACGATGTTCGGGTGGACGAAGTAGAGGCAGTGGTCCCGGTCGGCGGGGTCGGCCTCGGCGAGGAGGAGCGGATCGTACTGCCCGAGGACGTTCCGGCCCAGAAACGCCAGCAGGAACGAGCAGGTGCCGGTGTTGACGACGCGGGAGACGCCGGGGAGCAGGACCTCCGGCCCCCGTCGCTCGACTGGCGCCATCACCCGACGGAAGGTGTCGACGTTCGCGTCGATCCAGTGGTGGCGGTTCTGTATCTCGACCGTGTCCGGCAGGTCGAACTCGACGCCGCCGAGTCGCCGGAGTCGGTCCCGGGCGTCGCGGACGTCGGCCGCGTACCCCTCGCGCTCGGCCTCGGTGAGCGTCAGATCGCCCGGCGCCGTCGACTCCTTGGCCGCCGCGGCGACCGCCGCCCAGTCGACGTAGCCCGTCCCCGAGGCGCCGGCGACGGTGCGGACGCTCCGAAAGAGATCCATACGTGAGGGAGTCGGTACCGCGTGAAAACGTTTCCGCGCTTCGGCGCCGCCGCTACCGGGACGAGTCTCGGGAAAGGCGTGCCGAGCCGCTCAGATGCCCGCCTCGAAGTCGTCGAGGGCGTAGGCCGGTTCGGCGCCGCGGCGGTCGAGCGTCTCGTTGGCCAGCAGCCAGTAGACGACCGACAGCGCGCGCCGACCCTTGTTGTTCGTCGGGATGACGAGGTCGACGTTGCTGAGCTGGTTGTTCGAGTCGCACATGGCGATGACGGGGATGCCGACCGTGATGGCCTCCTTGACCGCCTGCGAATCGCCGATGGGGTCGGTGACGACCACCACGTCGGGCTCGATGTAGCCGTCGTAGTCCGGGTTGGTGAGCGTCCCGGGGATGAAACGGCCGGTGCGGGCGCGGGCGCCGATGGCCTCCGCGAACTTCTCGGCCGGGAACCGGCCGTACTGCCGGGAGGAGGTCACGAGGACCTGCTCGGGCGAGTAGTTCGCGAGGAAGTCGGCGGCCGTCCGGATGCGCTGGTCGGTCTGGCTCACGTCGAGCACGTAGAGGCCGTCGTCACGGACGCGGTGGATGAACCGCTCCATGTCCTCGGTCTTCTGCTGGGTCCCGATGTGGACGCCTGCCCCGAGGTAGTCCTCGACCGGGATGAGGAGGTCGGCCTCGTCGTCGGGCATCACGTTCTCGTCGAACGGCGAGGCGTCGTCGGCCTCGGCGCCCGCGTCTTCTGCCTCGGCCGCCTCGTCGGCCGCCTCGGCGGTCGGTTCCTCCGTGGTGTCGGCGTCGGGGTCGGGGGCGTCGTCGGCCTCGGCGGCCGCCGCCTCCTCCTCGACGTCCGGGGTTTCGATGTCGTTGTCTGTCATACAGCGTCCTCCGCGATGCGGATGAGTTCGTTGAGCTTGGCGGTTCGCTCGCCGCCGACCGTCCCCGTCTTGATGAACGGGGCGTCGGTCGCCACGGCGAGGTGTGCGATGGTCGCGTCCTCGGTTTCGCCCGATCGATGGGAGACGACGGCGTCGAGTCCGTTCCGGGTCGCGAGTTCCACCGCGTCGACGGCGTCCGAGAGCGTCCCGATCTGGTTGGGCTTGACGAGGATGGCGTTGCCGGCCCCCTCGTCGATGCCACGGCCCAGTCGCTCGACGTTGGTGACGAACAGGTCGTCGCCACACAGGACCGTCCGGTCGCCGACCCGGTCGGTCAGGTCGGCGAAGCCGGCGAAGTCGTCCTCCTCGACGGGGTCCTCGACGTACGCGAGGTCGTACTCGGAGACGAGGTCAGCGACGTACTCGACCTGCTCGTCGGGGGTCCGCTCGCGGTCGCCGTAGCGGTACACCTCGGCGTCGGCGTCGTAGAGCTCCGACGCCGCCACGTCGAGGCCGAACGCCACGTCGAAGCCGACGTCCTCGGCCACGTCGTCGGTGGCCTCGGCGACGAGGTCGAACGCCTCCGCGTCGTCGACGGGAGGCGCCCACGCGCCCTCGTCGCCCTTGCCCGCGGCGACCCCGCGCTCGTCGAGCAGTTCGCCGACGCGGTCGTGGACCGCCGCGTTGGCGAAGACGGCCTCGGAGACGCTCGGCGCCCCCAGCGGGACGGCCAGGAACTCCTGGATGTGGGTGGCCTCCTTGGCGTGTTCGCCGCCGCCGACGACGTTCCCCAGCGGGATCGGGAAGTTGTCGCCGCGGAACGTGCCCCCGAGATGCTGGTAGAGCGGGGCGCCCAGAACGTCGGCGCCGGCCTTCGCGGCCGCCATCGAGATGGCGACGGCGCTGTTGGCGCCGATCTCCGAGAAGTCGTCGGTGCCGTCCGCGCCGCGGAGCGCCGCGTCGACCTCCCGCTGGTTGCCCGCGTGCACCTCGCCCACGAGTCGGGGGACGGCGTGCTGGCGGGCCGCGGCGATGGCCTCGCCCGGCGGCAGTTCGATGGCCTCGTACTCGCCGGTCGACGCACCGCTCGGTGCGGCCGCGCGGCCGAAGCCGCCGGAGTCGGTCAGCACGTCCGCCTCGACGGTCGGGTTCCCCCGCGAGTCGAGGATCCGTCGCAGGCTCACCGAGCGAATCAGCGTCATGTGCCCTCCCGTCTGACCGTGAAGGGGAGCACGCCGGCGTCGTACTCCTCGGCGGCCACGAGGATGGGTTCGCTCTGCTCGGTGTCGACCAACACCGGCGCGCCGTAGGACACCTGCAGGGCTCGCGCCCCGAGGATGCGTGCCTTCTCGTACCGGTTGTAGCGTCCCTGACTCATTGGTAGGGGGAGACGACGTCCACCAGGTCCTTGTGCGAGACGAACATGCGTCGACAGCAGTGCCGGGTCACGCCCAGGTCGTCGAGCACCTCGGCGGGGTCCTCGCCCGCCTCGAGGCGGGCCTGGTACTCCTCCCAGTGCTCGCCGATGACCTTACCGCACGTGAAACACCGGACCGGGATCATCATGGGTGGATCACCTCAGCGGTAGGACTTCTGGTAGCGGGCCCGCGCACCGGGACCGCCCCACTTCTTGGGCTCGGACTGGCGCACGTCGTTGACCAGTAGCGACCGGTCGAACTCCATGAACGCGTCGCGGAGTTCGGCGTCGTTGTGGTGTTGCACCAGTCCGCGGGCGACGGCCGTCCGGACGGCGTCGGCCTGCCCGGCGAAGCCACCCCCCGAGACGGTCACGTCGATGTCGACCGTCTCGCGCAGGTCGTCACCGGCGATGCGGAACGGCTCCAGCATCTTCAGGCGCGACAGCTCCGGTTCGACCAGTTCGACCGGTTGGGAGTTGATACGCACGCGACCCTCGCCGTCGCGCACGGTGGCGCGGGCGACGGCCGTCTTCTTCTTGCCGCTCGTGTTGGTTACCATGTGACGTTCGCACCCAGTTGTTCGGAGACGTCTCCGAGGGAGACGAATTTGATGTTCGAGAGACGGTCCAGCGAGGTGCCCTCGAGCACGTCGCCGTCCTCGTCGAGGGGGTTGCCGACGTAGACGCGGACGTTCTCGAACGCTTCGCGACCGCGCGGCTTCTTGTAGGGGATCATCCCGCGGATCGACCGCTTGAAGATGCGGTCGGGGCGCTTGGGGTAGTACGGCCCGCTGTCGGAGCCGAGTTCCGCGCGCTTGCGGTAGGTCTCCATCGTGTCCTCCTCGTTGCCGGTGATGACCGCGTCCTCGGCGTTGACGACGGCGACCGTCTCGCCGTCGAGGGCGCGCTGGGCCACCTCGCTGGCGACCCGGCCCATGATGCAGTCGCGGGCGTCGACGACCACGTCGGCGTCGAACTCGGCGAGGCTCATCGGATCACCCGTACGTTGGAGCCCTCGGGGTTCTCCTCGGCGACGCGTTCGAGTCGCTCGGCGTCCCCGACCCGTTCGATCTTCTGTCGCGCCGTCGACGAGAAGTCGACGGCCGCGACGGTAACCTCTTTTTCGAGCACACCGCTACCCAGCACCTTGCCGGGCACGACGACGGTCTCCTCTTCGCGGGCGTAGCGTTCGATCTGCCCGAGGTTGACCTCCGCGTGGGTGCGCCGTGGCTTCTCCAGGCGGTCCGCGACGTCCTGCCAGACACCGGCACCGGACTCGCGGGAGACCGCCTTCAACTCGGCGATGAGACTGTTGAGTCTCGGATTCGTCTTACTCATTGTCTACCTCCAGAAGGGAGTGCAGGGAGCAGGATTTGAACCTGCGGACCCCTATGGGACAGCGCCCTGAACGCTGCGCCGTTGGCCTGACTTGGCTATCCCTGCACGCACGTCGCAGTATCGGGCGCCCCTTCAAACCAGTTTCGGTTCCCCGACTTCGACGGGCCGCGGCGCTCGCTGCGTCGGCGGCGGACGTCGGTGTCGGGGGTGGTGTTCGGGGCATGGTGGGGTCTCAGACTGCGACTTTCGTTTCCAGTTCCGCCGCGCGGTCGCCGATGGTCTCGGCGGCGCGCGTGACCAGTTCCTCGACGCTCACCGACCCGTCGGTCTCCACGTGGAAGACGAACGCGTCGGAGACGTCGGTGACCGCGAGTTCCTTGCCGGGGTACCGGTTGGTGAGGTCGTGATCGAACTCGTCGGTGGGGACGAGTTCGCCGTCCTCGGTCTCGATGACCCCGCGAAGGATGTTCGGCTCCTGTTCGTCGAACTCGCCGGCGTCGTCGACGACCTCGACGCGCTGGAGATGGCGGTAGCCGACGGCCACGCCGCCCTGGTGTTTGGCGTGTTCGCGGCCCGTGTCGAGCACGGCGTCCGCCTCGAGTTCGATCCGCTGTTGCTCCTTGAGTTCGATGATCGGGATGTTGTCGTCGGCGGGTTCGACCAGCGGTTCGGACGTCTCGATGTCGCCCGAGTAGGCCGTCGCCGGCCCCTCGACGTCGAGCGCCAGCGTCACTTCGTCGCCCACCTCGAAGTCGTCGAGGGGGGTCGTGAGTGGCACCAGCCCCAGTCGGAGGCCGATCATCTCGTCGAACATCACCGACGAGTTCTCGACGAACCGAACGGTGTCGATGGAGAACGTCGGCACGTCGGCGACCATCGCCCGCCGAACCCCGTTCGCGAAGGCCGGGGTGACCCCTCTCACGAGGAACCGCGCGTTCCGGTCGTCGCGTTCGATGAACTCGACTTCGAAGTCGGCTACCATGATGTTAGAGGCGGCTGTTTTTCGGCGCGCGGGTGCCGTCGTGCGGCATCGGCGTGACGTCCTCGATGCGACCGATCTCCAGGCCGGCGCGGGCGAGCGCTCGGATCGTCGCCTGCGCGCCCGGCCCGGGCGATTTGTTGCCGTTGCCGCCGGGGCCGCGCACGCGGACGTGGACGCCCTCGACGCCGGCCGCGAGGACCTCCTCGGCGACCGTCTCCGCCATCTGCATGGCGGCGTACGGCGACGCCTCGTCGCGGTTCTGTTTCACGACCGTCCCGCCGCTCGACTTGGCGATGGTTTCGGCACCCGTCTGGTCGGTGACCGTGATCAGGGTGTTGTTGAACGACGCGTGGACGTGGGCGATGCCCCACTTGTCCTGCTCTTCGGCACTCATTCTTGACCCTCCGCGCGTTCGGGGTGGAGGTCGTCCGCGAGCGGACTCGCCCCGTCGAAGTCGACGGTCGGTTGCTCGTCGACCTCCACCATCTTCGACGGCGTCTCGACGCGCGCGCCGTCGACGGTGACGTGTCCGTGGCTGACGAACTGGCGGGCCTGCTGGGGCGTGTGGGCCAGCCCCTTGCGGTAGACGACCGTCTGCAGTCGCCGTTCGAGCAGGTCCGTCACTTCGAGCGAGAGGACGTCGCTGATGTCGTCCTGCTCGTCGAGGATGCCGAGACGCTGGAGGCGCACGACGAACTCGCCGCCGGCCTCCGCCGCGGCCTCGACGTCGCCCTGGGCGTCGCCGAGCAGTCGTCGAGCCTCGCGGCGCATCTCGCGCAGTTCCGACTGGGCTCGCCAGAGCTCCTCCTTGTTCTTCAGGCCGTACCGACCGAGGAGGTCCGCCTCCTCCGCGATGCGTTCGCCCTGATACGGGTGGTTCGGCGTCTCGTAGAACTTGGTGTTCTTGCCGGTCGTCATATTAGGCCTCTTCCTCCTCGGCTTCCTCGGCCATGTCCTCCTTGATGGCCTCGACGTTGACGCCGATGGTGCCTTCGGTACGGCCGGTGGACTTCGTCCGCTGGCCGCGCACCTTCTGCCCGCGCTTGTGCCGGACGCCACGGTAGGAGTCGATCATCTTCATGCGGTTGATGTCCTGCGTGCGCGTCTGGCTGAGGTTCGAGCCGACGATGTGGTCGCTCTCGCCGGTGTAGAAGTCGTTCCGCCGGTTGACCATCCACTCGGGGACTTCGTCGGCGAAGTTCTCCACGACCTCGATCACGCGGTCGATTTCGTCGTCGTCGAGGCGTCCGAACGTGGCCGTTCGATCCACGTCGGCCGCGTCGGCGACGATGCGCGCCGTGCGCTTGCCGATGCCGTTCATGTCGGTGAGGCTCCGCTCGACGGCCTTCGTCCCGTCGAGGTCGGTCTGGCCGATTCGGACGAAGTACCGAAGGTCTTCGTCGTCCTCGGGGGAGCCGTCCTGTGGTTCTTCTGCACTCATGGATATCTGGGTGCGAGCGTTGCGGCGGGGATTCGAACCCCGGAGGCTTGACGCCACAGAGTTAGCAACCCTGCGCCTTGGGCCAGGCTTGGCTACCGCAACACCTGCGTTCGTATCGTCGCCCTCTCGGACTCGGGGCCGGGCGCCCCTGCAGCGTATGCACTCGGATCAACCCGGGGGCGATACTTAAACATCACGAAAGGCAGGGGGCGTGCGGTCGGGTCGCACGGGGAGAACGAGCGGCGACGACCGGAGGCTGGAGGCGCGAGCGACGACGCGGGGACTCAGGCCGTCGGGGCACCGAGGTACTCCTCGTTGACCTCCCACTCGCCCTCGTCGTTCCGAATCATGTACTCGCCGTAGTAGGGGACGCGGTTGGCGACCGTCTCGCGGAACGTCTCGCGGATCTCCGCTTTCGACATCTCGCCCATCGACCGGAGGTCGTCGTTGCGGTTGAGACAGCCCTTCAGGTAGCCCTCGTGGGTGACCCGAACCCGGTGGCAGTTGGCACAGAAGGTCGGGTTCTCGACGGGGTCGACGATTTCGACCATGCCCCGCTGGGCGGGGTCCGCGGCCGCGTCGTCCGGGTCGGTGCTGCTGACCCAGTAGCGCTTGCGGTCGTGCATCTCCCGGTGTTCCACCTCGTCGGCGATGTCGGCCAGCCAATCGTGGACCCGCCCGATGTCGATGTTCCACTCCGGCTTGCCCGTGAGTTCGGGCATGTACTCGATCAGCTGGAGCTGCAGCCCCTCGTTCTCGGCGACGTGCTCCACCATCCCCTCGACGTAGCCCGCGGTGTGCTCGAAGACGACCATGTTCAGCTTCACCGGGTCCAGCCCCGCGTCGAGCGCCGCGTCGACGCCCTCCATCACCTTGTCGTAGGCGCCGGACTTCGTGATCTCGGCGAAGGCCTCCCGGTCGAGGGCGTCCTGCGAGACGTTGACGCGTTCGAGGCCGGCGTCGACCAGCGCCTCGGCGCGACCCGGGAGATACGTGCCGTTGGTCGTCATCGACACCTCCATGGAGTCGGGGGTCCGGCGGATGATCTCCTCGAGGTCGTCCCGGAGCATCGGCTCCCCGCCGGTGAACTTCACGCTGTCGACGCCGAACTCCGCGGCGACCTCCAGGAACCGGACGACGTCGTCGGTCGACATCTCGTCGTCCTGCGGTTCCATCGGTCCCCGCGTGTCACCGAGCCCCTCGTTGTGGCAGTAGACACAGTCGAAGTTACAGCGGTCGGTGAGCGAGACACGCACGCCCGACACCTCTCGCCCGAAGTCGTCCTCCAGCATGCTATCGGAGCGTTCGTCCGGAGAGCCTTAAATTGGAGCCATCGACACCCCGTCACGTAACCTCCCGAGGTTACATTCGGGCGGCGCGAGTGCTCCGCGGCGGTTTCGCTCTCTCCGCCCGCGACAAAACCCTTATCCGACCCTCACGCCGAGGCTACGGCATGGACGAAGCCGACGTACGGGAGTTACTCGGCCGGGTGGAGGACCCCGACCTCGGCGACGACGTCGTGTCGCTGGGACTGGTCAACGGCGTGGCCGTCGAGGACGGGACGGCGAAGGTGTCGCTGGCGCTGGGGGCGCCCTACGCCCCCACGGAGAGCGCCATCGCGGCCGACGTGCGGGAGACCCTCGCCGACGCCGGCGTGGACGTGGAACTCACGGCGAAGCGGCCGGCGACGCTCCGCGACGACGAGGTGTTGCCGGGCGTGAAGAACGTCGTCGCCGTCGCCTCCGGCAAGGGCGGCGTCGGCAAGTCGACCGTCGCCGTCAACCTCGCGGCCGGCCTGTCGAAACTCGGCGCCCGCGTCGGCCTGTTCGACACGGACGTCTACGGCCCGAACGTCCCCCGGATGCTCGACTCCGAGGACCCCCCGACCGCCACCGACGACGACACCATCATCCCGCCGGAGCGCTACGGCGTGAAACTCATCAGCATGGCCTTCATGGTCGGCGAGGACGACCCGGTGATCTGGCGTGGCCCGATGGTCCACCAGGTCCTCACCCAACTCGTCGAGGACGTGGAGTGGGGCGAACTCGACTACCTCGTCCTCGACCTGCCGCCGGGGACGGGCGACACGCAGCTCACCATCCTCCAGACGCTCCCGCTGACCGGCGCCGTCATCGTCACGACACCCGAGGAGGTGGCCGTCGACGACGCCCGCAAGGGCATCCGGATGTTCGGCCGCCACGACACCAACGTCCTCGGCCTGATCGAAAACATGAGTTCGTTCGTCTGCCCGGACTGCGGCGGCGAACACGACGTGTTCGGCTCCGGCGGCGGCCGCGGCCTCGCGGAGGCCAACAACCTCCCCTACCTCGGCGGCGTCCCGCTCGATCCGGAGATCAGAACGGGCGGGGAGCCGATGGTGCTGAAAGACGACGACCCGACGGCCGACGCCTTCCGCGTCATCACGGAGGAGGTGGCCAACAACGTCGGCGTGGTCAACCGCCGCCGCGTCTCGAACTCCTGAGGCCGGCGACGAACGGCCGCATCGACCGGCGACCGACGGCACGACTCCCGACCGCTTTTGTGCCCGTGGCGTGCAGAGGGAGTGTGGACCCAGCACAGGAACACCCCGACAACCCGTTCGGCATGGACGAAGACTGTCGGAACTGTCCGGACCTCGCCGACGCCCGGACGAACGTCGTCCACGGCTACGGCGACGTGGGTGCGGAGTTCATGTTCGTCGGCGGCCGGCCCGGCCCCGGCGCCGACCGCACCGGCGTCCCCTTCACCGGCGACGACGCCGGCCGGCGCCTCCAGCGGATCCTGGGCGACCTCGGCTTCTCGAACTCGCCGCCCGACGCCGACGAACCCGAACTCGACAACGCCTACCTGACCTACCTCACGCGCTGTCGGCACCCCGACCGCGATCCGACCGCCGAGGAGGTCGCCACCTGCGACGCCTACCTGACCGCGGACGTGCGCATGATCAACCCGGAGATCATCGTCCCGGTCGGCGAACTGGCGCTGCGGGGCGTCGCCGTCGAACACACGACCCGCGACGCCGACTCGCTCGACGTCGAGGCGTGTCACGCGACGACGATCCGCGGGCGCGGGTTCGAACTCGTCCCGATGCGTGCCCCGGCCGACCAGACCGACGCCGAGACGGAGGCCTTCGTCGAACACGTCGCCGAGTCGGTGCTCGGCCGCGACTACCGGCAGACGAAGGGGCGGAGCGGGGCGCACGACTAGCCGTCGACCGGCGCGTTCAAGTCCGCGCCGCCACGACCGACCCACATGACCACCATCGCCGTCATGGCGGACCCCCCGCGCGAGGGGCTGGTCGCGACGGAGCTCGCCGCGACGAGTCCGCTGACCGAGTCGGAGGCCGCGCAGTGTTACGCCGCGATGTGCCGTGACGTCTTCGTCGCCGTCGCCCGCTCCGGCGGCGACCTGCTCGTCAACTACCGACCGGACGACCTCCTGCCGGACGAACACGTCACCGACACCGCCAGCGAGGCGGCGGTGCGGGCCCTCGCGACCGCGGCCCTCGACGACCCGAGCGACGTCCGCTTCGAACCCCAGGTCGGGTCGACGTTCGACGCCCGCGCGGGCAACACGATCACCCACCTCCTCCGGGAGGAGGGCGTCACCTCGGCGGCCGTCGTCGAGGGCTCGGCCCCGTTTCTCACCCGGCCGCTCGTCGACAACGCGGCGATGAAGCTCCGACGCTCCGAGGTCGTCCTCGGCGCCGCCACCCGCGGGCGGGCCTACTACGCGGGCTTCACCGACCCCGTCGACTTCGCGGACGCGTTCGCGGCGCCGGAGCTGGAGACGCTCACTGACCGCGGCCGCGACGCCGGTCACGAGGTCGACTTCCTCCCGATCCAGCCCGTCGTCGAGACGGGCGACGACCTGCTGGACGTGCTCCCCCTCCTGAACGCGCGGGTCGACGCCGAGCGGGTCGTCCCCGCGAACACCGCGGCGTTCGTGGACCGGCTCGGCCTCCGGGTCGCACGGGACGACGCGGAGCCCCGACTGGTGCGGGACTGACGCCGAGTCGCGTCACCGCCGGCAGACACGTCGGCGACACTACACGTATTTCTCCTCGCGGCGCGTACGGTACGCATGGGTTCGACGTTGCGAACGCTCACGGACCGGTCGGCGGGCGGCGCCCTCCGCGACGCGAGCGAGACGGTGCAGGACCGGACGAACGGTCGGAACCGCCGGCGGATGGGGTACGTCCGGCTCCGCGGGGATTACTACACCTTCCGCGAGGAGTTCGACGCGCTGGTCGCGGCGGCCACGGACGCGGGCGTGACGGAGTTCTTCTGGAAAGAGGACGTGCTGGACCTGTTCGAGCGCGTCGAGGACGCCCTCGAACGGGGGCGGATCGCCGACGGGTGGCGACACTTCCACGGCGCCCGCCGGATCGAGACGTACGGTCTGGAGGCGCTCGACGAGGCGACCGGGTCGAACGAACTCGAAGCGCGGGCGCGGACGCTCCGACGGGAGGCACTGGAGGTGCTCGGCGGCTGGCGGCGAACCGCCGTCGAGGAACTGCTCGGACGGGACGGGCTCGATGCGGACGTCACGGGGGCCGCGGTGCGACAGGCCCACGCCATCCTCAACGAGCAGTACGAGAGCGTCCACCTGCGGCGCGACTACCTCCAGCTCCAGTTCAAGCAGCTGTTCCGGCTCGGACTCGTCGGCTCGATACTGTTCGTCCTCCTCGCCGCGCTGCCGTACTTCGTGGACGAGGGCGTCCCCTGGCTCGGTTCGTTCGTCGCGTTCCTCGAATCGCCGTTCGCGGTGGTCGTCGGTCCCGGTGCGGGGACCCAGCCCGACGTCTCGTCGCTCGGCTTCGCCCTGTTCGTCGGCCTGGCCGGCATCGTCGGCGCGTCGCTGTTCGGAATGCGGTCGCTCCGCGACGAGCGACTCTCGATGAAGGTCGCCCAGCAGTTGACGGGGCTGACCGTCACGTGGGCCCGCGGCCTCTTCGGGGCCATCGGCGCGCTCGTCGTCTACTTCGCCCTCCAGACGCCGTTCATGTCCGTGGGGGAGAACACGGCCGCCGTCATGATCGTCGTCGGGTTCGCCGCCGGCTACTCCGAACGGCTGGTCACCCGGGCGCTGGAAACCGTCTCGGGCGCCAGCAAGTAGCGCAGCGGTTGCACGTCATGGCAAGCAGATCGTACGCCGTGCTTCGATCTGCGGTGTGAATGGTTTCAATCGCTACGATAGGACACACAGCAGAAGGCATTTGACCGGCGGGTGGGTACGCGTTCACGCGGTGGGATGGCAGAGCGGCCTATTGCGCCTGCCTTGAAAGCAGGTAGCCTCACGGCTTCCTGGGTTCGAATCCCAGTCCCACCGTCTTTTCGCGACGCTCGTGAGCGGAGAGCGGCCGCTGGGATTCGACCCACGCGAGTCGCGAGCGGAGCGAGCGTCTCGCCATCGGGTTCGAATTCCAGTCCCGCCGACGGCACTCGACTCGCTCGTCTCGCTCGGTTGCCGACGTCCCCCTCGCTCGGTTCGGCGCCGACGCACCGATCCACGCCAACCGCTACCTCGATACACGTCACCAAACGACCTGAACAATAATTATATACGAGGCCTCCGTATGGACGGATATGTCGACACAAGGGTCGACTCCGGCGTCGTTGCACCGGTGTGGGTGTGGTGAGTCCTTCGACTCGACGGAGGCGCTCCTCGAACACGCCCGAGAGGTACACCGGTTCACGCCGTGGTGACCCGGCGGCGTCCGCTTTTCGCGACCCGAACGTAACGGCTTTGGGCTGCCCGTCCGAGTGTCGGGTATGGACTGGCCACACGACCCCGACGGCGAGGAGGGGAGCGAGGGCGGGCGCAAATACGGTCACGCCGTCATCGCGAAGAAGATCGACGAGGAGGAGGACTTCCCCCTCGACGTCGCGGCGTTCGTCGAGGAGTACGGCGACGACCCGGTCCGGATCGACCACGAGACGGTCGTCTCCGTGCGCGACGTCTTCGAGGGGGTCGACGGCGACGAGTTCGACGACTTCGTCGCGCTCCACCGCGCCCTCGGCGAGGCGATGCGCGAGAACGGCTACTGGTTCTACGAGGGCGCCGACGCGTTCGTCGGCGACGCCTGAGGCGGGTCGTCGTCCCCGTCTGCCGGCCCCCGCCGATCCCGTCCGAGATACTCGAACGTCCGGGCCACCGCCAGCGACCTACCGGGACGGGGAGGGGGTTCCCGGACGGCCGCGGGGGCCGGATTTGCGGAAGGGTTTATAAATTATCCGACCGTTGTGCCGGGTATGGTACGTGATATCGGACGGCGTGAATTCCTCGTCGGTGCCGGAACGGCCGGTGCCGTTGGACTGGCAGGATGTATCGGTGGCGGCGGCGGTGGCAACGGCGGCGGTGGCGGCGGCGACGGCGGCCCCGACATGCTCGTCGTCATCGGCTACCCCGAGAGCGGGATCCAGCTGTTCCGCGACTACTACTCGATGACAAGCGGCGAGCAGGACATCCTGGTCCCGGACGGCCTCCGCGACGGCGCCATGCCCGGACAGGTCGGCAACGACATGGAGAACGTCATCGGGACGGCGCCCGCCGCCGGCGGGCCGAACCAGGAGGCGTTCAACTCGCTGTTCCAGGAGCAGTACGGCTCCTCGCCCGGCGTCTTCACCTCGCAGTCGTACGACTCGGTCGCGATCCAGATCCTCGCGAACGCGGCGGCGGGCGAGAACGACGGGACGGCCGTCCGCGACCAGATGCGTCGCATCGCCAACCCCGGCGGCACCGAGTACGGCCCGCAGAACTTCCTCGACGCGGTCGAGGCGGCCGCCAACGGGGAGGACATCAACTACCAGGGCGCCTCCAGCACGACCAACTTCAACGCGGCGGGCGATCCCGCGTCCGCGGCCTACTCCATCTGGGAGTTCCAGGGCGCCGACACGCAGGGGACGACACAGATCGAAATCCAGAACTTCGAGAGCGAGAACCCCGACGGCGGCGGGCCGAGCGCCGACAGCGGTCCGGGTGGCATGGGTCGGACCATCGACGTGGGCATCCTCCTGCCGGAGACGGGTGACCTCGCCTCAGTCGGCGGCCCGATGATCCAGGCCGCCCAGTTGCCGGCCCGCCAGGTCAACGACTCCGACCTGGACCTGGAGGTCAACGCTCAGGTCGAGGACACACAGACCTCGCCGTCGGCCGGCGTCACCGCGGCGGAGGCGCTGGTCAACGCCGGCATGCCGAGCGTCTGTGGCTCGGCGTCCTCCGGCGTGAACGTCCCCGTCTCGCAGGAGGTGTTCATCCCCAATCAGATCGTCGGCTGTTCGCCCTCCAGCACCGCGCTCTCGGTCACCAACCTGGAGGACGACGACTACATCTTCCGGACGGCCCCCTCGGACCAACTGCAGGGTCGCGTGATGGCACAGGTGGCCTCCGAGCGCCTCGGCAACTCGACGGCCGCGACGCTCTACGTCAACAACGACTACGGCCAGCAGCTATCGAACCGCTTCGCCGAGGTGTTCCAGGACACCTTCGACGGGACGGTCACGGATCAGGTGGCGTTCAACATCGGTGAGTCGTCGTACACCTCGGTGATCGAGACGGCGCTGTCGGGCTAACCGCCGAGGAACTCCCGCCGGACCTCGTCGTCGTCGAGGAGCGTCCGGCCGTCGCCCTCGAAGCGGTTCGCCCCGTTCGCGAGGACGTATCCCCGATCGCACCGCCTGAGCGCCTCCTTGGCGTTCTGTTCGACCATCAGGATCGCCGTGCCGGCCTCGTTGATCTCGTCGATCCGGTCGAACATCTCGTCGACCAGGTCCGGCGCGAGGCCGGCGCTCGGTTCGTCGAGGAGGAGCAGGCTCGGATCGAGCATGAGCGCCCGGCCCATCGCGAGCATCTGTCGTTGCCCGCCGCTCAGCGTCCCCGCGGTCTGGGCCTGTCGCTCCTCGAGGATGGGGAAGCGGTCGAACACCGCGGCGAGTCGGTCCTCCGGGACCTCGTCGAGGATGTACGCCCCCATCTCCAGGTTCTCCCGCACCGAGAGCGAGGCGAAGACGTTGTCCGACTGCGGGACGTATCCGATCCCCTCGTGGATGATCTCCTCTGGCGACCGGCCGGTGATGTCGGCCCCGTCGAACCGGATCGTCCCGCCCATGTAGGTGGTGAGCCCGAACACGGACTTCATCACCGTCGACTTGCCGGCGCCGTTCGGACCGACGATGGTGACGTACTCCCCGTCGTCGACGGTCAGATCGACGCCGTCGAGGATCTGCAGGTCGCCGTAACCGGCGTCGAGGTCCGCGACTTCGAGGAGGTCCCCGTCGGCGTCGGGGGCGGCGTCCGCGTCCGCGTCCGCGTCGGCGCTCATACGTCACCACCCAGATACGCCTCGAGAACCGCCTCGTCCTGCTTGACCTCCTCGGGCGTCCCCTCGGTCAGGATCCGCCCCTGATGCATCACGATCACGTGTCGGCAGTTGTTCATGATGAGATCCATGTCGTGTTCGACGAGCAGGAAGGTGTAGCCCTGATCCCGGAGTTCGTGGACGTGTTCGAGGAGGCGGCGTTCGAGCGTCGGGTTGACGCCGGCGAAGGGTTCGTCGAGCAGGAGGACGTCGGGGTCGGTCAACAGCGCGCGCGCCATCTCCAGGAGTTTCCGCTGGCCGCCGGAGAGGTTGCCCGCGTACTCCTCGGCCAGGTGTTCGATCTCGAAGAACTCCAGGGTCTCCCACACCCGATCCAGCAGTTCCTCCTCCTGGCTGACGACGCCCCCGCGGACGCCGGGGAGGACCGACCGCCAGAGCCGCTCGCCTTGCTGGCCCTTCGGCGCGAGCATCATGTTCTCCAGGACGGTCATCTCCTTCAGTTCGCGGGCGATCTGGAAGGTCCGGACCAGGCCGCGGTCGGCGATCCGGTGGGGGTCGAGGCCGGTGATGTCCTCGTCGTCGAAGGTGACGGTCCCGGCGTCGGGGGTGAGCATGCCGGTGACGAGGTCGAACGTCGTCGACTTGCCGGCGCCGTTCGGGCCGATCAACCCGGTGAGCGTGCCGCGCTCGACCTCGAAGGTCGCGCCGTCGACGGCGGTGATACCGCCGAAGCGCTTGGTGAGCCCCTCGACCCGGAGTGGCGTGTCGGTCACGTCGGGACGCGACCGCTCGACGGCGTCACTCACCCTCCTCACCCCCCTCGGCGTCGGCTCGGGAGGTCCCGGTCTCGGGGTCGGGCGCGCTCCCCTCGCCGGTCGGCCGGCCGACGAGCGGGATGGCGGCCGCCGTCTCCTTGCGGTGGCCGAGCATCCCCTCGGGGCGGTTGTGCATCAACCAGACGAGCACCACGCCCATGACGACGAGCTGGAGCTGGCGGACCGAATCGAGCGTGTAAAGCAGGAAGGGGACGGGATCGAGCCCCGAGATCAGCGGCGCGACGGCGGGGCCGAAACTCCCCGGTGCGTCGCCGGGCTGGAAGACGCTCGTGACGAGGTTCTGGAAGTAGAGCGGCCCCTGATAGAGGACGGCGGCGAAGAGGGCGCCGCCGATGACGCTCCCCGTGTTCGACCCGGCGCCGCCGATGATGAGGGCGATCCAGACGAAGAAGGTGAGCCGCGGGCGGAAGAAGTTGGGCGTGACCGCGCCCTGGCCCATCAGCCAGAGGATGCCGACAAGCCCCATCAGCGCACAGCCGAGCATGAACGACGTGATCTTGAAGCGGTCGGTGTTCTTCCCGAGGGCGCGGGCCACGTCCTCGTCCTCGCGGATCGCCTTCAGCACGCGGCCGAAAGGCGATTCTCCCGTCCGCTTCAGGAGCCAGAAGTAGGCGGTGACGAACCCCAGGAGGACGACGCCGTAGACGAGGCTGTGGACGATGGGCTCGGGGTTGTTCGCCACGATCCGTCCGACGAACGCGACGAGGCCGGCGTAGGCGCCCGAGAGGCCGAGCATGTCGATGAACGCCAGGAGCGGGTCGGGGAAATCGAGGATGAGGCCGCTCCCGCCGCCGAAGCCGACGCGGGTGGTGTCGCCGGCGAGGGTGTGGGGAACCTGGAACTGCTGGAAGGTCGAGGAGAGGAAGGTAAAGCGGACGATCTCCGACATGGCGATGGTGACGATGGCGAGGTAGTCGGCGCGAAGCCGGAGGGCGGGAAGCGCGACGACGAAGCCGAGGAGCGCGGCGGCGATCATCCCCGCGAGGATTCCGACCGGGATGGGGAGCCCGAGGCCGCCGACCTGTGCCGCGCCCCCGGAGCCGTACAGCGGCTTCGAGACGAACGCCATCACGTAGATGCCGACGGCCATGAAGCCGACGACGCCGATGTTGAACAGGCCCGTGTACCCCCAGTGGAGGTTCAAGGCGAGCGCGAGGGTGGCGAAGACGCCGATGTAGAAGGTCAGCGAGGCGAGGGAGTTCAACTGGCCGCGGACGCTGTAGCCGAGGACCAGTCCGCTCAGCAGGTACGCGGTGTAGATGACCAGCAGGACGACGGTGATCTTGACGGCGTCCTCCGCCCAGAGCCGGCGGGCGGTCTCGACGGTACTCGGACCCGCGTCCGTCTCGGCGCTCATGCGGTCGACCTCCCTGAGAACAGCCCCTGCGGGCGGACGAGCAGGATGACGATCATGACGACGAACGCCGCCGCCCGCGAGAACGCGGCCGGGATCCAGAGCACCGAGACGGACGCCGCGACGCCGATGATGAGACCGCCGGCGATGGCGCCGTAGATGGAGCCGATGCCGCCGAGGATGACCGCCGCGAAGATCAGCAGGAGGAGCAGCCAGCCGTCGTTGAACCCGAGGGTCCCCTTCCAGAGGACGAACACGTAGCCGGCGACGCCGGTGAGGCCGCCGCCGACGATCCAGGTCGCGCGGACGACCCGCTCGGTCGGGATGCCGGTGATGCGCGCGAGGTCCTCGTTGTCGGACATCGCCCGCATGGCCTTGCCGAGTTTCGTCGTCTGGAGGAGGAGGTGGACGCCGAGCATCAGACCCACGGAGACGACGAGCAGCGTGACGTCGTGGGCGTCGACGCGGACGACGCCGTCGACGAAGTAGAGCGGTACCTGCGGGATGGCTCCCGCGGCGGTCGTCCCGCGGACGCTGGAGCCGAAGACGAACTGGATCAGGTAGCGCAGCGCGAACGCGACGCCGATGCTCGTGATGAGGAGGGTGATGCCGCTCTCCGACCGGATCGGCTCGTAGACCACCCGGTCGAGCGCGAGCGCCAACAGGACGGTGAACGCGCCGGCGACGGCGACGCCGGCCGCGACGGCCAGGGGCGTGGTCGTCACGCCGATGCCGAGCGCGCCGCCGAGGACGGACCCGCCGGCGCCGACCAGCAGGAGCGAGCCGACGTCGGCCCGCCCCAGCCCCGCCAGCAGGTAGGTGGTCGCCCACCCGGCGAACGCGCCGCTGGTGATGTAGTCGCCGTGCGAGAAGTTCGCGAAGTTCAGGATGCTGTAGGTCATCGAGAGCCCGATGCCCGCCAGGCCGATGACGAGCCCGCGCATCACGCCGTCCCAGACGAGCGAGCCGACGCGGGCGAACGCGACCGTGCCGGAGACCAGCAGTCCCCAGAGCAAATCACCCAGAAGCAGGAGGCCGACGGCCACGAACACGGCTACCAGAACGCGGTCGGCCGTCACCCGCCGCCCGCCAGCGAACGATTCCGTGATTCCCATGATAGTCTCGTGCTGTGTGCGAACGTGACGCAAGCATAAACCTTTCTTTCAATCGGTCGACTGGACGGCCGATCCACGGAACGTCCGGACGGAACTGACTTCGGGGGGGCTCCCCTAGCCGGGGCATGGTCGCGGTCGAGTCGGCGACCCCGGGCGACGCGGCGGCGGTCGCCGACCTCTGGGTCGCGCTCGCGGCGGGACAGCGCCGATACGGGTCGCACCTCCGGGGCGAGGCGAGTCGCCGGGCGGCCGAGGAGGCGCTGGCCCGGGCCGCGGCCGACGGCCGTCTCGACGTGGCCCGCGACGCCGACGACGTCGTGGGGTTCGTCCGCTACGGCGTCGAACGCGGGGCGCTGGCCCAGGACGTCACCCGCGGCGTCGTCCGCGACCTCTACGTCGTCGCCGAGCGACGGGGCGAGGGGGTCGGCTCCAGCCTGCTCGACGCCGCCGAGGCGTCCCTGCGGAACCGGGGGGCGGACGTCGTCGCCGTGGAGGCGATGGCCGACAACGAGGACGCCATCCGACTGTACGAGCGACGGGGGTACCGCCCCCACCGGATCGAGTTCGAGCGAGAGGTCGAAAACGATAAACGCTACCGCGGGGACCGCTAGGTCACGCGCCAGGGGAGCATGGGCGGTTCATGCACTCGACTTGTAATCGAGACTTCGTGGGTTCGAATCCCACCCCTGGCTTCCGATCCGGGACCGTCCCCGACCGCGGGTCGACGCCCGTCCTACACTCGCTTTCGACCGACGACCGTCTCCATCTCCAGTTCGTACAGCGAGAACGACACGTCCCCGACGGCCTCGTCGAACAGGCGGAAGGGCGGGAACCACTCGTTGAGCGTCGCCTCGTCGACGGCGTCGGTCCACTCCCGGACCGGCCCCCGCACGTGGACGCTCCAGGACTCCTCGGCGTCGGCGGCGTACCTGACGAGCGTCGCGGTGTCGGTGGCGTCGAGGAAGCGGCGCTTCTCGGCGTCGCCGTCGTGATCGCTCACACGAACCAGGAGTCGGTCGCCGTCGTAGCGGTAGTGCAGCGGGACCGCGTAGGCGTCGTCGCCGTCGGCGAGCGCGAGGACGGCGGTCGAGCCGGTACGGAGGCGCGCGTCGAGTTCGGTCGCCTCCATGCCGACGGTGTAGACGTAGTCGACGTGTTCCATGGGAGGGATACGTCCCGAAGGGGTATAACCCCCGACGACGCGACCCGACCCTCGCCGACGAACTGCGTGACCGGAGCGACGTCCGAGGCGGGGTGACGACCCGACGAGAGCGCCGCGGGGGGCTCTAGACGACGAGGACGGGCCGCCCGGCGTTCCGGACGACGCGGTCGGTCACGCTCCCGATCCGTTCGGCGGCGGCGTGGGACTGGCCCTGATACCCGAGGACGACCACGTCCGCGTCGACGTCGTCCGCGTACCCGATGATCTCCTCGTGGGGAGTCCCGTGACAGCACCGCGTCACGACCTCGATGCCCAGCCCGTCGGCGCGTTCGACCACCTCCTCGAGCTGGTTCCGTCCCCAGTCCTCGATGGAGTCGACGACGAGTTCGGTGCTGCTCAGCGCCGGTTCGCCGTAGCGGCCGGTGTCCACGACGAAGATGGCGTGGAGGGTCGCGCCGTTGGCCTCGGCCTGTTCGAGGGCCCGGGAGACCGCCCGGTTCGCGGAGGCGCTGCCGTCCGTGGCGACGAGGATTCTCTCGTACATGATCCGAGGGAGGGAAGGAATGACAATAAAACTAGGTTTTGGGGCCGTCCGCTCCGGCGTCACGCGCCGACGCGGATAGTGTCAACGGATACATCCATTAGGGTGGCGCCTGTTCGTGGGGTCGTGTCCGGACGTCCACACAGTCGGTCGGCCGAGGAGGTGCTGTCGGCGCTCGACGCCGACCCCGGCGGGCTCTCCGCCGGGGAGGCCCGGCGGCGCCTCGCGGCCCACGGCGAGAACGAGGTGGTGGGCACGGGCGGTCGGACGTGGGCGGGAATCCTGCTGACGCAGTTCGACAGCGTCCTCATCTGGGTGCTGGTGGTCGCCGCCGGTCTCTCGGTGTGGGTCGGCCACGCCGTCGATGCCGCCCTCATCGTCGTCATCGTCGGGCTCAACGGCGCCTTCGGGTTCGCACAGGACTACCGGGCCGAGCGCAGCCTCGAAGCCCTCCGGAAGCTGACGGCGCCGACGACGACGGTCAGACGCGACGGCGAGTCGGTCGTGGTGCCGGCGACGGAACTCGTCCCCGGCGACGTGGTGGAACTCGGCAGCGGCGACGTGGTGCCCGCGGACGCGCGACTCCTCGACGAGACGGACCTCGGAGTCGACGAGTCGGCGCTGACCGGGGAGAGCGTTCCCGTGTCGAAGGGGACGGAAGCCGTCGACGCCGGGACGCCGCTCGCGGATCGACGCGGGATGGTCTACAAGGGGACGAACGTCACCCGCGGGAGCGGCGTCGCGGTCGTGACCGCGACGGGGATGGAGACGGAGGTGGGCGCCATCGCGCGCGACCTGGCGTCCATCGAGGGGACGCGCACGCCCCTCCAGCGGGAACTCGACGGGCTAGGTCGGCGCCTGGGCCTCGGAGTGGTGGGACTCGCCGCGCTCCTGGTTCCGCTCCTGCTGGTCCGGGGGACGCCGCTCCTCGACGCCGGCCTCACTGCGGTGTCGCTCGCCGTCGCCGCCGTCCCGGAGGGGTTGCCGGCGGTGGTGACCCTGACGCTCGCGCTTGGGGTGCGCACCATGGCCGAGGAGAACGCGCTGGTGCGCCGGCTGCCGGCGGTCGAGGCCCTCGGCGCCGTCGACGTGATCTGTACCGACAAGACGGGGACGCTCACCGAGGGGCGGATGCACGTCGGGCGGGCGT
This sequence comes from Haloplanus sp. GDY1, assembly GCF_023703775.1. NCBI lineage: Archaea > Methanobacteriati > Methanobacteriota > Halobacteria > Halobacteriales > Haloferacaceae > Haloplanus > Haloplanus halophilus. The sequence goes on along the minus strand of NZ_CP098514.1, from coordinate 553,460 downwards.
GGATCGACGACCGGGTCCTCCATCTCGACGGCGACGGGGCGTCGGACCGACTCGACCTCCTCCTGCGGGCGGGGGCGCTCTGTAACGACGCCACGCTGGACGACGGCGAACCGACCGAGCGGGCCCTCGTCGAGGCGGCCACGGATCACGGCATCGACGTCGCGGCGCTCCGGGAGCGACGGCCACGCACCGACGAGGTGCCCTTCTCCTCGGAGCGCAAGTGGATGGGCACCGTCCACGACGACGTCGCCTACGTCAAGGGTGCGCCGGAGGTGGTCCTCTCGAAGGCGTCGGGCGTGCTGTCGGCCGACGGGACGGTCGACCGATCGGACGCGGCGGCCGAGCGCGTCCGCGAACGCGTCCGGGCGTTCGCCGACGACGCCCTCCGGGTGCTGGCGGTCGGCTACACCGACTCCCCCGACGAGCTAGAGGGCGAGGAACTCGTCGTCGTGGGGCTCGTGGGGCTGATCGATCCGCCCCGCGAGGAGGTGGCCGAGGCCATCGCGGCGACGACGCGTGCGGGCATCGAGGTGAAGATGGTCACCGGCGACAACGCCCACACCGCCGCGGCCATCGCCGAATCGCTCGGCATCGGAACCGAAGTCGTCGAGGGGAGCGAAGTCGAACGGCTCGGCGAGACGGAACTGGAGGCGCGCGTCGAGACGGCCGACGTGTTCGCCCGCACCTCCCCCGAACACAAGGTACGGATCCTGCGGGCGCTGAAGCGGAACGGCCACGTCGTCGCGATGACGGGCGACGGCGTCAACGACGCCCCGGCACTGAAGAGCGCCGACGTGGGCGTCGCGATGGGGAACCGCGGGACCGACGTGGCGCGGTCGGCGAGCGACGTGGTGTTGCTCGACGACAACTACGCGACGATCACGCGGGCCATCGAGCGGGGACGCGCCATCTTCGACAACGTCTGGAAGTTCGTCGCCTACCTACTCTCGGCGAACGTGGCCGAAGTCGCCATCGTCCTGCTCGCCTCCCTCTATGGCTACCTCGTCCTCCCGGCGGTGCAGTTGCTGTGGATCAACCTGCTGACCGACGGGGTCCCGGCGCTGACGCTCGGCGCGGACCCCCGGAGCGGCGACGTGATGGAGCGGGCGCCCCGCGATCCGGCGCGGGGGATCGTCGACCGCGGCACCCTCGGCCTGATGGCCGGGGCGGGCGCCGTCTCCACCGCCGTGATGCTCGGCGTGCTGTTCCACGCGCTCGACGGCGCCCCCGCCGTCACGCCGTACGCGATGACGATGGTGTTCACCGGCTTCGTCGCCCTGGAGTTCGAGAAACTGTACGTCATCCGCTGGGTGCGGGACACTCCGACGCTCTCGAACCCGTGGCTGCTGGCCGCGGTCGGGTCGTCGCTGGCGCTCCAACTGGCGGTGCTGTACACGCCGCTCAACCGGTACTTCGGGACGGTACCGCTCGCCGCCGGCGACTGGGGGGTTATCGCGACGGCGCTCGGGGTCGCCCTCCCGGGCTATCTCGTCGTCGCGGCCGCCGTCCGGCGGTGGCGCGAGTGAACCGCTCGCGGGTCGTGGCCCGGGGCGGTCAGTCCGCCTCGAATCCGCGGGGCTCCTCCGCGGGCGGGGCGTCGATCCGGTCGGGCGTCCGGTCGGCGACCCGCCGCCGGAGCGTCGGGAGGTCGACCGACTCGCTCCCGATCACCGCGAACCCGGCGAAGATGGTCAGGAAGCCGACGACCGCGAACGTCGAGATGTGCTCGCCGAGGAGCGCCCACCCGCCGACCGCGGCGACGACGGGAACCAGGTAGAACACGAGGTTCGCCCGGATGGCGCCCGCGGCGTCGAGCAGGCCGAAGTAGGCGATGTAGGCCACGGCGCCGGCGAGCACGCCGACGTACGCGAGCGCGGCGACGGCCTCGGGCGCCCAGGTGATCGATCCGGGCGACTCGCCGGCCCACAGGCTGAACAGGTGACAGCTGAGCGCCGCGAAGGGGAGCCCCCAGGCGGTGCGAACCGTGCTCGGCAGGCCGCCGCCGGACCACCTGATGAGGACGCTCCCGAGGGCGCCGAGGACCGCACCGGCAAAGAGGATGGCCTTGCCGACCCCGCCCGTCATCAGGGTCGCGGGGTCGGGGTTGACGACGAGGGCGACGCCGACGAACCCCAGCGCCATGCCGGCGACTCCCCGGAGCGAGAGGCGCTCGTCGGCCAGCAGGAGCGACGCGAACAGCGGCGTCAGGATGGGGTTCAGGCTGAACACGATGGCCGCGACGGCGCTCGTGGTGTGTTGCTGTCCCACGAACAGGAGGGCGTTCGTGAGGCCGATGGCGAACACGCCGGTCGCGAGGATGCCGGCCGCGTCGCGCCACGTCCGGGGGAGCAGGTCCTCCCGATCCGCCGTGAGCGCCGCGTAGCCGAGCAGCGCGACCGCCGCGACGTCGAATCGGAGGGCGACGAACAGCAGGGGCGGGAAGTACGCGAGTCCGGCCTTCACCGCGACGAAGGTGCCGCCGAACAGCAGGCCCGCAACCGCGAACGCGGCGAGCGAGCGGCGATCCGCCTCGCTCACTCCGCGACCCCGTCGAAGATCGGTTTGCCGTCCGTTCCGCAGGTCGAGATCCGTGATAGATGACTCATCGACTCCCCCTACGTGGCGCTCACGTATAATTTAATTCGTAAAATATTTCATAGCAAGAAAGGGACACAGTCCGCTCGATGGTGTCGCGGCGTGCAAGGGTTTCACGGGTCGAAAGTGGTTTGTCGCGTCGGGGAGGAGTGCGACCATGGAGTCGGCACTGTCGGAGATCGAGTTCCTCGCGCTCTCGCCCAACCGGGTGGCGGTGCTGCGACGTCTCGCCGACGAGCGACACACCCGGACGGACCTGGCGGTGGCGACGGGGGCCTCGCAGGCGACGCTCGGGCGCATCCTCCGGGACTTCGAGGAGCGCTCGTGGATCCGCCGGAGCGACGGGGGGTACGTCGCCACCGCGACGGGTGAACTCGTCGCGGACGGCTTCCTCGACCTGCTGGAGATCGTGGAGATCGAGGGGGACCTCCGACCCATCGTCCGCTACCTGCCGACCGACGCGCTGGGCTTCGACCTGCGGCGATTCGAGGACGCGACGATCACCGTCCCGAGCGGGACGAAACCGAACGCGCCGGTCACGCGGGTGCTCGAGTTCCTCCGAACGGCCGAGGACGTGCGGGTGTTCTCCCACGCGTTCAACGAGGGGAGCCTCACGGTGATCGAAGAGCGGGTGAGCGACGGCGAGATGACGTTCGAGGGGGTGTTCTCCCGGAGCGCCCTGGACGCCGTCGCCGACGACGCCGGACTGCGGCGCCGACTCGACTCCCTGCTCGGGGCACCGGACGCGACGGTTCGGGTCCGGGACGGCGAGATTCCACTGGCGGTGACCGTCGCCGACGACGTGGTTCACATGCTCCTCCGGGACGCGAACGGGGTGTTACAGGCGTCGGTCGACACCGACGACCCGACCGTTCGCGCCTGGGCGACGGAGACGTTCGACGACTACTGGGAGGCGGCCGACCCGGTCGACCCCGACGACCTCGCGCGCTGATACGGTTTATTGTAACTGGTTACCGGTGGTTCGTCGGATCGTCTCGGCGAACCACCGATACTGACTTACAATAAACCGTATGACGCCGGAGGACGCTACGCCACCCGTCAGGACCGGGACCGCCGATAGTTGACCAGCCGTCCGCCACAGGTCGGACAGGTCATCCGAAACGGGCCCGCTTCGAGTTCCCGATCACAGCCCGGACAGACGTAGCGTGCCATGACGTGCCCCCCAACGTACCGTTCCTAATTAAATATTTTCGTGAGTTTCGAGGAGGTACGTCGACAGATAGAGCGGTTCTGACTACGAACGGTCACATCGTCCGGCGGGCGTCGAAGGAGCCACATCACTTCAGCGGGTGCCGAAGGGGAAACACTTAGCACGCGCCTGCGGAAGGTGTCGGTATGGCACAGTTGCGGTCCTGTTACTTCTGTGGCGCCGTCGGCGACTCGCTCCGGGAGTACGAGGTGGTGCCGGAGCGCCTCGACTCGGCCGCGGGCGGGCGGTCGGCGGTGCTGTGTTCGACCTGTCACGAGAAGCTCCGGCGCGTGATCGAACCGCTGGCCCGCGCGGCCGACTCGGACGCCGGGACGGACGACGCCGACCCCGGGCCACCGTCCCACCAGGAGGTCACCTTCGAGTCGGAGGTGGGATCGGCCGACAACGACGCGCCGTCGTCCGCCGAGGGGACGGCCGAGGGAACCGCGGACGAGGCGTCGGCCGACGACGGGGCGGACGAGGCGTCGACGCCCGAGGGGGACGCCGCGGCGGCCCACGAGGCGGAGGACGAGTCGGCGTCGGCCGACGACTCGACGGCGACGGCCGACGACGTGCCGGAAGAGTACTACAAGGTGCTCCGCCTCCTCCAGAACCGCGAGTTCCCGATGGAGCGGGCCGAACTGACCGGCCTGGTGACGGGCGCGTACGACGTGTCCGAACCCCAGTGCGAGCGGATCCTGGAGACCGCGGTCGAACGCGGGGTGCTGGTGGAGCAGGGATCGACCCTGGACCTGGGCCGGAACTGACGGAAACACGAACAATTATGAACGACAACCGATAACGTGTGGGTGGTGGTAGCGTATGAGTCTCATGGACAAGGTGAAAGACCTGCTGGCTCCCGACGAGGAGGAGACCGTACTCTACGATTACGAGTGCCAGGAGTGCGAGACGACGTTCACGACCAACGACGAGCCGGAGTCGGCGACGTGTGAGGACTGCGGGTCGAGCGACCTGGAGGAGGTCGGCCGGATGTACGCCGGGGGCGGCGGCGGCGCGCCCGGGTGACTACCCGCTTCCCGGCAGTCGCTCCGGCTCACCCGACCGGAGGATGTACTCGATAGCGATGCCGTTGAGCGGTGAGCCCGCCGTCTCGGCGTGATCGCGCGCCAGTTCGAAGTATCGCTCCGTGATCGACACGACGTTCTCGTACGCCGCCGCGTCGCGGTCGGCGAGGACGTACTCGGCGGTGACGGGAGTCAGCTGTCCTTCGGCCACGTCGTCGCGGTAGTCGTCCACGTCGTCGAGCCAGATCTGTGCCCCGATGATCGCGAGGACGATCGACGTGCCGAACGCGTCCGGAATCTCGAAGCCGACCCCGCGGTAGGCGTCGAGCATCCCCCGGTAGATGACGCCGACGCGGTCGTACTGGGTCCGCAGGTAGGGCAGGTCGCGCTCGTCGTCCGGGAACGGGGCGTCCTCGGGGACGGGCGCGAACTTGTACTCGGCCTCGATGCGCTCGGCCGCGTCCGGGTCGCCGTCGAGGGCGTCGGCCAGCATGTCGCGAAAGCGGTCGTCGCGGTCCTGGTGGGCCTCGGACCGCTCGACCGCGTCGTCGTAGGCCGTCCGCACCGCGTCGGGAGCGCGGTCGAACGCCGCCTCGACGACGCCCTGGAGGTGTGACTGGGCGATTTCGGCGACCCGTCGGCGGTCGAGTGTCGTCCCGGGGGCCGCCACCTCGAAGTCCTCGAACTCGTCGTCGTTGATCGCGTCGCGCATGTCGCCGTCGAGCAGCGCCTGGACGATGAGCGCCGTCGCCTCCTCCGCCCGCTCGACGTACTCGCGCGCCTCGCGGTTGGCGGGGGCCGAGGGGTCGACGAGGCCGAGTCGCCCCCGGATCCCCGCCGGTTCGTCCGCGACGGGGTCGTACCCCGGCGCCGACCGGGCGATGGCCCGCCGGTACAGGTAGCCGAGGGTCAGCTCCGCCGGCAGCGTGAGCTTCGTCTCGTACGCGAAGTCGACCCCGTCGACGCCCAGCTCGTCGGCGACCGCGGCCTCGACGTCGCCGTACACGTCCTCGAGGATGGCGTCGAGCGTGTCGTCGACGGCGGATTTGATCCGGAGCGCGCGGTAGTCGAAGCGACCGGTCTCGGCGTAGTACCCCAGGATCGCCCGCTGGGCGGTCGAGGGGCGGTCCGACGCCGCGAGTCGGCGGGCGACCGCCCGAAGCGGCGACGACGGTCCGACCGACCGCTCGGCCGCCCCGTCCGACCCCCGACGGCTGGCTCGGGTCATCGTTGGCCGAACCGTCCCCGGCGACGGGTATCAACCTTGTTATCGGCGGTCCCGATGGGACAGGTTTTCGGGGCCGGCCCTCCCAGAGTCGTCCATGCAGGTCCACACGGTCGGTGACGGGACCCCCGAGGTAGCGGTCGTCGGCGCAATCCACGGGGACGAGCCCTGTGGCGTCCGCGCAATCGAGCGATTCCTCGACACCGAACCCGACGTCGACCGCCCGGCCAAGCTGATCGTCGCCAACGAGCGTGCCCTCGACCGGGGCGTGCGGTACGTCGACACGGACCTCAACCGCTGTCTCCCGGGCGACCCCGAGAGCGACCAGTACGAGGAGCGACTGGCACACGACCTGATGGCCGAGGTGCAGGGGTGTACCGCGCTCGGCATCCACTCGACGGTGTCCTACGACCGGCCCTTCGCCAACGTGGCGTACCTGAACGAGCGCAAGCGGGAGGTGGCCGCCCACCTGCCCGTCGAACAGGTGGTCGATTTCACCGTCGTCGCCGACGGCCGGTCGGTCGAACTCCCGGGCTTTCTCGACGTGGAGGCGGGCCACCAGGGGTCGGCCGCCGCCGTCGACAACGCCTACGACTGCCTGCTCGCGTTCCTCCGGAGCACGGGCGTCCTCCCCGGCGAGCCGCCGGCGCCCGATCCGGGCTACTACGAGGTGACCGAGCCCATCTACAAGGAACCGGGACGGACGTATCACTTCCTCGGCGAGAACTTCGTCCGCGTCGGCCCCGGCGACCGGTACGCCACCGTCGACGGCGAACCGATCGTGGCCGACGAGGAGTTCTGGCCCGTCCTCATGTCCGACGAGGGCCACGACGTCCTCTTCGGCTACCGCTCCACCCACCGCGGGGCGCTGTCGACGCTGCCGGACGTGGACCACTCGGCCGAGGCCGTCGCCGACGAGGCCACCGACGACTAGCGACGGTCACGGCCGGAACGGGGCGACCGAGCCGGAAAAGGCTACAGGTAGCCCTCGATGTGGTCGGCGACTTCCTCGGGCGTGTCGCCGACGGGGACGCCGGCGTTGTTGAGCGCCTCAATCTTGCTCTCGGCGGTGCCGGTGCCGCTCCCGGAGACGATGGCGCCGGCGTGGCCCATGCGCTTGCCCGGCGGGGCGGTCCGCCCAGCGATGAAGGCCGCGACGGGCGTGTCCATCTGCGTGGCGATGTACTCGGCGGCCGCCTCCTCGTCCTCGCCACCGATCTCGCCGCACATGGCGATCGCTTCGGTCTCCGGATCGGCCTCGAAGAGCTCCAGAGCGTCGATGAAGGAGGTGCCGATGATCGGGTCGCCGCCGATGCCGATGGCGGTGGTCTGGCCGATGCCTCGGCTCGTGAGGTTGTCGACGACCTGGTAGGTGAGGGTGCCCGACCGGGAGACGAGGCCGACCTTCCCCGAGGCGAAGATGTTGCCCGGCAGGATGCCGAGTTTCGCCTCGCCCGGCGTGATGACGCCCGGACAGTTCGGCCCGACGAGGTGGGTGTCGGTGTCGCGCAGGCGGCGGTTCACCGTCGCCATGTCCTGGGTCGGGATGCCCTCGGTGATGGCGACCACCAGGTCGAGCGGGGTGTCGAGCGCCTCGAACAGCGCGTCGGCCGCAAAGGCCGGCGGCACGAAGACGACGGAGGCGTCGGCGTCCTCGCGGCGCACCGCCTCGTGGACGGTGTCGTAGACGGGGACGCCGTGAACCTCCTCGCCCCCCTTGCCCGGCACCGCGCCGGCGACGACGTTCGTGCCGTACTCGATCATCTGGCCGGCGTGGAACTTCCCTTCGCCGCCGGTGATGCCCTGCACGACGACGCGGGTGTCCTCGTCGACGAGGACGCTCATCGGGGCACCTCCTCGGCGTTGGCGACGGCACGCTGGACGGCGTCTTCGAGGGTCCCCTCGACCTGCACCAGATCGGTGTCGAGGATCTCCATCCCCTCGCTCGCGTTGGTGCCGGCGAGGCGGACGACGACGGGCTTGGGAATCTCGTCGAACTGCGAGAGCGCGTCGTTGATGCCGCGAGCCACCTCGTCGCCGCGGGTGATGCCGCCGAAGATGTTGAAGACGACGGAGTCGACGTTCGGGTCCGAGAAGACCATATCGAGGGCGTTGGCGACGCGTTCGGCCTTGGCGCCGCCGCCGATGTCGAGGAAATTCGCCGGTTCGCCGCCGTAGTGGTCCACGAGGTCGAGCGTCGCCATCACGAGGCCCGCGCCGTTGCCGATGATGCCCACGTTGCCCGACAGGCGGACGTAGTCGAAGCCGTACTCGCCGGCCTTGCGTTCCAGGTCGTCGGTGTAGGACTCCTCCTCCATGTCCGCGAGGTCGGGATGCCGGAAGAGGGCGTCGTCGTCGACGTTCATCACGGCGTCCGCGGCGACGACGTCGCCGCCGTCGGTCACCATCAGCGGGTTGATCTCGGCCTCGCTGGCGTCGTTCGCCTCCCAGAGGTCGTACAGCGTCTCCAGCACGCTCGCGACGGCCCGGGAGACGTCGCGGGGGACGCCCGCCTCGTAGACCGCCTTGCGGGCCTGGTAGGGGTGCATCCCGAACGCGGGGTCGACCCCCTCGCGGGCGATGGCCTCGGGCGTCTCCGCGGCGACCTCCTCGATGTCGACGCCGCCCTCGGAGGAGACCATCGCGACGGGTTCACCCTCGCCGCGATCCATCGTCACGCCGAGGTAGAGTTCGTTCGTGAAGTCGACGGCCGACTCGACCAGGACGCGGTCGACGTGGTAGCCCTTGAGGTCCATCCCGAGGATGCTCTCGGCGGCCTCGCGGAGTCCGGCCTCGTCGGTCGCGATCTCGATGCCGCCGGCCTTGCCGCGCCCGCCGACGTGGACCTGTGCCTTGACCGCGACCGGGTACCCCAGGTCGCGTCCGGCATCGACTGCCTCGTCGACGCTCGTCGCCAGCCGGGAGTCGGGTGTCGGAATCCCGGCGTCGGCGAAGACGCTCTTCGCCTGATACTCGTGAAGTCTCATGCTCGAATCGTCCGGAGGTTCCGGCGACCGGGAGTTAGTAGTATCGGTCGGGGCGGCGACCCGCGAGGGGCATCCGCCGTGGGCGTCTGGGGGCCCGTCATAAGCGTGGTCCCGAACGCCGTTCCCACGTCATTAGAACTCTCGGTGACACTTACACCGGACAGTCGGAAGATCATCGCGAGCGGATCGTCCGTCCGGACCGACCCGCAACGACTCCCAAGCCATGAGACGGAACACGCTACTGATCGGCGCGATGATCGTCACGGTCCTGTTGCCGATGTGGTTCGTCGCGCTCCACGGCGAACCGCCGTCCGAGGAGGTGGCCATCGACGAGAGCGTCACCGACATCCGGCCCCTGCAGGGCTTCGTCGACACGCCGAACAAACTCTCGCCGAGCCAGGTCGGCGTGATCGTCTGGGTCGCCCTCTTCGGGCTGATCGGCGTCCTGACCGCCGTGCATCGCTTCATGAACGACGCCGTGAGGCCCCCCGACGACGCGGACGCGCGTCCGGCGGCGGACGGCGGCGCCGTCACGCTGCCGTGGCTGGAGACGGAGCGGCGCTGGATCGTCGAGTACCACGACGCCTCCGACGCCATCGAGGGGCTGGTCGCGATGGGCGGGCTGACCGTCCTCGCCATCGTCTTCGCGGCGCTTTTCACCGGCGAGTACCTGACGCTGGCCCGGACGCAGTACTTCGGGCTGTACGCCACGGGCATGTTCACGTCGCTGGCGCTGTCGACGGTCGCCTACTACGCGTGGTTCATGCCCCACATCGAAGTCGCCGAACACCGGGGGCACGAGCGATGAGCGACGACGAGTGCGGGGACTGCCCCTGCAGCGGCGACGCGACCCGCCCGAGCATCTACACGGATCGCCGGGCACGCATGGAAGTCCAGCGGCGCGACGTCGCGAAGCTCCTCGCGACGGTGGGGGGCCTGACGGCCGTCGCGAGCCTCACCGCACCGCTCGCCGGACTGACGCAGGTGTTCGAGCGAGGGTACAGCGGCCCCGTCTACTCCGACGGCGTCACCCTCGTCGACGGCGACGGGGAACCGATCGCCGAGGATCGACTGGCCGAGGGCGAACAGCTCACGGTCTTCCCCGAACCCCGACCGGGCATCGAGGACGCGCCGACGCTCCTGGTCCGCTACCCGGAGAGCGCCTACGGCGACGGGACGAACGTTGCCTTCACCGTCAGCGGCTACGCGGCCTACTCGAAGGTGTGTACCCACGCCGGATGCATGGTGTCGGACCGCGAGGGCGACACGCTGGTCTGTCCCTGTCACTTCGGGAAGTTCGACCCGACTGCGGGGGCGGCGGTCGTCGGCGGCCCGCCGGGGCGACCGCTCCCACAGCTCCCGATCACGCTGTCGAGCGACGGCTACCTGGTCGCGACGGGCGACTTCGAGGGCGCCGTCGGGCCGGGGGGTGGGTAGCGATGGCCGACTCCCGCGCCGAGCGCCTGTACGACTGGTTCGACGCCCGCCTCGACCTGGAACGGGGTCGGACGTTCCTCGGGAAGGCGTTCCCGGCGGAGGACTCCTTCCTCCTCGGGGAGGTCGCCCTGTTCTGTTTCCTCTTTCTCGTCCTCTCGGGGGTCTTCCTCGGGTTCTTCTACGAGCCCTCGACCTCGGACGTGGAGTACGACGGGAGCGTCGCGGAGTATCAGGGCGAGGAGATGCCCGAGGCGTTCGTCTCCGTGCTGCACATCACCTACACCGTCCCCTTCGGCATGTTCATCCGCCGGCTCCACCACTGGGCGGCCCACCTCTTCGTCGCCTCGATCGGCTTGCACATGTTACGGGTCTTCTTCACGGGGGCGTACCGCAACCCCCGCGAACCCAACTGGGTGGTCGGGACGGGACTCGCGGTGCTGGCGATGGGCGCGGCCTACACGGGCTACGCGCTCCCCTTCGACGAGTTCGCGGCCACGGCGACGAGCATCGGCTACAACCTCACCGTCTCGGTGCCGCTCGTGGGCGACTTCCTCGGCGAGATCGTCTTCGGCGGGCAGTTCCCCACGAGCGCGACCATCCCCCGCCTGTACTTCCTCCACGTCCTCGTCATCCCGTCGGCCATCGCCGTCGGCCTCGCCGTCCACATGGCGATCCTGATTCGCCAGAAACACACGGAGGCGCCCCGGGACGGCGACGTGGAGGCCGGGGACCGGACGGTCGACCGTGACGACGACGGCGTCATCGTCGGCCTGCCCGCGGTGCCGAACCAGACCGCCGTCTCGGCGGTGGTGTTCTTCCTGACCGCCGCCACCCTGTCGGCGCTGGCAGGCCTCCTCCCCGTCCACAACGTCGCGGAGTACGGCCCGAACGACCCCGCGGCCACGCCGGAACTCATCATGCCCGACTGGTTCCTGATGTGGGTGTACGGCTTCCTGAAACTGCTGCCGACGTGGCTCTCCTTCTCGGTCGGGCCGATCCACGTCTCCACCGAGTTCCTCGGCGGCATCGTCCTCCCCGGACTCGTCTTCGCCGCCATCGTGGCGTGGCCCTTCGTCGACCGCACCGATCCCGTCCACTTCACTGCCGACCCGCTGGCCCGCCCCCGACAGACCGCCGTCGGCGTCGCCGCCGTCGCGTTCGTCATGATCGCCTCCATCGCGGGGATGAACAACATCCTCGCCGAGGCGGTGCTGGGGACGTCGACGGGCGTCGTCAACCCGATTCTGACGGCGGCGCTGGTCGGAGTGCCGCCCCTGTTCGCGGGGATCACGTATCTGCTCCTGCGCGGGGACGGGAACGGGGACGGCGCGGACCCGGCCGCGAACGACGACGTCGCCGACGAGACGGCGGGAGGTGGGAGCGATGACTGAGACCGACCCCCCGGTCAGCCTGTCGCTCTCGGATCGGCGGTACAGCCTGCTGGACACGGCGAGCAAACTGCTCGGCCTCGGCCTCGTGGCCGTGGGCCTCGACGCCGGCGGGGGAACGCCCGTCGGCCTCGCCCTCGCCGTCGTCGGCGCCGCCTGTGCGACCGCGACGGCCTTCGTAACCAATGAGTGACAACGTGAACGACGACCCGGACGGTACAGGAATCGGCAGACGTGACTTCGTGAAGGGCCTCGGCGTCGCCTCCTTCCTGGGGGCGACCGGCCTCTCCTTCGCGGACGACGGGATGAGCGGCCTGCAGGCCGTCGACGATCCCATCGGGAACTACCCGTATCGCGACTGGGAGGACCTCTACCGCGACGAGTGGGACTGGGATTCGGTCGCCAGATCCACCCACAGCGTCAACTGCACGGGGTCGTGTTCGTGGAACGTCTTCGTCAAGGACGGCCAGGTCTGGCGCGAGGAGCAGGCCGGCGACTACCCCACCTTCGACGAGAGCCTCCCCGACCCCAACCCGCGTGGCTGCCAGAAGGGCGCCTGTTACACCGACTACGTCAACGCGGACCAGCGCGTCCTCCACCCGCTCCGCCGCACCGGCGAGCGTGGCTCCGGCCAGTGGGAGCGGATCAGCTGGGACGAGGCGCTGACCGAGATCGCGGACCACGTCATCGACGAGGTGCAGGCGGGACGCTACGACGCCATCTCGGGCTTTACCCCCATCCCCGCCATGAGCCCCGTCTCCTTCGCCTCGGGCAGCCGGCTCGTCAACCTGCTCGGCGGCGTCTCCCACAGCTTCTACGACTGGTACTCGGACCTTCCGCCCGGGCAACCGATCACGTGGGGGACCCAGACGGACAACGCCGAGTCGGCCGACTGGCACAACGCCGACTACATCGTCGCCTGGGGGTCGAACATCAACGTCACGCGCATCCCGGACGCGAAGTACTTCCTCGACGCGGGCTACGAGGGAGCAAAGCGGGTGGGGATCTTCACCGACTACTCCCAGACCGCCATCCACACCGACGAGTGGCTGGCACCCGACGGCGGCACCGACACCGCCCTCGCGCTGGGCATGGCGCGCACCATCGTCGAGGAGGACCTGTACGACGAGGCCCACCTGAAAGAGCAGACGGACATGCCGCTGCTGGTCCGCGAGGACACGGGGAAGTTCCTGCGGGCCGACGAGGTGGGGCTGGCGACCGGTGCGAGCGATCCCGGGAAGGTGTTCGTGATGGTCGACGCCGACGGGACCCTGCGACCCGCGCCGGGATCGCTCGGCGACCGCGACGGGCAACACGACCCCTCGGCCAGCATCGAACTCGACTTCGACCCGCGGCTGTCGGTCGAGCGATCGGTCGAGGCTGACGACGGCACCGTCACGGTGCGCTCGGTGTGGGCCAACCTGCGGGACGAACTGTCCAAGTACACCCCGGCGGCCGTCCACGAGGAGACGGGGGTCGGCGAGGACACCTACCAGCGGATCGCCCGCGAGTTCGCCGAGGCCGACGCCGCGAAGATCATCCACGGCAAGGGCGTCAACGACTGGTACCACAACGACCTGGGCAACCGGGCGCTCCAGTTGCTCGTGACGCTGACCGGCAACCTCGGCGACCCCGGGACCGGCCTCGATCACTACGTCGGCCAGGAGAAGATCTGGACGTTCCACGGCTGGCAGGTCCTCTCGTTCCCGACCGGGAGCGTCCGGGGCGTGCCGACGACGCTGTGGACCTACTTCCACGCGGGCATCCTCGACAACACGGACCCCGACACGGCCGAGAAGATCCGGGAGTCGATCGACCGGGGCTGGATGCCCGTCTACCCCAGCGAGCGCGAGGACGGCTTCCGGCCCGACCCCTCGACCCTGTTCGTCTGGCGGGGCAACTACTTCAACCAGGCCAAGGGCAACGTCGCCGTCGAGGAGCAACTCTGGCCGAAACTCGACCTCGTGGTCGACGTGAACTTCCGGATGGACTCGACGGCGATGTACTCGGACATCGTCCTGCCGGCGGCCAGCCACTACGAGAAGTACGACCTCTCGGAGACGGACATGCACACCTACGTCCACCCCTTCACCCCGGCGGTGGAGCCGCTGGGCGAGGCGAAGACGGACTGGGCCATCTTCCGCGACCTGGCCGAGACGATCCAGGAACGCGCCCGGGAGCGGGACGTCGACCCCGTCGAGGACCGGCAGTTCGACCGCACCATCGACCTCACGACCGTCTACGACGACTTCGTGCGCGACTGGGAGACGGGCGAGGACGGGGCGCTGGTCGAGGACCGGGCCGCCGCGGAGTTCATCCTCGACCACTCGGAGGAGACCAACCCGAGCGACACTGACGAGCGGATCACGTTCGAGGAGACGGTCGATCAGCCCCAGCGCCTGCTGACGGCCGGCGACCACTGGACCTCGGACATCGAGGACGGCGAGGCGTACGTCCCCTGGCAGCAGTACGTCCACGACAAGGAGCCGTGGCCGACGTTCACCGGCCGCCAGCAGTACTACATCGACCACGACTGGTTCCTCGAACTCGGCGAGGAACTCCCGACCCACAAGCGGGGGCCGGAGTCGACCGGCGGCGACTACCCCCTCTCCTACAACACGCCCCACGGCCGGTGGTCGATCCACTCGACGTGGCGGGACGACCCGAAGATGCTCCGCCTCCAGCGCGGCGAACCGGTGGTCTACCTCAACCCCGAAGACGCCGCCGAGCGCGGCATCGAGGACGGCGACACGGTCGAGGTGTTCAACGACCTCGCGAGCGTCGAGGTGCAGGCGAAAATCTACCCCTCGGGGGAACCGGGGACGCTTCGCCAGTACTTCGCGTGGGAGAAGTTCCAGTACCCCGACCGGGAGAACTTCAACTCCCTCGTGCCGATGTACATGAAGCCGACGCAACTGGTGCAGTACCCCGAGGACACGGGCGAGCACCTCTACTTCTTCCCGAACTACTGGGGGCCGACCGGCGTCAACAGCGACGTGAACGTCGACGTGCGGCCCGCGGGGGTCGCCGACGACGAGCCGGCGGCTCATCGGACCCCGTCCGATGGAGGTGATTCCGAATGAGCACCAACGACGACACCACCGTCGACGTCGCGGAGGGGATCGATCACCAGGTCGCGATGGTGATGGACCTCAACAAGTGTATCGGCTGTCAATCGTGCACCATCGCCTGCAAGAGCCTCTGGACGGAGGGGGGTGGCACCGACTACATGTACTGGAACAACGTCGAGACCAAGCCCGGCGAGGGCTACCCCCGCGGCTGGGAGGAGTCCGGCGGCGGGTGGACCAGTGACGGCGAGCGCGAGACGGGCGAAATCCCCTCCCGCGAGGAGTACGGCCGCCCCTGGGAGTTCAACCACTCCGAGATCATGTACGAGGGGAGCGACGAGCCCCTGCGCCCCCGCGAGGACCCCGAGTGGGGACCCAACTGGGACGAGGACCAGGGCGCCGGCGAGTACCCCAACAGTTACTACTTCTACCTGCCCCGGATCTGCAACCACTGCACCCACCCCTCCTGCGTCGAGGCCTGCCCGCGACAGGCGCTCTACAAGCGCGAGGAGGACGGCATCGTCCTCGTCGACCAGGAGCGGTGTCGGGGCTACCGCTACTGCGTCGAGGGGTGTCCGTACAAGAAGGTGTACTACAACACCGTCTCGAAGAAGTCGGAGAAGTGCATCTTCTGTTACCCCCGGCTGGAGGGGGAGGGACCGGACGGGGAGACGTACGCCCCCGCGTGTGCGGAGGAGTGTCCGCCCCAGCTCCGGCTCGTGGGCTTCCTCGACGACGAGGACGGCCCCATCTACAAGCTGGTCGAGGAGTACGAGGTGGCCCTCCCCCTGCATCCGGAGTTTCGCACCCAGCCGAACGTCTACTACATCCCCCCGTACGCCCCCGGCCAGCACACGGAGGACGGCGAGTCGGTGGACGTCGACCGGATCCCGCGGGGCTACCTCCGGGAACTGTTCGGCGACGGCGTCGATCAGGCGCTCAACACCATCGAGCGCGAGCGCCAGCGCGCCCGGCAGGGCGAGGACAGCGAACTGATGGAGCTACTCCAGCACAAGAACCCGGCCAAGCAGTACCGACTGGGAGTCTTCGACGATGACTGAGGAGCGACTGCGCGCGCTGCTGACGGCGGCGCTCGTCGGCGCTCTGGTGGTCACGGCCACCGTCGCGGTACCGCCCGCCGACGCCCGTCCGGCCCACGAGATTCCGGTCAGCACGGTGCCGGACGCGGACCTGTCGCGGACGAACGCGTCCGGGTGGTCGACGGTGCCCGCCGCGGACGTGGCGCTGTCGAGCGCACCGAGCGGCGTGCCGAACGCCGGCGACACGTCGATCGATCGGGTCCACGTCCAGGCCGCCCGGAGCGGCGACCGGTTCCACGTCCGCCTCCAGTGGGAGGATCCGACGCGGAACGTCACCGCGGGGTCGCCCCGGAGTTTCATGGACGCGGTGGCGGTGCAGTTCCCGGTGAACACGAGTTCGCGCCCGCCCATCGCGATGGGCGGGCGTGACAACCGGGTGAACGTCTGGTACTGGAGCGCCGACGGCGCGACGCAGGAACTGCTCGCGGGCGGCGCGGGCACCACGACGGCGTTCCCCTCGCCCGCCGTCGACGCGAACGCGACGTACGCGAACGGCACCTGGACGGTGGTCTACACCCGCGACGTCGCCGCGCCGAGCGAGAACCGGACGGCCCTCGACGCCGGGGACCGACTCGACGTCGCCGTCGCCGTCTGGAACGGCGGCAACGACGAGCGCGCCGGCCGGAAGGCCGTCAGCGAGTGGCACTACTTCCCGACCGGACCCGGTCCCGAGGGGCCGCCCTACCAGACGCTGCTCTGGACCGTCGCCGGCGTGGCCATCGTGGCCGTCGTCGGCGTGACGGCCTTCGGCGTCCTCCGGGCGCGGGGCGGCGGGGGTGAGAGCTGATGGCCGCGACCGACCCCGGCGACGGGACGCCCATCGACCGCGACGCCGCGGCCCGGGGCACGGTGTACGCGACGCTCGCCCGCGCCTTCCGGCATCCCGACCGGGAGTTCCGCGACGCCGCCGCGAGCGGGACCCTGCGCGACGACCTGTCCCGGTGTCTCGACCACACCGGCCTCGACGTCGCCGTGCCGTCCCTGGCGACCGACGACGACTACGAGACGCTGGCGGCCCGGTACAACGACCTGTTCGAGGTCGGATACGCGGAGTACGAGGACCGGACCGACGGCACGCTCGACTCGGAGGGGCCGCCCGTGCCGCTCTACGAGTCGAAGTACCGCCCCGACCACTCGTGGAACGACGTGAACCTCGACTTGGCCCGGGCGTACGACTACTACGGCCTGGAGATAGACGCCGCGGACCGCGACAACCACGACGCCCTGCGGTACGAACTGGAGTTCGCGGGCTACCTGGCGCGCCGGGAGGCGGCGATGGCTGGCAGCGACGCGGCCGCCGCCAGACTCGACTTCCACGACCGCCACCTCGGCCACGCCGCCGCGGGAATCGCCGAACGGATGGTCGACGAACCCGGCACCGACGTCTACGGCGAACTGGCCGCGCTGCTCGAGGCGTTCGTCCGTGCCGACCGCAACGACCTCGCGACCCGACTGGAGGGGTCGGGATGACGGCGGGAGCGACCGCCACCCGGCGCTGGAACCCCCCGGTTCCGGAGGATCGACGGCGAGCGGTCGTCGGCGCGGCGACGGGCGTCGCGGCGCTCGCGGTCGTCGGGCGGTTCCTGGTGACGGCGCTCGTCAACGCCCCGTCCGGGGCGGCCCTCGGCGTCGAACCGGTCGCGGCCGGGGCGACGGCCGTCGCGGCGCTCGCGGCGGTCGGCCTCGCGCTGACCGAGCGCGACCCCGCCGCGGGCGTCGGCCTGCTGTTCGTGGGCGTGTTCGGCCTCCTGTCGCTCGCGACGCCCGCCGTCGCGGCGCCCGCGGCCGTCGCCGTCGTCGCGGGGACGGCTGCCGTCGCCGTCGCCCACCGCGATCGGCTGGCGAACGTCCGAGGGGTCGTGGTCGGCGCGCTGCTGGTCGCGCTGGCGGTGAGCCTCGCCGGCGGCGTCGGCGGGGTGGTCGGGCTCCGACGGCTCGGATCGACGCTCGCGCTCGCCGCCGTCGCCGCGTCGCCGGCGTTCGCGGCGCCGTCGGCCCGCTCCCTGCTCGGCGGCGGCGTCGCGGCCGCGGCCGTCGTCGCCGCCGGCCTCTCCCTGCCCTTCGTCGTCGGCGCGGTCACCCTCGTCGGCGGCGGGGTCGTCGGCGCCCCGCTCCCGGTCGTCGCCCTCGCGGCGGGCGGGGCGACGACGGCGGCGAGCGCCGCGGTTCGGCGACGGGAGTGGCCGCTGCTCGCGGGAGTGGCACTCCTCGCGTTCGCCGGCGTGCCCGCGGCGCTTCCCCGCGCCGTCCCCTTCGCGCTTGGGGTCGCGGCGCTCGCGCTCCGGGAGGCGAGACGATGACCGACGACGAGTTCGAGAAGCGTCTGGCGGAGGAGCCCGATCCCGGCCTGCATCCGGAGCGGAGTCCGGGCTTCGGGAGCGACATCGAGGCCCTGGAGGACATCGAGGTGAGCCGCGACGACGTGACCATCGGCGAGGCGTCGCCGGCGGAGCTGTCGGCCGCGGACACGGAACCCGTTGCGGACAGCGAGGCCGCGGCGCTGCTCGACGACCTCTCGGCCGACGACCCGGTCGACCGCCGCCGCGCCGCGCTCGCGCTGACGGAGGAGCCGACGACCTCGGCCGTCGTCTCGGGGCTCGCGCGGGCGGCGACGACCGACCCCGACGCCGACGTGCGGCAGTTCGCCGTGGAGGCGCTCACGGCCCACGGGGGCGACGGGAGCGGCGCGACCGGCGAACGCGCCGCCGCCGTCGCCCTCGAACGGCTCGACGACGACGACCCGTGGGTCCGGGCCGAGGCGGTCGTCGCCCTCGACAACCTCGACCGGGAGGCCCACGAGACCGACATCGAGGGCGCCGTCGACGACGACCACCACGCGGTCCGCCGGAACGCCGCCGTCTCCCTGTTCAAACTCCGGGGCGAGGCGATGGCCGACCGGCTGCTGGACCTGAGCCGCGACGAGAGCGAACGGGTCCGCGAGTGGGCGGCCCACATGCTCGGCGGCGTCGACGCGGACCGCGCCCGCGACCGGTTGCGGGAACTGACCGACGACCCCGCGACGGTGGTGCGGGAGACCGCCGAGCGGGCGCTGGAGGCCGACCCGGCGCGGTTCCGCCGGAACTTCGGCGCCCTGGAGAACGACGGCCGGCTACTGCCCGGCGAGGACCGACTCAACCGCATGCCCGACCTATGACGGACACCACGACACTGACCGAACGAGTCGAAGCGGCGCTCAGAACGGTTCGCGACCCGGCGGCGGACCTCTCCGTCTTCGAGGCGGGGTTCGTCGAGAACCTGACCGTCGAGGACGGCGAGGTGACGGTCGGGATGGAGCTGACAGCCCTCGACGAGGGGACCAGCCAGGGAGTCGTCGAGGCCACCCTCCGCGCCGTCGACGACGTGGCGGGCGTCGAGAGCGTCCACGTCGAGCGCGCGGCGCCGTCGAGCGAGGGGCGCGCGAGCGTCGAGGCGTTCGACCGCGTCGTCGCCGTCGCGAGCGCGAAGGGGGGCGTCGGCAAGTCGACGGTGGCGACCCACTTGGCCTGTTCGCTCGCCGCCGACGCGGCGGTGGCGCTGTTCGACGCCGACATCCACGGGCCGAACGTGCCGACCCTGCTGGACGTGAGCGGGCCGGTCCACTCCAGCGAGGAGGGCGACCCACTCCCGGTCCGCCGGGACGGGATGGACGTGATGAGCGTCGGCCTCATGGAGTCGGGGGCACCGCTGGCCTGGCGGGGCGCGATGGCTCACGACGCGCTCTCGGACCTCTTCGAGAACACGGCGTGGCGCAACGACGACGTCCTGGTGGTGGACCTGCCGCCGGGCACCGGCGACGTCGTGCTCACGACGCTGCAGGAGGTCCCCGTCGACGGCGTCGTCGTCGTCACGACGCCGTTCCACGCCGCCGTCTCCGACACCGAGCGGACGGTCGAACTGTTCCGCGACAACGACGTGCCCGTCCTCGGCGCCGTCGTCAACATGGCGGAGTACGTCTGTGACTGCTGTGGCGAGCCGAACGACCTGTTCGCCGAGGACGCCCTCGACGGCCTGGACGCGCCCGTCCTCGCGGAGCTCCCCTTCGCGCGGGAGTTGCAGGGCCGCCCCGACCCGGGCGACGTGCCGGCGGCCGTCGCGGACCTGGGGGAGCGAACCCTGGACGCCCTCGACGACGCGGGCGAGGTGGACGTCCCGGACGGCGCCGTCGACATCCGCGGGGCCGCGCCGCAGGAGCGGAAAGAGCGGGTGCGCGAGCGGTTCGAATCCCTCGACGCGGGCGAGCGGTTCGTCCTCGTCAGCGACCGCGACCCGACGCCGGTCGGCGGCTTCCTGAGCCGACTCGCGGGGGAGCCACCCGAGGCGTTCGAGATCGAAGTCCGGCGGGCGACGCCGGACGACTGGGTGCTGGAGGCGGTCAGGTAGGTCGCCCACCTTTATTCGGCCGCTCCGCGTAGTCGTCGCCATGCGCGCGGTTCGATACCACGAACACGGCGGTCCCGAGGTACTGCGAGTCGACGACGTCGACCGGCCCGAACCGGGGGCGGGGGAGGTCCTGATCGAGGTGGCGGCGGCGGGGATCAACCCCGTCGACACCTACTTCCGCGAGGGAGCGTACGAGCCGTTCACCCTGCCGATGGTTCCCGGCGTCGACGCCGCGGGCGACGTCGTGGCGGTGGGCGAGGGCGTCGAGGGCGTGAGCGTCGACGACGCCGTCGTCGCCACCGGCCTGAGCAAGGACCACTACGGCGCCTGTGCGGAGTACGTCGCGGTCCCGAGCGACCGGTTCGCCCTCCTCCCCGCTGGCGTCGACCCGACGGCCGCGGGGGGCGCGGGCGTCGCCGCGGTGACGGCGTGGCGCGCGCTGATCGATCACGCGGGCCTCGAACCCGCCGAGACGGCGCTGATCCACGGCGGTAGCGGGGGCGTCGGCCACGCGGCCGTCCAGGTGGCCGCCGCGGCCGGCGCGCGGGTCGTCACCACCGCGGCGCCCGCGTACCACGACCGCCTCGAATCGCTCGGCGCCGACGCCGTCCTCGATTACGCGCGGGACGACCTGCGCGAGGCCGTCGGGGACGCGAGCGGCGGCGGGCCGGACGTGATCCTCGACCACCGCCTCGACGACTACCTGCAGTTCGACGCCGACGTGGCCGCCCACGACGCTCGGATCGTCGGCATCGGCGAGAACGACCCCGCGGTCGGCTTCACGAACGACGGCGTCGCCCGCGGGAAGGACCTCACCTACCAGTTCATGAGCATGTTCAACACGCCGGCCCTGAGCGAGCCGCTCGGTCGGATCGCGACCCTGCTCGGGGAGGGCGACCTCGAGATCGTCGTCGACCGCACCTACTCGCTGTCGGCGGTGGCCGACGCCCACCGCGACGTGATGGAAGACAGCTTCCTCGGCAAGCTGGTCGTGACGCCCTGAGGGGCGGCGAACTTTTGCGTCTCGGTACCGAACGACGCGGCATGTCCGTATCCTTCGACTTCGGTGACCGCGTCGTGCTGGTGACGGGGGCGTGTGGCGCCCTCGGGAGCGCAATCGCGAGGGCCTTCGACGACGCCGGCGCGACGGTCTGTGGCGCGGACGTACTCGACCCCGAGGACGAGGACGCCCTCGTCGACCCCGCGGTTCTCGACTACTACCGGGGGGACTTCACCGACGAGGACGACGTGGAACGGGTGATCGAGGCCGTCGTCGACGACCACGGCGGACTCGACCACCTCTGTAACGTCGCGGGGACCTGGCGCGGCGGGACGCCGATCCACGAGACGGACGCCGAGACGTTCGACTTCCTGTTCGACGTGAACCTGAAGACGATGTTTCTGGCGTCGAAACACGCGCTGCCGCACCTGCAGGAGGCCGAGGGCACCGTCGTCAGCGTCTCGGCCCGCTCCTCGCTCTCGGGCGGCGAGGGCGACGGTCCCTACCGCGCGTCGAAGGCGGGGGTACGCCTCCTCACCGAGACGGTCGCCGAGGAGAACGAGGGGGTGGTGCGGGCGAACGCCGTCATGCCGAGCGTCATCGACACGCCCGCGAACCGCGAGATGATGCCCGACGCCGACCACGACGCGTGGGTCGACCCCGCGACCATCGCGCGGACGGTGCTGGCGCTCTCCTCGGAGGCCACGGCGGCGACGAGCGGCGCGGCGGTGCCCGTCTACGGCGAGGCCTGACCGGGAGGCGATCCGATACGACCGCTGACAGGATCGAGAGCGGATCGTGAGCCTTTTTTTCGTCCTGTGGGAAGCCGCCGGCCATGTCACAACGAGAGACGTGGGCGACGAGAGTGGGGTTCATCCTCGCTGCCGTCGGGAGCGCCGTCGGACTGGGTAACGTCTGGCAGTTCCCGTTCCAGACGGGGGCGAACGGGGGCGCCGCCTTCATCGTCGTCTACCTCGCAGCCGTCTTCCTGATCGGCTTTCCCGCCATGCTGGCGGAGTTCGTCGTCGGCCGGCGCGCCGAGCGCAACCCGATAGACGCCTTCGCTCGCCTCGGCCACCGCAACTGGAAGGTGGTCGGCCTCCTCGGCACCGTCTCGGCGTTCTGGATCCTCTCCTTTTACAGCGTCGTCGGCGGCTGGGTCATCCGGTACGTCGTCGGCAGCGCCACGGGGGCCTACTTCTCCGGATCCGAGGCCTACTTCGGCGCCATCGCCGCCGGCCCCGAGGCGGTCGGGTTCCACGCCCTGTTCATGGCGCTGACCGTCGGCGTCGTCGCCTTCGGCGTCACGGACGGCATCGAGCGGTCGACGAAGCTGATGGTGCCGAGCATCGTCCTCCTGCTGGGCGGCCTGGCCGTCTGGGCCGGCACGCTGGAGGGGGGCGCCGCGGGCTACGCCTACTACCTCTCCCCGGATCTCGACGCCTTGCTCGCCAACTTCGGGACCATCCTCCCCGCCGCGGTCGGACAGGCCTTCTTCACCCTCTCGCTCGGGATGGGCGCGATGATCACCTACGCCTCCTACCTCGGCCGCGACGACTCCCTGCCGACCGACGGCGCGACCATCGTCGTCCTCAACACGTTCGTCGGCCTGCTGGCGGGGCTGGTGGTCTTCCCCATCCTCTTCTCGCTGGGCATCGAACCCGGGAGCGGCGGCCTCGGCGCCGCGTTCATCACGCTCGCCGGCGCGTTCGCCCAGCTCCCCGCCGGCCGGCTCCTGGGCGTCGTCTTCTTCGTCGTCCTCCTGCTGGCCGCGCTCTCCTCGGCGATCAGCCTGCTGGAGGTGGTCACCTCCTACCTCGTCGACAACACCGACCGCTCGCGCTCGTCGCTCGCCGTCGCGCTGGGCGTCGCCATCTTCCTCCTCGGGGTGCCGAGCGCGCTCGGCGTGCCCATCCTCTCGTGGTACAACGCCATCGCCTACAACCTCCTCCTGCCGCTGTCGGTGTTCGCCCTGCTCGTGTTCGTCGGCTGGGTCGACACCGACGACGCCGTCGCCGAACTCCGGCGCGGGACGGGACTGAGCGAGAACGGCGCCGTCGCGTGGCTGCTGTTCGTCCGCACGCTCGTTCCACTCGGCGTCTTGGTGACGCTCCTGCTCGGCCTGCAGACCCTCGCCGTCAAGGCGGGGCTGCTGGCCGCGCCGCTCGTCTAGGGGCGTCTCAGTCGGCTGACGGCTTCGGACTCGAAACCCACTTCACGGGGGTTCTCCGACGGTGTGGTAATGGCACGAGAGACGTGGGGTACGCGAACCGGCTTCATCCTCGCCGCCGCGGGCAGCGCGGTCGGCCTGGGGAACATCTGGCGGTTCCCCTGGATGACCGCCGAAAACGGGGGCAGCGCCTTCCTGCTCGTCTACCTGGTCGTGGTGCTGGCCGTCGGCGTCCCGGGACTGCTCGGCGAGTTCGTCATCGGGCGGCGGGCGCGGCGCAACCCCGTCGGCGCGCTGCGTGACCTCTCGGGGTCGCGGGCCTGGGGCGCCGTCGGCGGCGTCTCCGCGATCACGGGCGTCGCGCTCCTCTCCTTTTACAGCGTCGTCGGCGGCTGGATCCTGCGCTACCTGCTGGTCTCGCTCGTCGGCCCCTTCACCGGCGGCGCGGCCTACCTCGGCGCGCCGGGGACCTACTTCGAGACCGTCTCCTACGGCGTCGAGGCCGCCGGGTTCCACCTCCTCTTTCTCGCGCTCACCGGCCTGATCGTCCTCGGCGGCGTCCGCCGCGGCATCGAACTCGGGACGAAGGTGATGATGCCCGCCGTCCTCGCCCTGCTGGTGGGGATGGCGGTCTGGGTGTCGACACAGCCCGGCGCCGGCGCCGGCTACGACTTCTTCCTCACCTTCGACCTCGGAACGGTGCGGGCGAACTTCTTCTCGATCCTCGGGCCGGCCGCCGGGCAGGCGCTCTTTACCCTCTCGGTGGGCGCCGGCACCATGATCACCTACGCCTCCTACCTCGGCGAGGATCGGTCGCTCCCCTTCGACGGGTCGGTCATCGCCCTGCTCAACACCGGCGTGGGCGTCCTCGCGGGCCTCGTCGTCTTCCCGCTGCTGTTCTCGCAGGGGATCGACCCCGGCAGCGGCGGTCCCGGGGCACTGTTCGTCGGCATCGCGGGGGCCTTCGCGGCCCTGCCCGGCGGGTCGCTCCTGGCGATTCTGTTTTTCGGCGTCGTCGCCTTCGCCGCGCTGTCGAGTTCGATCAGCATGCTCGAGATTCCGGTCGCCGTCCTCGTCGACGAAGTCGGGTGGTCGCGCCGGCGGGCCGTGGGGGCGCTGCTTGCCCTCGTCGCGACGACGGGGACGGTCACCGCCCTCCGGCCCGCGCTCTTCAACGTCGTCGCGGGCACGCTGGTCGACCTGCTCCTGACGGGCGGGCTCGTCGCCTTCCTGCTGTTCGCGGGGTGGGTCCTCGGCCGCGACGCCATCGCGGAGTACGCGACCGGGGCGGGGCCCCTGGCGACCCGCTTCGGCACCCCCTGGCTGCTCGCCATCGGCGTCGCCATCCCGCTCTTTCTGGTGTTCACCCTCCTGACGACGCTGGGGGTCGACGCCCGCATCGGGTTCTGGCCGACCGTCGGCGCCGCCGCCCTCGTCGTCGGCGTCGTACTGCTCGGTCTGCGCCGCGGTCGCGCGGCGGTCTGACCGGGTCGCCGGATCGGCCGACCCCCGAAACCGGAGCCGGCGGCCGTCCGACACGGGGCGGAATCCTTTTGCCGCCAGTCGAACCTTTTGTGCAGTATGACAGGTGGTCGGCCATGACCATGGACGAGCGGATCGAGGAACTCCGCGAGAAGCGGGAGCGAGCGCTCCTCGGCGGGGGGGAGGACCGCATCCAGTCCCAACACGACAAGGGGAAGATGACCGCCCGGGAGCGGATCGACTACTTCCTGGACGACGGCACCTTCACCGAGTTCGACCAGTTTCGGACCCACCGGACCCACAAGTTCGGCATGGAGGAGAAGAAACTCCCGGGCGACGGCGTCGTCACCGGCTACGGCGAGGTGAACGGGCGGAAGACGTTCGTCTTCGCCCACGACTTCACCGTCTTCGGCGGGTCGCTCGGCGAAGTGATGTCCGAGAAGATCTGTAAGGTGATGGACAAGGCGATGGACGTGGGCGCACCCATCGTCGGCCTCAACGACTCGGCTGGCGCCCGGATTCAGGAGGGGGTCCGTAGCCTCGCCGGCTTCACCGACATCTTCCACCGCAACGAGCAGGCCAGCGGCGTCGTCCCCCAGATTTCGGGCATCATGGGACCCTGTGCCGGCGGCGCGGTCTACTCCCCCGCCATCACCGACTTCATCTTCATGGTGAAGGACACGAGCCACATGTTCATCACCGGGCCGGACGTCATCAAGACGGTCACCGGCGAGGAGGTGACCTTCGAGGAACTCGGCGGCGCGGTCACCCACGCCTCGGAGACGGGCGTCGCCCACCGCGCCTTCGAGGACGAGGAGACGGCCCTCGACAACATCCGCCGCCTGCTCTCCTACCTCCCGCAGAACAACGTCGAGGACCCGCCGCGGGTCGACCCCTGGGACGACCCGGACCGCTCGGCCGACGAACTCGTCGACGTCGTCCCCGACCAGCCACAGAAGCCCTACGACATGACGGACGTGATCGGCGACGTCGTCGACGAGGGCTCGTTCTTCGAGATTCACGGCGACTGGGCGAAAAACGTCGTCGTCGGCTTCGGCCGTCTGGACGGCCACTCGGTCGGCGTCGTCGCCAACCAGCCACGGTCGAACGCCGGCACGCTCACCGTCGACGCCAGCATGAAGGCCTCGCGGTTCGTCCGCTTCTGTGACGCCTTCAACGTCCCCATCCTCACGTTCGTCGACGTGCCCGGCTACATGCCCGGCACCGACCAGGAACACCGGGGGATCATCCGCCACGGCGCGAAACTGCTCTACGCCTACTCCGAGGCGACGGTGCCCCTGTTGACGGTCATCACGCGGAAGGCCTACGGCGGGGCCTACTGCGTCATGGCGTCGAAACACCTCGGCGCGGACGTGAACTACGCGTGGCCCACCTCGGAACTCGCGGTCATGGGGCCGGAGGGCGCCGTGAACATCCTCTACAGCGACGAACTCGACGACGCGGACGACCCCGAGGCCAGACGCCAGGACCTCGTCGAGGAGTACCGCGAGGAGTTCGCCAACCCCTACACCGCCGCCGACCGCGGGTTCATCGACGACGTGATCGAACCGCAGGACACCCGGACGCGCCTGGTCGACGACCTGCACATGCTCAAGACCAAGCGGGTGTCGAACCCGGAGAAGAAACACGGCAACATCCCGATCTGAGATGGAACTGGACATCCCCGACGACGCCGACGACGAGGAGGCCGCGGCCATCGCCGCCGCGGTGGGCGCGCACGTCCGCGACAGCCACCTCGCCGCGGCGGCGGCCGCGGAGTCGGCCGAGGAGACGTGGGACGGGAAGCGCTGGCCGTTCGCCGGACGGATCGAAGGGCTCCAGGGGCGGTCGGTCCGGGTCCCCGACGGGACGCCGACGGACGCCTGGGCCGCCTCGGGCCGGACCGACCGGTTCTGACGCCGGTCTCGCCGACGGCCGGGGAGGCGAGTCGTGACACCGAGCCGATCAGTTTTCCGCCGATCGAGGAGCCGGCTGCCGATTTTCGCGGCCGACGCGGTCCAGTACGCATATACAGGTACCGCTCGAAGGAACCTGCCGTGAGCGGAACACACGGGGGCTCGGACGACGGCGGCGTCGGAAGCCCCGTCGGGAACGGCCTCGTCGGCTTGCTGACCGACTCCGCCCGAACTGCGGGGCTGACGGGGTGGCTGGCGTCGCGGTTCGAGGCCGTTCCGGTCGTGTGGCGTCGTCGCCTCGGCGGCGGCACCGTGGCCGGGGTCGGCCTCCTCCTGATCGGGGTGCCGGTCGTCCACGCGGTCCAGCACTCGGTCTCCGTCGAGGGGGTTCTCGGCGACCTGCTGCCCCTCGGGTTCGGCGTCCTGTTGCTCCTGGCCGGGGCGTGGCTGCGCTGGGGTGCCGACGACGACATGGCGCCGGTGGTGGCGGCGTTCTGGGTCGTGAGTAGCCTCCTGGTGAGCGGCGCCGTCTCGCTGTACGTCCTCGGCCTGCACGCGGCCCACGGCCACGTCGTCGAGTCGCCCTCGTTTCTCGTGTTCGACATCGCCGCGACGGGCGCCGTCGCCGGACTCCTCATCAGCCGCTACGACGTGCGGGCACGGACCCGTCACCGACGGCTGAGCGAGCAGGAACGCCAGTTCCGGGCCGTCTTCGAGGGGACGCTCGACGCCCTCGTCATCACCGACGACCGGGGGCGGTACGTGGCGGCGAACCCGGCGGCCGCCGACCTGTTCGGCCTCCCCCGGTCGGAACTGGTCGGCAGACGGATCGAGGAGTTCGCACCCGAGGGGACGGACGTGGAGGCACAGTGGACCGCGTTCCTCGAGGAGGGTGGGCAGCGCGGCGAGTTCGAACTCGTGCGTGCGGACGGCGAGACCCGGACCGTCGCCTACGCCGCCACCTCGAACGTCCTTCCGGGCCGGCACCTCTCGGCGCTGCGGGACGTGACCGAGCGCACCGAGCACCAGCGGGAACTCGACGCGGAGCGTGCCCGGATCGAGTTCCTGAATCGGCTGCTCAGGCACAACGTCCTCAACGGGATGAACCTCGTGCTGGCGAAACTCGACGCGCTGGCGGCGGCGGTGCCCGAGGAGCGACGCGGGGACGTCGACGTGGCCCGCCACCGGAGCGAGGAGATCGTCGACCTGGTCCAGACCGCGCGGCGTCTCTCCACCGACGTCGCCGGAGGGACGGCCGAACGGCGGGTCGACCTCACGGACGTGCTCTCGGACGCGGTGGCGGACCTCCGGGAGTCCTACCCCGAGGCGACCGTCGAGTTCACCCCGCCGACCGCCGACCCCCAGGTCCTGGCCGACGACATGCTGGGGACGGTGTTCGACCACCTCCTGACGAACGCGGCCGAACACAACGATCCGGCGTCGCTGCGCGTCACCGTCGGCGTCGAGTGCGACGCGGAGACGGTCACGGTGAGCGTCGCCGACGACGGCGTGGGCATCCCCGCCGACCGCCGCGAGCAACTGTTCGACGACGGGTTCGGCCACGACCGCGACTGGGGTGGGTTCGGGCTCTCCATCGTCGACGTGCTCGTCGACAGGTACGGCGGCCACGTGCGGGCGGCGGCCAACGAGCCCAGCGGCGTCGTGTTCCACGTCGAACTCCCGCGTGCCGACGCGTAGCCGTCGCTCGGGGCGAGGGTGATCTGAGAAGGTTCCGCCGAGTCAGGCCGAAGCGGCCGCGCTCGACTTCTTCCGCGTGATGTAGCCCGCGATGCGGTTGCGGACGCCCTTCGATTCGACGTTCGTCAGCTTGGAGACGCTCTCCTTGTTCGTCTCGAAGTCCGTGTTGAACGCCTCCGGATACCGCTCCAGCAGGATGCCGCCGAGCTGTTTGACGTATTTGGGTTTGATGGCCATACCGACACGTGTGCCGCTGGGCCACTAAAGCGATTCGTTCCGTCGCTCCCGCCACCCGGTCAGGTCGTCGATGCGGGCGAAGGCCGCCCGCTCCGCCGGCCCGCCACAGCGGTCGACCGTCTCCGCGAAGTACGCGAGGCGGTCGAGCAGGGTCGCGGTGTCGTACGCGGGCACGTCCAGCCGCGAGGCCGCCACCGTCGCGTCGACGACGGCGGCGAACCCGCGGTCGATCGTCGGGACCGACTCCTCGCGGACGGCCGACTCGACGGGCGAGAGCGCCCAGCGCACCCACTCGGTGCCGCCCTCCTCGCCCGCGTCGAGGCGCTCGACCGTCACCTCGACCCACGCGGCGGCCCCCTCGCGGACGGGGTCGTCCGTCTCGGTCACGTCGAGAGCAGCGTCCACGAACTCCCGGGGGTCGGTCGTGAACTGGACGACACCCCCACCCCGGCGCTCGAAGTTTCCCCGCGTTCGGGTGCGTCCCCACGTCGTCGCCGTCACCGGTTCGCCGGCGTCGTCGGGGGCGTGCAAGCCGAGCGCCGCCTGGTTCCAGCGGCCGTTCGGGCCGAGCGTCGCCACGACCGACTCGGTGACGCCGCGGAGGGAGACGGGCCAGTCCGCGCCGCTCACACCGGCACCCCCCGTTCGAGGGCGACGAAGGCCGCCGCCGCGGTGCAGTCGGCGGTCGTCCCGGGGTTGATCCCCTCGTCGTGGAACGCCTCGGCGAGGTCCTCGGCGGCGTCCAGGTCGCCCCGAACCGCCGCGGCCCGGCGGCTCGCCTCGCGTGCCGCGTCGTCGCCGTGTTCGACCGCCACGAGCGTGTCCGGCCGCTCGGCCAGCAGGTCGAGGAAGGCCCGCGCGAGGCGGTCGGTGACCGGCCCCTCGTCGTCGCGGACGGCGCCGGCGGCCGCGAACGTGCGCTCGAACCCCGTCGTCCACTCCCGGGCGTTGCCGTCGCGGTCGGCGCTCAGTTCCATCACGTCCGCGAGCGTCAGCCCCCGCGCCCGGAGGTCCGGCACCGCGTCGGCGCCGCGTCGCACGTCGAGGGCGTCCGCGTCCGGCGGCGGGTCGCCGACGGCCACGTCCACGTGTTCGAAGGCCCGATAGAAGGCCGCCGCGTCGTCGACGGTGGTCGACTCGACCACCTCCCGGGCGCCGGCGGGCGAGAGCCGATCCGTCGCGGCCGCCCGAACCAGCGGAACGAGCAGGAGGAGACAGCCGAACTGCGTGTTGTCGCCGTCCTGCTGGCTCATGCCCCGAACCGCCCGCTCGAACGCCTCGCCGAGGGGTGGACGGCCGTCGTCGGATCCCTCGCCCGCGGCCAGTCGGAGGCCGGGACGGGCACCCACGGCGCCCGCGAGGAAGTGCTCGAACCGCAGGTCGTCGTGGTCGCGGCGGCGGTCCACGTTGCCCGGTTTCGGCGTGCTCGCCACCTCCAGCAACAGCGCGAGTTCGGCGTGGTCGACGGGCGTCATGTCGGGACGGGGGTGAGCGCGTCCCGACGGGCGGTCACCCTCGCCGCTCATCCCGGCACCTCCGGCTCCCGGTCCCGCTCTCGCTCCCGGTCGAGGGTCGCCCCGTCCTCGGCCGCGCGGCGCCACCAGTCGTCGACGGCGCGGGCGACCCGCCGGAGGACCGCCGGATCGTCGCTCGGCCGGCCGACGCTGACGCCGTCGGCGCCGTAGGCGAGGTACTCCCACGCCGTCGCCCGGTCGCGGACGCCGTTGTTGGCGACGACGACGGCGTCGCTCGCGGCTGCGACGGCGGCGATGACCTCCTCGCTGTCCATCGCGTCGACGTGGATGGCGTCCGCGCCGGCGGCCGCGACCCGCCGGGCCGTCTCGGGCAGGTCGACCCCGTCGACTTCGGCCCGCACCTTCACGCTCACCGTCGCGCCGGCCTCGCTCGCGGCGGCGACGTAACGCTCCAGACGCCCCGTGTCGCGGAGGAGCCGTTCGCCACAGCCGGCGGCGCACAGCTCCTCCTGCCGGCAGTGGGCGTTGATCTCGACGACGGCGTCGTGGCGGGCACAGACCGCGGCGGCCTCGCGGACGGGGTCGAGGGTCGCGCTCCGGACGTTCAGTCCCGGGCGGATGGGGGCCTCCGAGAGGGCGGCGAGTTCGGCGTCCGCGAAGGCCAGCGGGTCGTCGGGGAGGAACTCCCGGCGACCGCGGGCCACCAGGTCGCGGGCCGCGTCGCGGGAGGCGTCGTCGACGGCGAGGCCGCCGAGGAGGGCGAGGTCGGCGAACGCCGCGCCGTCGCGGGCCCACTCGGCGTCCGACGCGCCGCTGAGGCTGGCGAGCGCGAGCATCAGGCCACCTCCGCGAGGGCGTCGGCGACCGCGCGGACGACGCGTTCCGCGTCGTCGGGGCCGTCGATCCGAGTGTCGGTCCGCACGACCGGGCGGTCGAGGTCGGTGTCGTCGGCGGCGTCGAGGACGAACGCGTCGGCGAAGGGGTAGGCGTCGGCGACGCCGGCGGTCGACGGCTCCCGCCCGATCCCGCGCATGAGGTCGGCGGCCGGCCCGGAGAAGACCTCGTCCTCGACGAACGGCGAGACGGCGACGACCGGCGTCGAATCGAGGGCGTCGTCGACGCCGGGGAGCGCCCGGATCGGGCCGACGCTCGTGACCGGGTTCGAGGGGCCGATCACCACCGCGTCGTCGAGGGCGTCGCGGACGGCCGGGGTCGGGGACGCACGGCTCGCCCCGCGGAACTCCACGTCCTCGACGGCCGGATCGGCGCGGCGGGCGACCCAGTACTCCTGGAAGTGCATCGCGCCCGCCTCGGTGTGGACGATGGTCGCCACGGGATCGTCGCTCATGGGCAGGAGGTCGGCGGTGAGGTCGAAGGCGTCGGCGAGGCGACGCGTCACCTCGGTCAGGGTCAGCCCCTCGTCCAGCAGGCTGGTGCGGGTGACGTGGACGGCCCGGTCGCGGTCGCCGATCTCCATGAACTCCGCGACGCCGGAGAACCGGCGCCAGCGGGCGAGGCGGCGGCCGGCGGTCTGGCGGTCGGGGGGGAGGTATCGGGGCGCGGGATCGCCGTCGCCGTCGGCCAGTCCGGCGGCCGCGGCGAGTCGGCCGAGTTCCTCGTGGGTCGCGGTCGTGTCGCCGTCGATGCCCCACCACCGGTCGCGGTCGATCACCCCACCGCCTCGGAAGAGGACGGTGTCGAGGTCGGGACAGACCAACAGCCCGCCGAGTTCCACGTCGTCGCCGGTGTTGGCGACCACCGTGACCGCCTCGGGGTCGAAGGCGGCAGCCACGCCGTCCAGGAGTTTGGGGGTGCCCGTCCCGCCGGCGAGAAACGTGACCATGCGCGCAGTAGCGCGCGGGTGGATTTGTGCCTTTGGGGGCGCGGCGATCACCCCGGCGACCCGACGCACGATACTTACGACGCCGTCCCGAAGGGACGGACATGAGCGGCATCGAGGTCCTCCGCGACGACGTATCGCTCGACGCGCCGACGCTGATCGAGGGGTTGCCGGGCGTCGGCCTCGTGGGGAAACTCGCGACCGACCACCTCGCGGAGACGTTCGGCATGGTCCACTACGCCAACGTCCACTGCGACGGCCTGCCGCCGGTGGCGACCTACGAGGGGGGCGACCGGGAGCTGACGACCCCGGTTCGCCTGTACGCCGATCGGGAGCGGGACCTGCTCGCCCTCCGGAGCGACGTGCCAGTCTCGCCGGCGGCGGCCCAGGAGTTCGCCACCTGTCTGTCCGAGTGGTACACGGACGGCGAGGTGACGCCCGTCTACCTGAGCGGGATCGGTCGGGAGCGCGACGAGGAGGAGACGCCGGCGCTGTACGGCGTCGGGATCGGCGAGGGGAGCGAACGGCTGGCCGCGGTGGGTATCGAGGCGCCGGAGGAGTCGGGCGTCGTCTCGGGGCCGACGGGCGCCCTGTTGAGTCACGCGGTGCGGACCGGCCGGACGGCGGTGGGGCTGATCGTGGAGTCGACGCCGCAGTTCCCGGACCCGGAGGCCGCCGCACGCCTGATCGAGGAGGGCATCGCGCCGCTGCTCGGGGTCGAGATGCCGGTCGACGACCTGCGGGACCACGCCGAGGAGATCAGGCGGGCCAAGCGCCGACTCGCGCGGCAGATGCAGGAGGCCGAGGAGACCAGTTCGCAGGCGCGGCCGCTCGGGATGTATCAGTGAGCGCGTTCTGCAAGTCTTAAGCGACCCGAGGCGTTTCCTTCGACCATGCACGAGGATGCGGCCGACGGCACGACGACGGACGGCGCCGCGCCCGAGGAGGAGGCGGCCGACACGGTCGGCGAAACCGATCCCGACGAGCGCGAGACGGCCGCCGACCTGGCCGAGCGCGTCGGCGAGTACGACGCCGACCTCGGTGCGGCCGTCGCGAACCTCGAGGAGCGCATCGAGGACCTCGAGGCGGAACTCGAGGAGGAACGCGCCCGCGCCGACGACCTGGAGTCGCGACTGAAGCGCAAGCAGGCCGACTTCCAGAACTACAAGAAGCGGACCGAGCGACAGAAAGAGGAGCTCAAGGAGCGCGCCACCGAGGACTTCGTGGCCCGGCTGGTGCCGGTGCGGGACGACCTGGTTCGGGCCCTCGAACAGGACGACGACGTCGACATCCGCGACGGCGTCGAGTCCACGCTGGCGTCGCTCGACCGCGTCCTCGAATCGGAGAACGTCTCGGCCATCGAACCGAAACCGGGCGACGAGGTGGATCCGACGCGCCACGAGGTGATGATGCGCGTCGAGAGCGACCACCCCGAGGGGACGGTCGTCGACGTCTACCGTCCCGGCTACGAGATGGCGGGGTCGGTCATCCAGGAGGCGCAGGTGACGGTCAGCGACGGGTCGGCGTAGCGCGGGCGCCGGAGTGCTGAATTGCAGTTCTACATAAATGGTGTTGGTAACGGATGACGAGCGAACGCGAAATCGGGGGACGGTGTCGACCCGGGCTGGAGCGCAATCTCGGCCCGTCTAGTAACCTTTAACCGACCTAAACCGGTAATCACGGACAAGATGGCGAGCAACAAGATTCTGGGTATCGACCTCGGGACCACGAACAGCGCGTTCGCGGTCATGGAGGGAGGCGATCCGGAGATCATCGTAAACGGCGAGGGCGACCGGACGACGCCCTCCGTCGTCGCCTTCACCGACGACGAACGGCTCGTCGGGAAGCCGGCGAAGAACCAGGCCGTCCAGAACCCCGAGCGGACGATCCAGTCGATCAAGCGCCACATGGGCGAGGAGGACTACAGCGTCGAGATCGACGGCGAGGACTACACGCCGGAACAGATCTCGGCGATGATCCTCCAGAAGATCAAGCGGGACGCGGAGGAGTACCTCGGGGACGAGGTCGAGAAGGCCGTCATCACGGTGCCGGCGTACTTCAACGACCGGCAGCGACAGGCGACGAAGGACGCCGGCGAGATCGCCGGCTTCGACGTCGAGCGCATCGTCAACGAGCCGACGGCGGCGTCGATGGCCTACGGCCTCGACGACGAGTCCGACCAGACCGTCCTCGTGTTCGACCTGGGCGGCGGCACGTTCGACGTCTCGGTGCTGGACCTCGGCGGCGGCGTCTACGAAGTGGTCGCCACGAACGGGGACAACGACCTCGGCGGCGACGACTGGGACCAGGCGATCATCGACCACCTCGCCGAGGAGTTCGAGAACGAGCACGGGATCGACCTCCGCGAGGACCGCCAGGCGCTCCAGCGGCTGAAGGACGCCGCCGAGGAGGCCAAGGTGGAACTCTCCTCGCGCAAGGAGGCCGACATCAACCTGCCGTTCATCACCGCGACGGACGACGGGCCGGTCCACCTCGAAACGTCGCTCACCCGCGCGAAGTTCGAGTCGCTGACGAGCGACCTGCTGGAGCGGACGGTCGAACCCACCGAGCAGGCACTCGAGGACGCCGGCTACTCGAAAGGGGACATCGACGAGGTGATCCTCGTCGGCGGGTCGACGCGGATGCCGCAGGTCCAGGAGAAAGTCGAGGAACTCGTCGGCCAGGAGCCGAAGAAGAACGTCAACCCCGACGAGGCGGTCGCGCTGGGCGCCGCGATCCAGGGCGGCGTCCTCGGCGGCGAGGTCGACGACATCGTCCTGCTGGACGTGACGCCCCTGTCGCTCGGGATCGAGGTCAAGGGCGGCCTGTTCGAGCGCCTGATCGAGAAGAACACCACGATCCCGACCGAGGAGTCGAAGATCTTCACGACCGCGGCGGACAACCAGACGATGGTGCAGGTGCGGGTCTTCCAGGGTGAGCGCGAGATCGCCGAGGAGAACGAACTGCTCGGCGAGTTCCAGCTGACCGGCATCCCGCCGGCGCCCGCGGGCACCCCGCAGATCGAGGTCTCGTTCAACATCGACGAGAACGGCATCGTCAACGTCGAGGCCGAGGATCAGGGCTCGGGCAACGCCGAGTCGATCACCATCGAGGGCGGCGTCGGCCTCTCCGACGAGGAGATCGAGCGGATGCAGGAGGAAGCCGAGGAACACGCCGAGGAGGACCAGCAGCGCCGCGAGCGGATCGAGGCCCGCAACGACGCCGAGAGCGCGATCCAGCGCGCCGAGACGCTGCTCGAGGAGAACGAGGAGAACATCGACGACGACACCCGCGAGTCCGTCGAGGAGGCCGTCGCGGAGGTCGAGGAGACCCTCGACGACGAGGACGCGTCGGCCGAGGAACTGACTGACGCGACCGAGGCACTGTCGGAGGAGCTCCAAGAGATCGGCAAGCAGATGTACCAAGAGCAGGCCCAGCAAGCCCAGGCCGGCGCGGGCGGTGCAGGCGCGGGCGCCGGTCCCGGCGGCATGGGCGGTATGGGCGGCATGGGCGGTGCCGGCCCCGGTGCAGGTGCCGATCCGGGCGACGGCGACGAGTACGTCGACGCCGACTTCGAGGAGAAAGAGGACGAGGGCGAGGACGACGCGTAGTTCCCGAGCCGCGTTTTTGAAATAGGTAGGAACGGTACGAGAACGTAACTGATGACAGAGGACTTCTACGACGTGCTCGGCGTCTCCCGGGACGCCTCCGAAGACGAGATCAAACAGGCGTACCGAAAGAAGGCCTCCGAGTACCATCCGGACGTGAGCGACGATCCGAACGCCGAGGAGAAGTTCAAGAAGGCCAAGAAGGCAAAGGAGGTGCTCACGGACGAGGAAAAACGGCAGGCGTACGACCGGATGGGCCACGAGCGCTTCGAACAGGCCGAGAAGCGTGGCGGGTTCGACGGCGGTGGCGGCGCCGGCGGGGGGCGCGGCAATCCCTTCGGCGGCGGTGGCGGTGCCGGCGGCTTCGAGGATATCTTCGAGCAGTTCTTCGGCGGCGGCCGTGGCGGCGGTGGCAACCGACCGCGACAGGGACAGGACCTGCGAACGTCGCTTCGGCTCGACCTCGAAGAGGCCTTCGAGGGCGTCGAACGCGAGTTCACGGTCACGCGCCCGACGCGGTGTCCGGACTGCGAGGGCGAGGGCCACCCGCCGGACGCCGACGCGGAGACGTGTCCGAACTGCGACGGCAGCGGACAGGTGACACAGGTGCAACAGACGCCGTTCGGCCGGATGCAACAGACGGGGACCTGTCGCCGGTGTGGCGGCGAGGGCACCCTCTACAGCGAGACGTGTTCGACCTGCGGCGGCGAGGGACAGACCCGCGAGGAGTCGACGCTCTCGGTCGACATCCCGGCCGGCATCCGCGACGGGCAGACCCTCCGGATGGAGGGCGAGGGCGCCCCGGGCGAGAACCGCGGGCCGAACGGCGACCTCCTGATCGAGGTGTCGGTCGCCGACCACCCCGACTTCGAGCGGGACGGCGACGACCTGCGGCACCAGCATCCCATCTCCTTCCCGCAGGCCACCTTCGGCGACACCGTCGAGGTGCCGACGCTCGACGGCACCGTCGAGATGGACGTCCCGGCGGGCACCCAGAGCGGCGAGACGTTCCGCCTGAAGGGCAAGGGGATGCCCCGTCTCCGGCGTCGGGGGCGTGGCGACCTCTACGTCCAGGTGCAGGTCGTGACGCCCGACGACCTGAACGAGGAGCAACGCGAGGCGCTCAAGGCGTTCGCCGAGGCCGGCGGCGAGGAGGTCGACGTGAAAGAGGGCTTCTTCGAGCGGATCAAGAGCAGCTTCTGAGCATGGCCGCCGCGAGTCACCCCGCCTGACGGATGCGCGTGCTCGGGGATCTGGTCGGGCGCGACCGCCGGAGCGAGCGGGTCGCCCTCGACGTGACGACTCGCGGCCGCGAGGTGAGCTACCGCGACTTCTGTACGACCAGTTGGAAGGCCGGCCACGCGCTCGCCCACCTCGGTGTCCACGAGGGCTCCCGCGTCGCCCTCGCGCCCGATCCGGAACCGGAGATCGTCGAGACGCTGTTCGGCGCGTCGCTCCTCGGCGCGCGGGTCACCTTCGACGTCGACGCCGACGCGCGGGTCGTGATGGGGGCCGTCGACAGCGAAGCCGCTCTGACCGACGGCGAGCGGAAGGTACTGGTGTACGGCGGCGCGCCGTCGGCGGCGACGGCGACCCACTGGGAGGGCGTCGTCTGGAGCGAGAACCCGTCGCTGCCGCCCGGCGAGCGGTCGCCCGACGACCCGGTGGTGGTCGACGGGGCGTCGACGCTCACCCACCGCGACCTGTGCGCCCGGGCGGCGGGCGTCGTCGACGGCGCCGGCCTCGGCGAGGGGACGGCCGTCGCACTCCGGGCGTCGCTCGCGGATCCGCGGGCGGTGATCGCGGGCGTGATCGCCCCGCTGCTGGCCGGCGGGACGGTCGTGCTCCCCGGGGACGAGGCGGCGGCCGAGGTGGCGGTCGGCGAGGGCACGGTGCCCGAGCCGGAGCGGATCGACCTCGATGCGGTGTAGCGTATCGGCCCGGGCAAACGCCCCACGACGACGGCGGTTGTCACCGCCTAGCATAGGTTTATCACCGACGATCATGTGCCATGTGAACGCCTATGTCAGCCCGACAGCGAGTGCAGTCGTTCGGACGGACGATGGCGGACTGGTCGGAGAAGTGGATCCCCAGCCCGTTCCTGTTCGCGGTGATCCTGACGCTCATCGCGTACGTCGCCGCCATCGCGTTCACGCCGGATGGGCCGTATCAGAACATCCAGAACTGGTACGACGGCTTCTGGACCCTGCTGACCTTCGCGATGCAGATGGTGTTGATCCTGGTCACGGGGTACGCCGTCGCCGACTCGGATTTCGTCAGCAGTTACCTGGACAGGCTGGCGTCGATACCCGACGACAACACGCAGGCGGCGGCGCTGGTGGCGGCCGTCTCGCTGATCTTCGGGTACTTCCACTGGGGCATCGGCCTCATCGTCGGCGCCATCTTCGCCATCTTCGTGGCCCGCGCGGGCTACGAGCGGGGGAAGACGTTCCACTATCCGATCCTCTGTGCGGCGGGGTACACGAGCCAGACCATCTGGCACGTCGGACCGTCGACGAGCGCGGGACTGCTCTCGGCGACGGAGGGCCACCCCTTCGAGGACATCATCGGCGTCGTCCCGCTCAACGAGAGCGTGTTCACGATCTACGCGTTCGGCATCGCGGTCCTCGTGTTCGTGACCGTCGTTCCCGTCCTCGCCTTCCTCGCGCCGGACGAGGAGAACGCGACGGGCATCGAGGAGTACGCGCCGAGCCTGCTGAAGGGCGACGAACTGGAGGACGCGGTCACCGACGGGGGGACCGCGACGGCGACGGACGTCTCCCGGTCGCCGGCCGACCGGATCAACGACAGCCGGGCCATCGCCTACCTCCTCGGTCTCGGCATGATGGTGTACGTGGTCAACTACTTCATCAACGCCGGCGGCGTCGGGGAGGCCCTCGACCTCAACGTGTTCAACTTCACGTTCATCGCCCTCGGCCTGTTCCTGCACAAGACGCCGGCGGCGTACATGGAGGCGATCCGTGACGCCACCGAGGGCGCCGCGGGGATCATCCTGCAGTTCCCCTTCTACGCGGGGATCCTGGGGATCATCAGCAACTCCGGGCTCTCGGATCTGATCGCGGAGGGGCTGCTCGCGGTGGCGACGCCCGAGACGTTCCCGGTGATCGCGTGGCTGCTCGGCGGGTTCATGAACCTGTTCGTCCCGAGCGGTGGCGGCGAGTGGGGGATCATCGGCGGCGTCGTCGGGAGCGCGGCGGTCGAACTCGGCGTGCCGCCGGGGAAGGCCATCGTCGCCTACGGCGTCGGCGACATGTGGACCAACATGTTCCAGCCGTTCTGGGCCATCCCGCTGCTGGGACTGACGCAGGTCCGCGCTCGCGACATCCTCGGATACACCATCATCGTCATGCTGGCGCTGTTCCCGGTGTTCGCGCTCGGACTCTACTTCCTGCCGTACTGAGCGGCGAACGTCCGGGTCGGCGCTCGGCCGTCACGGGTCCAGCCGACGGACGTCGCGCGCATCGTCTCACAGGAGCCGGTAGACCCGCGGGAAGACGAAAACGCACCCCGACGAGGCGTTCCGGGAGGGACGGTGCGGCTGGCTCCTCGAAACCCGGGAGGGACGACGAGCCGTCGGGTGTGCGTATCGTTCCCACGCGGTAAGAACGGCCGTCGCCATTGATTACGCCCCCCGAACACGTATCAACTGTATGAAATTCGACGAGTTCACGGGGACGGTGCAGCACCGACTCGAACTCCCCGGCACCGGCGAGACGGTGCGGGCCATCAGAGCGACGCTGATGGCGCTCGGCGAGCGGATTCCGGCCGGCGCCGCCGAGGACCTCGCCGCCTCGCTCCCGATGGAGATCAAGTGGTACATGACCGGGGCCGTCCACGAACACGGGCAGCGATTCGACTGGTCGGAGTTCGTCGCGCGGGTCGCGGACGTCGAGAACGCGGAGCGGGCCGACGCGGCCTACCACGCGCAGGTCATCGTCGACCTCGTTCGCGACCTGGTGCCCGAATCGGATTTCCGGCAACTGCGCGACCAGCTTCCGGAGAGCGAGGACGACGAGAACTGGGGGAAGCTGTTCGAGTTGACGGACGCGGGCGGGTGGAGCGACCCGAACGAGGGGTGAGCCGGTGGGGCCGAGGGGAGCGGACGGGTAGCCGGCGCGCTCACTCCGAGTAGCCTTCCTGCAGGAACGCGCCCTCGGTCTCGTACACCGAGACGAGTTCCTCGATCAACTCCTCGTAGGTCTCGTCCTCCTCGAGGAGGCCGTCCAGGCGTTCCCCGAGTTCGTCGCTGATTTCGAGCGTGTGGGGCATGCGAACGAGTACGTCACGCGGAACCAAAGAGTAATCGACGATTCCCACGAAACGGTAACCCCTCGGCAAGATCGATCGGAACGCGACGCGTTCCGGTGACGCCGGGGCGTTCGAGGTGGTCCCGGGGTGGTTCGCTGAACACGATCGATCGGCGGCCGGCAAATCCTTTTACCCCACCGCTCACTACGTCGGGGCATGTACGTCCGGGATGCCAAGAACCGAGACGAGGCTTGGTTGCTCGACCACATCGAGGAGATGGCCCTGGACGACGTCGCCTTCCGGTCCCGGGACTACGTCATCGCGGTCGACGAGGACTCCAACGCGCGGGCGGGGTTCGGCCGCGTGCGCATCCACAAGACCGACGCTGGCGACTACTGTGAACTCACGGGCGTCGGCGTCCTGCGCGCGTGGCGCGGGCAGGGGGTGGGAGCGCACGTCGTCGAGCGCCTGGTCGAGACGGCTGCGGCCGACGGCTTCGAGACGGTGTACTCGGTGACGGATCAGCCGAGCTATCTGGCGCAGTTCGGCTTCGAGGCCGTCGAGTCGAGCGCGCTGCCGGAGAAGATGGCCGAACGGCTGGCGGCGAAGCGGGAGACGATCCAACCCGACGCCGTCGCGACCAGCCTCCGGGTCGACGAGTTCGAGATGCCCGCCCGGTTGCGGGAGGCGTTCAAGAACGCCGCCCCCCGGGCGGAGGAGGAGGACTCGCCCGACGCCGACGCCGAGGACTTCGGCATCGACCCGGAGAGCGCGACGTACAAGTACGACACCGGACGCTAGGTCCGGTCGTCGAGGAAGTCGGTGCTGAACGCCAGCCACGCCAGCACCGTACAGAAGAGAATGGGCGGGAGGATGGCGAAGGCCCACAGCGGTTCGATGCCCCAGAACAGCAGGAGGAGCACGTCGGCGAGTCCGAGCAACAGGAAGGGCGTCACCGCGAGCAGCGCGCGTCGGCGGTTCGGCGTCGACGCCTCGCCCTCGGGGAGTGCCATGGTCGGGGGTCGGCGCTCCGCGAGTAAAAGTCCCTCGGGCCTACGGCGTGATCGTTCCGTCGTTGATCTTCTCGGCCTGCGTGTAGGCGTCGTACGCCACGGCGACGTGGACCACGGGGATCAACAAGAGAAAGAGCGGCCCGATGACGATGAACGTCAGGATCCCCGCGACGAAGACGATGACGAGGTCCATCACGGCCGTCCCGACGAACATGGCGATGCCCCGGCCGACCTGATCGTTGTACACTTGTCCGGCCCCGGGGACGACGAGCGACGCGACGAAGGAGACGGCGGCGT
The DNA here is from genome assembly GCF_023703775.1 of Haloplanus sp. GDY1. Taxonomy (NCBI): domain Archaea; kingdom Methanobacteriati; phylum Methanobacteriota; class Halobacteria; order Halobacteriales; family Haloferacaceae; genus Haloplanus; species Haloplanus halophilus. The sequence continues at coordinate 512,040 of NZ_CP098514.1, read as the reverse complement.
TCTTCTCGTCGGTGGCGGACTGCTGTCGCACCCCGCAGTCGGGACAGATCTCCGCGTCGGCGTCGATGACCGACCCACAGTTCGAACAGTACATCTCGTCGGGAGCGGGACTGCCGGCGGCGCCGGCCTCGGCAGTCGACGACGCCGGTCCCCCGTCGTCCGACTCGTCGCTGGACATACTTGTCAAATGAAAATGCAATTTCATAAATGTACCTCCGGCGTCGTCGCCGCAGCCTCGCCGGTGGACGATCGGTCAGTTCCCGACCGCACCGAGGACGCCGCCGACGGCGTATCCGACGGGCGAGAAGATCAGCAGTCCGATCAGGTTGGTCAGCGCGCCGAGTCCCTGGAGCATTCCGGACGCGACGGCGTCGGCGGCCGTGCTGCCGCCGATGGCCGCCAGGGAGCCGCCGAGGAGGGCCGACCCGGGAATCCAGAGCACGTTGAAGACGACGGCCGCGGTCATCCCGCTGACGAACGCGTGTTTCGCGCCGTCCGCCGGCTCGGTCAGCGACGTGAACGCGAACACGACGCCGGCACCGAGGAGGATTTCCTTGAACGTCGGCAGCAGTCCGATCAGGTTGATGATCGGGAGGTGGGTGATGACGAGCCCGGCGAACACGGCGGCTATCGACCTGCCGTACTGCCGTTTGAACGCCTCTCGACTCGTCTCGGATCCGTTCGCATCCCGGGCCGGGCTGTCGTCCCTGGACATTCGTTGGACAACTGTGGGTTTTGCGCTTAGTGTTTTCGCGGCGACCGAGGGTATATGGACCGGTCGGGTGAAGGACCACCCATGCCCGACGAACTCGTCGAACGTGCCCGCGACGCCCTCGACGCGGCGTACGTCCCCTACTCCGAGTATCGGGTCGGGGCCGCGCTCCGAACCGCCGACGGCACCGTCTTCACCGGCTGCAACGTCGAGAACGCCAACTACAGCAACAGCCTCCACGCCGAGGAGGTGGCCCTCGCCGAGGCGGTCACGCGAGGACACCGGGAGTTCGACGCGCTCGCCGTCGCCTCGGAGGCTCGCGACGGCGTCACGCCCTGTGGGATGTGCCGCCAGACGCTCGCGGAGTTCTGTGCGGACGACCTGCCCATCGTCTGTGACGAGGGCGGGAACGCGGTCAGCGAGTACACCCTCGGCGAACTGCTTCCGTCGACCATCGGTCCCGAGACGCTCGAAGCAGCCAAACGTAGCGAAGAGTAGAGACAATCGACACGAACGAACACCTATATCCGGATTTTCTCCACGTCCTTAGATAATATTACGTCTGTGTAATACATACTCACAGCAGCTTTTTATGGTATGGGTGACATCGTACTATCACGATGGCCGAACTCAAGAGCACCACGGCGACGTCCGACCTATCGACCTGCCCGTCCTGCGAGAGCGACGTGTTGAACGTCCAGGGGATCCACGCGTGTTCGACCTGTAGTTGGGTCACCCCCGAGTACCGATAGCGCGGCGTCGAGTCGCGAACCGGCGACGCGCCGGCAGCCCACCGCAGGTATTTCCGCTCCCTTTTCGTACGGGTCGTCATGGCAGACGACACCGACCGGCAGTACCACCTCGAAGTCGCGCCCGGGGACGTGGCGGAGACGGTGTTGCTCCCCGGCGACCCCGACCGCGTGGACGTGGTGACCGACCGCTGGGACGACGCGGAGACGGTCGCGTCCCACCGCGAGTACCGCACCGCGACGGGCACCTACGAGGGGGCGCCGGTCTCGGTCACCTCGACCGGCATCGGGAGCCCCTCCGCCGCCATCGCCGTCGAGGAACTCGCCCGCGTCGGCGCCGAGACGTTCGTCCGGGTGGGCTCCTGTGGTGCCCTCCACCCGGAGATGGCGGTCGGCGACCTGGTCATCACGACCGGGGCGGTGCGGGGCGAGGGGACGAGCGACGAGTACGTCCGCGGGGACTACCCCGCCGTCGCCGACCACGCCGTCGTCTCGGCGCTGATCGCCGCCGCCGAACGCCTCGGCTACGACTACCACTGCGGCGTCACGCTCAGCACGGACAGCTTCTACGCCGGCCAGGCACGGCCGGGGTTCGAGGGGTTCGAGGCGGCCGGAAGCGGGTCGTTACTGGACGACCTCCGGGAAGCGAACGTGAAGAACGTCGAGATGGAGGCCAGCGCCGTGTTGACGCTCGCGGGCCTCTACGGCCTCCGAGGGGGAGCGGTGTGTACCGTCTTCGCCAACCGGACGACCGGCGAGTTCTGCACCGAGGGTGAGGGGCGCGCCGCCGAGGTCGGCAGCCTCGCTGCCGCCCTCCTCCACGAGATGGACGACCGCCGCGAGGCGGCGGGGGCGGACGCGTGGCACGCCGGCCTCTCGTTGTAGACGACTGTCGACCCCACTCTCGACGAACGACCGATTCACGGCCGCTCGGGCGGTTTCAACACCCCTATAACGGATGGATTCGGACTGGGGCGTATGACCTCTCAGGTCGTCGTTCTCGGGTCCGGATACGCCGGCGCGGGTGCAGTCACGCGCTTCGAAGAGGTAGCGGACGGCAGCGCCGAGCTGACCTGGATCTCCGAGCACGACTATCATCTCGTTCTCCACGAGGCCCACCGTGTCATCCGCGACACGAGCGTCGCCTCCAAGATCTCCATCCCCGTCGACGAGATCAAATCCCCCGAGACGACGTTCCGGCAGGACCGCGTCACGGGCATCGACGTCGACGAGCGGGAAGTCGAACTGCAGGACGGCGATCCGGTCCCGTACGACTATCTGCTCGTCGCCCTCGGGAGTCGCACCGCCTTCTACGGCATCGAGGGACTGGAGGAGTACGCCCACACGCTGAAGGGTCTCGACGACGCCCGCGAGATTCACGGCGACGTGGCGGACGCGGCGACGGAGGCCACCCGGTCGGACCCGGCGCAGGTCGTCGTCGGCGGCGCCGGCCTCTCGGGCATCCAGTCGGCCGGCGAGGTCGCCGCCTACCGCGACGAGCACCGCGCACCGATCGACGTCACCCTCGTCGAGGGGCTCGACGAGGTGTTCCCGGGCAACGATCCCGAACTCCAGGGCGCGCTCCGCAAGCGACTGGAGGCCACCGGGGTCGAGATCATGTGCGGCGAGTTCGTCTCGAAGGTCGACGAGGAGACCATCTACGTCGGCGGCGGCGAGGAGGAGGAGCCGACCGAACTCGACTACGACGTGTTCCTCTGGACCGGCGGCATCACCGGACAGGACGAACTCGCCGACTGCGACGTCGACAAGGACGACCGAAGCAACCGCGTGTACGCCGAGCGCGACTTCCGGACGAGCGACGACCGGGTGTTCGCCATCGGCGACACGGCGCTGATCGAGCAGGGACCCGAGGAGTTCGCGCCGCCGACGGCCCAGGCCGCCTGGCAGGCCGCCGAAGTGGCCGGCGAGAACCTCTTTCGGGCCGCGAAGGGGCAGTCGCTCCGGACGTGGACCCACGACGACAAGGGGACGCTCATCTCCATCGGGGACGAGGCGGTCGCACACGGCGTCGACCCCCTGCCGATCAACACCTTCGGGGGCGTCGGCGCCGAACTGCTGAAGAAGGCGGTCGCCGCACGCTGGATCGCGGACGTCTCCTCGGTCGGCCGGGCCATCGACGCCTGGTCGGACATGTAGGCGTCCCGCGTCGAACCTTCCCCTCGACGCCGCGGCGGGGACCCCACGAGCGTCGACCGAGAACCGGTTCCCCCGACGGGGGCTCGACCGACGGGGGAGGGAGTCCTCGGTCGAGGGGGAAGGGACTGCCCGGGAGGGCGGTCGGTGTCATCGCCTCGCGTCGGGCCGGGGGTCGCGACGGGGCCGTCGACCCCCGCACGGAGTCCGGGATCGATGCGGTCAGTGCTCCGGCTCTTCGGCCGGCGCCCGCATGTCGTCGATGCGCAGGATCAGGATGTTGTCGGTGTCGTCCTTGCCGTCGACCGTGCCGTCGATGACGAGCTTCGAGAGGGGCGTGGGGCCGACGCGCACCTTGTCGCCCTCGTGAAACTCCCGGACCGACCCCTGGACGTGGATCTCGGCGCGACAGAGGTCGGGGTGGTGTACCGACGAGAGGTCGATTTCGCCCACGTTCGCGGTGTCGACGGGCTCGCCGTTGTGGAGCAGCGGGACGGCCGCCGGTTCGTCCATCTGGTCCACGTCGAGGGCCTCGTAGGCGTTGGCCGTCGGCTTGTAGCCGCCCTTCGGGCCCGGTACCCCTTCGACGAGCTGGAGGGCTTTCAGGCTCTGCATCTGGTTGCGAATGGTGCCCGGGTTTCGATCGACCTCCTCGGCGATGTCCTCACCCTTGACCGCGTCCTCCGTCTCGCGGTGGAGGTTGATGAGGGCCGTGAGGATCGTCTTCTGACTGGACGTCAGTTCGATGGATGACATGCGTGGTGATTGGTGACTAGCGTTATTAAATTCGAGGGATGTGGGGAAACCGCGCTGGGTTTCGAGCTTTCGTCGCCGTGAAAGCGATACGGCTTTGGAGCCCTCGGGACTCGTCTCCCCCATGGAAGGGAAGCGAGTCCTCGTGACGGGCGGTGCGGGGTTCATCGGGTCGAACCTGGCGAACCACCTCGCCGCCGACAACGACGTCATCGCCCTCGACGACTGTCACCTCGGTACGCCGGAGAACCTGGACGGCGTCGACGCCGACGGCGACGCCGACGGTCCCGTCGAATTCGTCGATGGGAGCGTCCTCGACGACGACCTGCCGACGGACGTGGACGTCGTCTTCCACCTCGCGGCCTACTCCTCCTATACGATGGTCGAGGAGAACAAGCGGGAGGCCACCCGCGTCAACGTCGAGGGGTTCGTCAACACGGTCGAACAGGCCCGCGAGGACGGCTGTGACACCGTCGTCTACGCCACCACCTCCTCCATCTACGGCTCCCGGACCGAGCCCTCCCCCGAGGACATGCCCGTCGAGGCCCGTACCTGCTACGAGGCGTCGAAACTCGCCCGCGAGCGCTACGGCGAGTACTTCGGCCACCACTACGACATGAGCCTCGCGGGCCTGCGCTTCTTCTCGGTCTACCAGGGGTACGGCGGCGCCGAGGAACACAAGGGGGAGTACGCCAACACCGTCGCGCAGTTCGCGGACGCCATCGCGGGCGGGGAGTCGCCCGTCCTCTTCGGCGACGGCTCGCAAACCCGGGACTTCACCCACGTCGACGACGTGGTCCGGGCCATCGAACTCGCCGCCGACCACGAGTTACAGGGCATCTACAACGTCGGCACCGGCGAGAGCTACGACTTCAACACGATGGTCGAGATGATCAACGACGAACTCGGCACGGACGTCGACCCCGAGTACGTCGAGAACCCCTTGCCCGTCTACGTCCACGACACCATGGCCGACGCCTCGAAACTCCGGGAGGCGACCGGCTGGGAGCCGGAAATCGACTTCGAGGAAGGCGTCGCGCGGGTGTGTGCCCCTTACCGGGACGCCGACGAGTAGCGGAGGGCGTCGCGACGACGCCCGAGCGGCCGCCGCCCTGACGCTTTTTCACGCCGCGCCCCCTACGACGTCCATGACCCGTTCGGTTCGCGTCCTCGGCGTCCCCACCGACTACGGGGCGAGTCGCCGCGGCGTCGACATGGGGCCGTCGGCGATTCGCTACGCCGGCCTCGGGGCCGCGCTCCGGGACATCGGCCGCGACGTTCGCGACGCCGGCGACCTGTCCGTACCCCGAACCGAGAACCGCGACCCCGGCCGCGCGGACGCGAAGTACCTCCCGGTCGTCGAGTCGGTCTGCACCCGCCTCGCGGACCGGGTGTGCGAGACGCTCGCGGCCGGCGAGACGCCGCTCGTTCTCGGGGGCGACCACTCGGTCGCCATCGGCACCCTCGCGGGGACGGCCCGCGACGCCGACGTGGGCGTCCTCTGGTTCGACGCCCACGGCGACTTCAACACGCCGGCGACGACGCCCTCGGGCAACGTCCACGGGATGGCGCTCGCGGCCGCCCTCGGCCGCGGCGAGTTCGCGGACGCGGCGTGGGCGCTCGCCGACCTGGACCCCGGGCGCGTCGCGCTCGTCGGGGTGCGTGACCTCGACCCCGGCGAGCGGGCGGCCCTCCGCGAGAGCGACGTCCACGTCTACACCATGTCCGATATCGACGACCGGGGCGTCACGGCCGTCGTCGACGACGCCGTGGACGCCGCGAGCGGGGGCGACGGCGTCCACGTCAGCCTCGACCTGGACTGGCTGGACCCGACGGAGGCACCCGGCGTCGGGACGCCCGTCCGCGGTGGCGTCACCTACCGCGAGGCCCACGCGGCGCTCGAACGGGCGGCGACGGACGCGACGGTGCGGTCGCTGGAACTCGTGGAGGTGAACCCGATCCTCGACGACCACAACGGGACGGGCGAACTCGCGGTCGAACTCGCCGCGAGCGCGCTCGGAAAGCGGATCCTGTAGGTCAGCTCTCGTCGTCCGAGAGGGAGTCCCCCGCGCCCGCCCGGCCGGCCGGGATCACGGCCACCGACGCCACCGAGTCGCCGGCGTCGAGGTCCATGACGATGACGCCCATCGTGTTGCGGCCGACGGTCGAGACGTCCTCGACGGGCGTGCGGATGATCTGGCCGCCCTCGCTCATCACGACGAGGTGATCCCCGGGGCCGACGGCGTCGATCGCGCAGGCGGGGCCGTTGCGCTCGTCGGTCTTGATGTCGATCAGCCCCTTGCCGTAGCGGGACTGCTGGCGGTAGGCGTCGACCGGGGTGCGCTTGCCGTAGCCGTTGTCCGTCACGGAGAGCACCCAGTCGTGGTCCGCGGGGGCCACGGCGGCGAGGCCGACGACGTGATCCTCGCCCTCCAGTTTGATGCCGCCGACGCCGCGGGCGTCACGGCCCATGGGACGGACCTCGTCCTCGTCGAAGCGGATGCTCATCCCGTCGGCGGTGGCGACGATCAGGTCGTGGTCGCCGTCGGTCAACTCCACGTCGACGAGGGCGTCGTCGTCCTCCAGACGGATGGCGCGGATGCCCGTCGAGAGGATGTTGCCGAACTCCTCGACGGCGGTGCGTTTCACGCGCCCCCGCTTCGTCGCCATCGTGAGGTACCGGCCGGCGCCCTCCTCCAGGTTCTCGCAGTCGACGACGGCCTCGATCTCCTCGCCGTCGTCGAGGTCCAGCAGGTTCACCGCCGACTTGCCGCGGGCGGTGCGGCCCATCTCCGGCACCTGGTAGGTCTTCAGCTTGTAGACCTGCCCGTGGTTGGTGAAACAGAGGAGGTAGTCGTGGGTGTTCGCGAGGAAGACCGAGGAGACCCGGTCGCCCTCCTTGAGGTCGGTGCCGATGATCCCCTTCCCGCCCCGGTGCTGGGCGTCGAACGTCGACAGCGACATGCGCTTGATGTAGTCGTCCTCGCTGACGACGACGAGGGTGTCCTCCTGGGGAATGAGGTCCTCGTCGGTCACCTCGCCCGTGTCCTCGATGATCCGTGTGCGGCGCTCGTCGGCGTACTCCGCCTTGATCTCCCGGAGTTCGTCCTCGATGACGCCGAGGAGTTCCGACTCCTCCTCGAGGATCTCGGTCAGGCGGTCGATGCGGGCCTGCACCTCCTCGTACTCCTCCTCGATGGCGGCCGTCTCCATCGACGTGAGGCTGCCCAGCTGCATCGCGACGATGTGGTCGACCTGGTCCTCGGAGAAGTCGAAGGCGGCAATCAGCGCCCGCTTGGCGGCGTCGCGGTCCTCGGCGTCCTGGATGAGTTCGACCACTTCGTCGGCGTTCTCCAGCGCCGTCAGGCGGCCCTCGAGGATGTGGGCGCGGTCCTCGGCCGCTTCGAGGTCGTACTCGCTGCGGCGGCGCACGACCTCGCGGCGGTGATCCAGGTACACCTCCAGCGTCTCCTTGAGGTCGAGCACCTTCGGCTGGCCGTCGACCAGCGCGAGGTTGATGACGCCGAACGTCGTTTCGAGGTGGGATTCGAGCAGTTGGTTCTCCACCACGTCGGGGTTGGCGCCGCGCTTGAGTTCGATCACGATGCGGATGCCGTCGCGGTCGGACTCGTCGCGCAGGTCGCGGACGCCGTCGAGTTTCCCCTCGTTCACGTCGTCGGCGATGCGCTCGATCAGGCGTGCCTTGTTCGACTGGTAGGGGAGTTCCGTGACGACGATGCGGTCCTCGCTCGTCTCCAGTTCGGCGCGGACGCGCAGGCGACCACGCCCCGTCTTGTACGCCTCGTAGATGGCGTTCCGGCCGACGATGTTCGCGCCGGTGGGGAAGTCGGGCGCGACCACGTGGTCCATCAGATCCTCGACCGTGCAGTCCGGATTCCGGATGAGGTGGATCGTCGCGTCGATCACCTCGCCGAGGTTGTGCGGCGGGACGTTCGTCGACATCCCGACGGCGATGCCCGAGGAGCCGTTGACGAGGAGGTTGGGGAAGGCCGCGGGCAACACGTCGGGTTCCTGCTTGCGGCCGTCGTAGTTCGACGAGAAGTCGACGGTGCCCTTCTCGATGTCGTCGAGCAGTTCCTCCGCGATGGGCGACATCCGCGCCTCGGTGTAGCGCATGGCCGCCGGCGGGTCGCCGTCGATGGAGCCGAAGTTCCCCTGGCCGTCGACCAGCGGCGCCCGCATCGAGAAGTCCTGTGCCATCCGCGCCAGCGCGTCGTAGATGGCGGAGTCGCCGTGCGGGTGGAAGTCACCCATCGTCTCGCCGACGACGGAGGAGGACTTCCGGTGGGAGGCCCGCGAGGTGACGCCCGCCTCGTGCATGGCATAGAGGATGCGCCGGTGGACGGGCTTGAGGCCGTCGCGGGCGTCGGGGAGCGCCCGCCCCGCGATGACCGACATCGCGTAGTCGATGTAGGACTGCTCCATCTCCTGTTCGATCCGGGCGGTGTCGACGCGGGCGGCCGGGACGTCGGAGCCGTCCGAACTCATATGTCCACCCACTCCGCGTCGCCGGCGTGTTCCTTGATGAACTGTTTGCGGGGTTCGACCGCGTCACCCATCAGGATCGAGAACATGCGGTCGGCGGCCGCCGCGTCCTCCAGCGTGATGCGCTTCAGAATCCGGTTTTCCGGGTTCATGGTCGTCTCCCAGAGCTGATCGGGGTTCATCTCCCCGAGGCCCTTGAACCGCTGGACCTGATCGGGGTTGCCGTTACACTGCTCCTCGACGATCCGGTCGCGTTCCTCCTCGCTCATCGCGTCGTAGGTCTCGCCGCGATACCGGACCCGGTAGAGCGGCGGTTGCGCCGCGTAGACGTAGCCGCGTTCGAGGAGCGGCTTCATGTGCCGGTAGAGGAGGGTCAACAGGAGCGTCCGGATGTGCGCGCCGTCGACGTCGGCGTCGGTGTTGTGTGCACAGAGCCCACCCATTCCAGCGACGAAGTTCTCGTCGTGCTCGACGGAGAAGTCGTAGACGTACTCCCCGGTCGGGTCGACGCGTTCGACGCGTCGGACCGACAGCGCAACCAGATCGTCGGAGATCTCGTGGTACCGGCGGGTGCCCTCGTTGTCGCTGCCGTGCTCGACTTTCGGTCGCAGTCGATTCCCGTCGCGGTGGTGTTTCCAGACGTCGTCGAGCTCCGCGAGGTCGGAGCGTGCGGCGACCGTGATCGTGTGCCGATCCGCGTTCGTTCCGTACCCGCCGATCTCGTCCGCCGACGTCACCGAGTGAGACGCCACGACGCCCTGCGCGGAGAGGAGGTACATGATCCCGCTGGCGAGATCACGCGAACAGGTCGTCCACGAGAGATTCGTCTCGGAGACGGACCCGTCGCCGTGGAGGTAGCCCCGCAGGAACGCGCGCTGGAGCGGCCTCGACACGTCGAAGACGAGATCCGGCACGGTCTTCGATGCGGCCGTCTCGCCAGTGCAGCCGAACACCTGCTCCCAGACGAGCGCGGCGACGCGGTTGACGAGTTTCACTTCGTCGACACGACTGTCGGCCTCGCTGTGCTTGGCTCGAATCCCGAAGACGTGTTCGAACGCATCGCGGTATCGCTCTACAAGCTCGCGGTTGTTCGGCCCCATCGCGAGTCGAATCCCGTTGCGGGGGGAACTGGACCCATCGGCGGCGTAGAAGCCGAGCAGTTCGAGGAGCGTCTCGTCGATCTCCACGTATCTATCGACGGCTTCGTCGGCGTAGTGTTCGGGAGTGAGCGTCACTTCGGCGTCCTCGGGAATGTGTTCGAGGTCGTCCTCGGTTAGTTCGCTGACGCGAACGTACTCCGTGACGCGATTCGCAGGTGACCCCTCGTACTGCTCGTTCCACCGCTGGTCGAGCAGGGAGTCCACGACCGACACCTGTTCCATCACTGCGGCGGGGGAGACGCCGATGACCTCACAGTATGCTTGGAAGTTCGAGACGGTCGGCCGCGACTGGCCCCGTTCCCACTCCGAAACCGTGACCGGTTGGGCGACGCCGACTGCGTCGCAGACGTCCCGCTGTGTCAGTTCGGCATCCGTCCGCTGGGCGCGTAGCGTCTCCCGAACCGACTCCGGGGCGTCGACGCGTGGCTCGGCACGAGCCACGACGCCGCCGTCCGCGGCGTACTCCTCGCGCGCCCTGTGTTTGAGCAACTCTTCGATCCCGTCCCCGCGCGCGTAAATCTCCGAGTCGAACGCGTCGCCACGCTCGACGAGTTCGGCAAGCAGGTCGATCCGCTCGCCGTCTCGATCCCCGTGTAGCGGGACGGAGCGTGGCGCGACGACGCGATCTCCGGGGGCAATCTCGTCGCCTGCTGCGAGTTCGATCCCTCCATCCCGGTGAACGAACACGCTGTGGGAGGCAGTCACCCGCAGGTCCCGCCCGTAGTCCGTCTCGATTTTGTACAGCGGTTCGTCGATCTCGTGCCGGATGACCTGATCGATGGGGCGGAACTTCGTGGTCTCGTCGTCGCGACCGAAGCAGAGCACTTCGTACTCCTCGTATCCCTCGCCGTCCGCCTCGATGACCTCGTCGACGAACGGTCCGATCTCGACGAATCGCGTCCGACCGTCGCCGTCACGAACGAATCCGTGTTCGGATCCGTCGACACTCATCAGGATGATCCGCTCGTAGCGGGCGTCCTCGATGTCGAACTCCTCGCCGATGCCCGTGCCGATGGCGGTGATGAGCGCCCTGATCTCGTCGTTCTCGAGGATGCGGTCGAGGCGGTGTTTCTCGACGTTCAGGATCTTCCCCTTCAGCGGGAGGATGGCCTGGAACTCCCGGTCGCGGCCCTGTTTGGCGCTGTTATGGACGAACACCCCCGATTCGAGGGCGAAGTTGTGGGTTCCCGGAACCTCGATGTCGTACACGTCGGCCCGTTCGTCGATCCGTTCGACCGAGACGACCGAGTGGTTGTGGCTCTCGACGGCTTCGAGTAACGCATCCTCGCCCTCGAAGAATTTCTCGACGGTCGTTTCCTTCGTTAGGACGTTCGGGCCGGCTTCCTCACGTCGTCGTTCGTCGTAGTCCTCCAGATCACCGTCCGCTTCGAGGACCTCCTTCATGAACGGAATCGTGTGCTGGTAGTACGTCTCGTTGTACGCCTCCATCCGCCGTTCTCGGAACTCCTCGGTCCACTGTTCTTCCGTCTTCTCGCTTCGCCACTCGCGGAGTTCCTCGTCGTCCCACTGTTCGTTGGCTTCTCGACGGCGGGCTTCGACGGCTTCGGGATGTTCCTCGTAATACTGCTCGATCCGCTCCGACTGTTCCTCCCGATGCTCTTCGTCGGCCCAATACTTGCGTGCCTCTTCTGCGAGTCGACTGTGAACGCGCGCCCTGTACTCCGGATTGTTGTCGTAGTACTCCCACCAAGCCTCGCGCATCTTCTCCTCGTACTCCTCGTCTTCCCACTGCGCTTTGGCCTGTTCGCGGAGTAGTTCGACGGTCTCGTCCCGCTGCATCCGCTCGCTCATCCTCTCCCGGAACTCGTCTGACTGTCTGAGTTCCCGAAGCGTTTCTTTTACTTCGTCGGTGTGGAGCGTCTCCGCCGCGTGTTGCCTGTGGAGTTCGAGATGCTCCTCCTTCGGGAGTCGTTCGATGTTGTCCGGGCGGTTGTTCCGCTTGTCGAAGTCGACGTGATGCTTGTGCGCTCCCGCGTCGGCGTCGTATCTTCCGTGTTCGATGTTGTACCGGTCGGCGAGGAGGTGCGTGAACTCCCAGAAGTCGTTCATCACCGGCTGTTTCACCATCTCGTATCCGTCGATGGTGATGTTCTCGTCCGACGTGTCCGATGATTTCCGGTAGAGCGGCATCAACGACTGTCCCTCGCCGAGATGCTGGGCCTCGCAGTAACTACCGTCCCGAAGCATGAACTCGTGGTCCGGGGTGCAGGTAATCGTTTCACCGTCGTCCAGCGTGACTTCGACTAGCGGTGCGTCCTCCCTCGTGATCCGTGGGTGCTCGATCCGTTGGAGGCCGATCCGCCCGTCGTCGTTCACGGTGTAACAGTAGTGTGTCTCCCCGTCCGCGTACGCGTCGGCGAGTTCCGCGAACGTCATCGACTCTCCGGAGGCGAGGGCGATTTCGGTATCGGCGGTGAAACAACCGCCGGCGCTGTCGCCTTCCACCACGAACAGTTCGGACTCGCTCGGGTCCTTCGACTGGCAGTCCGCGAGCTTTCCGGGCAGCGCCGTCGACTCCAGCGCGCTCTTGCGGCGGGTGAGTTCCTCCGCCTTCTTCGCCGCCTGTCGCGCCTTCGCCGCCTCGACGGCCTTGCCGACGATGGCCCGGGCGGTGTCCGGGTGTTCCTCGAAGTACGTCCCGAGTTGCTGGTGGACGGCGCTCTCGACGATGCCCCGCACCTCGCTGTTGCCGAGTTTCGTCTTGGTCTGGCCCTCGAACTGCGGATCGGGGTGTTTGACCGAGATGACGGCCGTCAGCCCCTCGCGGACGTCCTCGCCCTTGAGGGTGCCGTCGAGGTCACCCAGCAGTCCCTCGGTGGTGGCGTAGTCGTTGACCACGCGCGTGAGCGCCGTCTTGAAGCCCGTCAGGTGGGTGCCGCCCTCGCGGGTGTTGATGTTGTTGGCGAAGGCGTGGATCGACCCCTGCAGTTCGTCGGTGGCCTGAAGCGCCACCTCGACGGCGATGTCCTGTTCCTCGTCGTCGAAGTAGATGACGTCGTCGTGGAGGGCGGTCTTGGTCTCGTTGAGGTACTCGACGAACTCCCGGATGCCGCCCTCGTAGCGGAAGGAGACGGCCTCGTCGTCGCGCTCGTCGGTGAGCCCGATTTCGACGCCCGAGTTGAGGAAGGCGAGTTCGCGGAGCCGCGTCGACAGCGTGTCGAAGGAGAAATCCGTGTGTTCGAAGATGTCGCCATCGGGCCAGAAGCGGACGGTCGTCCCGGTGTCCTCGTCGGCGTCGAGGTCGCGGACCCGCTGGAAGGCGTCGGGGTCGGGTTCGCCGCGTTCGAACTCGTGGCGCCAGACGGCGCCGTCCCGTTTGATCCGCACCTCCAGTCGCTCGGACAGGGCGTTGACGACGCTGACGCCGACGCCGTGGAGGCCTCCCGAAACCTGGTAGGACTTGTTGTCGAACTTCCCGCCGGCGTGGAGGACGGTCATGATGACCTCCACCGCCGGCCGGTCGTACTGCTCGTGCGTGTCGACGGGGATGCCGCGGCCGTTGTCCGAGACGCTCACCGAGTCGTCGTCGTGGACGGTCACCTGGATGGCGTCGCAGTAGCCCGCCAGCGCCTCGTCGATGGCGTTGTCGACGACTTCGTAGACGAGATGGTGGAGGCCGCGGTCGTCCGTCGAGCCGATGTACATCGCCGGACGCTTCCGGACGGCCTGGAGCCCCTCCAGAACCTGTATCTGCCCGGCTCCGTACTCTTGTTCGTCAGCCATAGAACCTACACGCCGTAGACGACCACGCCCCTTAAACGCTCGCACGCGTGCGCGCGTCCACAATTACGCTTCCCGCAAACCGAAATTCCGATGGGGAATCGACAAGCGGAGTTCGGCCTTCGCCGCCGTCGGCGCTCGACGGCCGGCGTGGTAGAGGTCCGGCGGCCGACGTCCCCGCTCGGGCGCGCTCGTCGCCGTCCACTTTCACCCCGCTGGCGGTGGCCTTTTAAACGTCGTGCCGGTACGAAACCCACGGATGACATCGTTCCAGTCGACGCTCGGCGAGGAGGGGGGCATCGCCGAGGAGCTGGCCGAGAACCAGCGGGCCATCTCCATCGCCGAGTTCTTCGAGAAGAACAAACACATGCTCGGGTTCGACTCCGGGGCCCGGGGGCTGGTCACCGCCGTCAAGGAGGCGGTGGACAACGCCCTCGACGCCACGGAGGAGGCCGGCATCGCGCCCGACATCTACGTCGAGATCACCGAGGCGGGCGACTACTACAAACTCGTCGTCGAGGACAACGGGCCCGGCATCACGAGAGAGCAGATTCCGCGCGTGTTCGGGAAACTGCTGTACGGCTCTCGATTTCACGCCCGAGAACAGGCCCGCGGTCAGCAGGGGATCGGGATCTCCGCCGCGGTTCTCTACTCGCAGCTCACCTCCGGCAAACCCGCGAAGATCACCAGCCGAACGCAGGGGAGCGCCGAGGCCCAGTACTTCGAACTGATCGTCGACACCGACGACAACGAACCGGAGATCAGGGAGGAGCGAACCACCGCCTGGGACCGCCCCCACGGGACGCGGATCGAACTGGAGATGGAGGCGAACATGCGCGCTCGCACCCAGCTTCACGACTACATCAAACACACCGCGGTCGTCAACCCCCACGCGCGGGTCGAACTCCGGGAGCCGGGGCTGGACGAGCCCCTGAAGTTCGAGCGGGGGACCGACCAGTTGCCCGCCGAGACGGAGGAGATCCGACCCCACCCTCACGGCGTCGAACTCGGGACGTTGCTGAAGATGCTCGACGCGACGGACTCGTACTCGGTCTCGGGGTTCCTGCAGGGGGAGTTCACCCGCGTGGGCGGGAAGACGGCGACCAAGGTGTGTGACCGCTTCCGCGACAACTACTTCGGTCGCGAGATGGCGTGGACGACGCCGGGGCCGCGTGCCGACGCGGACGTCGAGGACGCCGTCCTGGGGGCCGTCGCCAACAAGAGCGCCGAGGCGACCGACTGGTTCGCCGGCCGCGTCGCGGAGACGGTCGGCGACCGGGAGCGCCTCGCCCACCACGAACTCGTCGACGTCGTCGACAACCTCGCCGACGCGGCCGAGGAGGAGTTCGGGGAGACGTTCGGCTCGACCGTCCGCGGGAACGCCGTCGACGCGGCGTGGGGGGAGGTGACCCGCGCCGACCTCCTGGCCGCCTCGCTGTACGACCGCGTCGACGACGCGACGAGCACCCGGAAGGACGACGCGACGGTGCGGGGACTGGCCGAGCGCCTCGCCGGGAAGTTCGCGGAGAGCGAGGACCCGCGTCACCGGGCGACCCGCGACGAACTCGCCGAGTACGTGGACCGCTCGGCCGACCGGGTCGAGGAGGCCGAGGACGCCACCCTCGGCGACACCGCCCGCGGGAACGTCGTCGAGTCGTGCTGGGCCGTGATGCGGACCGTACCCGACGACCTCCCGAAGGTGACGGCGGTGGCGGACGACCGCGACACCGCCTCCGAACTCCTCGACGCGATGCGGGAGACGGACATCCTCGCGCCGCCCACGGACTGTCTCTCGCCCATCACCGCGGACCTCGTCGAGGCGGGGCTCCGGAAGGAGTTCGACGCCGACTTCTTCGCGGCGGCGACCCGCGACGCCGAGGTCCACGGCGGCGACCCCTTCATCGTCGAGGCGGGAATCGCCTACGGCGGCGACCTGGAGGGCGAGGGCTCGGCGGACGTGATGCGCTTTGCCAACCGCGTCCCCCTCGTCTACCAGCGCGGGGCGTGTGCCATCACGGACGTGGTGAAGGAGATCGGGTGGCGGAATTACGGCCTCGACCAGCCGGGCGGCCGGGGGCTCCCCTCCGGGCCCGCCGTGATCATGGTCCACGTCGCCTCGACGAACGTGCCCTTCACCAGCGAGTCGAAGGACGCGGTGGCGAACGTCCCCGAAATCGAGGACGAGATAGAACTCGCCATCCGCGAGGCCGCCCGGGAACTGAAGTCGTATCTCAACCGCCGGCGATCGCTGGAGAAGCGCCGCCGCAAGCAGGAGGTGCTGGGGGAGATCCTGCCCGAGATGGCGGACAAGCTCGCGGCGGTGACCGGTCGCGAGCGGCCGAACATCGACGGGGCGCTCGGGCGCATCATGAACAACGTCATCGTCGAGCGCGCCGTGGAGGACGGCACGGTCACGCTCGCGGTGCGGAACCACTCGGATCGCAAGGAGACGCCGGAGGTGACCGACATCGTCTCCGCCGAACCGACGGCGGTGAGCGACGGCGCGTCGGTCGTCGACCTGGACGACGAGTGGTTCGTGCAGTGGTCCCCGTCGGTGTCGGCGGGCGAGACGGCGACGCTCACCTACGAGGTGGGCGAGGGGGCGACCTTCGACGTCGACGTCGAGGGCGTCGAGAGCGAGAAACTCACGGTGAACGCCTAACATGAGCACACAGGACGAACGCGCCAGACGGAAGCTGATCGACCTCGCGGCGGAGTTCTACGACCAGTTCGAGCGAGGGGAGGTGCCCGAGATGACCCTCCCGACGCGGACCAAGAGCAACATCGAGTACGACGAGGAGAGCGGCGTGTGGGTCTACGGCGACCGCACCTCGACGCGGTCGGCCAACTCGGTGCAGGGCGCGCGCAAACTGCTCAAGGCCACCTACACCATCGACTTCCTCGCCCGGCAACTGGAGGAGGGCCGCTCCTCGACCCTCCGTGAACTCTACTACCTCTCGGAGTCGTGGGACGCCGACGAGGCGGCGTTCTCCGATCAGGACGAGTCCAACCAGTTGATCGAGGACCTCGAAATCGTCTCGGAGGTGACCCGCGAGGACTTCCACATGCGCCCCGAGGAGTCGGGCGCGACCCTGATGGGCCCGCTGGAGTTGCGGGAACAGACCCGGCGCGGCGAGCGCGAAATCCACTGTCAGGAGGACGTCGGCGAGGGGGGCTACCAGATCCCCAACAACCCCGACACCATCGACTTCCTGGATCACGACGTCGACTTCATCCTCTGTGTCGAGACCGGCGGCATGCGGGACCGCCTCGTCGAGAACGGCTTCGACACCGACTACGACGCGCTGATCGTCCACCTCAAGGGACAGCCGGCGCGGGCGACCCGCCGCATCACCAAGCGCCTCCACGACGAACTCGACTTGCCCGTCGTGGTCTTCACCGACGGCGACCCCTGGTCCTACCGGATCTACGGCTCCGTCGCCTACGGGTCGATCAAGAGTGCCCACCTCTCGGAGTATCTCGCGACGCCCGAGGCGCAGTTCGTCGGCATCCAGCCCGAGGACATCGTCGAGTACGACCTGCCGACCGACCCGCTCGCCGACTCCGACGTGAACGCCCTCGAGTCCGAACTGGAGGACCCCCGCTTTACCACCGACTACTGGACGGAGCAGATCGAACTCCAACTGGACATCGGCAAGAAGGCCGAACAGCAGGCGCTGGCCTCCCGCGGCCTCGATTTCGTCACCGACGAGTACCTGCCGACCCGACTGGACGAGATGGGCGTGTTGTAGCCTCACGCACACTTATTCCCCTCGGGGTCGTATCGGGCGGTATGGTCTTCGAACTCGACATCGAGCGACTCAGGCACCTGCCCGAGACGCCGCTCCGCGCGCTCAAGCGATCGTTCTGGTGGGTCCGCAAGACGTTCTTCTCGAAGCCGAAACCGGAGAACCCGGCCGTCGTCGTCGCGATGGACGAACCGGAGGCGGAGGCGTTTCTCGGCGAGCGGTTCTTCGAGCCGGGGTGGGAGATGTCCTACAGTTACCGCAACGAGATCGTCAACCTCCGCCGAGTGCGGTACGTCCGCGACCATCCTTCCGGCCTGGAGTGGTGGCAGACCCACATCCGCGGGTACGTCCACCCCGACGGCCTGGAACTGGCGGCCCACTTCGAACCCGAACCCGCCGAGCATCCCGACGCCCACGTCTCCGGGGAGTTCATCGACGTCCCGCGCGGGAACGCGACGCTGGTCGGCATCCTCGAGGACGCCGGCGTCGGGTTCCAGCGGATCGGCGACTGGGGCGAAGGGGAGGAGACGACGGATCGGACGGCCGCCGACGTCGACGCCTGACCCGCCTCAGTCCCAGCCCTCGTCGAGGACGACCGGCACGCCCCGGCCGGCCACGTCGGCCGCGAAGGCCTCCGAATCCGCCCGGAGGAACGCCTGGGTGTCGTAGTGGATCGGGAGGACCAGATCCGGATCGAGCCGTTCCGCGAGCGCGGCCGCCGCCTCGCGATCCATACACACCGACCCCGAGACGTTCGCGAGGAACAGGGAGACGTCGAGGCCGTCGTGGACCGGCAGGACGTCGCTGTCGCCGGGCCAGAGGACCGGCACGCCGTCGACGACGAACCGGTAGCCGACCCCGAACCCCTCCGGGTGGGTGACCGAGCCGTCGGGGTCCGCGTGGGGACCCTCGGGATCGTTGTACGCCGGGAGGCTCCGAACCGGGACGCCGGCCGCCTCGATCCGTTCCCGCTCGCCGATCCGGATCAGGTCATAGCCCGCCTCGGCCGCGAGCGTCTCCGGCGTCGGCGGGCGACCGGCGCGTTCGGCGTCCACGCCCTCGTAGACGACGAGCGTGGCGTCCGGCGCCGCGACGCGGCGAATCCCGTCCGGATCGTAGTGGTGGTCGTGGGTGACGAGCACCAGGTCGCCGTCGCGGGCGTCGTAGGCGGGGCCGGCGGGGTGACGGGTGTCGACGTCCGCGGGGGGCTCCCAGTCGCCGGACAGCACGCCGTAGCGACCGGGGTCGGTGTAGACGACCGTCTCGCCGTCGGAGAGGCGGGTAGTGGCGTAGCCGAGCCAGCGGATCGAGAGGGTATCGAAGTGAACGACCATGCCGGAACCGACGCCGCGGCGGTACAAAGGGACGGCGACCGACGGGCTGGATCGCTCCCGGCACCCAGAGGAAGCGACTACTCCTCGACGAGCGGTTCGGGGTCGGTCGCCGGGCCGTCGCCGTTGATGCTGCCGGTCACGTCGGTCGTGTCGTCCCGGCTCCCCACGTCGCCGTAGGTGACGGTGACGGTGTCGCCGGTCGAGAGGCCACTGCTGCCGCCGAGGGTGATCTCGAGTGTCGTCCCGTCGTTCGTCCCCGAGACGTCGTCCACGTCGCCGTCGACGTTGGTGCCATTGAGTTCGACGTCGACATCGCCGGCGCCGGTGTCGCTGATGTCGGTCCCGCCGATGTGATCGAGCGTGATCCCGGTCAGGGATTCGCCGTCGTCCTCGGCGTCGACCGTGAACTCCGCGACGAGTTCATCGTCGGCGTCACCCGGGTAAACGTCGAAGGAGGGGCCGACGTCGCCGTTGCCGTTTCCGTCGCCGTTGCCGTCACCGTCGCCATCGTCGACGGGCTCGTCGTTCATGCCGCTGCCGTCGTTGTGACGGCACTGCTCGGCGTAGAACCCGAGGTCGAATTCGACGGAGTCGGACTGCACCTCGTTGCCGTGATCGATCGGGAGCCACCACTGGAAGGCCACGTAGTGAACGTCCGGTGCGGGGGTGTAGCAGGCCCGATCCGAGCCGTCGTCTTCCGAGTCCGAGGCGTTCCCGTCGAGGGGGACGCCGTTGCCCATCGACAGCTCGGAGAGCACCTGCCGGAGCGACCCCTCGACGATGATCTCCTCGTCGTCCTGCTTGATGTTGTCACCGACGCCGCTGCCGGTGTCGTACCACGCGCGAACCTGGAGTGCGTCCGGCAGTTCGCTGTCGCCGCCGGGATCGGTCGTCAGACTCTCACCCTCGATGAGCACCCAGGAGTCGAGCGCGGTGTCGTTCGCGTCCGCGATGGCGAGTTTGAACGTGTTCTCCTCGCCCGGGTTGACGTCCGCCTGCACCTGCAGGACGTCGGTGAAGCCGTCGGCCTCCGTCGCGAACGGCGTGGCGGTGTCGGACGGGTCGTTATTGTTGAACAGTCCCGGGTTGTCCATCGTGTTGATCGTGTTGATCGACACCGGTTCGCCGTTGGCCAGCGCGACGTTGGTCTCCGCCGGCGTTCCCTCGTCGGGGTTGACGAAGAACCCGAACACGTCGTTGAAATCGTCGACGTACTCGTTGTACTCGTCGGAGCCGAACACGAAGTTGAAAAACACCTGGTTCTCGCCTTCGGGAACCTCGAAGTCGAACTCGAGTACCGCCGCGTCGTTCGTTTCGGTGACCGTCTCGTCCGCGATGGCGAGGAGGTCGCTATCCCCCGGCGTTCCGTGGCTCTCGCTGATCCCGTCGTTGTTGTTGTCCGGACCGTCAGCCCCCTCCTGGATGTTGGTCGCGAGACCCGAACTGAGGATGATCCCGCTGTCGAGACCGTACGTGTCCGTGCCGCCGGTGAACGTCCCGTTTGCGTCCGGGACACCGGAGTACGTCGCGTCCGTGATGGTGAGGTTGCTCCCGGCTGGAACGAGCGCGTCGGCGAGTTCCGTCCCAGACGCGCCGGGTGTGACGGTGAAGGGGCCGCCCCCACCTCCGCCGCCACCGCCCCCACCGCCACCGCCCCCACCGCCGCCCATGGAATCGTCCTCGTCCGGATCGTCGGCCTCGGCCTCGGTCAGGCCGTTCTCGGCCTCGTCGATGAGCCCGCCGTTGAACCAGAGATACGCCGGATTGGTGCAGGCGGCGAAGTCGAAGGTGACTTCACCGAAGTCACCCGGCTTCACGTCTTCGAGGTCGATGACCGGAGACGGGAGGTCGTCGGGCACGTCCGCGAGCACCTCGCAGGGGTCCTCGTCCGGATCGAGTCCGCCCTCGGGGAAAGCCTCCTGTAGCGTCGCGTCCATGAACGCCGACCGATCGCTGAACACCAGTTCGATGTCCCGTCCCTCGCTGGTCGGTGCAGGTAAGGAGAGTTCCGGTTCCTGACCGCTCTCGGGCATCTCGGCGAAGGCCGTCTCGTCGCCCATCCAGTCGGAGTAATGTTCCTCCCAGCTGACCTTCAGATCGAGTTCGCCAGCCACCAGTCGGTTGTTCTCGAACGTTTCCTGATCGCTGAAGTACGCGGAGGTACCGAGCCCCGCGCCAGCCGAGGCCACACCGATCGTACCGAGTGCGGCCAGCGCCTTCCGCCGAGAGAGTTCGAATTTTTCGTCCGTCATGTGTTGTCCCGGGTCGGCGACGCGCCGCCGTATCGTCCGGTGGTCAATCACATCACATGTATGTGTGTTAGCTATTGCATCGTTAGCAACGGCCTCGGACGAGTTACCGGCCGATTAATGTCAGTAACCGGCCGTTAATCGGTGGTGTGGCACGGACGGTGGTGGCCGTCGCGGGGGCGGTCCCCCGTCGAGAGTCACTCCCTCGCCAGTCGCTCGATCCGGTCGAGCGAGTCGGCGTCGGCTGGGCCTTTGTCCTCCCGAACGGCGACGAACCGCGGGAACCGGAGGGCGTAGCCCGACTCGTAGGTCGGCGACTCCTGGATCTCCTCGTAGCCCACCTCGAAGACGACCGAGGGTTCGATCTCCACCTCGGTGCCGTCCTGTCGGCGGATCAGCGGTTCGAGCGTCTCGCTCAACTCGGCCAGTCGCTCGTCGGAGACGCCCGTCGCCACCTTACCGATGGTCGCGAACGCGTCGTCCGCTCCGTCGCGCGCCGACAGGAGGAAGGTGCCGAGGTGGTTCGCCCGCCGTCCCTCACCCCACTCCGCGCCCGTGACCACGAGGTCCAGGGTCTCCACGTCGGGCTTGCGCTTCAGCCAGTTCCGCCCCCGCTTGCCCGGCGTGTACGTCGAGTCCGGGTCCTTGAGCATGATCCCCTCGTGGTCCGCGTCGAGGGCGTCGGCCTCGCGGGCCGCGATGGCGTCGGGGTCGTCGGTGATCGCGAGGGGGGAGACACCCGTCGAGAGCACCTCGCCCAGCCGCTCGCGCCGTTCCCGGAGCGGCGCATCGAGCAGGTCCGTCCCGTCGGCGTGCAGGCAGTCGAACGCCCGCAGTTCGACGCCCACCTCGTCGCGCATCCGCGCCACGTCGTGTTTCCGGCGGAACCGTCGGAGCACCTCCTGGAAGGGGAGCGGATCGCCCGCGTCGTCCACCGCGATGGCCTCGCCGTCGAGGATGACCGGCACCGCCACCCGTTCCTCGACGGACTCGACGAGTTCGGGGAGGGCGTCGGTCACGTCCGCCATGTTCCGGGAGTAGACGGCCGTCCCGTCCGCCGGGTCGTGGTGGACCTGCACCCGCGCGCCGTCGTATTTGGTCTCGACGGCGACCGCCTCCCACGCCTCGAGGGCGTCGGCGGCCGTCCCCGTCTGGGCGAGCATGGCGCGCACCGGCCGGCCGACCGAGAGGTCGACGTCGGCGAGCCCCGCCTCCCCCTCGTCGCGGGCGCGGACCGCCACCGCCCCGTAGTCGTTCGTCACCTGGAGCGCGCGCTCGACGGCCTCGACGGGAACGTCGAACGCCTCGGCGACGGCGTCCCTGATCGTCCCCTCGCCGACGCCGATCCGCATCTCCGAGAGGACGAGGCGGGCAAGATACCGAGCCGAGAGCGGGTCGGCACGGTTGAACAGGCCGAACAGGACGTCGACCTTGCGGTCCTGACTCCCCGACCCGTCGGCGGCGGCCAGGTCCCCCAGGCGGTCGTTCACCTCGGCGACGGTGAGGGGGTCGGGGGCGGACGCCCCGAAGGCGTCGAGCCCCCGCTGCCCGCCGGTGTCGAGGGATTCGGCGACGGTTCCGATCTCCCCCTCCTCGGCGAGCCGGTCGTCGACGTCGTCGGCGGTGACGTTCGGGCCGGCGGCACGCGCGAGCGCCTCGTGACAGAGGCGCGGCCCCACGTCGAGCGTCGTGGAGTCCCACGCGGGGACGACCCGCCCGAGCAGGAGCCGGACGACGACGGGCAGGTCCTCGTCCGCGTCGGCGAGCAGCGTCGCGACCAGCGCCGTGGTTTCGAGGTCCGCGGATTCGGCCTCGACGTCGGCGAGTCGGTCGGCGAAGTCGGCGAAGTCCATCGGGGCGAGGTCCGGCCGCGGGGAGGTTAAGCGCGACGGGTTGGGTTCCCGGAACACCGGATTGAAGACGATGTATCGTGCAGGGGAGGGTATGAACGCTGACCTGGCGGCGCGGGTGCGGGACGTCCTCGACGTGGACGTCTCCGAGTTCCGCGCGCAGGCACAGGCGGACGCGGAGGTGGTGAAGTCCGAACTCAAGGACGGGACCTTCGACAACCACCGCTCCATCGTCGGACTGGAGTACGAGTTCTACGCGGTCGCCGACGGCCGGTGGCGGCGGGACGGCGACGACGACGACGCCGGCTCGGAACTCGTCCGCGTGCCGCGCCGACTGCTCGAACTCATCCGCTTCGAGAAGGAACTCGGCCTGCACAACGCCGAGATGACGACGAGCCCCCAGCCGCTGAACGCCGAGGGGCTCAGGGCGCAGGCCGCGGGCGTCCGCTCGCATCTCTCCTCGGCACTGCAGACGACCCGGATCGAGGGGATGCGCCTCGTCAGCGACGGCATCTGGACCATCCCGCCCTCGGGCGAGACGGCGCGGCGCTACCTGACCGACAGCATCTCGGACTCGGGGGTCCGGATCGCCACGAACATGACGGACGCGGTGCGCTACCACGCGATGGCCAACGGGCCGAACGCGCCGACCCCCTTCGTCGTCGAGGCGCCCCACGTCAGCCTCGAAGCGGACACCGTGATGCCCGAGAGCCTCATCACGTCCATCCAGCCCCACTACCAGGTGCCCCACGCGCCCGACCTGCCGACGTATCACAACTACGCCCTGCGGGTGGCGGGGCCGCTCCTGGCTCTCGGGGTCAACTCACCCTTCTTCCCGCCGGACCTCTACGACGAGGGCGTCGACCCCGAGGCGGTCGTCGAGGACGCCCGCGCGGAGAACCGCATCTTCGTCTTCGAGTCCGTCCTCAACACCGACGACGCGGAGAAGGTGCGGTTCCCCGAGGATCTGGACACCGTCGAGGAGGCCGTCGACCGCGTCGCCAACGACCCGACGGTCGTCCCGATGCCGGTCGAGAGCGGCGACCGCTTCGACGACAAGTTCGCCACGCTCCGTCGCAAACACGGCACGTTCTGGCGCTGGGTGCGGCCGGTGTTCGACGGCGCCGACCGCTCCTCGGCCAACGCCCGCATCGAGTTCCGCCCCATCGCCGCCCAGCCGACCGTCCGCGACTCCATCGCCTTCCTCGCGACCTTCGCCGGGCTGATGGAGAGCCTCCCCCGCCACGAGCACCCGGTGATCGGGCAGGACTGGGCGGTCGCCCGCGAGAACTTCTACCGGGCGGCGCGCCGCGGCGCCGCGAGCGAGCAGCGCTGGCTCACCAACGCCGGCGACGAGACGACCGATCCAGAGGTCATCTACGACGACCTGCTCTCCCACGCGGTCGAGGGGCTCCGCTCGGCGGGCTGTTCGACCGAGGAAGCCGAATCCTACGTCGCGCCCCTCCGGGCGCGGGTGGAGGCGGGCGTCACGCCCGCGGGGTGGAAACGCGACCGGGTGCGTGCCCGTATCGACGACGGCGAACCGCTTGAGACGGCCATCCCCGCGATGCAGCGGACGTACGTGGCGAACCAGACGGAGACGCTGCTGGACGGCTCCTTCGCGGACTGGCTCGCGGAGTGACGGTCGAGAGGACGGAGCGGCCGCGGACGGCGATCCCGATTACAGCAGCGACTCGAAGTCCTTGTGCTTCGTGATCTCGACGCCCTCGTCGGTGACGACGGCGACGTTGATGCCGTTCCCGGAGGCCAGGTCGCGCTCGACCGCGCTCTGGATGGCGTGGGCGGCGACGGACTTCGCCTCGTCGACGGAGAGCCCCTCGTCGTACTCCTGTTCGAGGACACCGAGGGCGTACTGGCTGCCGGATCCGGAGACGGCGTAGTCCTCCTCCATCATGCCGCCGAGGGGGTCGAGGCTGTAGACGTGGGCGCCGTCCTCGTCGACGCCGCCGAGGAGTGGCGAGACGATGAAGAAAGCCCCCGAGCGCAGGAAGTTGCTCGTGAGCGTCGAGAGCGCCTCCATGCTCATGTCCTTGCCGCGGCGGGTCTCGTAGAGGCTCGTCTCCGAGCGGAGCGACCGGATGAGCGACTGGGCGGCCGACACCGACCCGGCGATGGTGAGCGCCGCGTTCGGGTGGATCTGCTCGACTTTCTGGACGTCCTTGCTGGAGACCATCCGGCCCGCGCTCGCGCGCATGTCCGTCGCCATCACGACGCCGTTCTCGGTGGAGAGCCCGACGGTCGTCGTGCCGGTTTTCATCTCCTTGTCCTCGTCGTCGGCCGCGGCGAGGCGCTCGTCGGTGTTCGTGAACTCGCCGATCTCCGGGCCGAACACCGGCCGGTCGCCGCCGTCGAGACGCTCCTGTGTCCGTGAGAAATCCTGATTCGTCGGGGTACGCATCACCTGCCCTTGCGGGGGCGCGCTGATAAATGCAACCCTTCCCGACGGTCACTTGGCGTTCTCGTAGGCGCGCCCCGCCGCCGCCACGAGGTCCCCGAGAGGGACGGAGACGCCGAGTCGACCCGCGAGCAGGGCCAGCGGCATCAACACGATGCCGGCCACGAGGGTCGCCTGATACACGGTGAACACGCCGGCGCGATACAGTGAGTCGAGCATCTGCCTGAACGTGCCTGGAGCGGCCGGTGTATATAAGCTTTCCGCCATCGCGGTGATCGTAATAGCGTCGCCGTCTGCCGATTATCGTCGATGCGCCGTCGCCGGGCGTGCGCGACCGCACACGCCCCGGATCCGGCTATCCCGGGGATGCGGTATTCCCGTCTCACGCGTAAGTTATGCGGATGATCGAGGCCGCGTACGCGCGACGGCGTGGGAAACCCTGATACGTCGGCTCGTCGTAGCGACTCGCATGTCGAACTGGACCGACAGGATCGTCGGCGACCGGATGGCCGTCGACCGGGAGTTCAGCGAGCGGGTCCGGGCCTCGGAGTTCACGAACCAGGAGTGGGGGTTGATCATGACCGCCGTCGAGTTCGAAATCGAACATCCGGAGGATCCGGAGCGGGCGCGGATCGTCCCCGACACCGAGAACCTGGCACAGATGATGCCCGAACTGAAGAAGGTGGGGCAGGGGGCCGGTCCCGCTCCGGGTGGGGAGAGAAGCCGCCAGGACAGCGGGACGGGCGTCCTCGACGCCGTCCGTGGCGCGCTGGGCCTCGGTGACGGGGACGAGGAGGATCGGCTCGACGAAGCCGAACGACTCGTCGGCGAGTACGCCGACGAACTCCAGACGCGACTCGAAGAGCAGGGCAAGTGGGCGGACGTGCGCGAGGCGTACCGCGACGGTTAAACTTCGTCGCCGCTGTGGAACAGCGTCAGCTCCTCGGCCTCGTAGATGTTGATGAGTTCCGTGATGATCTCGTCGTACTCTTCGTCTTCCTGACGGAGGCCGTCGAGCCGTTCGACGGTCTCCTCGTCGAGGTGGATCCGTGGCATACACCGATCGAAGGCGGTGCGGCCTCTTAATCCCCGGGGAGGCGGTCGACGACCGCGGTGGTGAACTCCTCGGTGGTCGCCGCACCGCCGAGGTCGGGCGTCCGCGGCCCGTCCGCGAGCGTCGCCTCGACGGCCGTCCGCACCGCCGTCGCCGCCTCGCCGTGGTCGAGAAAGTCGAGCAGCATCGCGGCCGAGAGGACGGTCGCCGTCGGGTTGGCGACGCCCTCGCCCGCGATGTCCGGCGCACAGCCGTGGACGGGTTCGAAGATGCCCCGCTCCGAGCCGACGTTCGCGCTCGGCAGGAGGCCGAGGCCGCCGACCAGGCCGGCCGCCAGATCCGAGAGCATGTCGCCGGCCAGGTTCGGGCAGACGATCACGTCGTACTGCTCGGGGTCCATCGCGAGCCCCGTCGCCATCGCGTCCATGTACTGGTCGTCGACGTCGACGCCGCGCTCGGCCGCCACCTCGCGGACGGCGTCCACGAACAGACCGTCGGTGACGCGCATCACGTTGTTCTTGTGCGCGACCGTGAAGCCCTCGCTCCCACTGTCGGCGACGTAATCGCAGGCGAACTCGCCGAGACGGCGGGAGGCGGACTGCGTCACCAGCCGCGTCAGCGTCGAGACGTCCTCGGAGAGGCGGTTCTCGATGCCCGCGTACACCCCCTCGGTGTTCTCCCGGAGGATCACCAGGTCGGTCTCGGGCTGGACCGCCTCGACGCCCGGATACGTCCGCGCCGGGCGCACGTTGACGAAGGAGTCCACCGCGTCCCGGAGCGGGAGGATCACGTCGGCCGAGGTTTCGCCGGTCGCGCCGAACAGCGTCGCGTCGGCGCTCGTCACGGCGTCGACCGTCTCCTCGGGCAGCGGCGTCCCCGTCCGCTCGGCGACGGCGTCGCCGGCCTCGACGTGGACGAACTCGAAGTCGGCGACCGCGTCCAACACGCGAAGGGCCGCGGGCACCACCTCGTGACCGATCCCGTCGCCCGGGATCACCGCGACGGTCCCGCTCATCGCGAGTCGACGTACGGCAGGTCCGCCGCCGTCTCGTCGATGGCGTCCATGTTCGACCGGAGCAGGGCGACCGTGTCCCAGATGCCCTGCACCAGCGCGCCGCGCATCGCCTCGTCGATGTCGACGTCGACGGTCTTCCCGTCGTAGGTGACCGTCTCGTCGACCACGTCGAGTTCGATCCCCGCGTCGGGATTCTCCTCGATGAACGTCTGGAGCTCTTCGACCGTCTCCGCGTCCGTCGTCGCCGCCGGGATGCCGAGCGACTTGCAGTTGTCGGCGAAGATTTCCGCGAAGGACTCGCCGACGATGGCCTCGACGCCCCAGCGAGCGAGCGCCCGCGGCGCGTGCTCCCGCGAGGAGCCACAGCCGAAGTTGTCGTTGACGACGAGGACGTTCGCGCCCTTGTACTCGTTGAACGGGTGGTCGTTGAGTTCGCCGTCGTCGTCGCGACGGGCGTCGTAGAAGGCGTACTCGTCCAGTCCCTCCCAGGTCGTCGTCTTGAGGAAGCGCGCCGGGATGATCTGGTCGGTGTCGATGTCGTCGCCGCGGACGGGGACGCCCGTGCCCGCGACGCGCCGGACTTTCATCTCGTCGACGCCGGCGTCGGAGTCGGGGTCGGGGTCGCTCACGCGACCACCCCCAGATCCCGCACGTCGGTCACTTCGCCCGCCACCGCGGCGGCGGCGACCATCGCCGGACTCATCAGCACGGTCCGGCCGTCCTTGCTCCCCTGTCGACCCACGTAGTTGCGGTTCGACGAGGAGGCACACCGCTCGTCGCCCTCCAGCGAGTCGTCGTTCATCGCCAGACACATCGAACAGCCGGCCTCGCGCCAGTCGAAGCCGGCGGCGCGAAAGATCTCGTCGACGCCCTCCGCTTCGAGTTTCGACTTCACCGTCTGGGAGCCGGGCACCGCGAGCGCGCGGACGTCGTCGTGGACCTCGCGGCCCTCCAGCACCGCGGCGGCCTCGCGGAAGTCGCTCACGCGACCGTTCGTACACGTGCCGAGGAAGGCCACGTCGATGTCGTAGCCCGCCATCCGCTCGCCGGGAGTGACGCCCGTGTGCTCCTGGGCGGTTCGCGCGGCCTCGCGTTTCCCCTCCGGCAGGTCCTCGGGCGCCGGAACCCGTTCGCCGATGCCGACGGCCTGTCCGGGGGTCGTCCCCCACGTGACCATCGGCTCCAGGTCGTCGGCGTCCAGGTGGACCACGTCGTCGTACTCGGCGTCCGCGTCGCTGCTGATGGACTCCCAGTACGCCTTGCGCTCCTCGAAGGCCTCGCCCTCGGGGGCGAACTCGCGGCCCCGCAGGAACTCGTAGGTGGTCTCGTCGGGGTTGATGTAGCCCGCGCGGGCGCCGCCCTCGATGGACATGTTGCAGACCGCGAGCCGTTCCTCCATCGAGAGGTCGTGGACCGCCTCGCCGCCGTACTCGTAGACGTAGCCGACGCCGCCGTCGACGCCGAGTTCGGCGATGATCTTCAGGATCAGGTCCTTCGAGTGGACGCCCGGACCCAGGGTGCCGTCGACCTCGATCCGCCGCACGTCGGCCTTGTCGGCCGCGACACACTGCGAGGCGAGGACGTCCCGCACCTGGCTCGTGCCGATGCCGAACGCGATGGCGCCGAAGGCGCCGTGGGTGGCGGTGTGGGAGTCGCCACAGACGACGGTCATCCCCGGCTGGGTCAGCCCCAGTTCCGGGGCGACGACGTGGGTGATCCCCTGTTTCTCGGAGTCCAGCCCGTAGAACTGGATGCCCGCCTCGGAGGTGTTGCGCTCCAAGGCCGTGAGCATCCCCTCGGCGGACTCGTCGGCCAGCGGGCGCTCCCGGCCCTCCGGCCGCGTCGGCACGATGTGATCCACCGTGGCGACGTTGCGCTCGGGGTAGGGCACCTCGATGCCCCGCTCTCGCAGCTCCGAGAACGGCTGCGGGCTGGTCACCTCGTGGATGAGGTGCAGGCCGATGAACAGCTGATCCTGCCCGTTCGGCAGGTCGGCCACCTTGTGTCGGTCCCACACCTTGTCGTAGAGCGTGCCCTGGCTCATCGGTCCGTCCGTTCGTCCGGCCGCGCCGCCTCGTCGCCGCGCGACCAGACGCCGTTCGTTCCCTCGCCGTGTGGCGGCGTGTGCGAGACGTCCCGCATGCGGCCCGTCGACTCGTCGCCGGCGTCCGAACCGGCGCGTGGCTCCGCGTCCGTCCGGTCCCGATCAGTCATCTGCCGGGGCCTCTGCCTCCTCCGGGGCCTCCTCGTCGGCCCAGGAGAAGAGCGCGCGCAGTCGGGCACCGACCTCCTCGATGTCGTGGTTCTTGTCGGCCTGGCGAAGCTGGGTGTAGCGCGGGCGGTCCGCCTGGTTCTCGAGGATCCAGTCGCGAGCGAAGTCGCCGTTCTGGACGGCCTCGAGCGCCTCGTCCATGTTCTCGCGGACGCCCTCGTCGACGATTTCGGGGCCGACCTTGAGGCCGCCGTACTCGGCGGTGTCGGACACCGAGTCCCACATCTCGCTCATGCCGCCCTCGTACATCAGGTCGACGATGAGCTTCATCTCGTTGAGACACTCGAAGTACGCCATCTCCGGGCTGTAGCCCGCGTCGACGAGCGTCTCGTAGCCGTGCTTGATGAGCGCCGTGATGCCGCCACAGAGGATGGCCTGTTCGCCGAACAGGTCCGTCTCGACTTCCTCCTGGAACGTCGTCTCGACGACGCCCGCGCGGGTGCAGCCGAGGGCCTGCGCGTACGCCAGCGCCTCCGCCTTCGCCTCGCCCGTCGTGTTCTGGTAGACGGCGAGCAGGGCCGGCGTGCCCGTGTCCTCGACGTAGTTGCGTCGCAGGAGGTGACCCGGCGTCTTGGGGGCGATCATCGTCACGTCGACGCCCTCGGGGGGCTGGATCTGGTTGTAGTGGATGTTGAAACCGTGGGCGAACTGGAGGGTGTCGCCGGCCTCCAGTCCGTCGCTGATGGCCTCGAACACCGCCGGCTGGACGGTGTCGGGGACGAGCATCGAGACGACGTCCGCCTCCGCGACGGCGTCGTCCGGGGTGGCCACGCGCAGGCCGTCGTTCTCGGCCTGCGCCCACGAGTCCGAGGACTTCCGGAGCCCCACGACCACGTCGATCCCGCTGTCGTCGAGGTTCTGGGCGTGGGCGTGGCCCTGACTGCCGTAGCCCAGGACGGCCACGGTCTTGCCGGCGATTGCGTCACTGTCCGCGTCGTCGTCGTAGTATACCGGAACGGTGAATTCGTCTGTCATGGTTGTGTTATGTCGTCTTGCGGGTGCCGCGTTCGAGCGCCGCGGTGCCGGTTCGGACGATTTCGTGGATGCCGAACCGCCCGAACGTCTCGACTGCGGCGTCGATCTTCTGCTCGCTTCCCGTGATCTCGACCGTCACCGACTCCTGGGAGACGTCGACGGTCTTGCCGTCGTACATCTCCGCCACCGCGCCGACCTGATCCGGCGCGCTCCCGTCCACCTTGATCAGCGCGAGTTCGCGCCGGATGGCGGTGGGTTCGAGTTCCGTGACGGCGATGACCGGGACGAGCTTCTGCAGCTGTTTTTTCGCCTGTTCGATGCCCGGTCGGGGCTCCTCGATTTCGAGCGTGATCCGGGCCCGGTCCCCATCGGTGGTCGGACCCACCGTGAGGCTTTCGATATTGAACTGCCGGCGGCGGAACAGTCCGGAGACGTTCGCCAGCACCCCGGGCTCGTGTTCCACGAGCGCCGAGAGGACGGCCCGCCGGCTCTCCGGCTCCGCCTCCGCCTCGGGGTCGATCCGGATCCCCTGGGAGTTGCGCCGCCCCTCCGGGTCCGGACGCTCCTCCGGTGCGGGACCCTCCAGTCCACCGCTCATAGTTGCTCCTCCGAGAGGGCGAACTTGTCGTTCGCACCGCCGCTCGGCACCATCGGGTAGACGTTCTCCGCGGGATCGATGTGGAAGTCGATCACCGAGGGGCCGTCGTAGGCCAGCGCCTCCTCGACGGCGTCGGCCACCTCGTCGTAGTCGTCGACGCGCCAGCCGCGGGCGCCGAAGGCCTCCGCCAGCTTGTCGAACTCCGGGATCCAGCTGTAGCCGGCGGCCATGTGACGCCCCTCGAAGAAGGCGTCCTGCCACTGGCGCACCATCCCGATGTACTCGTTGTTCAGGATGGCGACGGTGATGTCGAGGTCCTCCCGAACCGCGACCGAGAGCTCCTGAACCGTCATCAGGAAGGAGCCGTCGCCGTCGACGCAGACGACCTCCTCGCCGCCGTCGGAAGCCAGTCGGGCGCCGATGGCCGCGGGGAGCCCGTAGCCCATCGTCCCGAGGCCGTGAGAGGAGACCCACTTGCGCGGCTCGCGGAACGTCCAGTACTGGGACGCCCACATCTGGTGTTGGCCGACGCCCGAGGTGACGATGGCCTCGTCGCTCGTGGCCTCGTCCAGCGCCTCGACGACGAACTGCGGCTTGAGGGGTTCGTCGTCCGGCGCCTTGTAGTCCATCGGATACTCCTCCCGCCACGTCCGGCACTGCTCGCGCCACGCCTCGGCGTCCGGGCCCGCCTCCATCGCGTCGTCGAGCTGTTCGAGGACGCGACCCGCGTCGCCGATCAGCGGGTAGTCCGCGTGGACGTTCTTGCTGATCTCCGCGGGATCGATGTCGACGTGGACCACCTCGGCCTCCGGCGCGAACGTCTCGATGCCGCCCGTGAGGCGGTCGTCGAACCGCGTGCCGACGGCGATCAGCAGGTCGGTGTGGTTGATCGCCATGTTGGCGTAGCCGGTGCCGTGCATGCCCGCCCACGACAGACACAGGTCGTGATCCTCGGGCATGGTGCCGATGCCGGGCATGGTCGTCACGACCGGGATCTCGTACTCGGTCGCGAAGGCCCGCGCCTCCTCGCTGGCCTCGGCCTTCACGACGCCCCCGCCGAACAGGAGGAGGGGCCGCTCGGCCGCCTCGATGGCGCCGGCCGCCGTCGCGACGGCCGCCTCGTCGGCCTCGTCCTGTGGCGTGTACGTCTCCGGCGTCTGTGGCATCCCGGGTTCGCGGTCCGTCTCGCCGTTGGTCACGTCCTTCGGGAGGTCGACGAGCGTCGGCCCCGGACGGCCGCTCCCCGCGAGCGCCACCGCCTCGCCGACGGTGTCGCCGACGGTGTCGGCGTCGCTCGCGAAGTAGTTGTTCTTCGTGATGGGGGCGGTGATGCCCGTCGTGTCCGTCTCCTGGAAGGCGTCGCTGCCGACCATGTCCTGTGGGACCTGGCCGGTCAGCGCCACCACCGCGTCCGAGTCCATGTTGGCGTCGGCGATGCCCGTCACGAGGTTGGTCGCGCCGGGCCCCGACGTCGCCAGGCAGACGCCCGGACGCCCCGACACCACGTTGTAGGCGTCGGCGGCGTGGGCCGCCCCCTGTTCGTGGGCCATCATCACGTGATCGATGTCCGAGTCCCAGAGGGCGTCGTACACCGGCATGATGGCGCCGCCCTGCACGCCGAACATGGTCTCGATGCCGGCGTTCTCGAGGGCGCGCACGGCGGACGTGGCGCCGGACGTGACCTGCGTCGGGGTCGCGTCGCCGTCGCCGGCCTCGGCGTCCGTCGCTTCCTCCGTCTCCCGCTGTTTGGTCGTTCGTTCGCTCATGGTCGTGCCTCCGTCGGTCGGTGACGATACCTCAGTCGCTGTCGATGTGTGTGGGTCATGGTCGAGTGGCCGTCTGGCTCCCTGCGTACGGTACGTTCGTCGGAGAGGATGGTGGGGTGAGGGGCTATAGAGCCCCTACAATGGGCCCGATCCGACCGCTGACCCGGCGCTGTCGACCCCCGACGGGGCCGGCGCTCGCAGCCTGAGTGCGGTCGTCGACGTCGGACCCTCGCATCGTACCCGTTCGGTCCCGCTCCGAGCGTATAACTGTTTCCGTCCGGCTCGGCCGTCGAGGGAACCACCCGCCGCTCCACGGGTGGAGCGAACGGGGGGCCGGCCATCAGGCGCGGACCTCCTCCTCGCGCGTGACGTTCTCCTCGCGGGCGAACCGCCGGAGATCGGCCATCGTGACGCGCTGTTTGTCCGCGCCGTAGTCCTTGACCAGTCGCGTGACCGCCCGGACCTCCGAGTCGGTGGGCGCGTAGCCGATCTCCTCGAGACGCTTGCGCACCGAGTGGGTGCCCGTGTGCTTGCCCAGCACGAACTCCCGGGTCGCACCCACCATCTGCGGGGTCATCACGCCCGGCTCGAACGTGTCCGAGTTCTCGATGACGCCCGCGGCGTGGATGCCGCTCTCGTGGGAGAAGGCGTTCCGACCCACCACGGGCTTGTTCGGCGGGTTGGGGATGTCGCTGTACTCCTCGACCATCCGGGACAGCTCCGTGATCCGGGTGGTGTCGATCCCCGTGTCGACGTCGTAGAGCGCCTCGGAGGCCATCACGACCTCCTCGAAGGCGGCGTTGCCGGCGCGCTCGCCGATGCCGTTGACCGACACCTGGGCCTGCGCGGCGCCGGCCTCGAACCCGGCGATGGCGTTCGCCGTCGCCAGGCCGAAGTCGTCGTGGGCGTGCACGTCGACCTCGGCGTCGGTGTTCTCGCGGACCATCCGCACCAGGTCCATGAAGCGCGTGGGCGTCGCCACCCCGCACGTGTCCGGAATGTTGATCCAGTCGGTTCCCGCATCGCTGACCGCCTCGA
The DNA here is from genome assembly GCF_023703775.1 of Haloplanus sp. GDY1. Classification (NCBI taxonomy): domain Archaea; kingdom Methanobacteriati; phylum Methanobacteriota; class Halobacteria; order Halobacteriales; family Haloferacaceae; genus Haloplanus; species Haloplanus halophilus. The sequence continues at coordinate 477,949 of NZ_CP098514.1, read as the reverse complement.
CCATCTCGACGAGGAAGTCGTCGTCGGTCCGGGTGGCGTCCATCGGCGAGAACATACACTCCACGCCCGCCTCCTTCACGCGCTCGACGCAGGCGACCGCGCGGTCGACCGCCTCCTCGCGCGAGGCGTGCATGGAGTCCTGCAACTGCACGTCGCTCGTGCTCACGAAGACGTGGACCAGTTCCACGCCCGACTCGATCGCCGCCTCCACGTCCTCGTCGACGACGCGGGCGAGACCACACACCGTCGTGTCGGTGGCGTTCGAGATGTCCCGGACCGCCTCGAACTCCGCGTCCGAGTTGACCGGGAACCCAGCCTCGATGACGTGGGTGCCCATGTCGTCGAGTAGTTCGGCGATGTCCCGCTTCTCGTCGTAACTGAACGACGTGCGTGGCGACTGCTCGCCGTCTCGTAGCGTCGTGTCGAAAATTCGTACACCGTCTATCTCACCAGTGCGGGCCAGCGTGCCCTGGAAGAACTCGATCCGCCGGGGTCTCCGACGAATCCTCCATGTCGTTAGACATTGTATCCTACAAGAGGACACGCCCACTATAAAAGCTTGTCCCTGTGGCCTCGGCTATCACCCACCTGATTCGTTCGGTCGTCACCCCGTCGAGTCCGCCGATTCACACCTCTCGGCACCGAGAGAGGTGACCAGCCGTCGACGGTCCCGCGGTCGATTCGGCGGGGCGCTCCGGCCGACACCGCAGGGCCGCACACGTTCGGCACAACCCTCCCGGCCCTGGCGCGACGAGGTCGGCCCATGCCACGGGTCGACTTCGACGCCGAACGCGACTACGACGACGAGGAGTTCGCCGCGAACGTCGCCTTCCGGAGCGACCGGGCGAAGGTGATCTGTGCCTTCTTCGAACCCGGGCAGTTCATTCCGGTCCACGCGCCGGGGAGCGACCTGGTCGTCACGATCAGGTCCGGCACGGGCGTCGTCCGCGACGGGGACACCGACCGCCGGGTCGACGCCGGCGACGTCGTCGTCGTCCCCGCCGACACCGAGCGCGGGATCCGGGCCGACGAGGGGTCGCGACTGGAGGCGCTCGTGGTGGCCGCGCCGCCGCCGACCGACGCCGAACACGAACCGGTCCGGCGGGGGCTCCGCCGCGGCGAGTTCGATCCCGACCGAGGCTCCCCGTGAGTCGCCGCCGGTGTCCCGCCATCCGCCCGGCGGACGTCGGCGAGCGGGACCCGGAGGACGCCCGAACGCTTTTCTCTCGGCCCCACGAGCGTAGAGCCATGAGCGAGTTCGACCTCGACCTCCGGAACGCGGAGGAGCAACTGGAGGGCGGTGACGACGGCGGGTCCGAGGTCGTCCTCGGCGTCCTCGACGGGGGCACCGACCCCGACGAGTGGATCGGGGCCGTCGAGGCCGGCAAGATCCTCGTGTTGAACGTCGAGGGGGATCTGAACCGCCTCGCCGCCGGCTTCGCCCGCGAGGTCAGGGACGCCGGCGGGACGCTGATGCGCTTCCGTGGCTTCCTCGTCGTGACGCCGCCCGGCGTCGGCATCGACACCGACCGACTCTCCTAACGCCGGAACGTGAGCCAGTGGCCGTCGGCGTCGCGAACCCGAACCCCGTCGTCGAGGGCGACCCGTTCGGCCGTCCACGGCGCCAGCGCCGCGGCCGCCGCGTCGGGATCGGCCGTCTCGAACCCCAGGTCGACGTGGACGCCCCCGCGGGCGTCCGCGATCCCCAGGTGTGGCTCCCAGAGTTCGAGGTCCATCGGCCCCCGGAGCCGCATCCGCCGGCGCGCCGACCCGCGGTCGACCGGGTCGAAGCCGAGCGCCTCGAACCGCTCGACCGCCGCGTCGAGGGCGGCCACCTCCAGGACCACCTCGAAGATCCCCGTCGGCGGGCCGGGGTCGGCCTCCGTCCCGTCCCCGTCGGCCGGATCGAGCCCACCGACCTCGACGCAGTTGCCGTCCGGATCGTAGACGTACAGCGACTCGACGTCCCCGAAGGTCGCCGTCTCGGGGTCGAGGTCGGCCAGTCGCGCTCGCCACCCGTCACCCGTTCCCGGGGCAGCCGAGAACGCGAAGTGCGTGTGGAGGCCGCCCCGCGGGAGGCCGTCCGGCCGCCGCAGGCACAGGTCCGTCTCGCCGACCGGGAGGACCACCTCCCGGTCCGACGCCGCGACGGGAGTCAGGCCGAACCGATCGGCGTAGAACCCGCGGGCCGCGTCGAGGTCGGTCACCTCCAACGCCAGGTGGGACAGTCGGGTGAGCACGGAGCCCGATAGGGGCGGGGAGGGGTTAACTCCCGTCCCGTGCCCTGCCCCGTCGCGGGACGACGGTCGCCCGGCCCCGCGGATCGAGGGTTTATGCGCGTCCCGACCCAGGGGTCGGTATGCCACTGAAGGGCGGTCGCGCGGACGTACGGGAGATCGACCGCTGGGACGGCGGCGTCGGCTGGATCGCCTATCCCGACGAGCGGATGCAGCGGGCGAGCCACGCCCTCGCCGCCGACGACGAGGTGTGGGTGATCGACCCGGTCGACGCGCCGGGCGTGGACGACCTGCTCGCGGACCTGGGCGACGTCGTCGGGGTCGCGATCTGTCTCGACCGACACGAACGCGACGCCGGGGCGGTCGCGACCCGACACGACGTGCCGGTGTACGTCCCCGAGTGGATGGAGGGGGTGGCGTCGGACGTCGACGCGCCGGTCGAGCGCTTCGGATCCGAACTCGGCGACTCGGGCTACCGCGTCCGGCGGGTCCGCGACGCCTCGCTCCCGCCGTGGCAGGAGGCCGCGCTCCACACCGACGACACGCTCCTGGTGCCCGAGGCGGTCGGCACCGCCTCCTTCTTCCGCGCCGGGTCGGAACGTCTCGGCGTCCATCCCATGCTTCGCCCCGTCCCGCCGCGGCGGGCGCTGGGCGACCTCTCGCCGGAGCGGATTCTCGTCGGCCACGGCGAGGGCGTCTTCGAGGACGCGACCGCCGCGCTCAGGGACGCCCTCGACGGTGCCCGCCGCCGACTGCCCGCCGCGTACGCGAAGATGATCCGCGAGATGGTGCTGGGGTGACCCGCGCGGACGCCGACGGGGTCCCGGTGTACGCGACCCGTGGCCTCGTCGAGATGCTGCTCGAACGCGCCGTCGACGCCGAGCCCTCGCGGGTGAACGCCGTCCTCGACGCGACGCCGGCCGGGGAGTTCGAGACGGATCTGGGCGTCGACCCGGAGACGCCGATCCTCAGCCACGTCTACCTCCCCGCGGCGGGCCGGGCCGTCAGCGACGTGTTCGGCGTCGACCTCGGTACGCCCGCCGGTCGGGGGCGGGCCCGTTTTCTCACCCACCCCCAGGGGCCGGCGGAACTCACCCGCCGCGACGACCTGGCCGGCGTCGTGTTGCTCGCGGTGCCGCCGTGGGAGGAGTTGCTCGCCTTCGACCGCCGGGGCCGACGTCTCCCGCTGACGGTGGTCGACGCCGAACCGCCCGCCGAATCCGTCCCCGAGTGACCGTGTCCGAGCCCCGACGACTCGCCGGCCGCGGTCCCGCGGACGCCCTCCGGGAGGCCGCGCTCGACCGCCTGGACGACTGCCGGGCGGCGGGCGTCGATCCGTCCCTGGCGACGGTCCTCGTGAGCGACGACCCCGCGGATCGGGCGTTCATGGACCGGAAACACGACCTGTGTTCGGAGGTCGGGATCGACAGCCGCCGGGTCGACCTCCCGCCCGACGCGCCCGCGGAGCGGGTCTACCGAACCGTCGCCGACCTCGGCGCGGACCCGGCGGTGACCGCGCTGTTCGTCCAGATTCCCCTCCCGGATCACGTCGACGAGAGCGAGGTGCGACGGCGCGTCCCCCCCGAGAAGGACGTGGACTGCTTCCACCCGGAGAACGTCGGGCGACTGGTCGCGGGCGATCCGCGCGTGCGCCCGGTGACGTCCCGTGCGGTCGATCGGTTGCTCGACGCCCACGACGTGACGGTCGCCGGACGGGACGCCGTCGTCGTCGGCCGCGGGACGGCCATCGGCGTCCCCCTCGCGCACCTGTGCTGTCGGCGCGACGCCACGGTCACCGTCTGTCACTCGCGGACCCGGGACCTGGCCGAGCGGACCCGCGCGGCCGACCTCCTCGTCACCGCCGCGGGGACGCCCGGACTGATCGACGGCTCGATGGTCTCCCCCGGCGTCGTGGTCGTGGACGTGAGCGTCAACCGGGTCGACGGAGGCGTCGTCGGCGACGTCGACGCCGAGAGCGTCGGGGAGCGGGCGGCGGCGGTGACGCCCGTCCCCGGCGGGGTCGGGCCGCTGACGATGGCCTGTCTGCTCGACAACGTCGTCCGGGTCAGCGCCGCCGGGGCGGGCGTCGAGGTGGGCGGGCAGTCGGGGTAGCCGGGCAGTCGGGGGAGCCGGGCAGTCGGGGGAGCCGGGCAGTCGGGAAGCCGGGCAGTCGGGGGAGCCGGGCAGTCGGGAAGCCGAGGTCGGGTGGACGCTCAGTCGAGGTAGCCGAGGTCGGCCAACTGGTCGGCGATCTCCTCGAACTCCGCCTCGGTCAGTTCGCCGCGGCGCTGGTGCTGGATGACGATGCTCCGGAGGAGAAAGCGAACCAGGTCGCTCGTGCTGGAGAAGCTGGTGCCCTCGATGGTCTCCTCGACGCGGTCGCCGAGTTCCTTCGGGATGGAAACCGTCGTGTACTCGGTCATAGCGGTGCCACGGGTGCCGGCGGGATATACCCGTCGCGATCCGAAGGGCGGTCGTTTTTAGTGGTGCGCCGACAAGGCCCGGTAATGGCAGCCAGGCCGCCACAGCAGGACACGTCGTCACCGGATGCGGTCGAGTTCGGCATCGCCGCACTGGTCGGCCACCTCGACGGGGCGGACATCGAGTACCCGGCCACCAGGGAGGAGGTCGTCCGCGCCCTCGGCGACCCGGCCGTGCCGTACGACGCCTCGGGCAACAGCGTCGCGCTCTCGGAGGCGATGGAGGCGCTCCCGAAGCGGACCTTCGAGTCCGAACAGGAACTCCTCGACCTGCTCCACCCCGTCTTCGAGGAGTACCGCGTGTCGGCGAGCGGCAGCCTGCTCGGGCGGCTCCGGGCGATGCTCCCCTTCTAGCTCACGGCCCGCGGCGACTCGTCGAGCGCCACGTCCAGTCGGTCGGCGACGAACTCCTTGATCACGCGCTCCTCGGCACGGTGGAGCGTGACGCTCGCCGTCGACTTCGCCAGGTCGGCCTCGTCGGCCACCTCGGTCAGCGTGCTCTCCCGCGGCGTGTCGTAGTACCCCATCTCGACGGCCGTCACCAGCAGCCGCCGCTGCTGGTCGGTGAGCAGGTCCGGCGGCTCCGAGGCGTCGTACACCCGGTTGAGGGTGTAGGACATGCCGAACGTCTCCAGTTGCTGGCCGAACGCCGAGAGGCGGTCCCGCGAGGCCGTGAGTTCGACGACCGCCTGTCCGTCCCGGATCGTCAGCGGCAGTTCGAGTGGCGCCCCCGACTCCCGAATCGACAGCAGGAGGAGCGGTTCGCTCGTCTCGAACTGGACGATGGCGGTGTCGTCGGTGCGCTGCATCAGCTGCACCGAGTCGATCCCCGCCCGGTCCTCCAACCCGTCGAGGACGGCGGGCATCTCCTCGCTCTCGATCTCCAGCAGGCCGAAGCCGGCGTCCCCCGAGGGCACCGCCGAGAGGACCCGGAACGTCGTCGACGGGAACTCCCGCGAGAGCTCGCCGATCCAGATGGCCGACGGCAGGTCGATGGTGAGCTTGGCGTATGGCATGACCCTAGGCGGACGGACGCCGTCCACCGCCACGGGGATTTACCCGAACACGTTCGGATTCAGTCGCCGGAAGGTCCCCAGATCCCGGGAACGGACCCGAATATGTTCGGACCAACGCCCAACACGACGCCGGGCCGAACCTCGGAACGTGATGAAGGTACGCAGACAGACGCTCGCGAAACTGCTGCTCGTCGTGTTCGTCGGCAACCTCGTCGTGATGGGCGCGGGGGCCTGGTACTCCTACCAGCAGGCCCCGCCCATCCCACAGGAGTTCGTCGGCCCGGACGGCGAGACGGTCGCGACCGGTGACGCGATCCGCGAGGGTAAGACCGTCTTCCAGTCCGACGCGCTGATGAACCACGGATCGATCCTCGGCAACGGCGCGTACTTCGGCAGCGACTACACCGCGGACGCGCTGGACCGGAAGATCCGGTACATGCAGGGCTACTACGCGGAGCAACGCTACGGCAGCGACTACGACGCGCTGACCGGGGCCGAACAGGCCGCGGTCGACCGCCTCGTGGAGGCGGACCTCGCCTCCACGGACACGACTGCGCCGGTGGAGTACTCCGCGGCGGAGGCGTACGCCCACCGGCAGGTGCGTGCGGACTACGTCGAGCGGTACCACGAGGGGAGTCGCGAACACGGGCTCCCGGCGGGCACCATCGAATCCGCCGACGAGGCACGGGCCTTCGCCGACTTCGCCCTCTGGACGGCGTGGATCTCCCACACCGAACGGCCGGGGACGGATCACACCTACACCAACGACTGGCCCTACGCCCCCCTCGCCGGCAACGAACCGACCGCGGGGACGATGACCTGGAGCGTGATCGCCATGGTGTTGCTCGTCGCCGGGGCGGGGATCGGCGTCTGGCTCTACAAGTCGGTCGAACTCCCCGAACCGGAGACCGAGGGAGTGTCGATCCCCCACCCCGACGACATCGACCTCCTGCCGAGTCAGCGGGCGGCGACCCGCTTCATCCCCATCGGGGCGGCGCTTTTCCTCGGACAGGTGTTGCTCGGCGGGTTGCTGGCCCACTACTACGTCGAGCGCGACGGCTTCTTCGGCGTCGGCGAACTCCTCGGGATCGACGTGTTGAGCCTCCTGCCGTTCGCGCTCGCGAAGACCTACCACATCGACCTCGGGGTGCTCTGGATCGCCACCCTGTGGCTCGGCGCCGGCCTCTTCCTCCCGCCGCTCCTGACGGGGACGGAACCCCCGAACCAGAAGCGGTACGTTCACGTGCTGATCGGCGCCCTGCTGGTCGTCGTCGTGGGCGGCTTCGCCGGCATCTGGCTCGGCGCCAACGGCTACATCGACGGCGACCTCTGGTGGATCATCGGCAACGAGGGGCTGGAGTATCTGGAGGTGGGCCGCCTCTGGCAGGTCGGCCTGCTCGCCGGCTTCGTCCTCTGGGCGGGGCTCGTCGCCCGCGGGTTCAAGCCCCTGCTCGACCGCGAGGAACCCTTCGGCCTCGCACACATGATCCTCTATGCCGGCGGCTCCATCGCCCTGCTGTTCACGGCGGGGCTGTTCTACACCCCCCAGACCAACATCGTCGTCACCGAGTTCTGGCGGTGGTGGGTGGTCCACATGTGGGTCGAGGGCGCCTTCGAGTTCTTCATCGTCGCCATCGTCGGCATCACGCTGGTGTCGATGAACCTGCTCAAGCGCCGCTCCGCCGAGAAGGCGGTCATGTTCGAGGCGCTGTTCGTGATGGGCTCGGGCGTCATCGGCGTCTCCCACCACTACTGGTGGATCGGCCAGCCCGACATCTGGCTCCCCTTCGGCTCCGTCTTCTCGACGCTCGAACTCATCCCGCTCGTGCTCATCCTCTTCGAGGCGCTCAACGAGTACCGCGCGCTCGCCACCGCCGGCGAGTCGTTCCCCTACTCGCTGCCCTTCGCGTTCATCATCGCGTCGGGCGTCTGGAACTTCGTCGGCGCCGGCGTACTCGGCTTCTTCATCAACCTCCCGATCATCAACTACTACGAGCACGGCACCTACCTGACGGTCGGCCACGCCCACGCGGCCATGTTCGGCGCCTTCGGCTTGCTCGCGCTCGGCATGGTCACCTACATGCTCCGCATCTCGGTCGCGCCGGGGGAGTGGAACCCCAGGCGGCTGAAGTGGGCCTTCTGGCTCTGGAACGCCGGCCTCGCGATCATGGTGTTCGGCTCCGTCCTCCCGGTGGGCTTCCTGCAACTCGAAACCGCCTTCACCGCCAACTACGACGCCGCCCGGAGCCTGGCGTTCTACAACCGCGACCTGATCCAACTGCTGTTCTGGGCGCGCCTGCCCGGCGACACCCTCCTCATCCTCGGGACCGCCGTCTTCGTCTGGGACACCGTGAAACAACGGTTCGCGCTCCGTGACACCTCGATGCCCGCGAGCGTGCCCGGATCGAGCGCCATCTCCAGTCGCGTCCTCCCCGAGGACGACTGAACCGCCCCTCCGCTCCGTCGCCGGCTAGTCGCGGAGCCGGTCCCGCACCGCCTCCCGGCGCACCGTCCCCGAGTCGGTCCGCGGGATCGCGTCGGCGAAGCGGATCGTCCGCGGCACCTTGTACCCCGCCAGTCGCGTCCGGCAGTGCGCGTCGAGGGCGTCGGCCGAGGGGGCCGCACCCTCGCGCGGGACGACCAGCGCGGCGACGCGTTCGCCCCACTCCTCGTCCGGCAGGCCCACGACCGCCGCGTCGGCCACGTCGGGGTGAGCGCGGAGGCGGTCGGCCACCTCCGCGGGCGCGACGTTCTCGCCGCCCGTGACGATCAGGTCGTCGACCCGGCCGATCACCCACAGGCGTCCGTCGTCGTCGCGATAGCCGACGTCGCCGGTTCGGAGACCGTCGGGCCCGAACGCGTCGCCGCGACCGTCGAGGTAGCCCGGCGTCACCGTCGGCCCGGAGACGACGAGTTCGCCGGGATCGCCGCTCGGGCGCTCGTCGCCGGCCTCGTCGCGGACGGTCACCGCGGTCCGGAACAGCGGCCGGCCGACGGTGCCGGGGTGCGCCCGCGCCTCCTCGGGGGTGGCCGTCGCGACCTGTGAGGCCGTCTCCGTCATGCCGTAGGTGGGACAGACCGGCACGTCGCGCGCCGCGGATCGGTCGAGGAGCGACTCGGTCGCCGGCGCGCCGCCGAGCAGGACTGCCCGCAGGGACTCCCCGAGCGATCCCTCCGTCGCGTCGAGCAGGCGGGAGAGGGTCGTCGGCACCAGCGACGTGGCCGTCACGTCGTAGCGGTCGAAGTCGGCGGCGACGGCGTCGGCGTCGAACGACGCCCGGAGGACGACCGTCATGCCGTACAGCGGTCCCCGGAAGACGGGCGTGAACCCGCCGACGTGGTGGAGCGGGAGCGCGACGTGCCACGTCTCCGCGCGGTCGAGACCGAGGCGGAACGCGGAGGCGACGGCGCTCGCGAGGAGGTTGCCGAGGGTCAGCCGCACCCCCTTCGGATCGCCCGTCGTCCCGGAGGTGAAGGGGACGACAACCGTCGCGTCGCGCCGCCAGTCGTGCGGGACGACCGGGTCGGGCGAGCGCGCGTCGAGGGCGGCCCCGCCGTCCGCGTCGCCGTCGACCGAGACGACGGGCACGGACGACGACCCGTCGGCCGCCTCGACCGCCGCGGTCGCCGTCGAGGCGTCACAGACGAGCGTCGTCACCTCGGCCCGCTCCAGTCGGTCGGCGAGTTCGTCGGGCGTGAGTCGGGGATCGAGGGGGACGAGCGTGGCGCCCAGCCGGATCGCCGCGTGGATCACCCGGACGGTCGCCGGACCGGTCGGGAGGACGACCCCGAGTCGGTCGCCTGCGCGGACGCCGAGGGCCGCGAGTCGGCCGGCGGTTCGGTCCACTGCGGTATCGAGGTCGGCGACCGTCCACCGCTCGTCGGCGTCGGCGTCGATCAGCGCCGTCGCGTCCGGACGCACGTCGACCCGGTGGGTGAGCGGGTCGTTCATTCGTGCTCGACGAACTCCACGAGGACGCCGCCCGTCGACTCGGGATGGAGGAAGGCGACGTCGTGACCCCAGGCGCCCGGCCGCGGTTCCTCGTCGACGAGGTCGATCCCGTGGTCCCGGGCGACGTCGAGGGCGGCCGCCACGTCCGCCGTCGCGAACGCGACGTGGTGGACGCCGGGCCCCGACCGGTCGAGCGAGCGGGCGACCGGTCCCTCGTCCTCGGTCGGTTCCAGCAGTTCCAGGTACCCGTTCCCCAAGTCCAGAAAGCGGACGTCGAGGCCGTCGAACGGCTCCCGGTGGGCGACCGGGGCGTCGAGGAGGGTCCCGAACAGGTCGGTCAACTGGTCGGCGTCGTGCGTGGCGATGCCGACGTGATCGAAGCGCATACGCCCACTCCCGGGCGCGCGGACAAATAGCCTGCGTGGGGAGTCGTACGGACGATCGTAACTGCGTCCCGGTGGTTCGCCGGATCGTCGCGGCGAACTGACGACTGACAATAAACCGTGTCAGGACTCGTCGTCCGCGTCCTCGTCTTCGTCGTCCGCCGTCGAGAAGGGCGACTCCTCGACGGGGACGCTCTCGACGGTCCGTGCGCGGTCGGCGAGATCCGAGATGTAGTGCAGCGCGATGGGAATCGTCTCGTCGTCCTTGAAGAGTTTGAACCGACCGTCGACGAACCCGAGATACTCCGGATCCTCCCCCAGCGGCTCGATCCGCAGCACCCAGTCGGGGCCGTGCGCGTTCAGCCAGTTGGCGATCTCGTTGCCCGTGATCGTGTCTCGGTCGAGTTCGTCGCCCGGTGATCCGGTCTCGCTCATCACCCGGAGAATGGACGGTGGCGATAAAACGTTGTTCCTACCCGGGAGGCTACCCGCCCGCTCGACGGCCACCACAACCTATAATACCGGTGGATCAGATATCATAATGAAAGATGATGAATGATTCGGACGGGGTCGACTGTCCGCTCTGCCGGACGGGGATGCCGAATCCAGCGGAGCTTCGGATCCACCTGATGGTGGAACACCGGAAGAGCACCGTGATCGACGAGTACATCGACCGGCTGGACCGCGGGGATCGGTCGCTGATCGTCTCCCCCTGATCGCGGCGCGTGTCCGGATCGACTACCGGCCCGGCTGGTACTCCCCGAACTCGTCGCGGAGGACGTTCGATATCTCGCCGACGGTCGCGTAGGCCTTCACCGCGTCAACGATGGGCGGGAGGAGGTTGTCGTCGCCGCGGGCGGTCTCACGGAGCGCCGAGAGCGCCGCCTCGACGTCCTCGTCGTCGCGCTCCGCGCGAACCGTCTCCAGGCGGTCGACCTGCCGGCGCTCGTCCTCCTCGGTCACCTCCTCCAGGTCGACCTCGGGGTCCTCGTCCTCGACCCGGAACTCGTTGACGCCGACGATGATCCGCTCGCCCTCCTCGATCTCCTGTTGCCGGTCGAAGGCCACGTCCTGAATCTGGCCCTGGACCCACTGGGACTTCACGGCTTCCAGCATCCCGCCGCGCTCGTCGACCTCCGCCAGCAGGTCGAAGGCCTCGCGCTCCAGGTCGTCGGTCAGCGACTCGACGTAGTAGCTCCCGGCGAGGGGGTCGATGGTGTCGGCGGCGCCCGACTCGTGGGCGAGGATCTGCTGCGTTCTGAGCGCCGTCCGGACGCTCTGTTCCGTCGGCAGGGAGAGCGCCTCGTCCTTGCCGTTGGTGTGGAGGCTCTGGGTGCCCCCCAGCACCGCCGCGAGCGCCTGGTAGGCCACCCGGACGACGTTGTTGTCGATCTGCTGGGCGGTCAGCGTCGATCCGCCGGTCTGGGTGTGGAACTTCAACTGCTTGGACTTCGGGTTCTCGGCACCGAAGCGCTCCTCCATGATCCGTGCCCACATGCGTCGGGCGGCCCGGAACTTCGCCACCTCCTCGAAGATGTTGTTGTGGGCGTTGAAGAAAAAGGAGAGCTGTGGCGCGAACTCGTCGACGTCGAGGCCGGCGTCGAGGGCGGCGTTCACGTACTCGATGCCGTTGCCGAGGGTGAAGGCGATCTCCTGGGCGGCGGTCGACCCCGCCTCGCGGATGTGATAGCCCGAGATGGAGATGGTGTTGAACTTCGGCGTCTCCTCGGCACAGAACTCGAAGATGTCGGTGATGAGGCGCATGGAGGGCTCCGGCGGGTAGATGTAGAGGTTGCGCGCGATGTACTCCTTCATGATGTCGTTCTGGATCGTGCCCCGGAGCTCCGAGCGGTCGACCCCCTGCTGGTCGCCGATGGCGACGTACATCGCCAGCAGGATGGCGGCGGGCGCGTTGATCGTCATGCTCGTCGACACCTCCGAGAGCGGAATGCCGTCGAACACCGTCTCCATGTCCCGCAGGCTGTCGATGGCGACGCCGGACTTCCCCACCTCGCCCGCCGCCATCGCGGCGTCGGAGTCGTACCCCATCTGCGTCGGCAGGTCGAAGGCCATCGACAGCCCCGTCTGCCCCTCGTCGAGCAGGTAGTTGAACCGCTCGTTGGTCTCGCTCGCGGTCCCCATGCCCGCGTACTGGCGCATGGTCCACAGCCGACCGCGGTACATCGTCGAGTAGACGCCCCGAGTGTAGGGCTCCTCGCCCGGGAACCCCACGTCCTCCCGGTAGTCCAGGTCGGCCACGTCCGCGGGGGTGTAGAGCGGGTCGACCTCCTGCCCGCCGGTGTCGGTCGTGAAGGTGTCCGTTCGCTCCCCGAACCGGTCCACGGTCGGCCCGTAGGAGTCGGCCTCCCACTCCGCCTTGGCCTCGCGGATCCGTTCGAGGTCGTCGGGGTCGAACATGGCCGGGGGGAGGGCCGCCGCGACCTTAAGCCTTCGAGGGCGACGTTCACAGCCGATTCCCGGAACTCGGGAAGCGGCGCCGGCAGTTAAGCCCGCCGCGAACGGACCTATAATCGAGGTGAGCACGATGCAACTACCCATCCAGATCCCCGGTATCGCCCCACTGGCACAGTGGCACCCCGGGCCACACGGCCCCGGCCCGCACGGCCCCGGCCCGCACGGCCCCCACTGGGGTGGCGGCCCCCACTGGGGCGCCGGACCGACCGGCGGAATGGGTATGGGCGGCGCCGGCCTCGGCGTCGGTGGCTGGTGGCTCGTGCTCCTGACCGCCCTCCTGATCGTCGGCCTGGTCGCCGCGGCCCTGTACCTGACGGCCCGCGCGGGCGGCGACGGGACGGCCGACGACGGCGCCCGCGCGACCCTTCGCGAGCGGTACGCCGCCGGCGACCTCGACGACGAGGAGTTCGAACGGCGCCGGGACCGCCTGACCGGGCGGGCGGGCTGAGCCGCGGGTCACACACGTTAAGGGTCCGCCCGCCCGCGGTACGGGTAGGATGTACCTCGCAGACGAGACCTGGCCGGAACTGGACGACTACTTCGACGACGAGTCGCTCGCGCTCGTGCCCCTCGGATCGACCGAACAGCACGGCCCCCACCTCCCGCTGGCGACCGACCACCTCATCGCCGAGGCCTTCGCCAGCGAGGCGGCCCGCCGCACCGGCTTCCTCCGGACCCCGACGATCAACGTCGGCGTCAGCCCCCACCACCGCCAGTTCACCGGCACCATGTGGGTCGACGCCCCCGAGTTCCGCGACTACGTGGAGTCGTTCACGCGCAACCTCGCCTACCACGGCATCGACCGCGTGATCTACGTCAACGCCCACGGCGGCAACGTCGAACACCTGCGCGAGGTGGGTCGCCGACTCCGCGACGACGAGGAACTCTACGCAGTCGAGTGGATGTGGAACGACAGCATCCCCGAACTCGTCGACGACCTGTTCGAACAGAACGGCCCGCACGGGGGACCGAAGGAGACGGCGATGATCCAGCACCTCCGCCCGGAGCTCGTCCGCGAGGACCGCCTGGCCGAGGCGCGGGACGGCGGCGTTCCCGACGTGGAGGCGGCCGACACGATCAGACACGGCGCACGGACGTTCTACGACGCCGCCGACAACACCGGCAACGGCGTCCTCGGCGACCAGACCGACGCCACCGCCGAGAAGGGCGAGCGGATGTTCGAGGCGGCGAGCGACCAGCTCTGCCAGCTCTGCGAGTGGCTCGACGCCCAGACGTTCGCGGACCTGATGCCGAAGTCACACGTGTAGTCCCCGCGGAGCGACCGCCGCGGCGGCGCACGACGCCGGGCGTCGACCCGGGACGGCGGTCCTTCGCCATGCTTTTGCCGCCACATCCCCACCCTCGACCCATGTTTGGTGGCGGCGGCGGCATGAATCCACGGAAGATGAAACAGATGATGAAACAGATGGGCATCGACGTGTCCGAACTCGACGCCGAGGAGGTCGTCATCCGGACGGCCGACGAGGAACTCGTCTTCTCGGACGTCCAGGTGACGCGCATGGACGCCCAGGGCCAGGAGACCTACCAGGTCGTCGGCGAACCCGAGAGTCGCCCGGCCGGCACCGGGACGGCCGGCGCCGTCGAGGCGGGTGACGACGGGGCGGACGAGGCGGACGACGACGGCATCCCCCAGGACGACGTGGAACTCGTCGCGATGCGGGCCGGCGCGAGCGAAGACGCGGCCCGCGAGGCCCTCGAAGCGGCCGACGGCGACCTGGCGGCGGCCGTCGCCCGACTGGAGTGATCCTGCTGGTCCGCGGCGACCGGGAGTACCTCCGGGCGCCCGGCGAGGAACTCCAGACCGACCTCGGCGTCCTGACCGTCCCCGAGGACGTGGAACCGGGGGACCGACTCGAGACCCACCTCGGCGAGGAGTTCGTCGTCCGCGAGCCGCGGGGCCCGGACCTGTTCGATCACTTCGAGCGGACGGGGGCGCCGATGATGCCCCGGGACGTGGGGCTGGTGATCGGCATGACGGGCGCCGCGGCCGGCGACCGGGTCCTCGATGCGGGCACCGGGACGGGCGTCCTCGCGGCCTACCTCGGCCGCATCGAGGCGACGGTGCGGACCTACGAGTGCGACCCCGAGTTCGCGGCGGTGGCCCGGGAGAACATGCGCCTCGCCGGCGTCGAGGACCGGGTCGACGTGCGGACGGGCGACGTGACCGACGCGCTCGACGAACTGGCCGAGGGACCGGGGTTCGACCTCTGCACCCTCGACACCGCGGACGCGCCGTCCGTCGTCCGGCGGGCGCCGGACCTCCTCGAAAGCGGCGGGTTCGTCGTCGTCTACTCGCCGTTCGTCGAGGGGACGCGCGACGCCGTCGCCGCCGCCGAGGACGTCGGCCTGACCGACGTGGAGACCCACGAGACGATCCAGCGGCGGATGACGTTCGACGAGCGCGGGTCGCGGCCGGACACCCGCGGCGTCGGCCACACCGGCTACCTCACGGTCGCCCGCCTGCTGTAGGCGGTCCGGAGCCGTCGACCGTGCCGACCGTATAAGTACGTGGCCGCCGAACCGGCGGGTATGAGTCGGGAGCGCGGCGCCGAGATCGACGACGTGCGAACCTGGCCCGAACTGGCGGTGGGACTGTACGAGCGACTCACCGGCCGCGGTGCCGAGATCACCTACGAGTTCGACGACCTGGAGATCCGCGTCCCGGATCGGATGGGTCCCGACGCCGACCACGCGCGCTGGCGCCTCGACGGCACCGTCCGCATCCGGACCCGCGAGCGCGAGCGCGAGTGAGCGACCCGGATCGTCCGCTCGACGTGTACGCCGACCTGACCGTCGACGTCGGCGACGCCACGGTGTCGATCCGGGGGTACGGCGACCTCGTTGTCGTCCGGGCACCGTCGCTCGCCGCGGCGAGGGCGCTGTCGTCCGGGGGCCGGACCGTCCTCGACCACCTGCGCGACGCCGACGTCACCCTCGACCTCCGGGTCCGCGGCCACAGCGTCGCGCGGGCGGGACCGGCACACGAACCCGGCCGCCTCTCGCGCGCCCTCGGTGTCGACCCCGCACGGATCAGCCTCGGCGGCCTCCTGTGTTCCCTGCTTGATTAACCCGTCCCGCGGATCAGTCCGAACAGGTCCGCGCGGAACGTCTCGGGGTCGAGGGTGGCGCCGAGGCGCTCACCGACGTCGTCCTCGACCGACCCGTCGACGGCGGCCACGCCCCGCGGGTAGGCGCCGCCGGCGAGCCTGAACGCCCGGTCTGGCGCCCACACCGCGAGCCAGCCGTCGACGGCGAGGGTCACGCCCCCGACCGGACACCGGGCGTCGTATCGGAACAGGCGCGCGTCCGCGTCGCCGACCCGGAGCGACCGGCGCTCGGCCCGGTCGACGGCGGTGAACCCCCGGTCGACGAGGCGGTCGGCGAACCCGCGACTCGCGCGACTCGCGACGAGACCGCGGAGCGCGCCCGTCACCGGCGGCGACGGGGCGAGTTCGAGTCGGGCGGCGAGGAAGAACCGCCAGCTTCGGTCGAGACCGGTCCGCTCCCGGACGGTTTCGCGGAGTCGGTCGTCCTCGTACAGCAGGATGCGGGCGGTGACGGTGAGCCCCGCCGCCGAAAACGGCGTCTCGGTGGCGTCGGTCGCCAGTCGCCAGCCGGCCAGTCGCTCGCTCGGGACCGACGGCGGCGAGACCATCGTCGCGTGAACGGCGTCGGCCACCATATACCTTGGGCGACCGGCCGCTCGGTCGCCGTCACGCCGGCGCGAGCGCCGCGGGCACACCGGTCGACCGACGCGCGAGGAGCGGGGTCAGTGGTCGTCTTCGCGCCACTTGTGTTCGCACTCGGTACAGACGAAAAAGCGGGTCTCGGACTCGTCGGCGGCGCGGATCTGCTGCATGTACCAGTAGGCTTCGTCGTTGTCACACTCCGGGCAGTCGGCGCTCGTCGTCGGGAGGCCGCTCGACTCGCCGCCGGACTCGATGATCTCCGACTCCTCCTGGGCCTGCGTCGTGACCATGCCCGCCTCCGCCGCGGCGTCGCGCGGCGTCTCGTGACCACACTGCGTACAGACCCACACGCCGTCCTCCGTCTGCATCATCGATCCGCATTCGTCGCAGAACTCCATGGTGGCTCGAACCCTGACGCTCGACGGTCTTTAACCCACGGATACGCCGGGCTCAGGCGTCGCCCTCGGACTGTCCCGGTTCGCCGACGGCCTCCACCGGGAGGACGTTCTGGAGTTCCGCGAACAGTTCGTCCGGGCCGTGGAAGGCGTCGCTCCCGAGTTCGGAGACGAGTTCCCCGAGGTTCGACTCCCCGTCCGCGAACAGTACGGTCACGTCGGCGAACTCCGCGGCGGCGTCGTCGCGAGTGACCGGGTAGTCGAGTCGCTCGAAGGCCGACTCGACGCGATTCAGTTTGATGCGTTCGCCCATGCCGGGGCGTTGGACCCCTCGACACTTAGAGGTAGGCCCGAGCCGGCGGGACGCGCCGCGAGCGCGACCGTGATGCGCGTGGGGCCGGAACCGGGGCCGAGATGGGCGTGCTGGATCCGGACCGGCGGGGGCTCGCGCTCGGCCTCGCGCGGATGGCCGACGCCATCGGGAGTCGGGGCTGGGGGAGGTGACTGAGTACTGAGTTCGCGTCCCCGCCCGCGATCACTCGAACTCGGGGTCGCGCTTCTCGACGAAGGCCGCCATCCCCTCGCGCTGGTCGGGCGTGCCGAACAGGCCGCTCCAGGCCCGTCGCTCCACGGTGAGGCCGCCCTCGCCGCCGGTCTCGTGGTAGGCGTTCAGCGCCTCCTTCGCGGCGTGGAGGGCGTGGCGCGGCTTCGACGCCAGTTCGGCCGCCATCTCGTCGACGTGGTCGTAGAGGTCGTCGTGCGCGACGACGTCGCCGACCAGCCCCCGCTCGTAGGCGTCGGACGCGTCGAGGCGGTCGCCGAAGAAGATCAGCCGCCGGGCCGTCTCGTCGGGGACGAGCCGCTGGAGGAGCTGGGTGCCGCCCCAGCCGGGGATGATGCCCAGGTCGATCTCGGTCTGGCCGATGACGGCGCGCTCGCTCGCCACCCGCAGGTCGCAGGCGAGGGCGAACTCGCAGCCGCCGCCGAAGGCGTAGCCGTTGATGGCGGCGATGGTGACGCCGGGGAACTCGATCAGGTCGCGAACGATCCCCTGTCCCCGCTCGGCGTAGGCCAGCGCCTCGGGCGTCGAGAACTCCTTCATGTAGTCGATGTCGGCGCCGGCGATGAACGCGTCGTCGCCGGCCCCCGTGAGGATCAGCACGCGCGCCGCCTCCGATTCGGCCGCCGCGATCGCCTCGGCGATCTCGTCCAGCGTCTCGGTGTTCATCGCGTTCAGCGCGTCGGGACGGTCGACCGTGAGACGGGCGACATCGTCGGAAACCTCGAGCGTGACGGTGTTCCAGGACACGCCCGTCCGGAGGTCGGCCAGGGGGTTAATCGTTCGGGAAGGAGGCGGCTGGCGCCCGCTGTACCGTACACGCCGACCGCCAGCCCGCAGTATAAGTCCGTCTCGCCCCTACGATCGGTATGGGCTACCCGGTCACCTACCACTGTCCGCGGTGCGAGGCGGTCGTCGAACTCGAACGCGAGGGGTACCTGGCCGACAAGTCGGTGACCCCCTACCCGCTGGAGGGGTGGACCTACGTCGACGCCGACGGGGACGTGGAGGCCGCGGACGGCGTCCGGTTCGTCTGCGGCGAGGACGGCACCCTCCGCGACGACGAGTCCGGGTGTGGCGACCCCTTCTATCTGAGCTACGTCCGCTTCGAGGGGGGCGAACCGGTCGAGCCGCGGCCGGAGAGCGAGTACGTCCGACTCGATCCGTAACCCCGGATCGCTCAGTCGCCGGTCGCCGACTCGATCCCACCGACCCCCGTCACATCGACCCCGCCCGTGAGCTCCGTGTGGGGGTACGGCATGTCGATTCCCTCGGCGTCGAATCGCTCCTTGACCGCCTCGACGAACCGCGCCCGAACGGCGCCGTAGCCGTGTTCCCGGGGGTCGATCCAGAGTCGCCCGGAGAGGACGACCGCCGAGTCGCCCAGTCCCGTGACGGGCGCCGTCGGTTCGGGGGCGTCGAGGGCGCCGTCGACTCCCGCACCCTCGTCGACGATGGCCGCCCGTGCCCGCTCGATGTCGTCGCCGTAGCCGATGCCGAAGTCGACCGAGACCCGCCGCCTGTCGTTCGCCACGTTGTTCACCACCGCCGCGTTGGCCAGGTCGGCGTTCGGGACGGTGACCAACTGGTTGTCGAACGTATCGAGTTTCGTCACGCGCAGGTGGATCTCCCGAACGACGCCGTCGTTCCCACCCCATTCGATCCAGTCGCCGGCCGTGAACGGTTCGTCCTGGATGATGAACACGCCGGCGACGAAGTTGGCGATGAGGTCCTGTGCGGCGAAGCCGACGGCGAGTGCGAGCGCACCCGCGAGCGTCGCGAACGCCGCGAGGACGATCCCGAACCCGGCGACCGTCGCGGCCAGGGCGACCGCGAGAACCCCGGTGATCGCCACCGCCGTACTCACCGCGAGGCCGACGAGCGTCTCCTCGAACTCGCGGCGTTCGAGCGACTCCCTGACGACCCGAGCCACGACCGACGTTCCAACCAGGTAGACGATCACGAAGACGGCGAGGAACAACACGACGGTCGTGACCGCGCTCACGACCGGCGGGACGTACGCCTCCGGATCGAGCGCGAACCCCTGTTGAAGTGGGAACATACGACAGTCGGTTGCCGGCGATTCATCTTAACTACTTGTGACGTTTCGGTCGTCCGGCGTGTCTCCGCGGCTCGACCGACATCGGCATTTATGAACTGACAGGTCGTACGGAACGCATGACCCCGTTACAGGTCCCCGGAGGGGACGTCGTCGGCCTCGCGGTGATCGGATCGGTCCTCCTCATCGGTCTCGCCTTCTTCGGGGCCATCCTCTACGCCGAGCATCGCAAGGAGATGAAACTCATCGAGTCGGGGCAGTACCCGGCCACGCGCCAGGACGCGGGGACCTGGGTGCTGGCCGCCGGCCTCCTGTTGCTCGCGCTCGGCCTCGCGGACCTGCTTCGTGCCGTCTGGCTGGGCGCCGTCCCCGAGGACGGCCTCACGCTCACCCTCCTCGGGGTCGCCGCACTGGCGTATTTCGCGTTCCGGCGACGCGAGGCGCGGCGCTCGACGGACTCCGGGACGGGGACGCCGGCCGACCGGGACGACACTGCCGGGAACGAGGACTAACCCTTGATGTTACAGACCGGATACGTCCGCGCCACCTTGTCGCCGATGCCCAGTTCGTCCGAGACGCGGACCACCTCGTCGACGTCCTTGTAGACGCCGGGGGCCTCCTCTGCCACCGTCGCGCCGCTCTGGGCCTTGACGTAGACGTGTTGCTGATCCCGGAGTTCGTCCCGAACCGTCTCCCCCCAGAACTCGTTTTTCGCCTGCGTCCGGCTCATGAGTCGGCCGGCGCCGTGGGCCGTCGAGCCGAAGGTGAGGTCCATCGACGCCTCGCCGCCCCGGAGGACGTAGCTCCCGGCGCCCATGCTCCCGGGGATGATGATCGGCTGGCCGACGTCGCGGTAGGCCGTGGGCACCTCGGGGTGGCCGGCAGGGAACGCCCGCGTCGCGCCCTTCCGGTGGACGTAGAGTTCGCGCTCCTCGCGGTCGGCGTCGCCGCCTCCCGCCGGGTCGCCCCCGACCTCGTGGACCTCCTTTTTCGCGATGTTGTGGGCCACGTCGTACAGCAGGTGCATGTCCATCGACTCCCACGAGCGGTCGAAGACCCGCTCGAACACCTGCCGGACCCGGTGCATGATCAGCTGGCGGTTCACCCACGCGAAGTTGATGCAGGCACACATCGCCCCGTAGTACGCCTCGGCGAGCTCCGACCCCGCGGGCGCGGCGGCGAGTTCCTTGTCGGGCAACTCCGCCAGCAGGTCGCCGTGTCGCTTCTCGATTTTCCGGAGGTAGTCGGTGCAGGTCTGGTGGCCCAGCCCCCGACTGCCACAGTGGATCAGGACGACGACCTGATCGGGTTCGAGGCCGTACGCGTCGGCCACGTCCTCGCGGTAGACGTCGGTCACCCGCTGAACCTCGAGGAAGTGGTTACCGCTCCCCAGACTCCCCAACTGGTTTTTCCCGCGGTCCTTCGCCTTCTGCGAGACGGCGTCGGGGTCCGCGTCGGGCCGGCGGCCCTCGTCCTCGCAGTGCTCCAGGTCGTCGGGGACGGCCCACCCTTCCTCGAGCGCCCAGTCGACGCCGCGGGAGAGGACCGCCTCGACGGTGTCCCTGTCGCCCTCGACGATGCCGCCCCCGCCGAGCCCCGAGGGGACGTTCGCGAAGAGGGCCTCGACGAGTTCCTCCTCGTGGCCCCGCACGTCGTCGTAGGTGAGGTTGGTTCGCATCATTCTTACGCCGCAATTGATATCGTAACCAACCGCTCCAGGCGATATACAGCCGGTTTTCGCGTCCGTCGCCCCCACGCCGCCGACGGGGAAGCCGTACCCCTGGTGGCCGTCGGGCATGCAGACGGCGTGGCCGGTCATGCCGGGCAGGTGAGTCGCGTTCTTGAGTTGCTGGAGCGTCTTGTCGTCGCCGATCTGCTCCAGCAGCGACTCGCTCGCCAGCACCCGCGCGGGGACGCGCATGTCGCCCTCCCGCGGAATCTCCCAGACGTGTTCCCGGACCCGTTCGAGGGTGATCCCGTCGAACTCGCGCGTGGTCATGTGTGAGCCGAGGGGATCGACGCGGGAATACGTTACTACACGTCGAGGACGACGTACGCCTCCCACCCGTCGTCGGTTCGCTCGACGCGCATCTCGGAGTAGGTCACCGCCTTCACGTCCCGAGCGGTGACGTCCGCGAACGGCACGCCCCGGGCGCTGGCCTCGATCACCCACGCCCCGTCCGCCTCCCGGACCGTCGCCTCGTTGGCGACGGGGAGGACGCCCCGCACGTCGCGTTCGTAGATCAGTTGATCGAGGTAGTCGAACAGCAGGGCCTCCAGTCCCTCGGCGCGGACGGAGAGCGAGAAGCGCTCGCCCGTCTCGGGGATCTCGTCGCAGGTGGCGGCCGCGAGGCCGTCGGCGACGGCGGCGAACGTCTCGCCGAGGGACTCCCCCGACGCCGCGACGGCGACGTCGGCGGTGTGGGGTCGGAGTTCGAAGCTCATCGGTGGCGTCGTCGGAACGAGGACGGGCGGGGCCAAAACGGTTTGCCGTCCGAGAAAGGAGACGAATTTGCCGATAGCCGCCGGGATAATGGGGTATCACGCCCCGTGTCAGCACATGACTGACACCGAGGACGTCCTCCAGCGTGCGGACGCCGAGGACGTGGAACTGGTCCGCGTCGTCTTCGTCAACAACAGCGGCGTGCCGCGGGGGCGGGTCGTCGACCGGGAGTCGCTACCCGGGGTGCTCGCCGACGGTACGAACGTCACCCACGCGATGCAGTCGTTCAACGCGCTGGACCTGCTGGCCGGAGAGGGCCGCTTCGGTCCCGCGGGCGAGGTGCGGATCGTGCCCGATCCGGAGACGTTCACCCCCCTGCCGTACGCCGACCGCGCCGCGCTCGTGCTGGCGGATCTGCACGACCTGGACGGCGAGCCCTGGGCCGCGGGGCCGCGGGCGCAGCTCCGCCGGTATCTGGACGACCTGTCGAGCGAGGGGTACGCGCCCGAACTGGCCTACGAGAGCGAGTTCTACTACACCCGGACGACCGACGACGGCGAGACGGTCCCCCTCGACGACACCACCTGCTTCTCGACGGACGGGATGCGGAGCGCCCACGACGTCGTCCTCGACACCGTGGACGCGCTCAAGGCACAGGGCATGGGGCTGGCGGCCTACTACCCCGAGTACGGCCCCGGCCAGCAGGAACTCGTGATCGATCACGACACGGGCGTCGCCGCCGCGGACAACCACGTCCGGTTCACGGAGACCGTCCGCGCGGTCGCCGCGGACCACGGCATCGACGCCACCTTCCGGCCCAAGCCCTTCCCCGAACTCCCCGGGACCGGCTGTCACGTCCACCTCTCGCTGTGGCGGGACGGCGAGAACGTCCTCCACGACCCCGACGCCGACGGGCCGTACCCCCTCTCGCAGGCGGGCCGGGCGTTCGTCGGCGGCCTGCTCGAACACGCGCCGGCGCTGGTCGCGGTGACGGCCCCCACCGTCGAGTCCTACGACCGCCTCGCGCCGGGGATGTGGGCGTCGGCCTACACCTGCTGGGGCGAGGACAACCGCGAGGCGGCCGTCCGGGTGCCGTCGATCGACCGGAGCGCCCCGGAGGCGACGACCCGCGTCGAGTTCAAGCCCGCGGACAACACGGCCAACCCCTACCTCGCGCAGTTGGCGCTCGTCGCGGCCGGGCTGGACGGCATCGAGCGCGGACTCGACCCCGGCGAGCCGCTGAACCGCGACCCCGGGACGCTCGACGACTCGGAACGCGCCGAACGCGGGATCGAACGGCTCCCGACCACGCTCTCGGAGGCGCTGGACGCCCTCGCGGACGACGACGTCCTCGAATCGGCGATGGGCGAGGAGCTGTTGGGCTGCTACCTCGAGGTCAAGCGCAGCGAGTGGGAGGCGTCGGTCGACGACGAGGGTGGATGGGAGTCGGACTACCTCGACCGGGCGTTCTGAGCGCCGCGGGCGAAGCCGGCGACGATGGTCACCGACGGTGAAGTTATAATACCGGACTCCCTTAGCACCCGTGTAGTGAGCGTTACCGTCGAGAAACGCGTCGATGGCCCCGGGGCGGCCGACCACGCCGACGAGGCCTGGGAGCTCAAAGAGGAGATCCGCCGCACCGAGGGCGTCCTCAAACAGCGAAAGCGCTTCTTCATGGACGCCTACCGGCGGGCGAAGACCCACCTGCTCTACTTCGACGAGGACCTCGTCGGCTTCGCCACGGCCCGGCGGGACGGCTACATCCTCTTTCTGGCCGTCGCCCCCGACCGGCGGGGCGAGGGCCACGGCCGACGACTCGTCGCGGAGGTGGCCGAGGAACACCGGACGGTCACCTGTCACGCCCGCGCGACGAACGACCGGGCGCTCGCCTTCTACGAGTCCGTCGGCTTCGAGATCAAGCGGCGGATCGAGAGCTACTACGAGGACGACGGCGACGCGTTCTACCTGCGTCTCGGCCCCGACGAACGGCTGCGCGACCGGCTCTCGGAACTGATCCGCCGGTAGTCAGTCGTCGTAGGTGCCCCGATCCGTGACCACCTCGTCGATGAGCGACATCGGCGTCGCGTCGTATGCGGGGTTCTCGATCTCGACGCCCTCGACGGGTTCGCGGATCACCTCCGCGGGCGGCCGGGACTCGTTCTCGAAGACGAAGTCGTCCTCGATGATCTTCGACTGCGAGCCGACGACCGTGACGGGGACGTCGGCCACGTCGGCGGCGGCCGCGAGGGGGAACGTGCCGACGCGGTTGTAGAGGGTGTCCTCGACGATGCAGTCCATGCCGACGATCACCCGGTCACACCGATCCAGCAGGTAGCCGGCGGCGCTGTCGACGGCGAGGTGCGGATCGACGCGGTCCATCTCGGCGAGGCGGCGGGCGGTTTTCCGGCCGAGGTAGCGCGGCCGCGCCTCGGTGACGTATCCCGTGAGGTGGCAGCCGTCGGCGGCGGCCGTCTCGATGGCCTCCAGCACGGTCGAGGAGAAGTCGTGGGTGAGGAAGGTCTCGCCGTCCTCGAACGTCTCGGCGGCCTCGGCGGCCGCCCGTCGCTTGCCGGTCTCGATGTCCTCGGTGACCCGGTCGATCACCTGCCGGGTTCGGGCCTTCGCCTCCTCGACGGTTCGGGCCTCCCCGAGGACGCCGTCGACGACCTCCCGCATCGCCTTGTGGAGCGAGGCGTGGGAGGGGTTGGCCCGGCGGAGCGCCCCGGCGTTGCGTTCCAGGTCGCGCTCGTAGGCCTCGACGTTGCGGTAGTCCCTGTCGAGGAGCTCCCGGAGCGCGGCGGTGGCCTTGACCGCGACCACCGACGAACTGTGGGTCTGCATCCGACGGATCTCCTCGATGGTCTCGTCGATCATACCGAGTGGTGTCGTGTCCGTGGCAAAGAGCTTCCGGCTGGACGCAGTTACCGGTCCGGCTCCCCGGCGCCGTCGGCCGTCTCCCCGCTCACGGAACGGCGGGCGTACGCGTAGGCGAGGACCGCGGTGCAGAACCAGACGAGCGCCCCAACCCGGACGGCGAAGGCGGCGCGGGCGCCCCACGTGGGCAGCGTCGTCGTCGTCGAGAGCGCCGCCACGAGGGGTGCGCCGGCGACGATGGTGACGACGAACGTCACCTGCATCACCCACCCGAAGTCGACGCCGTCGGGGTCGGTTCGCTCGACGCGGTGTGGCACGCCCACGGGTTCGCGGCCGACGCGCTAATGCGTGGCGATTCGATCCAGAAACGCGGTGACGGCCTCGTTGAACGCCGCCGGCCGCTCCAGCATCGCGAGGTGGGCCGCGTCGGGGACGGTCGTCCACTCGGCGTCCGGAATCGACGCCGCGAGCGTCTCGTGGTACCACGGCGGCGTCAGGGCGTCGTGTTCCCCGACGAGGGCCAGCGTCGGGACGTCGACGCCGTCCAGTTCCCCGCGAACGTCGAACTCGTGGCAGGTCCGGAAGTCGCGGTAGGTCACGGCTTGCCCCGCCTCGTGGAGCGACTCCCGGGAGACGGCCACCAGCCGGTCGTCGGGGTCGTGAAAGAGCCGGTCCGGCCCGTGGAGGAACTCGATCGCCCGCTCGAAGTCCGTCCGGAGCCACCGCAGGAGGTCGTCGAGGACGGCGAGTTTGGCCCCCGTCCCCGCGAGGATCAGCCCCGAGAGGTCGACGTCGTCGCGTTCGAAGACGAGCGTCAGGGCGACCGCCCCGCCGAGCGAGTTGCCACAGAGGACGCGGGCGTCCGTCGCCCGGAGGACGGCGAGTACGTCGTCGACGTACGCCGACAGCGTCTCGTACCCCGGCGCGGCGTCCACGTCCTCGCTCTCGCCGTGGCCACTCAGGTCGAGGGCGATGACGGGACGCTCGTCGGCGAGGCGGGCCTGCGACTTCCAGACACCGTGCGAGCCGCCGCTCCCGTGGATCAAAACCACCGGCTCCCCGCCCCCGCCACGGTCGTGTCGCCGGTAGGCCGTCGTCCGGCCGTGGTGTGTGACCGTCTCCATACAGGCGGTAGCGCGGGAGGGGCAATAAACCCCGCCCGCCGTCCGATTCGTGTGAACCGCAATTTCACTCGCTCGCGCGACCCCGACACCGTATGGCGATTATCCAACGAAATCCTTAAATAGATAGATAGCTAACGTGGGGTTAGGAACTGACATGGTGAGACAGCAACACGCCGGTGAGGACGAGCGGATCGTCCGCCGGTACGACTACGAGGACGGGTGGGTGATCGCCGCCGACGTCGGCGTCGCGGACGACCGCCTGACTGCCGACATCGCCGGCGAGACGGCCATCGTGCTGGTCGACGGGGAGACCGAACTGGAGTTCGAGGTTCCCGGATCGGTCGAAAGCGTTGACACGAACAACGGCGTACTCGTCGTGAGGGGTACACAATGAAACTCGTCGTCAAACCACTGAAACAGAAAGACGCCGGCCGCGGACTCGCCGCCATCGACCGCGCGGCCGCGGCGGAGATGGATCTCGACGTCGGCGACTACATCCGCATCGAGGGCAAGGACGGCACCGCCGTCGCGCGCGTGTGGCCGGGCCTGCCCGAGGATCAGGGCTCCGGCGTCATCCGCATCGACGGGCAGCTCCGCCAGCAGGCCAACGTCGGCATCGACGACCGCGTCGACGTCGAGAAGGCGGACGTGAAACAGGCCGACCGGGTGACGGTCGCGCTACCCCAGCAGATCGGCATTCGGGGCGACATCGGCCACTACCTCCGCGACAAGCTCACCGACAAGCCGATCACGAAGGGCCAGACCCTCCGGATCCCCTTCGGCTTCGGCTTCATGGGCGGCCGCGGGAACAAGGCCCTGCCGCTGAAGGTGGCCGACACCGAGCCCTCGGGCACGGTCGTCGTCACCGACTCGACCGAGGTGCAGATCAGCGAGAAGCCCGCCGAACAGATCCGCGAGACCGAAGCCGAGGGGTCGACCGCGGGCACGCCGGACGTGACCTACGAGGACATCGGCGGCCTGGATCGCGAACTCGAACAGGTTCGCGAGATGATCGAACTGCCGATGCGCCACCCCGAGCTGTTCCGGCGGCTGGGCATCGACCCGCCCAAGGGCGTGCTCCTGCACGGCCCGCCGGGCACGGGCAAGACGCTGATCGCCAAGGCCGTCGCCAACGAGATCGACGCCCACTTCCACACCATCTCCGGCCCGGAGATCATGTCGAAGTACTACGGCGAGAGCGAGGAGCAACTCCGCGAGGCCTTCGAGGAGGCCGAGGAGAACGCTCCCGCGATCATCTTCATCGACGAACTCGACTCCATCGCGCCCAAGCGCGAGGAGGCGGGCGGGGACGTGGAACGCCGCGTCGTCGCGCAGTTGCTCTCGCTGATGGACGGCCTCGAGGAGCGCGGCGAGGTGGTCGTGATCGGCGCGACCAACCGCGTCGACGCCATCGACCCCGCGCTCCGCCGCGGCGGTCGCTTCGACCGCGAGATCGAGATCGGCGTCCCCGACCGCGACGGCCGCCGGGAGATCCTGCAGGTCCACACCCGGAACATGCCGCTCGCCGAGGACGTCGACATCGACGCCTTCGCGGAGTCGACCCACGGGTTCGTCGGCGCCGACATCGAGAGCCTCGCCAAGGAGGCCGCGATGAACGCGCTCCGGCGCATCCGTCCGCAGATCGACCTCGAAGCGGAGGAGATCGACGCCGAGATCCTCGAATCCCTCGAGGTGGGGGAAGACGACTTCCAGGAGGCGATGAAGGGCATCGAACCCTCGGCGCTCCGGGAGGTGTTCGTCGAGGTTCCCGACGTCACCTGGGCGGACGTCGGCGGACTGGAAGACACGAAAGAGCGCCTCCGCGAGACCATCCAGTGGCCGCTCGACTACCCCGAGGTGTTCGAGGCCATGGACATGGAGTCCGCGAAGGGCGTGCTCATGTACGGCCCGCCGGGCACCGGGAAGACCCTGCTCGCCAAGGCGGTGGCGAACGAGGCCGAGTCCAACTTCATCTCGGTGAAGGGCCCCGAACTCCTCGACAAGTACGTCGGGGAATCGGAGAAGGGGGTCCGCGAGATCTTCAGCAAGGCCCGCGAGAACGCGCCGACCGTCATCTTCTTCGACGAGATCGACGCCATCGCGACCGAGCGGGGCCGCAACACCGGCGACTCCGGCGTCTCCGAGCGCGTCGTCTCCCAACTCCTGACCGAACTCGACGGGCTGGAGACCTTGGAGGACGTCGTGGTGATCGCCACCTCGAACCGGCCGGACCTGATCGACTCCGCGCTCCTGCGCCCGGGCCGCCTGGACCGGCACGTCCACGTGCCCGTTCCCGACGAGGAGGCCCGCCGCGCCATCTTCGAGGTCCACACCCGGAGCAAGCCGCTGGCCGACGACGTGGACCTCGACCGCCTCGCGCGCCGCACCGAGAACTACGTCGGCGCCGACATCGAGGCGGTCTGTCGCGAGGCGTCGATGGCGGCGTCCCGGGAGTTCATCAACAGCGTCTCGCCCGAGGAGATCGGCGACTCCGTCGGGAACGTCCGCGTCACGATGGACCACTTCGAGCAGGCCCTCGACGAGGTGACCGCGAGCGTCTCCGACGACGTGCGCGAGCGCTACCGCGAGATCGAACAGCGGTTCGCGACCGACGAGGGCGACGTGGCCACCGAGACCGAGGCCAGCCGCACGTTCCACTGATCGGCGACGCGGGCCGCCGCGTCGCCACCCGCGACGCCGACGAACCGGTCGCTATTTGACCGTCACTCCGCGAGAGGGAGTGTGTCCGCCCTCTCGCCCCGACAGCGTCGCGCCGGGCTCTGGACCCTGCTCGCCGCGGGCTTCCTGTTCGTCAACTTCCACCGGACGGCGACGGCCGTCCTCGCGGACTCGCTCGCCCGCACCTTCGACGCGACGGGCGCCGAACTCGGCGCCCTCCACGCCTCGTTTTTCTACGTCTACGCGCCGCTCCAGCTCCCGGCGGGGCTGATCGTCGACCGCTACGGCCCGCGGCGGGTCGGCGCCGCCGGGCTCGGCCTGCTGACCCTCGGCGTCGGCTGGTTCGCCACGAGCGGGTCGCTCGCGGCCGCCTTCCTCGCTCGCGCCGTCGTCGGCCTCGGGGGGAGCGTCCTCTACATCGGGACGCTCCGGTTCTGTGCGAACTGGTTTCGCGCGGATCAGTACGCGACCATGACGGGCTACACCGTCGCCGCCGCGGGGCTCGGCGGCATCCTCGCGACGACGCCGCTGGCGCTCGCCACCGAGGCCGTCGGCTGGCGATCGGCGACCCTCGTCGCGGCCGCCGCCACCGCCGTCCTCACCCTCGGCATCGCCGCCTTCGTCCGCGATACGCCCGGTCGTGCGGGCGTCGAGATGCCGGACTGGCGCGCGACGGGCGGCGACGCCGACGTCGGCGCGGGCGCCGCCTCGCTGGCCGAGGTGGTCGGGAACGTCCGAACCGTCGTCGCGGAGCGCGAGACGTGGCTGATGGGCGTCGTCCTGTTCTGCGTGCTCGGCGTCAACTTCACCGTCCTCGGGCTCTGGGGCGTGCCCTTCCTCGTCGACACCTACGCCGTCTCGCTCGCGCGGGCGTCGACGTTCGTCCTCGTCGGCAACGTCGGGTTCGTCCTCGGGTCGCCCTTGCTCGGCGCGCTCTCCGACCGCCTCGGCCGGCGGACGGAACTCGTCGTCGCGTCGGCGCTGCTCTTCACCGCCGCCTACGCCGCCCTCGTCCTCGTCCCGCCGCTGGCCGTCGTCGGGGCCGTCTTCTTCGTCGCGCTCCTCACCAACGGCGGCGTCGCCCTCGTGTTCACCGTCGGCAAGGAGCGCCACGACCCGTCGGTGGCGGGGACGGTCACGGGCGTGGTCAACGGCTTCGGCTACCTCGGCGCCGCGACGCTCCCCGCGCTGCTCGGCGCCGTCCTCGACGCCTACTGGACCGGCGAGGTGCTCAACGGCGCCCGGGTGTACACCGTCGTCGGCTACCGCGTCGCCTTCGGCATCGCGGCGGCCGCGGGACTGCTCGCCACGCTCGCCGCCCTCGCTCTGCACCGGCGCGAATCGCGGTCGGGGATCGGTGGCTGACGGTCACTCGCGGTACCGGCGCCACGCCGTCAGGCCGACCCCCGTGACCAGGAACAGGACGCCGAGGGGTCGAGCCGCCGAGAGCGCGATGCCGAGGGCCAGCCGAGCCACGTTGAACCCCTCGCTTCGCTGCTCCGTCAGCAGCGAGTACGTCTCCCCGCGATAGCGGACGGCGTAGAGGCCCTGGTTCAGGGCGACGTGATCGCTGGTGTACTCGAACTCGGGCGCGGTCGCCGACTCGTCCTCGACCACGTACGGCGAGTCCGCCACAGCGCGGGCGACGACCTCCCGACCCCGCTCCGAGAGGTTCTCGTGAGCGATGACGTCCGACTCCTCGTACTCGATGCCGAACGCGAGCGTGCCGTTCTCGGCCGGTTCAGCCCGGTGGACGTAGTCGGAGTCCACCGAGTTGCCGACCGGAACCGCCGAAGCGACGACGAGGACGATACCGACGCCGATCAGTACCGACTGGAGGGAGGGTCGGGAGTCCATATCCGGGCCTGTCCACGCCCGGACACGTGATTCTTGTGTTCGTGTCCGCTACCCGAGGTTTTTCGAGGCCGCGCGACGGCGTAGGGGTATGCGTCACACCGGACTCGTATCGCTCCTCGCCGCACTCGTCCTCTACGTCGGATCGCGCGTGGTTCGACGATTCGGCCTCGACGAGACGGTCCTCGGCGTGGCCCTCGGGGGGCCGACCCTGCTGGTGCTGTCGGTCGCCGCCATCGCACTCGCCGGCTACGGGGCCTACCGCCTCGTCGGCGGCGCGCTGCTCGCCCGCACCGCGAACAAGCGCCGGCGCCACGACGTCCGGACCGGCCTCCGTCTCGTCTTCGGCGTCCTCACCCTGGTCGCGGCCTTCGGCGTCGTCACGCGCAACTGGCTGAGCGTCCTCTTCTCGCTGGGCGTCGTCGGCGTCGCCGTCACGTTCGCGCTCCAGCAACCCCTCTTCTCGCTGATCGGGTGGCTCTACATCGTCACCAAGCGCCCCTACCAGGTGGGCGACCGCGTCGCCATCGAGGACACCAGAGGCGACGTGGCCTCGATCGACTTCTTCACGACCGAGGTGTGGGAGATCGACGGCGAACTCGTCTCCAGCAACCAGCCCTCGGGGCGCATCGTCACCGTGCCAAACAGCGTCGTGCTCTCCTCGCACGTCGTCAACTTCTACGGCGAGGGCGTGCCACACGTCTGGAACGAACTCTCGGTGCAGGTCGCCTACGAGACGGATCTGGCCTTCGCGACCGACCTGATGGTCGAGGTGGCCGACGAGCGGATCGGCGACGAGATGGCGACCCACGTCGCGGAGTATCGCGACCGCCTCGCCGAGACGCCGGTCGAACTCGACGTGAACGACCGGCCGACGGTCAACGTCGTCCAGCGGGAGTCGTGGATCGAACTCCGACTGCGGTATCTCGTCCACCCGCGGCGGGGCACCCGCGTCCGGAACGACCTCTACCGTGGGATCGTCGACCGCTTCACCGACCACCCCGAGCGCGTCCAGTTCCCGGTGGGCCGGAACCGCTAGGCGGGGTGTTCCGCCGCGTCGTCGGCCTCGCCCGCGTCGCTCACCTGGCCAACGTACACCTGTCCGAGAAAGAGGAACGTGAACGCGGCGTTGAGGTAGGTCGTGTAGCCGCTGGGGGCGGTGCCGCCGGCCTCGCCCGCGGGCGGGATCAGCCCGATGCCGGCCCAGAGGTAGTGGACGGCGACGCCCGAGACGACGGCCGTGACGAAGATGCTGACGAACAGGACCGCCGCCATCCGGAGGCCGTAGTACCGCCGGTAGGCGTCCGTGATGGTCGGCACGATCAGGTCGGCGAAGATGAAGCTCATCACGCCGCCGAATGCGATGCCGTTCGACCAGAGGATCACCGCGAAGGGGACGTTTCCGACCGAGCAGACGAAGGTGACGACGCCGACGGCGACGCCGACGACGGCGCTGGCGACCACCCACGTCAGCGTCCCCTCGGCGCCGACGCCGAACAGCGTCGTCCACCACGCCCGGGGGACGAACGCGCCGATCAGCCCCGCGATCAGGAAGCCGGCGACGATGTCCGTCCACAGCATGTTCCACTCGCCGAGGGCGTTCTTCGAGGCGAGACGCCAGCCGTCGCGGGTCAGCAGACGGTCGCGCCACGACGCGTCCGACTGGCGCCGGGACTCGGCGTAGGCCTCCTTACACGACTCCGAGCAGAAGTACTCGGTGCCGCTCTCGGTCTCCAGTTCGACGGTGTCGTCGGCCGTCGGATCGACCTCCATCCCACAGGCGGGGTCACGAACCCCCTCGGCGGAGCGGAGATGCTCGCGCGCCGCCGCGAACCACGCGTCCGGGACGACGAACGCGAACGTCGCCGCCAGCAGGCCGATGAGGAGGAGGCCGGCGACGTAGTCCGCGAGGACGAACTGCCAGCCGAGCAGGATCCACATCACCAGTCCGAGTTCGATCACGAGGTTGGTCGACGCGAACTGGAAGGCCGCGAGGCTCGCGACGGGCGAGGCGCCCTTCTTGAACAGCGACTTCGTGGTCGCCACCGCGCCGAACGAACACGACGACGAGGCGGCGCCGAACAGCGTCCCCAGGCCGAGTTCTCGCCACCCGCTCCCGCCGAGGACGGCCGACATCTTCTCCTCGCTCACGAACGTCTCCACCGCGCCGGCGATGGTGAACCCGAGAACCAGCGCCCACCACGTCTCCCAGCCCATCTCGGCGGCCAGGCGGAGCCCCTCGATCAGCGACTCGGCGACTGTCACGCGATCCACCTCCCGTGATCGACGGCGTCGGGCGAGTACATCGCCCCGAACGTACGGCTCCCCGACTCAACTGGATTGTGGTTGTGATACCGGTCCGAATTTGGGGGAGAAATCCGCACGTCCGTCGTAGAACGCTCCGAGAGTTCGGATCCGAAACCTCACGCCGCGTTCGTCCCCGGCTCCCGAAACGCGGGGACGGCCGACGACCGGCCGCCGACGTGACGGCTCGCCGGCGACCGAAGCGTTATCCTTCCGGCGTGTGAGTTCGAAGCGATGCTGACCGATAGACGACCCCTCGAACCGCTGGTTTCCGCACTCAGGGCGGGCGAGCGCTCGCCGACGGCGCTGATCGACGACTGCGTGGCGCGCATCGACGCCGCGGAGGAGGAGGTGCAGGCGCTCGTCCCCGAGTCCGGTCGCCGGACGCGGCTCCGCCGCGAGGCCGACGCGCTCGCGACCCGGTACGACGACCCCGCCACCAGACCGCCGCTGTTCGGCGTTCCGGTCGGGGTCAAGGACATCTTCCACGTCGACGGCTTCCCGACGCTCGCCGGGTCGTCGGTGCCGCCGACGGCCATCACCGGCCGCGAATCGACCGCCATGCGCCGCCTGCTCGACGCCGGTGCGCTCCACTTCGGCAAGACCCACACGACCGAGTTCGCCTACTTCGAACCGGCGCCGACCCGGAACCCGAACGCCCTCGGGCACACGCCCGGCGGCTCCTCCAGCGGATCGGCGGCCGCCGTCGCGGCAGGGATGTGCCCGCTCGCGCTCGGCACGCAGACCGTCGGGTCGGTCATCCGGCCCGCGGCCTTCTGTGGCATCGTCGGCTACAAACCGAGCTACGACCGGATCCCCCGCGAGGGACTCGTCTCCTTCTCCGAGACCGCCGACCACGTCGGGACGTTCACCGCCGACGTCGCCGGCGCGGCCCGGGCCGCGTCGGTCCTGTGTGACGGCTGGGATCCGGTCCGGCCGGACGAACGGCCGGTCCTCGGCGTCGTCGAGGGGCCGTACCTCGACCAGGCGACGCCGGCCGGGCGGGCGGGCCTCGAGGCGGGTGCCGACGCGCTCGCCGACGCCGGCTACGAGGTCCGGCGGGTGTCGATGCTCGACGACATCGAGACGGTGAACGACCGCCACGACGCCCTGACCGCGGCCGAACTGGCGCTCTCGCACGCGGAGCGGTACGCCGAACACGGGGACCAGTTCGCCGACACCACGGCCGACCTGATCGAGGTGGGTCGCGGCGTCGGCGTCGACGAACTGGTGGACGCCCGCGCCGCGGCCCGGGAGTTCCGCACCAGGATCGAGGACCGGATGCGCGAGGCTGGCGTCGACGTCCTGCTCTCGCCGGCCGCGCCCGGCCCCGCGCCGGAGGGCATCGACGACACCGGCGATCCGATCATGAACCTGCCGTGGACCCACGGCGGCGTGCCCGCCCTGACCGTTCCCTGCGGGCGGGTCGGCGACCTGCCCCTCGGCCTCCAGGCGGTCGCGCCCTTCGGCGCCGACGAGTCGCTCCTGGCGTGGGGCGAGGACCTCGCGGACGCCGTCGCGGACGTCGGCGCGGTGGACGGCTAACCCCTACGCCGTCCCGGTGCCGTTGCCGGGCGCGGCTGTCCCGCCCTCGGCCTGGGAGCGCGCCTCCTCGAACACCGAGGCGGGGAAGAGCCCGTTTACCTCCTCGAACCCGAGCGACTCCACCAGCGCCGCGGGCCGACCCGTGACGAGCATCACGCCGAACTGGTCGACCGTGTCGTCGACGGTGATCGAGACGTTTCCCGTCCGGTTCCGGAACTGCGAGACCGCCTCCCTCGTCAGTTCCATCCGTCGGGTCCGAAACTCCTGTTGGGCCTCCATTCGGTCGATCTCCCCCGATTCGATCCGGGACCTGATCTCCGACTGGAGCTGTTGCATCGACTCCTGATCGGGTTGCACCCCGAGCGTGACCGTCGCCCTCCCGGAGCCACCCTCGCCGCCGGCACCGGCGTCGCCGCCGTGATTCGAGAGCGCGCTACAGCCGGCCATCGAGAGCGCCGTCCCCGTGCCGGCGAGCTGGAGAAACTGGCGGCGGTCGGTGTCGTCGAACATAGCGAGCGCCCTATGGATACGAGCGCCATAAGCCCTCCCCTCCAGCCGTCCGCGCGACGCTACGCGACGGCGCCGCCATCTCCGCACCCCGGAGCGACCGTGAACTCGAACCGCGCGCCGCCGGCCGAGCCCTCGGTCACGGCCACGCGCCACCCGTGTGCCTCGGCGATGCTCTGGACGATGTAGAGTCCGAAGCCAGTCCCCCCGCTGGAGCGGCTGAATCCGGGCTCGAACACCGCGTCGCGGTCGGCCGCGGGGATGCCCGGCCCGTCGTCGACGACGGCGAACCCGTCGGCCGTCTCGACGACCGACACCGTCACGGACGGGGAGTCCCGGCCGTCGGAGCCGCGCTCGGCGGCGTCACCAGCGTTCTGCTGGTTGCTCGTCGAGCCCTGCTCGGCGGCGTCACCAGCGTTCTGCTGGTTGCTCGTCGAGCCCTGCTCGACGGAGTTGCGAAACAGGTTCTCCAGCAGCCGTCGCAGCCGCGACTCGTCGGCCTCGACGATCAGCGCCGTCCGCACGTCCAGTGTCGCGTCCCCGGAGTCCACCGTCGCCCAGGCGTCCCGGGCGACGGTCGCGACGGGAACCGGCTCGGCGTCGACCACCGCCCGTCCGTCGATGGCGACGGTGAGGACGTCCTCGACGATGCGCTCGATCCGGTCGAGCGAGCGGCGGACCCGGACCAGATCCGTCGCCTCCGTCCCGTCGGCAGTCGTCCCGTCGGCGAATCGATCGAGATACCCCTGTGCGACCGCCAGCGGGTTCCGAAGGTCGTGTGCGAGGATGGTGGCGAACTCGGTGAGGCGGTCGTTCTGCGCCGCGAGCTGTCGCTCCCGCTCCCGGCGCTCCGTCACGTCCCGTCCGATCCCACAGAAGCCGAGGACGGTCCCGTCCCCGTCGGTCAGTTTCCGGCCCGTGAGTTCGAACCGGATCCGGCCGGCGGTCGTGTCCGCCCGCGCCTCCACCACCGTCTCGCCCGTCTCGAAGATTCGCGCCACGGCTCGCTCGACCGCCGGTCGGTCCGCCTCGACGAAGAACTCCACCGGCTCCCGCCCCTCGATCTCCTCGTCGGTCAGGTCGAACAGGTCGTTGAGGCGGTCGTTCCAGAACACCAGCCGCTCTCGTTCGTCGTAGACGTAGAACACCTCGTCCAGCGAGTCCAGGGACCGACACAGTAGCGTACTCCTCTCGGGCATTCCTCTCGCCGAGGGGGACGCTCCGCGAGGTATTAACGATATCCCGAACCGTGGCCGGTACTCGCGACGTACGTCCGTCGAAAACGGGGAACCCCACGATTTGGACCCGGACGGGAGATGTTTTCCGCGGGCCGTTCGGCCTTGCTGGTTGCCCAGATTCGCGAACCCCGTTTACACGAGGTCCGGTACTCGGCCTTCCCTCCCGTCCGCCATGGCGGACGAGTGCTGGCCCGCTGCGGTCCTCCTTCGAGGCGTTCACTTTGTCCCCCTGTTACGGGGGCTTCAGTTTTACCCCTAACCTCAGTCAGCCCGTCCGTGCGGATGGACCGACTCAGATCGTCCGGTGGGCCCTCGTGGGTCCTCCCGGACCTTGGTGTATGTTACCTAACAACATAAACGTTTCGCACCGTCCGGTTCCCGGTCCGGCGACGGGAAATCGGTGGGTTGAACCGCCGGCCCCGTCTACCGGCGGGGTGCGTGCGAGGGTAGCCAAGCCCGGAAACGGCGGCGGACTCAAGATCCGCTCCTGTAGAGGTCCAAGGGTTCAAATCCCTTCCCTCGCATGCCGGACGCGAGCGAGAGCGAGCGTCCTGCTGCGACGAAGGGGTTTGAAGCAGGGAGGACGCGCGTCCGACCGTGGTTCGAATCCCTTCGCTCGCACTCGTGAGAGTGCGGAAGACGCTCTCGGAGCGTTCTTCCCTCGCAAAATCCTCCTCGGCGCTCGCTCGGGAGTGACGACGCCGGCACAGCCCGCGACACGGGGTATCCCGGCCACGCCGACCGCGTCGAGGAATCGTCGGCGGTTCACGGCCGCGCCGTTCCGGGGGGAGAGGCACGTTCTTTCCCGCGGGCGTCCGGTCGCCCGGGCGCGGCTCGACCCGCCGACGGGCTCACCCCAGTTCGAGCGTCTCCACGTACCGGAGGAACGACTCCAGCGCGGGGTTGCCGTGGTACTGGACCGTCGACGCCTCGGGGTCGAAATCGAGGATACCGAGGTCGGCCAGTTTGGGCAGGTGGGAGTGGACGAGCGACACGCGGACGGCACCCGACGACTCGGGCGTCTCCCGCACCGGAATGGACCGCTCCCGCGTCACCACGGCGTCCACGAGTTCCTCCAGCGACATCGTCCCGGAGCCGCGATCCTTCAGGTGATAGAGGAGGGTGCGACGACGCGGAACCGAGATGAGGTCGAGCGTCTGATCGAAGGAGTACGGCATCGGAATCGTCTCGGGGCGGTTCGGATCGGTACCGGCCGCCCCGCCCGGCGGCGCCGTGGACTGGCGGAAGGTCGGCCGGTCGGCGTCGGCCGGCGCCTTCGTCACCGTCCAGCCGTCGCCCGTGACGTGTTCGATCACCGCGTCGTACAGCGGTCGGAACGTCGCGACGGTCTCGTCGTCGTGTGCCCCGGGATCCATGTGGTGGTGTGCCGTGGCACCGACGGTGTCACACAGGTCGTTGAGCGCCGATACCAGGGAGATGACGACGTCACGGTCGAATCCCTCGAGCAGCGCGGTCAGCGAGTGGAGACAGAGCATCGTGGAGTCGGGCGTCGACTCCCAGGCGCCGAGATAGCGGGCGAGGGTCATCCCGAGGTCGATGGGTTCCGCGTTCTCGGGGAGCATGTCGACGGTGAGACCGACCGACTCCCCTCCCTCGATCACCCCGTCGCCGACGGCGACCTCGCGCTGTCGACCGCATCCGGCGTCGACGATCGTGGCACGGGCCGGCAACTGCTCTCCCACTTCGCGCTGCCAGAGGGCGAACCGCTCGGCGGGCGGGTCGGTGACGGTCGCGCTGATGACGTTCGTCTCCGCCGGATCGCCGGCCGTCAGGAGGTCGATGCAGGCGTCGTCGTCGAAATCACTGTCCGACGACGCCAGCAGCAGGATGGACGACGCGTCCCCGAGCGCGTCGTCCACGTGCGTGGGTGGCCCCCCCATATGGACGGGCATATGATATCAAATGGTAAAAACGTATCACCCGACGGCCACCCGCGTCGGCCGGACCGCCCCGCCCACCGACCGATCATTCATACGCCGCGACGGCGTACGGTGGGCGGGCATGAAACTCGCACTGATCGGGGTGGGGCAGGCCGGGGGGAAAGTGATCGAGGCCATCACGGCGTACGACCGGGAGGCCAGGGGGAACGTCGTCCACGACGTCGTCGCGGTCAACACCGCCCGCGCGGACCTCCTCGGCCTGGAGTACACGCCGCTCGCACGGCGGGTACTGATCGGCGGGTCGCGGCTGAAGGGCCACGGCACCGGGGCCGACAACGAACTCGGGGCCGACGTCGCGAGCGAGGACGTCGACGAGGTGATGGGTGTCGTCGACGACGTCGCGGTCCACGAACTCGACGCCTTCCTCGTCGTCGCCGGCCTCGGCGGCGGGACCGGCAGCGGTGCCGCCCCGGTGATCGCTCGCGAACTGCGGCGCCGGTACAGCGAACCGGTCTACGGGCTGGGGATCCTCCCCGGTCGGGACGAGGGGAGCATCTACTCGCTCAACGCCGCCCGATCGTTCATGACGCTCGTCGAGCACGTCGACAACCTGATCGTCTTCGACAACGAGGCCTGGCGGGAGGGCGGCGAGAGCCTCCACGCCGGCTACGGCCGCATCAACGAGGAGATCGCACGCCGTCTCGGCGTCCTCTTCTCGGCGGGCGAGGTGAGCGACGACCGACCGGTCGCGGAGTCCGTCGTCGACGCGAGCGAGATCATCAACACGCTCGGCAGCGGGGGCGTCTCGACGGTCGGCTACGCGGCGACGCCGGTCACCCGCCCCGAACGACGGCTGTTCTCCCGGAAGCGCGCCGATCCGGACGTCGGCGACTCGACGAACCGGATCCTCTCGACGGTCCGCAAGGCGGCGCTCGGACGGCTGACCCTCCCCTGTGAACTCTCCAGCGCCGAACGGGCACTCCTGGTCGTCGCCGGGCCTCCCGAGTTCCTCGACCGCAAGGGCATCGAGCGCGCGCGTCGGTGGATCGAGGAGATCACCGGGAGCATGGAGGTCCGCGGCGGTGACTCCCCGGTCGACTCCGACTACGTCGCCGCGGTCGTGCTGTTCTCGGGGGTGACCGACGTGCCCCGGATCAAGGAACTCCAGGGGATCGCGGCCGAGACCCAGCGGACGATGCGGGAACTCGAGGACGAGGCACCCGAGGGGCTGCGGGACCTCCTCTGGAGCGGCGACGGCGAGGGCGGCGTCGAGCCGCTGTTCTAGCCCCTCGTGCCGGTCGACGGATCGCACACGTCGGTGTCGGTCGTGTACCAGACGGAGACGCCGCCCGGGGGCGTCCGTCCGCCCTCGCCGGTGCCCGCCCGGGGCTCCCCGAGGGTGATGGAGAGGCCGAGACACGAGGCGTCGTGTGCGGCGAACTCGAAGGATGCCCAGTCCGACCGGCGATCAGCGCGCGCGTAGAGGGTCGTGTTCGCGGTGTCGGTCGGATACCCCTCGAACGTCGCCGTCCGCACCACGTCCTCTGTCGCGGCCGCGAGACGCTTCGAGTTCCAGTAGGTCGGCTCGCCGCCCTCGACGAAGAGCACGTGGACGGCGTGTGCCTCGTCGTCGTGATTGGTGGCTTCGAGTTGCCCGAGGTCCGGGGGATCGCCGGAACCGAGCCCCAGACAGCCCGGGAGCCCGGCGGCGAGGAGTCCCCCGGCGACCTGGAGGGCCGTTCGACGGGTCGGCGCTGGCATCGGCCGGCGTTGTGTCCGTCTCCCCGAAAAGCCTGTCGAGGGCGTCACCGACGCGCTCGGCGGACGACCCCGGTCGCCTCCCACCCGAAGCGCGGACGTTAAACGGCCTCGCCGGCAACGACGGGATAATGAGTCAGGACGCGTCCACCGAGGGCGACCTCCGGAACACGGGGATGTCGCTCAAACACGACCGGGAGTGGGACTACGAACTCGACCGGATCGTCGAGGCGGTCGAGGAACGGAACGCCAAGAAGGTCGGACTCCAGTTCCCCGAGGGGCTGAAGCGCCGCGGCCCGGCCGTCGCCGACGACCTCCGGGCGCTCACCGACGACGACGTGACCTACATGCTCTCCGGCCAGCCCTGCTACGGCGCCTGCGACCTCGACACCTACCTCATGCGGCGGACGGACGTGTTCGTCCACTTCGGTCACTCGCCGATGAAAGAGTCCGACAAGATCATCTACGTCCCCCTGTTCTCGAACGTCGATCCCTTCCCGATCATGGAGGACGCCGTCGCGGAACTCCCGGACGAGGACGTCGGCCTGGTCACCACCGCCCAGCACATGAACCGCTTCGAGGACATGCGCGAGTGGCTCGAAGACGAGGGCTACACCGTCCACACCCGCAAGGGGGACGAGCGCCTGACCCACGAGGGACAGGTGCTCGGCTGTAACTACGCCTCCGCGGACATCGACGCGGACCAGGTGCTCTACGTCGGCGGCGGGAAGTTCCACCCGCTCGGCCTCGCGATGGAGCATCCGGACAAGACGGTGGTGATCGCCGACCCCGTCAACAACGTGGTCACGGTCGCCGACACCGAGCAGTTCATGAAACAGCGGTACGCCTCCGTCCACAAGGCGATGGACGCCGAGAAGTGGGGCGTCATCTTCTGCACCAAGATCGGACAGGGTCGCTGGGAGGTCGCCGAGGAGATCGTCGACGACAACGACGACGCCTACCTCATCACGATGGACGAGGTGACGCCGGACCGCCTGCGCAACTTCGACATGGACGCCTTCGTCAACACGGGCTGTCCGCGCATCACGACCGACGACGGCCCGCAGTTCCACAAGCCGATGCTGACCCCGGGCGA
Source organism: Haloplanus sp. GDY1 (assembly GCF_023703775.1). Lineage (NCBI taxonomy): Archaea > Methanobacteriati > Methanobacteriota > Halobacteria > Halobacteriales > Haloferacaceae > Haloplanus > Haloplanus halophilus. Next base: position 437,360 of record NZ_CP098514.1, on the reverse strand, counting down.
GTACCGCATCGCCGTCGGCGACGAACCCCTGGACTCCCTCTCGTTCGACACCTTCCACGGCACCTGGTAGGCTTTTCCGGTCGGCCACCCTGCCATCGCCATGGAGTGTGACCCAATCGGCACCGCCCACACCCCCTTCGAGACGACGAGCGAGGCCCCGCGGCAGGGCTTTCACGAGGACGCCGCCGGCGTCGTCGAACTCGTGCCCGCCGCCCGCGAGGGACTGACGGGGTTCGACGCCGACCGCGTGGTCGTGGTCTGGTGGGCCGACCGCGCCGACCGGTCCGTGCTGACGCTTGCCCGCGATCCCGAGCGCGGCGTGTTCACCTCGCGGTCGCCCGCCCGCCCCAATCCGGTCTGCATCTCCGAGTGCCGGGTCGACGCGGTCGACGCCGAGGCGGGACGGCTCGACCTCCGGGGCGTCGACATGGCCGACGGGAGCCCGGTGATCGACCTCAAGGCCACCGTCGACGTTCAGTGCTGGACGGACGACTCGACGTAGTCGACGGCCTCCTCGGGCGTGTCGACCGGTTCGACGCCGGGGGCGTCGTGGGTGCCGAGCCCCGCGGTCGGCCGGTCGAACACGCCCGCGAATCCGAGTTCCGAGAGCGTCCCCGCGCCGCCGTCGATGGCGACGACGGCGTCCCCGTTCATGACGACCATCGCGTTCCGGGCGTGACCCATCCCCGTCGCGACGGCGACGTCGACGTGCTCGTTGGCGTCGCGCCGGTCGGCCGACGGGAGGATGCCCACCGTCTCGCCGCCGGCGGCGCTCGCGCCCGCACAGGCCGCCTCCATCACCCCGCCGAGGCCGCCACAGACGACGACGTGTCCCCGTGATCCGAGTAGCCGTCCGACGGTCCGTGCCCGCTCGGCCGCCGTCTCCCCCACCGTGCTGCCGCCGATGACGCTGACGCGCATGGTCGGCGGTGGTCCGGCGGGGCCATATGCGTTCGCCCGCGGCCGTCGACCACCCACAGTTATGTGGCGGTTGCCCGCCTGCATGAGTATGTCCGCGATCCAGTCCCTCCGGACGGCGACCGACGCGCTCTCCCGGTGTCCCGTCCTGGTCGTCGGGGGGTTGCTCTACGGCCTCGTGGTGTTGCCCCAGCGAGCGCTCCAGTTGGCCGGCGTTCCGCTGGCCCCGGCGCTGATCCAGGTGGTGACGTTCTTCGTCACGCCCTTCGTCGTCGCGAGCGTCGTCGGGATGGCCCGGGAGGCCCTCGACGGCGAGACGTCGCTGGGGTCCGGCACCGCCGTCGGGAAGGCTCGGTACGTCGACCTGCTCCTCGCCACGCTCCTCGAGTTGGGCATCAAACTGGCCTTCGGCGTCGTCTTCGTGATCCTCGCCTTGCTCCTCCTGGTGGGGGTCGGAAGCGCCGGCCCCGCCGCCCTCGTCGGCGGCGGCGTCCTCCTCCTGGCCTTGCTCGCGTACGTCGCCGTCCTCTTTCTCGTCCAGTTCTACCCCGTCGTCGTCGTCGTCGAGGACGCCGGTCCCGTCGACGCCGTCACCGAGAGCGTCGGCTTCGTGCGCTCGAACCTGGTCAGTACGCTCGGGTTCTCCGTCGTGACGGTCCTGCTCGGCGGCCTCGCGTCCCTCCCGGTGGCGGGCGTCGCGGCCTACCAGTTCGCCACCACCGACCCCGGGTCGGCGGGCGACGCTCCGGGGCCGATCGGCGGGGGGATGACCCCCGGGGGCGGCGCCGCGAACGGCAGCGGTGGCACGCCGCAGTTGGCCGACGCCCTCGCGAGCGGTGCCGGGCCGGGGCTCGGCCTCTCGACGCCGGAGGTGGTGGCGCTCTCGCTCGTCTCGGTGGCGGCGACGGCGGCGTTCGTCGCCTTCCGGCTGACCTACGCCACCGCGTTCTACCGCCGGAACGGACGGTCGGTCGAGGAGCGAGTCCTCGACGACGAGTGGTAGGCTACAGCAGGAACGTCTCCTCTCGTTCGGAGAGATCCATGAAGGAGTCGGCGGCGTCGACGAGTTCGTCCGCCGTCGAGGAGCCGAAGGCCATCACCTCGACGCGAACGCCCTCGTGGCGGAGGTGCGAGCAGAGCCGGGAGAAGTCGCCGTCGCCGGTACAAAGCACGACCACGTCGACGTGGTTCGCGAGCGTGACGGCGTCGAGGCTGATGCCGACGTCCCAGTCGGCCTTCTTCGTCCCGTCGCCGAACGTCTTGATGTCCTTGATCTTCCGCTCGAAGCCGATGTCCTCCAGCGCCTCGAAGAACCGTTCCTCCTCGGGCGAATCCGCGCGGATGACGTAGGCGATGGCCCGGACGAGTTCGCGGTCGGCGACGCCCTTCGAGAGCAGCGCCGAGTAGTCGATGTTCCGAGAGTAGAGGCTCTGAGCGGAGTGATAGAGGTTCTGCGCGTCCGCGAGCATGGCGACGCGCTGGTTGGCGTGGATGTCGGTCACGTTGGTGGACAGTGAACGCGTGCGACTAAATTCCTTGCTCATCCCGCGGCGACGATACGAGCGATTTAACCCGGCGGCGGCGACAGGAGCCGACATGCGCACCGAGCAGGCCGCCCCCGCGCTTGGCATCGCCGGCTGCCTCGCCGTCGTCGTCGCACTCGCCCTCCCGTTCGCCCTCTTCCCGGGGTGGGGGGCGGAACTGGCCCAGTACTACACGAGCGGCCCCCTCGGCGTCGGCGCCGTCCTCGCGTTCGCGCTCGTGGGCATCGTCGTCTTCCTCGCGGGCGCTCGCGGCCGAACCGATCCGACGACCGCGGCCGGCATCGCCGTCCCTCTCGGCGTCGTCGCTCTCCTCGTCGCGCTCTCGTGGGCGTTCATGGCACCACTCGATCCCCTCTTTGGCTTCCCGGCGTCGTGGATCAGGGACTTCCGGTGGGTCGTCGTCGCCGCCGCGGGGGTCGTCGCCGCCGCGGCCGCACTCTACGCTCGGGCCACGCTGGCCTGACCGACCGACGGCCCTCGAGGACCCGGAGTCGAAAGGCCCTTAAGAGGAACCGGCATAGGATCGGACGGACTAGGTCGGGCAGTTAGGCCCTGCTCCTCCGCCCGCACTACGGTCTTCAGCGGGGACCGAACCCGGGGGCGTCCGGTCAGACCGGATCGGGCCCCGGAAGCCAACGTGGAAGCCTCGTCCTTCGGGGACAGCGGTCCACGGCGCGCGTCTGCAGGGACGCTCCGTCGTGGTTCGTCGGCGGCACCGGGTCAGGCGCGGAAGCGAGCAGCCCATCGCCGGACGCCGGTCGCTCGAAGGATCGCGGGGTGGAGGAGGCGACTGGGACTCCCCGACCCGGAACGCCGGGCAATCCCGTCGTCCACATTCGTACCCGTTCTCCCACGGAGCGGCGTCCCCGTCACCGACACTGGCGAGCGTTGCCTCATCACTAATTATGAATCCAGTGGTACGCGTTACCAGTGCACGAGGAAACACGGATGAAACGAGAGGACATGGCGCTACTCCGCGACGAGTGCAGCGACGGAAACGACCGGGCCTGTGAGACGCTCGAACGACTCTGCGAGGACGGCCGCGACGAGGCGTGTCGATACGTGCCTCGCTGAGGCATCGAGTGCTCCGGGCCGTCGGCCGGTGACGCCGACCGGGGACGACCACGCCACCGGTCCGCTCACCCGTCGTCGGTCGACACCGACGTCGACTCGGCCTCGTAGGGAAGCAAGGCCGTGAGCCGGTTCGCGACCTCCGGGTCGATCAGCCCGGCCATCTCCATCGCCTCGGCCTCGTAGTCCTCCAGGTCCAGAACGTCCCGAAAGAACCACGAGAGGGTGACGTAGGTCTCGTGGAGGTCGGCCGCGCGGTCGCGTCCTGCCTCGGTGAGCGCCGCGCCCTCGTACGGTTCGTAGGTGACCAGTCCGTCGGCTGCGAGCCCCTGAAGCATCTGGGTCGCCGTCGCCTGTGACCGGCCGACGAGGTCGGCGACGTCGCCGGAGGAGACCGGGGGATCGCGTCGCTGTTCGACGATATAGAGCGCGAGGAGGTACCGGGCGGCGCCACTCATCGACCGGGCGCTACTCCCGCTCCCCGTTCCGGTCCGAGGCCGTCCCCTCGTCGTCCACATCCTCACGCCCCACGTCGAACACGCCGACGTAGAGCCCCGCCCATAGCCGCGCCCGTCGGCGACGTGGCCCGGTCATGGCCACGAATCCACCCCGGGCGCCAGCCCCCGATCCGTCGTGTGACAGCGCGCGATGCGCCTCGCCGTGACTACTCCGGCCATACTGAATGGGGCCTACCTAAACCGGAATAGGTTTTTCGGCTAGCCTAAAAACGTCGCGACGGATCCACGGCCGGGTGCGTGGTCCGCCGAAGGGATCGGGAGCGACCGCTCAGAACGGCGGCGAGTAGTCCTCGTACTCGTCCATCTCCTCCATCTCGTCGGTCTTGTCCGGCATGACGGCGGCACGCGGTCCGCCCGCCCGCCGAACCGTCACCGACGACACCTCGTCGAGTTCGTCCGGGAGTCGCCGCTCGATGGCCTTCATCGTCATCGGAGCGATCCCGCAACCGGAACAGGCGCCGCCGATGGCGACGGTCACCTCGCCGGTCTCGTGATCGACGTCCTCGATCTCGAAGTGGCCACCGTGTTCCTGAATCTGCGGGACGTTGTTGCTCAGGTAGTTCCGCGTCCGTCGTTCGAGGCTTTGAGCGCTCATACACGAGCCACTACGGACGGATATGTAATAAATCTGTGTTGTTTTACGAGCCTAAAATCCACGTAGAGAGTTTTTATCGGCCAAAAAACGCATATGCGAATATCCCTCGGCAGAAATCATGTCGTTCTGACAGTTCCCTCGGCGCCGACGGTCGTGTCCGCGCACGACTCGAACTACGCCGTCGTCGATGCCGATACTACGTCCCTTCCGTAAAACGACGGACTAACCGATGTTCACGTACGGTTAGTCACGCCGACCGAGTATCGCCGAACACCGATTCCGAGCGTTCGCCGTCGCGTGGAACCAACGTATCTAACCGCTACCGAACGGCCCGAAAGCACTTCCGCCCGTTCACCCATACAGCCGATATGGGTCTGGTGGCGGAGTTCGCCTTCCCCCCGGAGGCGTTCGCCCTGGGCGACGCGTTACGGCGTGACGGCGTCGAGCGCATCGAGTTCGTCTGCAACGTCCCGTCGCGGGCCGGGGTCGTACCCTACTGCTGGGTCCGGGGGTCGTCGTTCGACGGCTTCGAAGACGCCGTACGCGGGGAGCCGGCGATACGTGACCTCTCCGAGGTGGACGCCCTCGAACGCAGCCGCCTGTACCGCACCGAGTGGCGGCCCACGGGTCGCGGCCTCCTGAGCGCCGTCCGCGCCAGCGACGCGCTGCTCAGGAGCGCCGCGGGCGAGGATCACTGGGAGTTCGAAATCGTGTTCGACGAGCGCGACTCCCTGACGGCGTTCTCGGACCGCTGCTCGGAACTCGGACTGTCGTTCGAACTCCAGTACGTCCACTCGTTGAGGCGGCCGACCGAGGAGGACTACGGGCTGACCCCGGTCCAGCGACGGACGCTGATCCGTGCCGAGGAGGAGGGACACTTCGAGGAGCCCCGGAAGCTGACCGTCGAGGAACTGGCCGCGGAGATGGACCTCTCCCCGACGGCGGTGAGCGGGCGCCTCCGCCGGGGCGTCTCCAACCTGATACGGCGGACGATCCTTTCCACCGAGTGACAGTAGCGACCGAACCGCTCCGGGCGGACGACGCCCCGATCACACTTGAAGTGTTCAAGTGTAAACCCAAGCGTTCCTGTCCGGCCGTCGAGTACACTCGGTACCTCGCGGACTCGGCGGCACGGGGACGCGAGAGATGACAACTTCGTATCATTTGGATGGCTACCGAACACCACACGCACGAGCACTCGACTCTCGTCTACGAGTCGGCGTCCGAACTGGCCGACTCGCTCGGTCCGTACTTCCGACGGGCACTCGATTCGAACAGGAAGTGTCTCTACGTCACAGCCGACGGGCGGGACGGCACCCTCGTCGACGCGCTGTCGGACGTCGGCGTCGATTCCACCGACGTCTCCGTCCGTTCCGCGGAGCGGGTGTATCTCCGGGGGGGCGAGTTCGGCGTGGAGGCCACCATCGAGGGGTTCGAGCGACTGATCGACGAGGCGGTCGAACAGGGGTACGACGGGCTGTGTGTCGCGGCCGAGACGGCGTGGATTCCCGAACACGACGTGGACGTGGACGAGTGGTGTGAGTACGAGCGGCGGGTGAACAGGCTCTACCGAGACCACCCCGTGCGGGGTCTCTGTCTGTACGATCGATCCCGATTCTCCGCGGCGGTGCTCTCCGAGACGCTCCGTGCGCACCCGAAGCACGTGGACGGTGCGGCGGTGGGACCGAACGCCTACTACCAGCCGGGGACCGGGTCGTCGGGGCCGACCGCCGACGCCGACGCGCTCGATCGGAAGCTGCGGTCGCTCTCCCGGCACCGATCGCGGGAACGCTCGCTGAACGAACGCGAGCGGCGTCTCGCGGCCATCGATCGGACGATCGAGCAGGTCACCCGGGACGACGCGTTGCGGGACGCCCTCGGAGTACTGACGGACTCGCTGGACGTGTCGGCGGTCGCGGTGTGGACCTACACGGAGGAGACGGGCAGCCTCGAACCCCTCGCGGACGCGGCGTCGGATCCGCGGTTCGCGGAGGTTCCGCTCACCGACTCGCTCGCCGACACCCTCTGGAGCGCCTTCACAGAGGGCCGTCGGAAGACCGTCGATCGACTCACGAACGCGACCGGCGAGGCCCACGGGCTCGACGGCGTCGTGCTCCCGCTCGGGTCCCACGGCGTGTTGCTCGTGGCCGCCGACCCCGAACGGACCGTCCCCGGGACCGACCGCGACGTGTTCGATACGCTAGCCGGGGTCGTCGAACTGGCGCTCGACCGCCGATCGCGGGGGATCGACCTCCAAGACCGGGAGGCGGAACTGCAACGCCGGACCGAGCGCCTCGACCGCCTCGAACGGCTCACCGAGGTCTTCGACCGGGTCTGTGACGCGCTCGCGACGGCCGGCACGCGAGCCGAGATCCAGCGCGCCGTCTGCCGGGCGGTCGAGACGCTCGGCGACGTCGAGTTCGTCTGGACCGGCACCTACGACCGTGCCAGCGGCTCGCTGGAGCGGGTGTACGCGACCGGCGATCCGTCCGGCTACTTCGACGCCATCGGTCGGGAGCGGGCGATGGCCGGCAGCGAGCCGACCCGGACGGCGGCCGAGACGCGGGAGCGACAGGTCGTCGACGACGTCCGTTCGAGGACGCCGGCGGAACGGTGGGCCGGGGAGGCGCTGAAGCGGGGCGTGCAGTCCATCCTGAGCCTCCCGCTCCGGGACGACGGCGAACTGTACGGCGTCCTGACCGCCTACGTCGGCCGACCCGGCTGCTTCGAGGACGACGTCGAGGACGCGCTGGGGCGCATCGCCCGGCTGGCAGGCCGGACGATGAACGGGATCGAACGGAAGCGAACGCTCGTCGGGGGCCGGGTGACGGAACTGGAGATCAGGCTCCACGACACGGACCACGCCGCGATCCGGCTCGTCTCCGAACTGGACTGTCGGTTCGAACTCGAGGGGTTGGTCCCGGCCGTCGACGATTCGTTCCACGCCTTCGCCACCATCGACGCTCCTCCGGAACGGGTTCGGGAGGTCGGCAAGCGGACGCCGGCCGTCGACTCGGTGGAACTCGTCACCGAACACGACGGCGAGTTCCTCTACGAGTGTGCGATCACCGACGCGTGTTTCCTCGACGTCCTCCTCGAACACAACGTCGTTCCACGGTCGCTGACGGCGGCGGGCGACACCGCACACGTCGTCCTCGACGTGCCGGGCGAGAAACGACTCGGCGAGTTCACGGAGGCGTTCTTCGAGAAGTATCCCGACGCCGAACTCGTCGCGAAGAACGACCGCGAACGGGAGATTCGAACCCGAACCGACTTCAGGGCCGACCTCACAGCCGACCTCTCTGACCGGCAGCTGGAGACCCTGAAGACCGCGTACTACGGCGGCTACTTCGAGTGGCCCCGGGACAGCACCACCCAGGAGATCGCGGAGATGCTCGACGTGACCCACCCCACCATCAGCCGTCACCTCCGCGAGGCCCAGCGCAAGGTGTTCGCGGAACTCTTCGCGGAGCCGTGACCCGCCGTCGTGGCGGAGTCTCGGGGTGCCGGCAGGCCGATCCCCGTTCCGGGGTCGGCACGCGCCGTGCGGCCACGGGCTTACGAATGTAGAATGTCGGCTGGCCAAGGAACGTCCCACGTAGTGCCAACCGACTTTCGGTCGGCGCCACTCTCTCGGAGAATGGGACCGATGCACAGCACCCGTTCGATCCGACGGCGAGTCGAGACGGGGAGAGAAACGCCGACCGTCGTCGCGTCGGCCGTCGCCGACCTCCACGGGAGGGACGTGACCGAGATCGAGTCGCTGTACGAAGCCGTCGATCCCGACGCGCTCGGTCGGCTCTTCGCCCACCCATCGGAGCGCGACCGGGACGGAACCGGTCGCATCGTCTTCCCGATGAGAAGCGGGTGGGTCGCGGTTCGCGACGACGACTGGGTGGTCGCGAGCGACGACGACAGGGGGTTCCGGCCACCGAACCGGTCGTCGTCGGAGGGCGTCCATCGGACCCGGCACGACTGGGACGCCGGCAGGACCCTCTCGTCGTCCCTCCTGCTGGCCGTCGACGACGTTCCGGATACGGGCTCCCGGCAGGAACTGCTCCTGGAGGTGGTCGATCCGGACGCGCTCGACCGGGTCTTCCGACCGGTCGACGGGGACGTCCGCCGGGAGTCGGGGTGGCTGACCTTCTCCTTCCGCGGGTTCATCGCCACCGTGTCGGCGTGCGGACTCATCACCATCGCGCACGACCGTCGGGAGTTCACGGAGAGCGGATCGTGACCGTCACGATCCGACGCCCGGGGTCGGCAGCCCCGACCGAACCGGTGACCCCCGCATCGTTCGCGAAGCACCCGCTCCCCCACTGCGTTCTCCCCTCCGTCCCTCACCGATGTCCGATCCCTCACAGAGCGACGTCCTGGCGCTGGATATCGATCTCGAATCGCACGTCGATCCGCGGCCGGTCACCGTCCTCCACGTCGACGACGACACCGAATTCGCGGAGCTGACCGCCACGTTCCTCGAACGGACGAGCGAACGGCTGGAGGTCGTCGTCGAGACGAGCGCCGCCGACGCGCTCGACCGGCTGGACGGAACCGCGTCGGTAGACTGCATCGTCAGCGACTTCCAGATGCCGGGCACGAACGGCATCGAGTTCCTCAGGGCCGTCCGCGAGGACGACCCCCGTCTGCCGTTCATCCTGTTTACCGGCAAGGGAAGCGAGGAGGTCGCCAGCGACGCCGTCTCCGCCGGCGTAACCGACTACATGCAGAAGGGGTCGGGGACCGAACAGTACGAGATACTGGCCAACCGCATCGAGAACGTCGTCGAGGGCTACCGGTTCCAGTCCGCCGCCGCGGAGCGGGGCCGACGGCTGGAGACGCTCATCAGCAACCTCCCGGGGATGGTGTACCGCTGTGCGAACGAGCGGGGATGGCCGATGACGAACGTCGAGGGCGAGTGCGAGGAGATCATCGGCTACCCCCCGGCGGCGCTCGAACGCGGCGAGGTGTCGTTCGGCGACGACGTGATCCACCCGGACGACCGCGGCGTCGTCTGGGAGACCGCACAGGAGGCACTCGAAACGAACGAGCCCTTCGAACTCACCTACCGCATCGTCACCGACGACGGCGACGAGAGGGTGGTCTGGGAGCGTGGCCGCGGCCTGTACGACGAGGACGGCGACGTGACCGCGCTGGAGGGGTTCATCACGGACGTCTCGGAACGCGAGAACGCCGCGGACGGCCAGCGGAACGAACCGGACCGGCTCGCGACCCTCCGCCGGAACACGACGGACGCCGTCGTCTACTGTGAGTTCGACGGCGACGAACCGGTCGTCCGCGAGGTCGACGCCACGTTCGAGGACGCCTTCGGCTTCGACGCGGGGAGCGTCGTCGGCGAACCGCTCGAAGCGGCCATCGCCCCGCACGAGGGGTGCGACGAGATCCGCTCCATCTCCCGGCGGGTGAGACGTGGGGAGCGCGTCGAAACCGAGCTTCGATGCAGGACCGCCGACGGTCCCCGGACGTTCCATCACCGGGCCGTGCCGGTGGCCACCGACGGCGACACCGCCACCACCGCGTACGCCCTCTTCACCGACGCCGCGGAACAACGGGACGACGAACGGATCCGGAGACTCGAACACGTCGCCGAGCGCCTCTCGCACGACCTCCGGAACCCCCTGACCGTCGCGAAGGGGCGCCTCGAAGCCCTCCACCGGACGGGCGACGAGAAACACTTCGAGACGGCCGAGCAGGCACTCGCCCGGATCGACAGCCTGATCACCGACGTCCTCACCCTCGCCCAGACGGGCGAGCGGATCAGCCTGTGCCAGTGTGAATCGGTCGAGATCGCCGCCGTCGCGGACGACGCGTGGTCGCTGCTGCGGAGCGGCGACGCGACGCTGACCGTCGAGGGAACGACGACCGTCGAGGCGGACGCCAGTCGCCTCCAACAGGCCTTCGAGAACCTGTTACGCAACGCCATCGAACACGGCCCCGACGACGTCTCGGTGCGCATCGGCACCCTGCCCGAGGACAGCGGCTTCTACGTCGCTGACGACGGACCCGGGATCCCACCCGACCGACGGGACGTGGTGTTCGAGCCCGAATACTCGACGAAGGACGACGGGACAGGATTCGGCCTGGCGACGCTCATGCGCATCGTCGAGGCCCACGGGTGGCGCGTGCGCATCGTCGAGAGTCGGGCGGGCGGCGCGCGCTTCGAACTGTACGACGTCGACGGGGCAGGCGAGGAGTCGAGCGGGTGATCGCGTCGTTCGGTGACGGTTCGCGTGTGCGAGGCGAGTGGCCGGGCGTCCGGCGAGCGAACGAACCGAGCGAGGGGGACGTCGGTCGGCGGACGACGAGTGCGCCGGCCGGCATTTGAATCCGGGCCATGAGCTTGGAAGCCACCAACTATCAAAAATACGATATTTGACATCGCGTGGAAATTATTCCAAGATCGTGATCCTGAACCGAACTTGTGACCGGACATCCTAGCTTCTATCTCCCGCATTTATCCGATTTAGCGGGGGTGCTCCCGAATTCCCATAGTACTAGTCTTTCTTTATAAAAATCCGTACACTGAACCTCGGGCACATAGTCATCGAACCAGCCGTTTTCGGAGTGAAAACACACACAGTTCATTTCGTACACTGTTGTTCGTCCACTCCACAAGCCACGGGTTCCGCGACCTGTGACCGATGCACTAATATAGCCGCTTTGTAATTTACTAAGCACTCAGTCAAATACGAGATGACACGGAATTCCCCCTCAACCGGTTGTTCGAATGAGCCAGATGCCATCCTCGTCGAGATTACCGAGACTTTGGATGCGTGTGGAATCGAAGACGACACCTATCAGCTCTATGAGTACGTTGATGCAGAGGCGCTCGAACAACTGTTGGCGTCAGTAGATGGGGATATCGCCGTCCAGGTTACCGTCGAAGGGATTCGTCTTGAGGTGTCACCGGAGGGTGTGGATGTCCTCGTCGAGGATCACGCGGACTCCGCCGGGGAATAGTCAGTTCCGTTCCGAGAACACAGAGGCTTCGTGAGAGAAGGTGGAACCGGTCGTCGTAATGTGACCGATACTGGTCCGTCTCTTGATCGCCGGTAAGTTGAGCGATGGGGTAGCTACGGAGACTACGAAGTACTTCAAGAGGTGTCGTCTGACTCGTCTCCATTATGCCCGTGCTCCTCGTCGCGCAAGAGTCGGTACTGGATATAGTTATCCAGCTCTGATTGAATCGGTCGAGAGATGCCTGCCGTCACCCGATCAAATATTCCGCCACTAATGAGTGTTATCAGAAAGTCTGCGACCAGTTCCGGATCCGTCTCTCTAAAATCACCGGATTCGATGCCATCTCGTATTATTTCCTGTATCGTTTCACGGAAAACGTCTTGAGACTGATTGAAACACTCTCGAAATTCTTCGTCTTGTGCTGCCCGCATCCGCAATTCAGTCAGTACCCTTTCATAATCTCGGCTTTGTTGTTCGGTAGTTTCGGGGATGACCTGATCGAGGAGGTTTCGGAGTCGGGTTTCTGGATCTCCATCGTTAGAAACTGGCATTCCAACCTGTACGAACCGTTCAAGTAGGTAGTCAAGAAGATCCAAAAGAACGTCGTCCTTTCCATCATAGTGGTAGAAGACTAGTCCTTCAGACTTGGAAAAATGCTGGCTGATTCGGTCAATCGTGAGGTCAGCATATCCGTGTTCGGCAAGGGCATCAAACGTAGCTTTCAAGATCGCTATCTTGGTATCGTCAGGCTCATCGACAAAGAGCGGGCCCCGATTTTCCATACTGCCTGATTTCTCTTGCTCCTAATTAGCGATTGCCCTATCTGAATCACTTGGGTGTCGCGGTTGAGCCCATCTGGCCGTCTCCGTGGCGGAGATATCCACCTCCGGGAGCCGAAAGCCGTGTCTGACCCGACTAGCTCTCCCCTGCATGGCCACGCATTCTGCTGATCGAAACCGATACACTAATCCGTCCACTCAGTTTTTGATTGAATACTCAGTCAAATTCAAGATGACACGGAATACATCTCGTAACTCACGGTCGTTGGCCGTCGCTCTCACCACTGTTCTCGTCATGGGCTTCGTTGTCGGTGCGATCCCAGCTATTGCAACTGCTCAGGCATCACAGTCCGGAGATGTCGTTGGGCACCCGGAGATCACGTTTGCAGCTTCGTCCGGGACGCTTTCGGCTGGCACTACTGACGAACTCACGATTTCGGTCGTCAATCGTGGCTTGATCATCAAGCACGGTCCATCGCAGTACGAAGACGAGGTGATGACTGCGAGAGGGTTAACTTTCGAAGTCGATGACGAGAATGCACCAATCGACGTCCAAACCGGACAGGTATCCGTTGGAAACTTCCCACCAGGGAGTACGGAAAAAACACTCTCGATCACCGTTCCAGAAGATGCCGAACCGGGAACGTACCGACTCCCCGTCGAGTATGAGTATTCGCACACCCGTCACGTTCGCTATGGCCCCAGCGGACCCACCGAGGGAAGTGATTCTACGCGAACGAAGACGGACTCGATAACGATCCAAATCAAGGAAGACGCTCGGTTCGAAATCGTCGAAACGAACGCGGCGACCCAGGTCGGAGACGACAGCGATATTTCGTTCACGCTCCGAAATACTGGCTCGGACGTTGCGAGAGGTGCGAGCGTGAATGCAGAGTCCAAGAGTAGTTCCTTGACTTTCGAATCCGGCGACACGTCCTCGACGGCATCCGTCGGTGACTGGGAACCAGGCGAGAACCGGACTATCACGTACAATGCCGCGCTTGGTTCCGGCTCCGCCGTCCGCGCATACTCACTGGATTTGACGGTGAATTACGACGACACTGATGGGATTGGTCGTACATCCGACCCGATCACGACGACTGTCCAGTCGATTCCCGAGCAGTCGTTCGCCTTCTCGGACGTTTCCTCGTCGCTCCGAGTGGGCGAAGACGGAGCAATCACTGGCACTATCGAGAATACGGGCCCCAACACAGTACGGAGTGTGGCGATTCGTCCCGTCGACAATCCGGAGTCAGTCATCCCAAGCGAGGATTCCACTGCCGTTGGACCTCTCGATCCCGGTGAGTCCAAATCCTTCCGGCTCCCGCTGGAGATTACCAGTGAAGCCCAAGTCGGAGCGAAACTACTCAACGTAGATGTTCAGTATCGGGACGGGGACGGGGATCGACGGACCTACGACAAACTCGACCTCTCGGGCACTATCGAACCGGCCCGGGACGAATTCGAACTCGCAGTTTCGGACCGGACGATTACCGTGGGGAACTCACGGACCGTCTCGGTCGAGGTAACAAACAACCTCGATGAAACGGTCACCGACATCGAGGCGCGGCTGTTTGCCGACGACCCACTCAGCGCCGGTGCCTCGGACACGAGCTATATCGAGTCACTGGAACCCGGTGAGTCTGCGACGCTGGCTTTCCAAGTGACGGCGGCGTCCTCCGCGACAGCGGGGAGCACGTATCCGATCTCGTTCGACTTCCGGTACACGGATACTGATGGCAATACTCACCTATCGGATACGTTCAGGAAGCCGCTCGATGCGGCCCCTCAGAGCGGCGGGGGGCTGCCCATCCCACTCTTCCTGGGGTTGGGTTCGTTGGTGATCGTCTTCGGTGGTGTCGTCTACTGGAGGCGCAACTGATGTCACTGGCGGACGAGGTTGAAACGGCGACAGAACGCCTCAACACGACAATCGTGGACCGACCACGAGCGGTTATCGTCGTATTTCTGCTTGTTACGGGGGTCTTCATCGGCGGCTTAGGGTCTGTACAAGTGAGCGCCGGCGGCCTCGACTCGTTCACCGAAGGACTACCGGAACAGGAGGCCGAAGACGAAGTCACCGAGAAGTTCGAGGGGGCGTTTCAGGCTGACACGCAGGACACGACACAACTCATTCGGACGGACAGCAACGTCCTGACCAAAGGAGCACTCGTCCGTGACGCACGCCTTCTCGAGCGCGTTGCGGAACGTGATGACCTTCGGATGGAATCGGCTCGTGGCCCGGCTCCGATCATTGCACAGCATCTAAATCCGTCAGCGACAACGCCGGAAGCGTACCGGCGAACGCTCGAAGGTGCGTCCCCGTCCGAAATCAGACAGGCTGTTCGAGAGCTCGAAGGGGAGTCCCGACTTACCGGATTGGTCTCAAACGATTTCAATCCGACCAGCGTCTCGGCGTCTGCATCGATCACGACGATCTCGCATGACTTCCCCGAGAGTTTCGACGATCTGACTGCCGTCCAGACGGGTCTCCAAGCGGTTGCTAACGATATGCCGGGCGACGTTCGTGCGTTCGGGTCGGGGACTACCGAAGCGGAGATACGGCAATCGATGTCCGATTCGCTTCTGATCGTGATGCCAGTAGTGATACTACTGTTACTGTTCTTCTTGGTGGTCGCATACCGTGATCCCATCGACGTACTGCTGGGACTGGTCGCGCTCGTGATGACGATCATCTGGACGTTCGGATTCCTCGGATACGCAGGGATCCCGTTCAGCCAACAGATGATCTCGGTCCCGGTGTTACTGCTTGCTGTTGGCGTCGACTTCGGTATTCACATCATCAATCGCTATCGAGAAGAGACAGAACGCGGGTTCGAAGCGGTTGAAGCGATGCGAGAAGCGAACAACCAGCTCATCGTCGCGTTCATTATCGTCACCGTGACTGCAGTGTTCGGATTCGGTGCGAACGTTATCTCTACCCTGACACCGATTCGGAACTTGGGCATCGCTTCAGCAGTTGGTATTCTCTTCACATTCTTCATCTTCGGAGTGTTCCTCCCCGCGGCCAAGTTGGTGAGCGATGACGTCCGTACGCGTCTCGGGGTTCCGGAGTTCAACTCCACCCCGATTGCGTCTGAGGACTCCGTCCTCGGACGAGTGCTAGCGTTTCCCGCACAGGTGAGCCAGTACGCTCCGACGGTCATCGTCGTCGGACTACTCCTGTCAGGTGGTATCATGGGTGCGTATGGGTCCGGCGTCGGCACCTCGTTCGAAAACGAGGACTTCCTTCCGCCCGAGGAGATTCCAGCCTACCTCACGGAGTTACCTGAGGCCGTTAGTCCAGGTGAGTATACCATCACGTCGACGATCAACTTGCTCAACGACGACTTTGGGAGCGGCCAGAGTGACACTGTGACGATATATGTCGAAGGGAACTTCAAACAGGATCACGCCCTCGAAGCCCTCGCCGCTCCGAACGACAATCCTCCGGAGTCACTTGCAGTTGGACCCGGCGGGCAGGCAGAGACACAGAGCATCGTGACCGTCATCAGATCCCACGCGAATCGAAACGAAGAGTTCGCCGCCTTGGTCGCCCGGAACGACCAGAACGACAACGGGATTCCCGACCGGAATCTCGAACGAATTTACGACGAACTGTTCACCTCCTCGGCGAGTGAACGGGCCAAGCAATACCTGACCGAGGATTACCGGTCCGCACAGGTCGAATATCAGACTGACCCCGATGCCTTACAGACAGAGGTGACAACTGATGGGTCTACATTAGCAGACAGGCTCCAGTTCGAAGCGACGGCCACGGGGAGCGTCGTCGTCCTTGCGGCGGTGATGGATCGTATCTTCCAGTCGGCAATTCAGGGACTCGTCATAGCGGTCGGATTGACTGCTGGGTTCCTCGTGATCATCTACGGTGTCTTGGAACGGAAACCACTGCTCGGAGTGGTTAATGTCTTCCCGATCCTGATTGCAATCGCATTCTTGGTCGGGACGATGCGATATATGGGCATCACGCTGAACGCACTGACAGCAACGATCCTCTCTATCTCAGTGGGGGTTGGAATCGCCTACTCGGTCCATACGACCCACCGATTTATTGACGAATACGATGCGACGACAGGCGCACACGAAGCGATGATGGTAACGCTGACTGGAACCGGCGGCGCACTATTCGGAAGTATGCTGACAACCGCTCTGGGGACGGGCGCGCTCGCACTAGCCATTACCCCGATTCTCGGCAACTTCGGTGTCCTGATTGGCTTGAGCGTCACCTATTCGTTCTTGGCGGCGGTGATCGCACTCCCGCCTGCAGTGTTGCTCTGGGAACGAATACGTCAATATGATCTCGATCTATTGGTGCGTCTCCGTCCTAAAGCTCAATTCGATCGTGAGGAGGTGTAGTTCTGCGTTCACTGAGTTGTTATGATAGTGTACAGACGCATTCGTGGCCCTCTCCTGCGAGTTGGAGGACGTAGTGGTGAATCCCTTCGGCCAGTTCGAGCATCTTCTCGGCTCGGGCCTCGGTAGCTATGCCTTCTCGGTAATACGTGTCTGAACGGTTGTTCCGCCAGAGGTTCGTGAGCTTCCCGGCGAGTTCCTCGTCGTAGAGACCTGCATTCACGCCTCGGCTGTAGACGTTCTCGTGGTCGATATACTCGTCCTCGTGGAGAAGGTCGTTGTCGAGCAGGTAGAACTGGATCGTTCGCTCTATCGCAGCGAAGGAAGCCTCGACGATCACGGTGTAGTATCCGTCTTCTTCTCGGAGGAACTGTGCTGCGTCGATCAATCTACAGGCTTTCCGTAGCTGTAGGAGCGTGGCATCGTCTACGTCGAGCGCCTCCTCGAAACTATCGCCAGGTCTTTCGAAGAGGGTCTGCACGTCGTCGAGAATGTCCGCTATATCGCTATCTTCCACCGAAGACCGCCTCCCGTACGCCGTCGAGTTCGTCCGTCGAGTGCAGTACGATCCCTTCCGAGAAGATCTCTCGAAGCTTTTCGCCGTAGCTCGTGGCGCTTCTTGTGGACTCGACGAGGACCTGTAGTTCGTATCGTTCGCCGTCGAATTTCCGTTTCTCGATATCCTGCCGAACGTCTTGGAGGTCACGCCGGGCCGCCGTGAGATCGTCCGCTACTATGACTTGAATGTCGATGTCGCTAGCCCTGTCTGCGTTCCCGCGGGCGACGCTTCCGAACAGGACGATGCCGACCAAGTTCTCTCCCTGCCGATCTCTGGCTTCCCGTACGAATTCCCGTACCGGCTCTCTGAACGCTCGTTGTGGTATCTCGAGGTACTCATCGTCCGGTTTCTCGATACGCGAGTGGTCGATCCGAATCAGGGTTTTTCTCCCGTCGGTTTTTCTCTCGATGAGACCGAGGCCATCCAGCGTTTTTATCGCGTTGTCGACCGACTTACCGCCGTGACCCGTGACCTCTCGGAGCTCCGTCACTGCGAACTCACGATGCGGGTTTCGGTAAAGTAGTTCGAGGACGTCACCGGTTGCCCGGTACCGGAACACCTGTTCCTCCGGCAACGGCATCGTGAGAACGACACCCCACTCTTTTTCGTCACTCATAGAGACACGAGTCACTGTGAGTGACTTGAATTTAAATAGGTAAGGGATGGAATCGGTCGAGAGGTCAATTCAACGCATCCACTGTGTCCGGACGGATTCGATACGCTGCAGAACGGACACCCGAGTTCCTTCGTTTCGTCTTCGTCGTTTTCGAGGCCGTACTCTGCTTTGCTTCCGTTCTTGCTGTAGAAGCCGGAAACCAACCAGAAGACGCCGGTCTGCGGATGCGCCGGCCGGATTCGAACCACGGTCGTTCTGCTCACACCGTTCGCGTTCGCCGCGCGGGCTACGACTCGTTCCCACAGACGTAGCGAAGGCGATAGAGGACGACTTTGCTTCCGGTGTTCATCACGAACCTCGTTCGCTTGAATGCGGGATTGTACGCAACTCCCGTGGAAGCGAGGAAAAGATCGACGCCAACCATCATCGCGGCGATCTGGAACTCGCGGCTGGACTCGTTCGTTTCTTCGAAGCCTCACAGGAAGCCTCGATGAATCGTTGGGTAGGTTGAGTCCGAGTACCGCGAGCGAACGGAGTGAGCGAGCGGGCCGAGAGTCGACCATCGAGAGACTCGAAGGCTTTTGATCGAGCTTTTACAAGCGAGCGAAGCGAGCGCAGTAAAAGGTCGTAGTGCGCCGGCCGGGATTTGAACCCGGGCCATGAGCTTGGAAGGCTCAGGTCCTACCACTAGACCACCGGCGCCCAGGCGTCGCTTCAGGGTCGCGGAATAAGGCAGTTACGTTTGCCGCCGTCAGTCGTCCGCGGCCGCCTCGGTGGCTGCCTCCCGGAACGCCCGCGCGGTCTCCCGCAGCGACTCGGACATCGCCGGCACCTCGTCGGCGTCGACCGGACCCGCCGCCTCGATGTCGTCGACGCTCCGGGGGAACGGACGGAGGTCCATGTGGATCGCGATGCCGGCCTTCGCGCCCTGACCCATGGCCACGGGAATCTGGTTGTGGCCCTGCACCAGGTCGCCGACGGCGTAGACCCCGTCGACGCTCGTCCGGCCGTGGTCGTCGGCGACGACGGTGCCGTCGTCGTTCAGGTCACAGCCGAGGTCGGCCGCGAGGTCGTTGTTGTACTCGGACCCGTACATCGGGAAGCCGCCGCGGTACTCGCGGACGGTGCCGTCCTCGAACTCGAAGCTCTCCAGCCAGCCGTCGGGGCCGCGGTTCACGCCCGTCACGTCCTCGTGGATCACGTCGACGGGGTGGGCGCGGAGCATGCGGTCGGTCTCGTCGCCCCATGTGGGGTCGTCGCCGCGGGTGAGCAGGTCGACCTCGTCGGTGAAGTTGAGCATGATCATGGCGACGTAGGCGGCGCTGTCGCCGTGACCCATCACGTACACCGACTCGTCGACGAACATGTAGGCGTCGCAGTGGAGGCAGTAGTGGAGGCCGCGGCCGGTCGGGGGGAGCGGCGGGTCGGGTTTCGCGTCGGAGAAGCCGGTCGCGAGGACGACCCGGTCGGCACCGAACGTCGCGTCGTCGGCGTCGAGGGCGAACCGTCGGTCGTCGCCGTCGCCGATGGCGGAGACGAACCCGCGGTGGTAGGTCGCGCCGTAGGCCTGCACCTGCTCGCGGGCGGTCCGGAGGAACTCGACGCCGGAGACGTCCTCGGTGACGCCGATGACGTTGTGCGTGTCCTGCATCATCGCCGCGCGGCCGCCGCCGCGGTCCACGACGACGGTGTCCAGCCCGAGGCGGGTGGTGTAGAGTGCGGCGGTCAGGCCGGCCGGCCCGCCGCCGACGACCGCGACGTCGTAGTCGGTTTCGGTCATCGTGGCCCACTACCCCCGCCGGGGGGTTAAGTCCACCACGTCTGTGCGCGCTCCCGTCCCGACCGCTCACCCGCCGGGGCCGACCACCGCGTAGCAGTTGCCGCTCGACTCGAACCGCTCGTGGACGGTCAGGTCGCTCTCCCCCAGGTCGGCGTCGAACTCGTCGGGGTCGTAGATGTGGTAGTATCGCGGGACGGTTTCGCCGTCCGGCAGCGTCCAGTCGACGGCCGTGTCGAACCCCGTCGTCGCGTCGAAGCGGTCGTGGGTCGTACTCCAGACGCCGACGAGCGCCCGACCCCCCGGAGCGAGCACCCGCGCGAGTTCGTCGAGGCTGGCGACCCGCGTCGCCCGCGGGCGGAGGTGATGGAGCGTCGCGACGTACACCGCGAGGTCGACCCGGTCGGGACGGACCGGGAGACGTGCCGCGTCGCCCTGGCACAGGTCGGCGTCGAAGCCGCGCTCGACCGCCCGTCGGCGCGCCGTCCGCAGGAGGCCGCGGCTGGCGTCGAGGCCGACCACGCGGTCGGCGGCCTCGGCGAGCACCTCGGCGTGCCGGGCGTTCCCGCAGCCGACGTCGAGCGCCAGGTCGACCGCCGGCGCCTCGTCGACGAAGGACGTGATCTCCGGCCACGGATGCTCCCGCGTCGCGGCGAAGTGGTCCGCGATGCGGTCGTAGGTGTGCCGCGGATCGGGGCGGTCCATACGCGCCCCTGTACGTGGACGAGGATAAGGCCGTGGTGTCGTCGCTCAGAGCAGCGCGAGCGCGAACACGAGGTACGTCAGCGCGAGCAGTCCCGTCGCGTGTTTGACGCCGTCGGCGATCCCGCCCTCCGCGAGTTGGCCGGCGATGAGCCCCGAACAGACCGCCTGGATGGCGGAGATGTGGAAGAAGAGGAGTTCGTACGCGCCGGTGTTCACCTCGGTCCCCGTGAACGCGCCCGTCAGGCCGACGCTGGGGGCGTTCGACGGCGTCGTCACCGACGGGCCCGCGGCCTGCTGGACGGCGGGGATGAAGGCGACGGTCAGCGCGGCGATGATGCCGAGGAAGACGAACACGGAGATGTAGATGACGAGGATGTAGGTGAGCATCTCCTGGCGGCGCTCCCGGCGGAGGCGTCGCGTCTCCTGGGCCTCGTCGGCGGCGATGCGCAGCACCGGCGCGATGTCGCCGCTCGCGTTCATGGCGTTCGTGATCAGCGTGACCGCCTGGGAGACCATCCGGGCGCGGGTCCGGACGGCGAGTCGGCGGAGGGCGTCGGCGGCGTCCGCCCCCCAGCGGATGTCCCGCCAGGTGCGGTCGACCTCCTCCTCCAGCCCCCCGAGGTCGGTGCCGGCGACGCGTTCGATGCTCTCAACGACGGTCATCCCCGCCTCGTTGACGCTCGCCAGACGGTCGAGGAAGTCCGGCACGGCGCGCTCGATGCGCCGGATCCGGCGCTTGTGCGTCTCGTGAAGGAGGGCGAAGACGGCCATGACGAACACCGAGGCCTCGACGACCGGGTGGTCGAGGGTGCCGAGCGCCGACGGTCCGAGCGGGATGGGGACGGCCCGGTACAGCACCCAGCCGACGCCGAGCGGGACGGTCACCACGAAGCTGATCCAGGGTCGTTCGAGGACGCTCCGCACCGGATCCCGGAGCGACTCGCGGAGCGCGTGCAACCGGTCGTAGGCCGCGAGTCGCTCCGCGTTCCGGCGCTGTGCCGCCATCGCCGCCCCGCCGTCGGAGCGGGGCGTCGACGGTCTGCCGTCCGACGCGCCGACGCCCACGGCCGCGGCGACGTCGTCGCGAACGTTCGTCAGGGCGGTGTCGTGTTGCGTGAGGCTGTCGATGTAGACGACGAAGGCCGCCGACGCGAGCGGAATGCCGGCGTAGCCCACGATGCGGACGACGGTGAGCGTGTCCTCGATGACGAGGCCGATGACCACGAGGACGGTGATGAGAAAGAGCGGCCCGGCGACCAGCAGCGTGACGTACACCTCCGCCAGCGTCGAGACGAGTTCGAGATACTGCGCCTGCTGGGCCTCCGCCTCCTCCTGGTAGCGTTCGTACTGCTCGCGGAGAAAGGAGGAGAGGTTCCGGCCGCTGCCGAGGACGCTCGCCAGGTTGTCGGCGAACTCCTCCAGCCCCTCGCTGGGCGTCCGGTCGGCGGTGTGCCGGAGCGCGGTCAGGATGTCCGTCGAGAAGGCGTTCATGTCCCGCACCGCGACCCCGACCTCGCGGGCGGCCTCGCCGTAGATGTCGTCGTTGCGGGCGAGGGTGTCCAGCACGGACGGGAAGGGCATCCCGCTCCGCGAGAGCGCGTAGACGAACGCGATGGTCCGGGGGAGCGTCGCTTCGATCTCGCTCGCCCGCGCTTCGGCCAGTTGGCCGAGATACGCCCACCGCGCCCAGTAGGTGCCGAGCGCCAGCACCGATCCCAGGGTCGCCCCGAAGAACAGGAAGAGGACGAACAGGCCGAGCAGGGTCAGGTCCTGCAGGCGCGTCAGGCCGGCGAGAAAGGAGAGCGGCGGCGGAACGACCGCGAGGATGGCGGCCCGACTGATCGAGAAGACGTCGACCAGCCAGACGGCGGCGTAGACGCCGAGGATGGCGCCGACGACGCCCGCGAGGCCGCTGACGAACAGCGTCCGCGAGGCGAACACCCGGTGGGTGGTGCCGACGTGGGTGGCTCGCAGTCGCCTGACCTGCCAGGAGCGACGGGCACTCCCCCCCACGTAGTCGCCGAAGAGGGGGACGGCCAGTCGCGAGAGCAGCAGGTCCGCTCGCCGGCTCACCGGCGAGAGCAGGACTGGAAGCGCGAGAACGGCCACGACGACCAGGGGGAGGAGGGGAGCGATCACGACTCCGAGTCCGTCAGCCCGTCGAGTCGTTCGAGCACCCGTTCCGAATCCGCGTAATACTCGTTGACGAGGGCGGTGAACTGCCGGTAGTCGGTGATCCCCTGCTCCCGGAGGGCGGTGAGGAAGCGGCGCCGGTCACGCAGGTCCCGCAGCAGTTCGGTCCGCGACCAGCCGCGCTCGTCCTGGATCTCGTCGAGGAGGGAGCTGTCCTGCCGGTCGAAGGTGTCCGTGTCCGGCTCCCACCGGAAGGCGTTCGAGTAGTCGAGTTCGCCGGTTCGCTGGTCGATGCCACCGATTTCGCTGATGGCGTTGGACCGTCGCACCCGCTCGCCGTCGAGGCGGGTGAGCCGCTGGACACAGAGCAGGTCCAGCGACTGGATCATCGCCCGGGGCACGTTGATCGGCTCGTTCTCCAGTCGGTTGATCACCGTCTCGATGCTGTCGGCGTGCATCGTCGAGAACGTCGTGTGACCCGTGTTCATCGCCTGGAACAGCGTCACCGCCTCGTCGCCCCGAACCTCGCCGACGATGATGTACTCCGGGCGGTGACGGAGCGCCGAGCGCAGCAGGTCGTACATGTCGATGTCGGCGCCCTCGTGCATGCGTTCGCGGGTGACGCTGGAGAGCCAGTTGTCGTGGTACAGCGACAGTTCCCGGGTGTCTTCGATGGAGAGCACCTTCGAGCGCGGCGGGATGAACATCGACACCGCGTTCATCGAGGTGGTCTTGCCCGACGCCGTGCCGCCGGCGAAGATGAGCGACTTGTTGCTCTCGATGGCGAGCCAGAGGTACGCCATCTGTTCGACGTTGAAGGTGCCGTACTCGACGAGGTCGACGGGCGTGAACGGGTCGTCGGCGTACTGGCGAATGGTGAAGGCCGACCCCCGCGGGGTCACCTCCTCGCCGAGCGCGAGTTCGACGCGGGAGCCGTCGGGGAGGGTCGTCCCGACGACGGGGTCGCCGACGCTGATGTGACGGCCGGACTGCTGGGCGAGTCTGACCACGTAGTTGTCGAGTTCGTCGGGATCCTCGAAGATCACGTTCGTCTGGATGTCGGTGTACTGGTCGTGATAGACGAAGATCGGCAGGTCGTAGCCGTCACACGACACGTCCTCGATGTGCCCGTCGTGCATGAGGGGGTCGAGACGACCGAACCCGTCGAAGTCCCGGATCAGGTAGTAACGGAGTTTGTGGAACGTGTGCATGTCCACCTCCACGCCGTACTCCTCGAGGAGTGATTCGAGTTCGGCTTCGAGCACCGACTCGTCGGTGGGTTCGTCCGCCTCGGTGCGGAACAGGAGCGGGTCGCGGATGTCCTCCCGGACCCGCTCCAGGAGGGACTCCTCGAAGGCGTCCAGGTCGGGTTCGACCGCGTGGTACCTGTTCGCGCTCTCCTCGGAGTCGTGCGTGACGACGACGTACGCGAAGGGGGCGTTCACCCAGTAGCGGTCGAGTTCCTCGTGTCCCGAGGGGACGTCGAACGTCGCGAGCGGGCCGTCCTCGCCCGGACGAAAGGGACGGGCGTCGATCGTCGATCCGCGGAGCATCTCGTAGGTGCGGACGACCCGTCGCCGGAGTTCGTCGAGCGCCCCCTCGGTTCCCGACGCCGCGTCCCCTGACATCGTTCGTCGGCGCTATGCGAGGCACCGCCTTAAACGTGCGCCCGCGTGATCGGCCGTTCGGGGGCCGGCGGACGCGGACAACCCCAGTTTGAAGGCGCGGCGCGGCGTTGCCCACCCCAGATGGCATATTCGACTCCGGAGGTGTTGCCGGTCGACGAATTTGCCCCCGGTACCTCCCTGCTCATCTCTGGACCGCCGCTCACGCGCAAGCGGGAACTCATGATCCGCCTCCTCGGTGGCGACCCGGACGAGGAGACGATCATGGTGACGACGAAACTCGGTGCGGGCAAACTATTGGAACGCTTCCGCGAGTGGAACGGCGACCGACAGCCCGGACTGTTGCACGTCGTCGACTGCGTGACCAAGACGCGGGGCCTCGGGACCGTCCGCGAGACGGAGACCACCTCCTATCTCTCCTCGCCGCACGACATGACCGGCCTCAGCATCGAACTCTCGGGACAGTTCCGCCGAGCCCACGCCTCGGACCGGCCGATTCGGTTCGGCGTCCACTCGCTGTCGACGTTCCTGATGTACCACGACCTCCAGCGCGTCTACCGAATGTTGCACGTGCTGACCGGACAGATCGAGAGCGTCGGCGGGCTGGGCGTGTTCGTCGTCGACTCGCCGACCGACCGGGAGCAGAGCATCCTCACGCAGTTGATCGACGGCGTGGTCGAGACGCGGGAGACCGACGAGGACTGTGAACTCCGCCTGCGGGGCCTCGGCGGCCGCGCCGCCGGCTGGCGGTCCTACTGATCGCTCGCGCCGCCCCCGGACAGCGCGTCGAGGCCGACGTCGGCGAGGGTGTCGAGCGAGGGGGCGGCGGCGCTGTCGAACGTCACGGCGACGCCGGTGAACTCCTCGCGCGGGAAGTGGAGCATGATCGCCTTGTCGAACCGCCGGATGACGACGTTCATCTCGCCGTAGAGCCGAAACTGCTCCTGATTCGGCTGATCGCCGAGCCCCTCGACCACCAGCTGTTCGACCTTCGCGTCGAACTCCTCCGGCGAGTACATCTCGACCACGTCGTCCCGGGCGTAGACGACTTCGTGCTGGTCGCCCTCGTACCAGAGTGCCACCCGGAGCCGATCCGGTGCGACCCCTTGGTAGCGCTCGACGAGCGAGTTGACGGCGTCCTGCATGGCCGGGGCGACGGACGGTCGGAACTAATACCTTTGTGCCGCCGGCGGTCTCGCCGCGAAATTGTGTCATCTCTGCACAAACATTTTAACCGCGCGGCGTCTACCGTCCGGGGAGACCAATGCCGGATTCGATGGCCGAGCAACTCCAGCGGGATATGGAGTGTGAGGGGCTGTTGGAGTGTTTCCACGGACTCAAACAGCTCGACAGGGCGTGCTTCCAGGCCCTCGTCGAGGCCGAGGAGCCCATGACCGTCGACGAGATCGCGGAGGCGGTCGACCGGGAACGGTCCACGGCCTACCGCGCCGTCCAGCGCCTGCTCCAGACGGGATTCATCGGGAAAGAGCAGGTCAACTACGACCAGGGCGGCTACTATCACGTCTACTCGCCGACCGATCCCTCGAAGATCGCCGACGACATGCAGCGCATGCTCAACGACTGGTACGCCAAGATGGGCCAACTCATCCAGGAGTTCGAGGACAAGTACGAGGCCGCCGAGACGACACGGCCCGCCGAGGGGTGAGTCGCGCGGTGGGCGCGGCCTCAGTCCGCGACGCTGACTCGCGCAGCCATGTCGCCGTCGTCGAGGGTGATCGTGAGCGAGGTGGCGACGGCCTCGAACCGCTCCCGGTGGTGGCCGTCTTCGCAGATCGTCAGCTCGGTTCGGACGAGGCCAGCGTCGCGAAGGTCGTTGAGCCGGCGATAGGCGGTCGATCTCGAGACGTCGGCAGCGTCGGCAACGTCACGGCCGCTCCGTGGTCGCTCGGCGATGGCCTCGTAGACGCGCCGGGTGTACTCGTCGCCGAAGAGATCGAGTAGCTCGGCCTTCGTGAGGTCGTCGGTCGACCGCTTCGACTCGGGGATCGCGGGGTGAACGGACATACCGTTTGGGACGCCCTCCGTCCCCCTGGACACCGATGCTAGCTATGCAGACGTTCCTGCAGAGCAAACTCTAGGAGTGCAGACGTCCCGAGAGGCGAAAGGCATCAGTTATGTGGATTCGGCCACAACGCCCGCCCGAGCCAGCGACACAGATGCCCGGAAACGATGGCGCGGAGCGCGTACGTGCGCTCGTCGTCGACGACGAAAAGGAAGTGGCGGACGCGTACGCGTTGCGGCTGCGGGGACATTGTGAGGTCGAAACCGCATACGGCGGCGAGGAGGCGCTGTCGCTCGTCGACGACGTACCGATCGACGTCGTCCTCCTGGACCGGCACATGCCGGGCATGTCGGGTGACGACGTCCTCACGGAACTGGTCGAGCGGGGGTTCTACGGGCGCGTCGTGATGGTGACCGCGGTCGATCCCGGGTTCGAGGTCCTCGAGTTGCCCTTCGACGACTACCTGTGTAAACCGGTCGACCGCGAGGACGTGCGCGCCGTGGTGGATCAGCAACGCCAGATCCTCGCGTACGAAACGCTCGGCGAGTTCTTCAGCGCCGAAGCCAAACGCGCGGTGCTCGAAGCGGAGACGAGTTCGGAGAGGCGTCGCGACCACGAGGGGTATGCGGAGGTCGCGGAGCGAGCGGAGCAACTCGAACGACGGGCCCAGCGGCTGTTGTCCGACGACAGCATCCTCGCGCAGTTCGACCGAATCGAGCGCGAAGTGGTCTGAGCGACGGGGGCCGACGCTCCCGAAGCCGCGGGGCCGGCGCGGGTCCGATCCGGGGGCCGTCAGTCGGCGCCTGCACTCTCGTCGAGATACGCGTCGAGTAGCTTTCGCTGTCCGGCGCGGAGGTGGTGCAGGAGCGTCGAGCCAGCGATGTCGAGCGAGGCTGCGACTTCCTCCGCCGTGCTGCCCCTGGGGGATTCGAAGTAGTCAGCGAGGTAGGCGGTCCGGAGGACGGTCCGCTGTCGGTCGGTCAGCCGGTCGTCCAGCGCGTCCCGGAACTCGCGGGCGGTCGTGACCGACCGCTCCCGTTCCGCCTTCGCGACGAACTCCAGATCGTAGTCGCGGCTGACGGTATCCGCAATCCGCCGCACGTCGCCGTCGGGCGGAAGCTCGACGACGAGCTGTCCGGTTCCCCGCTCGAAGGTCGCACGCCGAACGGTTCCACCGAGGGACGAGACGGCGAGCAGCGGAGTCGACCCCAGTACCGAGAGTTCGACGGTACTCCCCGAATCGGACCCGCTGATGGCTCTGACGTCGCCGATACCGTCGATGTCGTCGGCAGCGGCCGCGACGGCGTCGGCGTCGGCTCCCTCGACCGAGACGAAACAGAGCAACGCGTCGTCCCCGAGGGGGACCGATCCGTCCAGCCGCACCGTCGAATCGAGCGCCCGACTGAGCCGGGACAGGACCGAGCTGTCACCGACCTCGAAGGTGAGCTCCGCGACGGTGTCGGAGAGCAGCAAATTCCGGTTGCGGGCGGCGGTGATCGCGAAGCCAGCGACGTCGCCCAGCGTCTCGAAGCTGGTTCGCTCGCGATCCGAGAACGCCGCCGTTCCGCTCGCGTACACGCCGACCACGCCGTGTACGTTCGTGCCGTACGAGAGTGGAATCGCCAGCGCGGATTGGACGCCGTCAGCAAACCCGGCCAACTGAACCGACTCGGGAACGTGAGCGTCGTCCGCCAGGGGTTGTGCGGTCCGGAGCCGGCCGGTTTCGACCGCCCGCTCCTCGGGCGTGGTCGCCGTATCGTCCGCGAGCGCGTCGCGGATGGCCGCGAAGGTCTCACCCGTCTCACCCGCCACGGCGTGGATGACAAGCTCGTCGCTGCCGATATCGCGCTCCCCGACCCAGGCGAATTCGTACAGGTCCGTGTCGCCGAGTTCCCGACAGACCGTCTCGGCGATCTCCTCGCGGGAGACGGCGCCGACGAGGTTCGCGAGGAGTTCCGAAAGCACGTCCTCGATGACGGCCGTTCGCTTCCGCTCTTGCCGTAGCCGTCCGAGTGACTGCTCGTGACGGCGCCGTTCCGTCACGTCCTGCACGTAGACGGCGACGCCGTCGTCACCGGGAACGACCGAGACGTCGAGCCACCGCTCCAGGTCGGGATAGTACTCCTCGAAGGACGTGTCGGTGACGGAGTCCCCCTCGAAGGCGATCAGGAGCGAATCTTCGACCGAGCGAGGAACGACCTCGGCGAGAGGGGCTCCGAGGGCGTCGTCCGAAACCCCGATCAGTGACCGAGCGACCTCGTTCACGCCGGTGACGGTCCCGTCCGGCGAGACGTCGAGTACACCGATGGGCGCGCGCCGAAGCCGGTCATCCATGGGTGATCGGAGGGTGTTCGGTCGACAATGGTCTGTCGGTTCCGGTGACAGGTTCGGGCATCGGTGCTAGAAACGGATCTCGAACCGCGCACCACCGTCCGTGGCCGTGGTGAGGGTGATCGTCCAGTCGTGGGCCGCCACGATCCGCTCGACGATCGCGAGACCGAGTCCCGTTCCGTCGTCCCGGGTCGAGTAGCCCGGGTCGAACACGGCCCCCCGCTCGTCCGGCGGGATGCCCGCCCCGTCGTCGGCGACGCAGAAGCCGTCCTCCAACGCGCCGACGGTAACGTGGACCCCGCTCTCCGGGGTCGCCTCCCGCTCCCGTTCCGCGGACCGGTCGTCGACGGCCGGTCCGTGTTCCACCGCGTTCCGGAACAGGTTCTCGAACAGTCGTCGAACGCGGTCCGAGTCGGCGGTGACGGTCGGGAGTTCGTTCGCCACCTCGAGAGTGGCTCGCCCGGTGTCGACGGACTCCCACGCGTCCGTGGCGGCGACGTCGATAGCGACGTCGTCCGAGGGATCCACGGCGGTACGGTTGCGCGTGATCGTGAGGACGTCCCGGATTATCCGCTCCATCCGGTCGTGGGCGGCGGCTACCGCATCGAAGTGTTCCGCGTCCCCGGTCTCTCGGGCGGCCCGGAGGTGTGCCTCGGCGACGTCGAGCGGGTTACGGAGGTCGTGGCTGATCACGCTCCCGACCCGGTCGATCGCAGGGGAGTCCGCGATTTCGGGGCAGTCGCTCACGTCCGAGAAGACGACGCGTCCAGTATCGTCGTCGGACGGGACGATCCGAGCGAAGAAGGGACCCACCTCCCCGACGCCGTCGAGATAGATGCCCGCGCAGTCGCCCCGGCGGAGATGCGTCACGGGATCCGCGTCGCCGGTCGAATCGACGACGCGACATCGCTCGAACACCACGCCGACCGGCTGACCGGCCGAGGGACCGTCGAAAGCCGCCTGGAAGGCGTCGTTCGTCGCCGTGATACGGGGCTCGTCGCCCTCGACGGCGTAGGCCAGGAGCGGATCGGGGTAGCCGTCGAACGTGATCGCCGCCCTATGCTCGTCGGTCATCGTCCCTCATCGACCTCCGGTGGCCTCGCAGCGAGTGTGCACCCATCGCGGTGACTGTTTCCCACGCCGACGACC
This sequence comes from Haloplanus sp. GDY1, assembly GCF_023703775.1. Taxonomy (NCBI): domain Archaea; kingdom Methanobacteriati; phylum Methanobacteriota; class Halobacteria; order Halobacteriales; family Haloferacaceae; genus Haloplanus; species Haloplanus halophilus. The sequence continues at coordinate 407,665 of NZ_CP098514.1, read as the reverse complement.
GGAAGGGTTGTGGTATCCGCGCATACCGTCACGGTAGGTCGGAGACTGGTTTAGTGTTGCTTGCCGCTTCCGACTCGGAAACAGGGTGGCCGCGTTCTTCCCCGTCGGATCGGGGGCGAAGCCGCTCGGAACGGGCGTGGGCACGCAGGGCAGTCCGCGGGTCGACGGGCGTCGTCCCCACGTCGAACGGACGGTCCACGAGCCGTCGCGACGGGCGGCGTATGTCTGGGGCAGAAACGCTGCTCTCGGATGTTTATCCCCGATCGTCGACCTTTCGGGTAGGTATGGCAGCGACGGACCGTGCCGAATACTGCGGGATCGGTATTCGAGGTGTGGCTATCGGAATCGACTCGTTCGTCTGGTTCGCCCTCCTGTTCGTGGCGATCACCGTTACGGGGGTGGTCACCGGACAAGTCGAAACCGGGGCGCAGGGAGTACACACGAGCCTGAGCGGGACTCCCGGGTCGATAGCGCTTGGCCTGTGGGTCGTACTGACGCTCGGATACCACGCCCTCTGCGAGTGGCGATTCGGGAAGACGATCGGGAAAGCGCTCGTGAACATCCGCGTGGCGAGTACCGACGGCTCGGCGCCGTCGCTCGGGGCTGCGCTGATCCGAAACGTCGCGCGTCTCGTCGACTGGTTGCCCAGCCTGTACCTCGTCGGGATCGCCGGGATGGTTCTGTCGGATCGACGGCAGCGTCTCGGCGACAGGCTGGCCGGAACGACCGTCGTCAGCGACTGAGCGGCTACGGTGACGTCCCGTACAGGCGGACCGTGACGACGCTACCGGGATCGTTCCCCCGGAACTGAAGGTCGCCGCCGAGCTGCGTGACGGCCCAGTTGACGAACCAGAGTCCGAGTCCCCGTCCGTGTTTGAGCTGCGTCTCGGTTCCGGCGGCGAGGATCTCCTGTTCCCGTTGGGGGAGTCCCGGCCCGTCGTCCGCCACGACGAGTTCGGCTGCCGCGTCCGGACCGTCTCGGACCCGGACGTCGACCTGCGGCGTGTCCGCGTCCGAGTGGACGAGTGCGTTCTCGACCAGTTCGGAGAGAACCCGTCGGATCACGGTGCGGTGCGAGGAGATCCGCACCTCGTCGGGGCAGTCGAGCGTGATGTTACCGGAGTAGTCGTCGGTCCGGAACTGCTCGACCACGGAGGCTGCGACGTCCGCGATATCGACCGGCTCCGGCGGGTCGGTACTCGCGGTCATGACGTCTTCGGCGTCCCTGGCCTTGCTGCTGAGTTCGAGCAGGTCGGTCGCCCTCTCCCGGATGCCGGTCCGAACGTCGTCGTCGTCGATGTGGTCGGCGTACGAGAGCACCACGTCCAGATCGTTGCGCACGTTGTGGCGGAGCACCCGGTTGAGAACCGTGAGCCGCTGCTCTCGGGTCTGCCGGTCGGTCACGTCCCGGAAGAGCACCGTTCTGGCGACCTCGTCGGATCCCCCTTCGTCGACGGCGGAGACGCTGAACTGGAACTGGCGGCGGCCCTTCGTCGTCTGGAGGGTCACCGTGCCCGTGGCGTCGACGGGAAATTCGGTCCGATCGAGGCCGTCGATGACCGATCGGACCGGCTCGCCGATCAGCTCCGCCGCGGAGCGGTCGAACAACGCCACGGTCGCCTCGTTGAGGTCGAGAATGTGATCGTCCCAGTCGAGCACCACGACGGGCTCCTGGAGGGTTTCGACGACGCGGCTCCGCGCGACGTAGTCGGCCTTCGGAAAGCCAGTCATCACCGGATACCGCCGCATGGCGAGCGCCAGGAGGCCACCGGAGAGGACGAGCCCGACCGCCGCGCCGTTCGCGAGGCCGGAGTTGTTGCCCAGCAGACCGACGAGGTAGGGGGCGGCGACGCCGACCGTCAGCACCGCGATCTGGGTGTTGGACACGCGGGCGTGGCTGCCGCCGAGGTCGGCCAGGAGGTACGTCCCGTAGAGTGAGAGCGCCGACAGGTAGAGAATCTCGGTGCCGAGCATCGACGCGGCCACGTACTCGACGACCGATTCGGCGGGACCGACCGCGATGACGACGGCGATCACGAGAACCGGGAGCGCGATCCCGGCCAGCAGAGCGATCCGTCGCCACGTGAGCCCGGTTCCGCGGCCGGTGTAACTGAGTGCGTACACCGTCCAGATGCCGGGGATGACGAGGGCGGTCCCGAACTGGCCCAGCCCCAGGATCGTAGCGAGCAAACTGCCGTGGGACAGCCAGGGGAGATTCGCCCCGAACGCGAGGGCGGCCCACAGCGTCAGGGTGGCGAGGAGCGCGACGAACGGTTCGGCGCTCGGTTGCTCCCGGGACTGGAACGCCGTCCAGGTCAGCCAGCCGAGGAGGCCGACCGCCCCGGCGTTGAGAGCGAGTGCGCCCAGAGTGGCTACGAACGCCATTGCTCGAATCCTCTATGCGGGTCTACTCCCGAGGCGTTATGAACGCGGTGGTCGCTCGTCGCGCCCCGAGCGACCGGTGCGATTTCCGGCGCGACTGCGGCCGACCCGCCACCGCTTCGACCCCCCGATCCGGTACGAACGCCCGGAAGCCGGAACGCCGTCGAACGGAGCCGTCACAACGCGAACCGACGACCGAGGCAGTGCTCGAACGCGTCCGGTCACGCCGACCCGAGTCCCGCCGAACGGCGGTCGCGAGCGGTCGCCGCCCCACGGAGTCGGCCGATCCGGGCGCGATCTCTACAATCAGCCAAAGAATTAAATAGGAGGTTCGCCACGACACTTATAATGGAACGTCCGAGCCGCCAACGTCAGCGGAGCCAAGAAACCGAACAGGAAGCGGACGAATCCGTTGACTGCCCCGAGTGTGGATCCGACAACATCGTCACGGACGCGGACCAGGGGGAACTCGTCTGTGACGACTGCGGGCTCGTCATCGACGAACGACAGATCGACCGCGGGCCGGAGTGGCGGGCGTTCAACCACTCGGAGCGACAGAGCAAGTCCCGGGTCGGCGCGCCGATCACCGAGACGATGCACGACCGCGGGCTGACGACGACCATCGACTGGAAGGACAAGGACGCCTACGGGCGGTCGCTCTCCTCCGAGAAGCGCTCGCAGATGCACCGCCTGCGCAAGTGGCAGGAGCGGATTCGGACGAAGGACGCGGGCGAGCGCAACCTCCAGTTCGCGCTCTCGGAGATCGACCGCATGGCCTCGGCGCTCGGCGTTCCGCGCTCGGTCCGGGAGGTCGCCTCGGTCATCTACCGGCGCGCGCTCAACGAGGACCTCATCCGCGGGCGCTCCATCGAGGGCGTCGCCACGGCCGCCCTCTACGCCGCCTGCCGACAGGAGGGCATCCCCCGATCGCTCGACGAGGTGGCCGAGGTGTCACGCGTTCCGCAGAAGGAGATCGGTCGGACCTACCGCTACATCTCCCAGGAACTCGGCCTGGAACTCAAGCCGGTCGACCCCAAGCAGTTCGTCCCCCGCTTTGCCTCCGCCCTCGACCTCTCCGAGGAGGTCCAGGCGAAGGCGACGGAGATCATCGACGTCTCGGCCGAACAGGGGCTGCTGTCGGGCAAGTCGCCCACCGGCTTCGCCGCGGCGGCCATCTACGCCGCCTCCCTGCTCTGCAACGAGAAGAAGACCCAGCGCGAGGTGGCCGACGTCGCCCAGGTGACCGAGGTCACCATCCGCAACCGGTATCAGGAACAGATCGAGGCGATGGGCTTCCGCTAGCGGACGAACACGACGACGTCTCGGTTCCAGAGCGACAGGCGATACGTGCTCGTTTCGTAGCCGTCGAGGTGTGACGCGACCGTCGAGCGCTGGTCAGCGTCGGCGATCACGACCGGCGGCGGCCGCTCGACGTCCGCCAGTTCGTCCACGCCGCGGACGCCGTCGGTCTCCGCATCCAGCCGTTCGAGATACCACGACAGCGGGAGGCGATTCCCCCACGTGTCGCCCACCGGCGGCCGGTCGAAGTCCGTCTCGCCCGGGGGGACGAACGTCGAGCCGTAGAACAGCACGTCGGTCCCCTCGTTGCCCTCGATGGCGGCCGACACGTCGGCGACGAAGGGGTCGAGGTCGTCCGCCGGCTGGGCGTCGTGGACGAGCGGGTTCGCCGCACTCGTCGGCCCGTAGGCGGTGCCCGCGACGGCGACGCCGAGTTGTCCCACGACGGCGACGCCGATCAGTGCGGCGACGGCGACGCCCGTCGCGTCCGAGCGGTCGAGCGCGCGCGAGCCGTACCGGACGAGCATGCCGACGGCCACCGCCGCGGGGACGAGCAGCGGGGCGACGGTGTGGACGGCCAGCCACGCCCCGCTCTCCTCGGTGACGACGGGAAAGACGAGCAGCGACGCGCCCGCCCAGTAGGCGTGGAAGGCGACGACGGGGCGGGACGGCCCGCGGCCGTAGCGGTCGGCGAGAAAGCCCACGAGCGCGAGCGCGACGACGACGCCCGAGGCCGCGAGCAGCGTCTCCGCGTGGGCGCTCAGATACGGGAGGAGTTCGTGTTCGCCGCCCTGCCGCCGGCCGACCACGCGCACGCGATAGAACCTCCGAACCGATCCGAGGAAGGCCGCTTCCACCGTCGCGACCGAGGGGCGGATCGCCCCGCCCGCACGGGGCGCGTAGAAGAACAGGTGGACCGCCAGCAGGACGCCGAGCGCGCCGAACGCGGAACGGGTCGACCCGCGGAGGCGGTCGACGGCCCGTTCGAGCGCCCGGCGGGCGGAGGCCCCCTCGCCGACGAGGCGGTGGTGGTCCAGGGTGAGCGCCGCCGCGGCCAGCCAGCAGCCGAGGTAGCCGACGACGAACCCCGACGACGCCACCGCGAGGCCGAGGGCGGCGGCGCCGAGGTACCGGTAGCGCGGGCTTCCCCCGTCCAGCAGCCGGACCGCACACCCGACGACGACGAGGCCGAAGACGGCGAGAGGGACGTCGCCGCGGAGGAAGCGGCCGTAGTAGAGGAGCACGGGGCTGGCGGCCAACAGGGCGGCGACGGCCACCGTCTCGGCGTCGTCGAGGCGCGACCGGTAGAGCAGGGCCACGAGGGGCGAGAGCCCGCCGATCACCGCGACGGCGGCGCGGGCGGTGGCGTCCGTCGCCCCGACGAGCGAGAAGACGAATCGGTCGACGACGTAGAGGAAGGGACCGCCCGCCACCGGGCGGTACGCGAAGCGTCCGGAGTCGAGAAATCGGAGGCTCCAGTAGCCGACGCGGGCCTCGTCCCAGTGGAACGAGCGGGCGTCGAGGCCGACGAGACGGGCGACCAGGGCGACGACGGTGAGGGCGAGGACGGCGAGGGCGACGCGGTCGACCCGTGCCCTCCAGCCGTCCGGCGGCGCGGCCGCTGACATACCGGTCCATCCGCCGGGGCGCCGGTGAAGCTTTCGATACCGCCACCGACCGATACAAACCGGTGGCTCCCGGAGGGTCGGTATGGACCTGTTCGGGACGGCGGGCATCCGCGGCAGCGTGGAGACGGACGTGACGCCGGAACTCGCGGTGGCGGTCGGGCGGGCGGTCGGCCGCGACGCGGTCGACGGGACGGCGGCGACGGCGGAGGACCCCGAAGTGGTGATCGGTCGCGACGGCCGGACGACCGGCGCGGGCCTCGCCGCCGCCGTCGAGGCGGGCGTCCTCTCGGGCGGCGCCTCGGTTCGACGGATCGGCGTCGTCCCCACCCCGACGCTCGCCTTCGCCTCGCGGGGGCGGCGCGGCGTGATGCTCACCGCGTCGCACAACCCGCCCGGCGACAACGGCATCAAGGCCTTCGTCGACGGCGTGGAGTACGACGGCGACGCCGAGCGGGGGGTGGAACGGCGGGTCGAGGCCGGCGAAGGGCCGGTCGCGTGGGACGCGTGGGGCGAGCGCCGGGAGGCGTCCCCGCTCCCCGCCTACCGCGAAGCGGTCGTCGACTACGCCCGCGGGTTCGGCGCCTCCCTAGACGGCCTGCGGGTCGCCGTCGACTGTGGCAACGGCGTGGCCGCCCTCGCCACGCCGACGGTCCTCCGCGAACTCGGCGCGAGCGTCGTCACCCTGCACGCGAACGTCGACGGCCACTTCCCGGGCCGGGGGAGCAAGCCGACGCCCGACTCCCTCGCCGGCCTCCGGCGGTTCGTCGCCGACGGCGACGCGGAACTGGGGATCGGTCACGACGGCGACGCCGACCGGATCGTCGTCGTCGACGGCGAGGGGGAGGTGGTCCACGAGGACACGGTGCTTGCCGTCGTCGCCGAGCGCTACGTCCGGGCGAGCGACGCGACCGATCCGGTCGTCGTGACGACGCCCAACGCCTCCGCCCGGATCGACGAACGGGTCGCCGCGGCCGGCGGGCGGACCGAACGCATCGCCCTCGGCGCCCTCCACGAGGGGATCGCTCGCGTGCGGGCGGCGGGCGGAACGGTCGCCTTCGCGGCCGAACCGTGGAAGCACGTCCACCCCGACTTCGGCGGGTGGATCGACGGCGTGGTCAGCGCCGCCGTGATCGCTCGCCTCGTCGCCGCGGCGGGGCTCCCCGCGCTTCGGGAGCCGGTGACGGAACGCCCCTACCGGAAGGTGAGCGTCCCCTGCCCCGACGGGGCGAAGGCCGCGGCGATGGAGCGCCTGGGAACGGCGCTCCCGGAGGCGTTCCCCGAGGCGAGCGTCGACACCGCCCACGGGGTCCGCCTCGAACGACCCGACGGCTCGTGGCTGCTGGTCAGGCCGAGCGGCACCGAACCGTACGTCCGCCTCTACGCCGAGAGCGACGCGGTCGACGAACTCGTCGCCGAGGCACGCGCGGTCGTCGAGGCGGCGGTCGAGGCGGCGTCGTGAGCGCGTCGGGTGTCGCACGCCGAACGCGCGTTCCGTCGGATCACCGGCGACGAAACGGGATTGACATCCTCCCCACCCTGAAGGGCGGGGTTTTAGCCTTGCAACTTCCATAAAGAGTTTTCCCACCGCGGGCGCGACACCTCACCAATGACCACCCACGAGTGCGACGTCGTCGTCGTCGGGGCGGGGACGGCCGGCTGTTACGCCGCGGCCAGCCTCGCCCGCGACGGCCTCGACGTCGTCGTCGTCGAGCGGAAGGACGAGGCGGAGGCGGGGCACATCGCCTGCGGCGACGCCCTGAAGGGCGCCGACGCCTTCCCGGACGCCATCCCGAAGTCGCGGATCGAGGCCTCCTTCACCAACACGGGCGTCGATCACGGCCGGTTCGAACTCCCGGAGCACGACACGGTCCTCGATATCCCGGTCCCGGGCGAACTGGCCGTCATCGACCGCCACGAGTACGGCCGGCGGATCATCGACGGCGCCGAGAGCGCCGGCGCCGACTTCCACTACGACACCGTCGTGCAGGACGTCCGTCAGGACGGCGGTCGGATCACCGGCGTCCGCGCCGTCCGGCAGGGCGATCCCGTCACCTACGAGGCGGCGGTCACCGTCGACGCCGCCGGCGCCCTCTCGATCCTGCAGGACAAGGCCGACCTGGCGGACGCCACCTTCGACACCAACGTCTCCTACTCGCAGTTCTGCTCGGCCTACCGCGAGATCGTCGAGGTGCCCGAGGCGGTCGAGTGGGACGACGCCCTCGTGTTCAAGCCCACCCAGCGTGCGGCGGGCTACCTCTGGTACTTCCCGCGGACGAGCACGACGATCAACGCCGGCCTGGGCTTCCAGATGAACGAGGAACCCATGAAACTGGTCCAGGACCTCCGGGCGGACCTGCAGGACCGCCCCGAGTTCGCGGGCGCCGAGGTGCGGGACAAACTCGGCGCTGCGCTGCCCACCCGGCGCCCCTACGACTCGGCGGTCGCGCCGGGGTTCGTCGCCGTCGGCGACGCCGCCGGCCACGTCAACCCGACGACCGGCGGGGGCATCGCGGGCGCCGCCTACGCCGGCACCTACGCCGCCGAGGCCATCGTCGACGCCCTCGACGACCCCACCGAGGCGGCGCTCTGGGAGTACAACGAGCGCGTCATGGATCACTTCGGCGGGCGGTACGCCGGCCTCGACGTGTACAACGTGCTCTCGACGGCCGTGGACGTGGACGACCTGATGGGCCTGCTGGCGGCGCTCCCGGGCGAGAAACTCGCCGAGGCGCTGTACTCGGGGTCGACCTCCATGGGTCTCGGCCTCAAGCTCAAAAGCGCGATCAGGAGCTTCGGCTACTGGGGCACGATCCTGAACTTCTACCGGACGAAGAAGCTCGCCGAGGAGTTGATGGACCGGTACGACTCCTACCCGTCGGACCCCGCCGGCCTCGACGCCTGGCAGGCCGAGCGCGACGACCTGATGGACCGGGTGTACGAGACGACGGGCGCGGACCCGAAGTACTAGGCCCCGGCGGACAGCGTTACGTACCTGTGGATACTTTGTCACGTATGCGCCAGACACGACGGTGGTATCTCCGCGGCGTCGGCGGCGTCGGCCCCGCACTCCTAGCCGGTCTCGCCGGCTGTGCCGGCGAGGACCCCGCGCCGACCGACGGTGCCGACGATCCGGCCACGCCGACGGGATCGATCGACGAAAACGGGTCGCCGGGGCCGGACGCCGACGGCGTCCGTTCCTGTGGCGACGCCGTCGCCGAGACTCGACCGGCGGGGACCGGCGGCCCGGGCGTGACCCTCGTCGCCGTCGACGACTGTCCGGCCCTCCCGATCCGACCGGCCGTCGAGATCGTCCGCGAGGCCGCGACGCCCGAGCATCCGCCCCGACTCCGGACGCGGCTCGCGAACGCGGGCGACGAGCCGGTTCGCGTCGGCGAGGGGCGCGCGGTCCACTTCGAGTACGTCACGGACGACTCGGGCGCGCTCGTACTGCTCCCGGGCGAGCCCGGGCGCGACTACCCCGCCGATCCCGACTGTTGGCGGCTCACCGAGGGCGTCGCCGTCACCGAGGAGTACCGGACGTTCGAGGTGACCGCCGGCGGGTCGAGTAGCCGTCCGGTCGACCTCTACGCGACGCCCGACGGGGACGGCTGTCTTCCGGTCGGGGAGTATCGCTTCGAGACGACCGTCGCCGTGGTCTCCGACGCGGCGGAGCCGGAGTCGTCGGCACGGTGGGGGTTCTCGGTACTGCTGGAGTAGCTCCGGCGGCGTCCGCGCCCGTCGTCACGCCGACCCGGGTCGCTCGGCCCCGATCCGCTCGATGGCCTCCGACAGCACGTCGACCCCGATTCGGATCGTCTCCTCGTCCACGTCGAAGGTGGGCGTGTGGTGGCCGCCCGGGTGGTCGGTGCCGACGCCGACGTAGGCGGCGAGGCCGCCCCGCTCCTGGACGTGTCGCATCAGGTAGGTGGCGTCCTCGCTGCCCCCCAACTGGTCGCTGTCGAGAACCGACTCGACGCCGGCCGTCTCGGCGGCGACGGCGCCGACGACGGCGGCGAGTTCGTCGTCGCTCTCGCCGCCCGGTGCCCGACCCTCGTCGTGGATCTCCACCTCGCAGTCGTGCATCTCCGCGGCCGCGCGGAGCACGCGGGCCGCGTGGTCGTCCATGTACTCCATCAACTCGGTCGTCTCGCCGCGCACCTCGCCCTCGACGAACGCCGATTCGGGGACGATGTTCGAGGCGGTGCCGCCGCCGACGAGGCCGGCGTTGACGCGCGTGGCGCCGTCGTGGTGTCGCGGGATGCCGTAGAGGTTCTGCACCGCCGCCGCCATCGCCTGGACGGCGTTGCGCCCGCGCTCGGGGTGGCCGCCGGCGTGGGCCGAGGCGCCCGCGAACTCGGCGCGGAAGTGACTCACCGCGAGGAAGCCGTCGACGCCCGCGACCACCTCGCCGGTGGGGTGATCGAGCCCCACGTGGAGCGCGAGCAGGTAGTCCACGTCGTCGAGGTGGCCGCCCTTCGCCATCGGCTCGCCGCCGGCGATGGTCTCCTCGCTCGGCTGGAAGAACACCTTGAGCGTCCCCTCGAAGTCGCTCGCGGCGACGGCGTCGAGGACGCCCACCCCGATCGTCGCGTGGGCGTCGTGCCCGCAGGCGTGCATGAACCCCTCGTTCTCGGAGCGGAAGCCCTCGACCGCGGGGCGGTGGGGCGCCTCGTCGGCCTCCGTGATCGGGAGGGCGTCGATGTCGACCCGGAGGCCGACGGTCGGCCCCTCGCCCCGCCGGAGGACCGCCACGAGGCCGGTGTAGCCGCCCGCCAGCCGATCCACGACGTCGGCGCGGGCGCCGGCGTCGACGGCCCGCTCGGCCCACTCGTCGAGTTCGGCGTCGTCCGGCACGCCGCGGCGCTCCTCGGCGAGGACTTCCGGGCCGACGTGGAGTTCGTCGAGCGGTCGGGTCTCCAGTTCGTCGACGAGGCGGGCCGTGGTGTAGAACTCGCGCCAGCCCGGTTCGGGGTGTCGGTGGAGGTCACGGCGCAGGTCCAGTAGCGACTCGTACTCGGGGCCGTCTACGCTCATGTCCACCAGATGGCCGGCGGCGGGCATAAGTGGTCCCCCACACGGTGTTCGCGGTGGCGCGGCGGGCCGGGCGCGTTTCGGGCGTTTTAATCATCATGAATGATGACCCGCCGACCGGAATGAGCGACCCCGACCTCCCCGACGGTCCACCGACGGACTCGCGCATCGAGTTCTACGGCGGCCGGGCGATGAGCGCCCTCCCCCTCGCGGTCTTCATCGTCTGGGCCGTCGTCCAGAGCGGATTGCTCGGCATCGGCGACACCTCCGGCCTCGTCATCGGCATGCTCGTCGGCCTGATCGTCGGCATGCTGTTCGTGAGGGGCGACTGGAAGACCTACGCGGACGTCATCTTCGACGGGATGACCCAGCGCGTGGCCGCCACCGCGGTGGTGGCCTGGCTCTGGGCCGGCATGTTCGCCGACACCATCCAGGCCGGCGGCTTCGTCGACGGCCTCGTGTGGGCGTCGAGCGCCGCGAACGTCGGCTCGGCGCTGTTCCCGGCGCTCACGTTCATCTTCGCCGCCCTGCTGGCGACTGGCATCGGCACCGGCTACGGCACCGCCGTCGCCTTCACTAGCCTCGTCTACCCCGCGGGGATCCTGCTCGGGGCCGACCCCGTCCTCATGTTCGGCGCCATCCTCTCGGGCGCCGTCTTCGGCGACAACCTCGCACCCGTCTCCGACACCACCATCGTGAGCGCGGTGACCCAGGACGCCGACATCGGGGGCGTCGTCGCCTCGCGGTTCAAGTACGCCGTCGTGGCGGCCGTCCTCGCGCTCGCGAGCTACGTCGTCGCCGGGAGTGCGATGGCCGGCGAGCCCCTCGACGTGGGTGCGACGGCCGGCGCGGGGACCGGCCCCCTCGGCCTCGTCCACCTGCTCGCCATCGCCGTCGTCATCGGCACCGCGATACAGGGGCGTCACATCATCGAGGCCATCTCGTGGGGGCTGATCGTCTCCGTCGTCCTGAACCTCCTGCTCGGCCTCGCGCCCGCCTCCGCCATGCTCGTCTTCCGGTCGTCGGCCGAGTCGGGGGTCGCCGCGACGCTCGACGGCCTGCCCGTCGTCGGTGCGGTGATCGAGGTGTCGCCCGACGCCTCGGCGGCGGTGGGCGGCAGCCTCTACACCGGGGCGCTCGGCTTCTTCCCGCTGATCGTCCTCGTCCTCCTCATCGTCGGCGCCGCGCAGGTGATGCGGGCCGGCGGCGGCTTCGCCGCCATCGAGGAGTGGCTGCTGGAGAACGTCGCGACCACCGTCCGGCGCGCGGAGGGGACGATGGTCATCGGCACCGCCATCGTCAACGCCACCATCACGATCAACACGGCGGCGGAGATCGCCATCGCGCCCTTCATCCGCACGCTCGGCCAGCGGTTCAACATCAACGGCTACCGCCGGGCCAACATCCTCGACGCCAACACCTCCGCGCTGGGGTACATCTTCCCGTGGGGCGGCGGCGTGCTGGCGGGCTACGCGGCGATGACGCAGTTGCCCCAGCAGTTCGACTGGTTCACCGAGGCGATGCTCGCCAACCCCGCCGCGGTCTGGCCGTACGTCTTCCACGGCTGGTTCCTCGTCGCCGTCTTCCTCGTCGCGGCGGGGACCGGCTACGGACTCGAGTACGTCCCCGACCGCCAGAGCGAGGAGGTGGCCCGCGTATGAACGTCGGCAAGTTCTTCGAGGGCTGGACGTTCCGGACCAACCGGCCGACGTACGCGGCGGGGGACGAACTCACCGCGTTCGTCACCGGCTACGCCGACGGCGTCGCGCAGGTGCGGGTCGGCGACACGATCATCACCCTCCCCGACGCGGATCGGGGGCTGACCGATACGCTCGTCCGACTGCGGGTGACGGCGTTCGACGACGCCGAGTCGACGGGAACGGGCGAGTTGCTGGGCGTCGTCGACGCGGAGACGTAACCGCTACTCGGTTCGGTGGCCCAGCGGCTTCTTGCGGTCGACTTCGATCTCGACGTGGACGCTCTCGGGGAAGTCCATGTGCCCCACCCGTCGGGCCACCTCGTCGCTGCCGTGGATCTCCAGCCGCCGGGAGTAACTGGTGTACTCCCAGGGGTCGAACTGCTCGCCGGGTCCGAGGGTGCGATACTGCGGGACCGTGAGCCGTTCCGGCGGCGACGAGTGGGGGCCCTTGCACTGGGCGCCCTTGCGTTCGACCATCTCCTTCAGATCCGTGACGAGCGACTCCAGGACCTCCCGGTCGCCGCTCTGAAAGCTGAGTTTGGTGACGAAGGCCATCGTTACTACGCCCGTGTGCGCCCGAGACTCAAAAACGCACCCGTCCGTCCCCGCGGCCCGTTCGCCCCCGTCCGACATTCTATTAACCCGTGACCGTTTACTGCCGGCAATGACGGTCGAAGCGACCAGTGCTGGAGCCATCCTCTTCCGCGACACCCGTGGCCACCGGGAGTACCTGCTCCTGAAGAGCCGACCGGGGGACTGGGAGTTCCCCAAAGGCGGGGTCGAGGGGGACGAGGAGCTTCAGCAGACTGCGATCAGAGAGGTCACCGAGGAGGCCGGGATCGAGGACTTCCGGCTCATCGACGGCTTCCGCGAGGAGTACGACTACGTGTTCGAGGCCGGCGGCAACACCATCCACAAGACGGTCCACCTGTTCATCGCCCGCTCGTTCGAGGCGAGCGCGGAGCTCTCGAACGAGCACCGCGACCTCCAGTGGCGGGACTACGAGCAGGCGATCAACACGATCACACAGGACGGCCCCCGCGAGATTCTCGAACAGGCCCACGACTATCTCGACGAACTCGCGGCCGAGGCCGAGGCCGAGGAGGGCGAGCGGACGTACCTCGGGTGACCGCGCCGTCGTCACCGACACGCCTTAGCCCCCCGACCGCCCAGTCACGGCCGTGACCGGCTACCCCGGCGACGCCGAGTTCGGCTTCGAACTCGTCACCTGTCGGTGGGCCGAACGCGCCTGGCCCCCCGACCGCGAGGCCGACGCCGTGCCGGTCGTCGCCCGCCAACTCGGCACCCGGCGGCGCCGCTGGGACACCGTCGTGGTCGAGGCCGACCCCGAGGGGCTCGCCGCCCGCGCCGCCTTCGGGGCGGACACGCTCGACGCCGACCTGCTCCACGTCGTCCGTCACGCCCCCGCGGAGTGGGCGTGGTACCGCGACGCCCTCCCCCACCCCGGCTACCCGTGGCGCTACGTGCGCGCGGCGGTCCACCGCGCCGCCGACCGGGGCGTCGTCGAGAAGCGGCGGTCGGGCAACCGGATCGAGATCAGACGGATCGCCCCCTACCCCGACTGGGTGCGCCGGATCGTCGCCGTCGAGAACAAGCCCGACCTGGACGCGAGCGCGGCGCGGGCGCTCGCCGACCAGGTGACACACGACGTGGAGACGGCCCTCGCCGACGAGGTGTGGGTCGCCACCGCCGCCACGGGCGAGACGGTCGAACCCGTCCTGCTGGAGGACCTGCCCGTCGAGGCGGGCGTGCTGGCTCTCGACTTCGAGGGAGCGTGCGGGGACGGGGACGGCCGCGTCCCCGACGCGGCGGTGGTGTGGCACCCCGCGTCGCTCGATCCGGACGCGGACACGTCCCTGTCGGCCGACGAGAAGGCCGACAGGCGGCTCGAACTCGCCGAGCGCGCCTACGGGTCCGGTTGGCGGTCCTACGTCGACACGATGCGCCCCGACTGTCGGTGGTTCGAACTCCGGGAGCGCTCGGGGGCGTTCGTCCCCTGGTGCGTGGCCAAGGAGTGCCACCAGACCGCCGCCGAGTGTTCGGGGTCGTGTCCGGAGTTCCAGCCCGAACCGCCGGCCTGGCGCACCCGCGGGTGGCCCATCGGGGGCGGCCCCGGGAAGGCGATTCGGCGGCTGCTGGCGCGGCGACGGCGGCGACGGCGGCGCTACGGTAGCGACTGAAACGCGACCGCCACTAGACGACCTCCACGTCGACGTCGTCGCGCGCCACCGCGAGCTTGAAGGTGGGCACCGTGCGGTACACCACCTCGACGACGCCCTTGCGCCGGAGGCTCTGGAGCGCCTCGCGAACCGCGTCCACCTCGGGGTCGGCGTCGAACGACTCGCGGACCTTCTCGAGGACGCTCACGACGCTCTCGGAGCGTTCGTCGGGGCCGGCGACCACCTCGAACACCCACGCTTCGAGTTCCGGGACGCGGATCACCTGCGGGCCGTCCTCGCCGCCCTCCATGCCGGGTTCGACGCCGGTGAGTTCGGCCGCCTCGGGGGTCGCGCAGATGTAACTGTCGTCGTTGCGGTAGTAGTAGTCGCTCAGGTGGTCCTCCAGGTAGCCGTGGACCTCGCTGCCGCTGTCGAGTCCCCAGCGCTCCTGTAACTCCTTGTTCTTCGTCGGCTGGAGGCGGACGATATCCGCCAGTCGGTCGCGTTCCTCCGGGGACAGCGTCATCGGCCGGCGGTTCGGGAGTCTCCCATATCGGTGTTCCGTTCGCGGGTCGCGACGCCGCGGAGCCGACCGAGGAGCCGGTAGTCGTGGTCCGGGACGTACCGCCGGAACAGCAGGCTGTTGGAAAGCACCGAGACGCTGGAGAGGGCCATCGCACCCGCCGCGAGGACTGGCTGGAGCAGGCCCAGCGAGGCCAGCGGGATCATCGCGGTGTTGTAGCCGAGCGCCCAGACGAGGTTCTGCTCGACCTTCGCGAGGGTCGCCTCCGAGACCCGGACGGCCTTCAGGACGTCCAGCGGGTCGTCGCGCATCAGCGTCACGTCCGCCGCCTCGATGGCGACGTCGGTGCCCGAGCCGATGGCACAGCCGACGGCGGCGACGGCGAGGGCGGGGGCGTCGTTGACGCCGTCCCCGACCATCATCGCCGCGCGACCCTCCGCCTGAATCGCCTCGACGGCGTCCGACTTGTCCTCGGGGAGCACCTCCGCACGGACGTTTTCGGGGTCGATGCCCACCCGCTCGGCCACCGCGCGAGCGGTGCGCTCGTTGTCGCCGGTGAGCATCATCACGTCGATGCCCCGCTCGCGGAGCGCCCTCACCGCCTCCCTCGCGCTCGGCTTGACCGTGTCGGCGGCGGCGACGACGCCGAGCAGTTCGCCCTCGCCGTCCGCGGGCACGCGGGCGACCAGCATCGCCGTCTTCCCCTCGCGTTCGAGGCGTTCCATCACCTCGGCGGCCGGCGAGGGGTCGATCCCCGCGTCGCGGAGGAGCTTCCTGTTGCCGACGAACAGTTCGTCGCCCTCCACCGTCGCCCGGACGCCGTGTCCGGGCACGTTCTCGAAGTCGGCGGGGTCGTCGACCTCGACGCCGCGGTCCCGGGCGCCCTCGACGACGGCCCGGGCGAGGGGGTGTTCGCTCCCCCGCTCGGCCGTCGCGGCGACGCGGAGGACGTCCGCCTCGGTTCGGCCGCCGCGGGCCGCCAGCCGTCCGCCGTCGGCGGCGGCGTCGGGGACCGGTCCGTCGCCCTCGAACGCGACGACGTCGGTCAGTTCCATCTCGCCCTCGGTCAGCGTCCCCGTCTTGTCGAAGACGACCGTATCGACGTCCTTGGCGCGTTCGAGGACGTCGCCGCCCGTGAACAGGACGCCGTTCCGGGCGCCGATGGTCGTCCCCACCATCGTCGCCGCGGGCGTCGCCAGCCCCAGAGCACAGGGACAGGCGATGAGGACCGCCGAGGCGAAGACGACGACGGCGAACTCGAACCCCGAGACCGAGCCGCCGGCGACGGCGGGACCGCCGGCGACCAACCCCCACAGCGGGAGCCACTCGACGACGCCGGCGAGCGTCGCGGGGAAGAGGAACCAGGCGACCCCCCACAGGAGGGCGTTGGCGATGACCGCGGGCACGAAGTACGCCGAGATGCGGTCCGCGAGGGTCTGGATCTCCGGCTGTCGGGACTGGGCCTCCTCGACCGTCCGCACGATCCGCTGGATCGCCGTGTCCGCACCCACCTTCGTCGCTTCGACGACGAGGACGCCGTTCTCGTTGATCGTCGAGCCGATCACCTCGTCGCCCTCGCCCTTCCCGACGGGGACGGACTCCCCGGTGACCATCGACTCGTCGACGGCGCTCGACCCCTCGACGACGACGCCGTCCGTCGGGACCTTCTCGCCCGGGCGGACCCTCATCCGGTCGCCGACGGCGACGTCCTCCAGGGGGACCTCCTCCTCGGTGCCGTCCTCGCGGACGAGGGTGGCCGTCTCGGCCTCCATCTCCAGCAGTTCCCGCAGCGCGTCGCCGGCCTGCCCCTTCGACCGGGCTTCGAGGTAGTTCCCGAGCGTGATGAACACGAGGATGAGCGCCGCGGTGTCGAAGTAGAGGCCACCGGCGACCAGCCCGAGGAGGACGGCCACGGAGTAGACGTACGCCGTCGTCGACCCCAGCGCGATGAGGACGTCCATGTTGGCGCGGCCGTTCCGCACGAGCGCCGTGTAGGAGTTCCTGTAGAACGGCCGCCCGAGGACGAGCTGGACGGGCGTGGCGAGCAGGAACTCGACCCAGCCGAACCGGACGCCGAGGAGCCGGTCGGGGACGACGCCGCCGCCGAGCAGGAGTTTCTCCCCGAGGAGGAGCAACAGCGGAGCGGCGAGCGCGGCGCCGAAGGCGGTCAGCCGGAACTGCCTGCGGATCTCGTCCCGGCGCGCGACGTCGCGGGCGTCGTCCCCGCCCGCGTCCGCGTCCTCGCGAACCGGCGAGTACCCCGCGTCCTCCACGGCGGCGTAGAGCGCGTCGCGGTCGGTCTCCCCGGGGAGGTAGGTGACCCGTGCCTCGTCGGTGGCGTAGTTCACGTCGGCGTCGACGACGCCGGGGACGGCGTCGAGTGCCGCCTCGGTGGTCTCCGCGCAGTTCGCACACGACATGTCCGCGATGCCGACGGTCACCGACTCGGTGACCACGCCGTACCCCGCGTCCTCCACGGCGGCGACGATCTCGCGAAGCGACACCGCCTCGGGGTCGTACTCGACGGTCCCCTCGTCGGTGGCGAAGTTGACGGTCGCTCCGGACACGCCGTCGAGCGCCGACAGGGCGTCCTCGACCGTCGCCGAGCAGTCGGCACAGGACATCCCCGTGACGTCGAAGCGTGCGGTGCGAGCCTCCATGGTTGTTCACGGTAGGGGCTGCTCTCTTAGTTCGGTTGCGACTTCGACTGCGGTGATGTCTCCCCCTGTCGACTTTCGATTCGAAAGCGGCTCGCGCTGGCGGGCAGGCGTCGCCGCGCGGAGCGGCCGTCGGAGCGACGGACGGATCGGTCGCCGCGGTCCGCGGCGGGCTTGCACTCGAAACGGCAACTCACAAAGAGTGTCACCCCCTATCTCCCGTCGGGATGTCGCGAACGATCACCGTCGACGGGATGGCCTGCGCGAGTTGCGAACGGACGGTCGAGGGCGCTCTGGAAGCGGTCGACGGCGTCACGGTCGCGACGGCCGACGCCGACGCCGCGTCGGCGACCGTCGACGGGAACGTGGGTCGGGGCGCGCTCGTCGCCGCCGTGGAGGACGCGGGGTACGAGGCGTCGCCACCCTCGTTCTCGGCGCACTGAGCGGATCGACGGGCAGTCCCCCGCCACGCACACGGAGCAATCATGCCACTGGCACGCGTTCTCACGTGGATCGAGCGATCGTTCGAGCCGGTTCGTGAGCTACTGCGGCCGGTGCTGTCGGACCCGCTGGTGATCGGCGTCTGGGCGCTCCTGATCGTCACGTCCGTCGCCGTCCTCCTGTGGGACCTCCGCCGGCACAGCCGGGCGCTGCCCTCGCTGATGAAGGGCGTCTGGGCGCTCGTCGTGCTGTACTCCGGACCGTTCGGCCTGCTGCTCTACTGGTACGCCGGCCGGACGGGGATCAGCCACGACTCGCTGTGGCGCCGGGGCGTCCGCTCGACGGCGCACTGTTACTCGGGGTGTGGCGCCGGCGAAGTCGTCGGCATCACGCTGGCACAGGGCATCCTCGCCCTCGCGGTCGGGTGGGTCGCCGCCGTCACCTTCGGGTTCGCGTACCTCTTCGGCTTCGGGCTCACCGTCGGCCCCCTGATGCAGGAGGGCGTCGGGTTCCGCGAGGCGATGGCCGACGCGCTGTACAGCGAGACGCCGTCGATCACGGTCATGGAGGTGGTCGCCATCGGAGCCGACCTCCTGCTCGCGGCCGACACCCACATGGGACAGCCGCTGTTCTGGATGGCGCTGGCGCTCTCGCTCTCGCTCGGCTTCCTCGCCGCCTTCCCCGTGAACGTCGTCCTCGTCCACCTCGGCGTCAAGGAGGGGATGAAGAACCCCGCGGAGATGGACGCCGACGGCCGGTCGGGGGCGACGGCCGACTGAGTGATCCGACGCGCCGCCGCTCGCTCGTCGGACCCGAGCGGTTCTCGGCGCCGTCCGCCGGTGGTCACACGGTACCTGGACCCGGGGTCACCGAACGACGGTCACCGGGACGGGCGATCCGCGGACGACCTTCTCGGCGACGTTGCCGATGAACAGCCGATCGGACAGGCTGCCGCTGTGCGAGCCGATCACGACCGTATCGAAGTCCACGGCACGCTCGACGATGGTTCGGGCCGGATGTCCGAGTCGCACCTCGGTGTCGACGTCGACGCCGTACTCGGCTGCGACGTCGCGGGCGCGGTCGAGAGCCTCGCTCGCGCGCTCCTCCGCGGCCG
This sequence comes from Haloplanus sp. GDY1, assembly GCF_023703775.1. Classification (NCBI taxonomy): domain Archaea; kingdom Methanobacteriati; phylum Methanobacteriota; class Halobacteria; order Halobacteriales; family Haloferacaceae; genus Haloplanus; species Haloplanus halophilus. Next base: position 388,711 of record NZ_CP098514.1, on the reverse strand, counting down.
CCTGCACGTCGTCGGCGAGCGCGAGGTCCGTCGCCGCCCCCATCATCGGCGACGGGCCGCCGCCGACGTGGAGGACCGTTATCTCGGCGTCGTCGAACGTCTCGAGCGCGTACCGGAGGGCGCCGGCGGCCATCTCCGAGTCGTCGACCGGGACGAGGACGCGAAAGGTCATAGGGGTGATACGCCGGACGGCGGAATAAGCGCTCCGACGGGGCCTCGTGCGGGCGATACGGTGTGACCTTCGGTACGTTTATTATTCCGACCCTCGGCCTTTGTGTGCATGGGCGGACGACCCCTCGACGTGCTGGAGGCCTCGTTGGACGAGGACGTGATGGTGTATCTCAAGGACGGCCGTGCGTTCCAGGGCGTCCTCGGCGGGTACGACCAGCACATGAACGTCGTGCTCGAACCTGGCGACGAGATCGACGAGGGCGCCCTCGGCGATCCGGACGTCGAGCAGGTCGACAACACAACCATTATACGCGGCGACAACGTCGTGACGATAAGTACATGACGGGAGCAGGAACGCCGAGTCAGGGCAAGAAGAACAAGACGACCCACGTCAAGTGTCGACGCTGCGGTGAGAAATCCTACCACGTCCGGAAGAAGGTCTGCTCGTCGTGTGGCTTCGGCAAATCGGCCAAGCGCCGCGACTACGAGTGGCAGAGCAAGGCCGGCGAGTAGCGTCGGTCCGACCGCGTCTTTCCCTCTCCTTCTCCGGACCTCGCGTGCCGTTCGGCGGTAGTAGACGCCCTCGAACGGCCGGTCGGCGATTTCGATGCCGATCGCCCGAACGGGCGCAATAGCGTGGCTTTTTACCCCGCGGTACACTACGAACGCCCATGGCAAACGGGCGGGACCACCGGACCCCGGACGGGATGACCGAGAAGTGTGGCGTCGTCGGGATTTCGCTCGCCGACCGCGACGCCGCTCGTCCCCTGTACTACTCGCTGTACGCGCTCCAGCACCGGGGACAGGAGTCGGCCGGCATCGTGACTCACGACGGATTCCAGCAACACAGCCACGTGGAGATGGGTCTGGTGGGGGACGTCTTCGACGCCGACGACCTCGGGCAGTTGAACGGGGCGGCGGGGATCGGTCACGTCCGCTACCCCACCTCGGGCGGCGTCAACGCCTGTTGCGCCCAGCCGTTCTCCGTCTCGTTCAAGTCGGGATCGCTCGGCCTCGCACACAACGGCAACCTCGTCAACGCCGCGGAGATCCGGGCGGAACTGGAGTCGCTCGGCCACGCCTTCACCTCCAACGGTGACACCGAGGTGATCGCCCACGACCTCGCGCGCAACTTACTGGAGGAGGACCTCGTCCGGGCGGTCAAGCGAACGATGAGCCGCATCCACGGCTCCTACGCCCTGACGATCATGCACGACGAGGCGGTGCTCGGGGTCAGGGATCCGGAGGGGAACCGGCCGCTGTGCATCGGGAAACTCGACGACGGCTACGTGCTGGCCTCGGAGTCGGCGGCCATCGACACGCTCGACGGCGAACTCGTTCGCGACGTGGCACCGGGGGAACTGATCGTCCTCGAACCCGACGGCTCCGGCTTCGACTCCTATCAACTCGTCGACCGCGACGCCACGGCCCACTGCTTTTTCGAACACGTCTACTTCGCCCGCCCGGACTCGGTCATCGACGACGGCCTCGTCTACGAGGTGCGCCGGAACCTCGGGCGCGAACTCTGGACCGAGAGCGGCATCGAGACGGACGTGGTGATGCCGGTCCCCGACTCCGGGCGCTCCTTCGCCTCCGGTTACGCCGAGGCCGCGAACGACGACGGCGCCGACGTCGAGTTCGCGGAGGGACTGATGAAGAACCGCTACGTCGGCCGAACGTTCATCATGCCGACACAGGACGAACGCGAGCGCGCGGTGCGGCTGAAGCTCAACCCGATCCGCAGCACCGTCGAGGGGAAGACGGTCACCATCATCGACGACAGCATCGTCCGGGGCACCACCTCGACGCAACTGGTCGACCTGATCCGCGACGCCGGCGCCGAGGAGGTCCACGTCCGCATCGGCGCCCCGCCCATCGTCGCCCCCTGCTACATGGGCATCGACATGGCGAGTCGCGACGAACTCATCGCCGCCGATCGGAGCGTCGACGACATCCGCGAGGCCATCGGCGCCGACAGCCTCTCGTATCTCTCCATCGACGCCATCGCCGGCGTCCTCGACCGCTCTCGGGGCGACCTCTGTCTCGGCTGTGTGACCGGCGAGTACCCCTACGACATCGAGGGCGAGCGGACGGACCGCGACGTCTCCCGGCCCGTCGTCGGGAGCGAGTCCGCGCCGGCGGACGACTGATCCGCCGTCGAGTCACCGAACTGACCGAAAAACCGGCAATTGGACGCGAAACCGGCAATATTTTTGAAGGGGTCGTGTGTAGGGGCAGGCGACCATGAGCGAGGAACGGAACGTGCGGCTGGGGCGACGGCGGCTGTTGCGGGCGGGCGCCGGTGCCGTCGGAGCCGGGCTGGTCGGTGCGGGAGCGGCCGGCCCCGCGGCGGCACAGTCCGGACCGTTCGGCGGCTGGATGAGCGACGTGAGCAACTACGATGGCGTCGTCGACATGACCGGTTCCGGCGAAGTGACCGTCGACGTCGGCGTCCAGGCCAACAACGCCGCGTACGGGTTCGGGCCGGCGGCCATCCAGGTCGACACCGGCACGACCGTCGTCTGGGAGTGGACGGGCGAGGGCAACCTCCACAACGTCGTCGCCGAGTCCGGCGGCGACTTCGAGAGCGAACTCACCCAGGAGGCCGGCTTCACGTTCGAACACACCTTCGAATCCGAGGGCGTGGTACAGTATTTCTGTCAGCCCCACCGCGCGCTCGGGATGAAGGGCGTGGTCGTCGTCGGCGACGCCGTCCCCGAGGGTGCCGAAGTCGTCGGCGGTGGCGGGGGCGGGGGCGGTGGCGGCTCCGGAAGCGGCTCCGGAGGCGGAAGTGGTAGCTCCGGCGGCTCCGGCGGCTCCGGCGGCGAGGGGAGCACCAGCGGCTCGGGCGACGGCGGCATGGGCGCGGGCGGCCGGATCATGTCCCTGACGATCGGCGGGTCGCTCGTCGCCGCGTTCCTCTCGCCCGTCGTCTTCGGCATCGTGTTGATGCTCAGGAACGCGGGCGGCGCCAGCCCGGAGGAGTCGGGCGTCGAGCACGGCGATCCGAGCCACGAGGACTGAGAGTAGCGATCGAAACGGGTCACACGTCCGATCGCAGTACGTCGTCAGATCCGTGTTGAGTGGCGTTCACTCGGTACTGTGGGCGCGCTCGTCGACGACGCTCGCGTCGGAGACGAACGCCCGGACGATGGCGCTCTCGGCCCGGTGGAGCCGTTCGCTGGCCGTCGACTTCGCGATGCCGAGATGCTCCGCGAGCGCCGTCAGCGTACACGTTCTCGGCGTGTCGTAGTAGCCCAGCTCGACCGCCGTCTCGAGCAGGTCGCGCTGGCGGTCGCTCACGACCGACTCGGGGTCCATCGAGGTGCGGACCGACCGCACGTCGAACTCCAGCCCGAAGGTGCGGAACTGCTCCGCGAGCGACGACAGCCGATCCCGGGAGGCGGTGATTTCGAGGTCCGCGACGCCGTCGACGATGGTGACGGGCGGTTCGAACGGCGCCCGCGAGTTGCGAACCGAGAGGAGAAGCAGCGGGTCGTCCGTCTCGAACTGGACCAGCGCCCGGTCGTCGCCGCGGTGGAGCACCTCGAACACCCGGACGCCAGCGGTCCGATCGAGCCGCGAGAGGACGGCCTCGAGGTCGGCGGCCGTGATTTCGACCAGGCCGACGCCCGTCTCGTCGTCGGGGAGCGCTGCGAGGACGCGGAAGGTCGCGTCCGGATACCGCGAGGAGAGGTCGGCGATCCAGACGTCCTCGGGGAGCGTCACCGCGAGTCGAGCCGTGGGCATGGCTCTCGGTAGACCGCCGAGGGGTTATATGCCCTCGGCTCGGCCGCCGACGGCGCGACCGGGGCGTCGCGCCCGGTCCCGTCAGGCGCTCGCCGTCCCACCCTCCCCGCTCTGCGGGTCCGGATCGAAGACGTCGGGGCGCTCCTCGCCCTCGGCGGTGACGATGGCCAGACAGCCGCGGCGGGCGACCCGACTCAGCGCGTGATCGACGAGCTTGAAGTTGCCCGGGACGGGGAAGGTCATCGTCGCGATGCACGTGCTCCCGGGGGCGACCGGCGAGGTCTGGATGTGGGTCTGGGGCTCGGTGGTGAGCGACCCCTGGGGCCAGAACTCCTCCCAGACGTTGCCGATGGGGTGGAAGCTGCTGGTGAGGTTCGGGCCGCCGGTGACGAAGTAGACCCGCGCGGTGTCGCCGGTCGACACCGTCGCCGCCGACCCGTGGACGCTCGGCGTCATGGCGTACTTCTCGCCGTTCATGACGACGTAGGTCGGGTCCTCCCGCTTCATCGCCGCCATGTCGAAGCTGTGGGTGCCCTCCTGTCCGGGTTGGCCGTCGGTGTAGATCTCGTGTTGGCCGAGGTAGAGTTCGTGGTCGACCGACGGCATCCCCTCCTCGGGTTCGACGAGGATGATCCCGAACATGCCGGCGCTGATGTGCATGTCGAGGTTCGGGACGGCGCAGTGGTAGATGTACGCGCCGGGGTAGGTGGCCTTGAACCGCAGGTGGGCCGTCTCCCCGGGTGCGGTCATCGTCGCCTCGGCGCCGCCGCCGGGACCCGCGGCCGCGTGGAAGTCGACGTTGTGCGGCAGGGCGTTGTTCGAGGGGTTCTCGAAGGTGAGGTTCACCGTGTCGCCCTTCCGGACCCGGATCATCGGCCCCGGCACCTGCCCGTTGTAGGTCATGTAGTCGAACGTGACGCCGGGTTCGATCTCGGCGGTCACCTCCTCGGGGCGGAGCGTCACGTCGACCTCCGCGGGTTCGCTCCGGTCGATCGGCTCCGGGATGTCCGTCGGGTCGGCCGCGATCCGGTCGACGCTCGGCGTGGACTGCTGCTCAACGCGGTCGCGCTGTTTCTCGGCGTCCGCCGTGGGCGCCCGAACGGTACACCCTGCCGCCGCCGCCGCACCGCCGACACCGAGCGCCTGAAGCGCCCGGCGACGGGTGGTTTCGAACATTGGGTGTCACCTCTATTCGGAGGATGGCAGGCCACGGGTATCAACCGCCGACCCGATTCCTGTGGGGTGGGTCCGTGGGCGAACCGGTTCGGGTCGCACGGAAAAAGGCAGGGGACGCGAGGGCGGAGACGGCCACACCGACGGGTGAGCCACCGACACCGAACCGCCGCGAGAACCCGCCGCGTCAGCAACAGAAGATGAAGGGGTAGACGAAGCTCACGCGGTCGCCGTCCTCGATCTTCGTGTCGAAGCCGTCGAGGACCTCGTTGAACTTCCCGTTGACCAGCACCCGGGCGTAGGGTTTGGTCTGCTCGCCCTCCGGGTTCTTGTGCCACGTGCCGGGGAGGTTCTCTGGCGGTTTCGCCCACCCGTCCGTCGTCGCCTCGGCCTCCGTCTCCGCGATCAGCATCTCCGCCAGCTCCGGGTGGTCGTCGAAGAAGGCCTCCAGCAGGTCACGGAGGGTGTCGCCCTCGAACGTGAACTCCTGGTGGGGTCGCTCCATGGCGTCGCGGACGTGCCCCGTCGCGCGCAGGTGGACCGTCGTCGTGTGCGGTTCGGCTCGGCGCTCCGACTCCGTGGTCGTGCTCATGACGACTGTCAGTACGCGCTCATCCACCGAAAACCTGTGTCCGAACATGTTCGACGGGGGTGTGAGCGGCGCTCGCGCCGTCCGCACCGGCGGGCCTAAGTGACTCCCTCGGCGAGGGTCGGTATGGTGCGCGATCCGCTGTCGGGCGACGACCCGCCCGACCTGCAGTCGGTGCTTGACGCGCTCGACGACGCCGACTGCCGGACCATCATCCAGCACCTCGACGAGCCGATGACGGCCACCGAGGTGTCGGAGGAGTGTGACATCCCCATGTCTACGACCTACAGAAAGCTCGACCTGCTGACCGAGGCGTCGCTGCTCGCCGAGGGGACGGAGATCAGACCCGACGGCCACCACGCGACCCGGTACGAAGTCGACTTCGACGCCGTCGCCATCGGACTGACCGAGGACCGGGAACTCGACGTGACCATCGACCGACCGTCCCGCACCGCCGACGAACGGCTCGCGTCGCTGTGGGGGGAGGTGCGCAAGGAGACATGAACCACCTCGACATCGCGCTCGTGGCCGTCAAGACCGGCACGCTCCTGCTCGGGAGCCTCATCACCTACCTCTCCCTGAAGGCGTATCGGCGGACGGGCGCGTCCTCGCTTCGCGCGCTCGCCATCGGCTTCGGGCTGGTCACCGTCGGCGCGCTCCTCGCCGGCGTCGGCCACCAGTTCACCGCGCTGTCGCTGGCCTCCTCCGTCGTCATCGAGAGCGGCCTCACGCTCGTCGGGTTCGCAGTCATCGTCTACTCCCTGTACGCCGAGTGACGCCCTCACTCGGGGTCGCCGAGCGCGTAGAGGCCGTCGTCGCCCACGGCGTAGACGCCCCCGTTCGCCACCGCCAGCGCGCCGAATCCCGTCGCCTCGACGTCGAAGGTCCACCGTGAACTCCCGTCGGCCGCGTCCAGGGCGTGGAGGCTCCCGGCCGTCGGATCGAGCGTTCCGGCGGTGCCCACGTAGACGGTATCGCCCGCCACCGCCGGCGCCCCGGGCGACCGGGACGTCTCGAACGCCCACCGCTCGCTTCCGTCGGCAGCGTCCAGCGCACACAGGCGTTCGCCCATCCCGACGTAGACGGTCCCGTCCGCCACCGCCGGCGCCCCGCCCACGCCCCCCGCCGTCTCCGCCGTCCACGACGTCGTCCCGTCGGCCGCGTCCAGGGCGCTGACGGCGCCGCGACAGGCCGCGTAGACGACGCCGTCGACCACGGCCGGCGGAATCAGGGACCGGTGAGCCATCTCGAACCGCCAGCGTTCGGCGCCGTCGGCCGCGTCCAGGGCGACGACCGCGCCGTTCGAGACCGTGGCGAAGACGCGCCCGTCGGCCACCGCCGGCGGGCCGCACACGGGCGCCCCGGCCCCGACCTCGGTCCGCCAGCGCTCGCTCCCGTCGGCCGCGTCGACGGCGACCACCGTCCCCGCCTCGTCGGTGGCGTAGACGACGCCCCCGTCCACCGCCGGCGGACCAAAGACCGCGTCCGGCGTCGCCGCCGTCCACTCGCGGCCGCCGTCGGCCGCGTCCAGGGCGAGCACGCCGTCCGGACTCGGGGCGTAGGCGGTGCCGTCGACCACCGTCGGGGTCGGCGTCACGTCGCCCCCGGTCTCGACCGTCCACCGCGCGCTCCCGTCGGCCGCGTCGGCGGCCACGACCGTCCCGCCGTCGCCGAAGTGGACCGTCCCCTCCGCGAACGTCGGGGACGCCTCCACCCCGCGGTGCCCGCCGGTGAGCGCGACGCGCCACCGGCCGGCGACGTCGCCGGTCGGTCCCGCCCCCTCCGGGGCGTATCCCGTGTTCCGCGCGTCGAAGCGCCACGCGGGCCACGTCCCGGCGGGTGGCGACGCCGTGCCGGGCGCGGGCGACGGCGTCGCCTCGGCCGTCGACTCGGACGCCGCCTCGGACCGACGGTCGGGGGCGACTCGCTCGTCGGCCGGCGCGGGGTCGACCGGGGTCGCGCCGTCGAGGGCCGAGAGCGCCTCGCGTGCGGCCTCGCTCACCGCGGGGTCGTCGTCGAGTCGCAGGTCGCCGAGGCGGCCCTCGGCGTCGACGAGGCCGAGGGTGGCGACCAGCCGACACGCCGCCGCCCGGACGGCGGGGTCGTCGTCGCCGAGGCGGTCACGGATCGCCGACGCCTCCCGGGCGACGTGGCGCGGACGGGTCTCGGCCAGCGAGGCGAGGCGGTCCATCGCGTCGCGGCGGGTCGCGGCCTCCGGCGACGAGAGCCGATCGGCCAGCGCCGACGGGGTCGGGTCCGTGTCGTCGGTCATCGGCCACCGATTGTGCCACCGCCGCCTTATGGGTCACGCCGCCGCTCAGTAGAGCACGTACAGCAGGGCGTAGACGGCGTTGCCGAGGACGAACGAGACCAGCCAGAGGCTCGCCGCCACGCGGCCGACGCGGGCGTGGGGCGTGTCGACGAGCGCCGAGACGGGGCGGGTCGTCGCGAGGAGGAGGACGTAGTACAGCAGCGGGATGCAGACCATCGCGAGGAGGACGTGGACGGCGAGGAGGGGGAGATACACCCACGTGTAGACGGCCTCGGGGCCGGGGAACGGGGCCGGTCCCTCTAGGATCACCTTGTAGAGGTAGAGCGCGAGGAAGGCGGCGAACAGGGCGGCCGAGGACAGCATCATCGCGCGGTGTTTCGCGAACTCGCGCCGGCGAGCGAAGACCACGCCGGCGAGGATAGTACCGACGGCGACGGTGCTGACGACGGCGTTGACGTGGGGGATGACCGCCAGCACCGTCTCGGGGGCGCGCGGAATCGCACCCCGGGGGATGGCACCGAGCGCCGCGCCGAACACCAGCGCGAGCGACGCGACGGTCAGGACCGCCGTGAGTTCCGGCACGCGGTTCCGGGCTCGTAGCGCCATGGGCGACCTTGGGCCGGCGAGCCACAAAACGGCAGCGGGTTCCGGCGGCCGGCGCCCGTCGACCGACGGCGGGCGACCGGAGGCGGGAGCGACGGGGAAAAGGAAAGCCATTTCAAATACCCCCGACAACGGTGGTATGCGTACCACAGAACCCGTGCGAGCGTGGGTAGCCAAGCTAGGCCAACGGCGCAGCGTTGAGGGCGCTGTCCCATAGGGGTCCGCCGGTTCAAATCCGGTCCCACGCATCGCATCGGCGCGAGCGAACGCGAGCGCCGACGGATGCAGGTGATTCCCGTTCGGGACATCACCCACGCACAACTTCTCCCGACGCAACGTCGCGAGCGGCCGCGCCGACGAAGCGTTCAGGTGGCTACGGCCCGAACGGGCGGGCATGTCGCTCCCGTTCGTGTCGTTACACGCCGTCGCGGGCGGCGTCGCGTCGGTCGGTCTCCTCGCCGTCGTCGCCGTCGCCGCCCTGGGGGCCGCCGTCCTCCTCGGGCTCTCCTTTGCCGCCTTCGTGCAGCGACGGTCCCGACCCTACCTCCTGATCGTCGCCGCCTTCGCCGCGTTGCTCGGCCGCTCGGCCGTCCTCGGGGTGAGCATGCTCGGCGTCCTCTCGCCGACGAACCACCACCTCTTCGAACACGGCCTCGACGTGGTGCTGGTGGCGCTGGTGGTCGCGGCGGTGTACTACGCCCGGACCGTCCGCCGGGAGGTGTCGGCGTCGTGACGAGGCAGCGCGAGCGCATCCGCCACCACGTCGCCGCCAACCCGGGCGTCCACTTCAACGAACTCGCCCGCGAACTCGACCTGGCGACGGGGCAGGTCCAGCACCACCTCAAGACGCTCCGGCGGGCGGACGACGTGGTCGCGGAACCGCTGTACGGCCGCACCCACTACTACACGCCCGAGTACGACGCGGCGGAGCGGGGCGCCATCGCCGTCCTGCGCCGCGAGACGGCGCGGGACGTGTTGCTCCACCTGATCGACGAGGGGCCCGGTCCGCCGGGGACGGTCGCCGACGACCTCGGAATCGCCCGGAGCACGCTGGAGTGGCACCTCGATCACCTGATCGAACAGGACCTCGTCGAGAAGCGCCGCGACGACCGCGACCGCGTGACGCTCGGGCTCTCGCGCCCCGAGGCGACCGCCCGGGCGCTGCGGGAGGTCGAACCCACCCTCCCGGAACGGCTCGTCGACCGGTTCACGCGGCTGGTGGACGGCCTCGTCTCGGAGGAGTAGCCTTCGAGAGCCGAACCACAATCCGCTTCCCGCCGAGGGCCGTAGTGGCGATGGATGTCCCCCGAAGGCGACCGCTCGCGACGGGCCGTCCTGAAGGCCGCCGTCGCGATGGGCGGCGCGAGCGCCCTGAGCGCCTGTCTGGACCGCGCCGGCGACGATCCGGTGCCGACCGGTGACCCCGAAGCCAAGCCGTCGAGCCAGCACGCCTGGCGCGAGTACGTCCGCCACGACGAACACGGCAACACGCAGCTTCCAGCCCACCAGATCCTCCTGTACCTCGACCTGCCGTTCGACGGGCCGCCGAACGCCGACGACCGGGCGGCGCTCGCGGCGTCGCTCGACGCGTTGGACCGAGCCTACGCGTGGAGCCACGAGGGGCTCCTCCACTCGATGGCCTACTCGCCGGCCTACTTCGACCGGTTCGACGAGTCGCTGCCCGAGGGGATCGACCTCCCGGAGCCGACGGCGCTGTCGCCGTTCGAGTCGCCGACCTTCGACCGGCAGGACGCGGTGCTCCACCTGGCGAGCGACCGGGCCGACGTCGTCCTCGCGGCCGACCGGGCGCTCCGGGGGGAGCGGGCGTCGGCAAACGGCGTGTCCGTCCCACCGCTCACCGAGGTGGCGACGGTGGCCTCCCGGCGGACGGGCTTCGTCGGCGCGGGACTGCCCGCCGAACACCAGGACGCCGCGGGGATTCCGGACTCGAAGCCCGTCCCCGAGGCGTCGCCGCTGTTCATGGGGTTCGAGGCGGGGTTCCGGGGCAACCAGGCGACCGAGTCGTACGTCACCATCGACTCCGGGCCGTTCGCGGGCGGGACGACCGAGGTGATCGCCAACCTCCGGCAACGGCTGGCCGACTGGTACGGCGAGCAGTCCTACGAGGAGCGGGTGATGGAGCTGTTCAGCCCGGGCCACGCCGCGGAGGGCCTCGTCGAGGGGGTCGGAAGCAACCTCGGGTCGTCGAGCGGGATCGACCGGTTCGTCGACGACGTCGCCGACCACGCCCGGGAGTACGGCCGCGTCGGCCACGCCCAGAAGGCGGCGCGGGCGAACCGCGACGACGAGGGGAACGTGCGCCTGCTCCGCCGGCACTTCGAGTCGACCGACGACATCGGCTCGGAGCAGGCGGTCGCGAGCCTGCATTTCCCGTCGCTCCAGCGACGCATCTCGGCGTTCGAGGAGGTCCGCCGCGCGATGAACGGAACGGACGTGACGGAGGTGACGCCGGCGGTGCGCCAGCGCGTCAACAACGGCATCCTGGAGTACATCTTCGTCCGCCGTCGGGGGTACTTCCTCCTCCCGCCGCGTCGACACCGGGCGCTGCCGACGCCGCGCCCGGCGTGAGGGCGGCGTTCGACGACCGGACCAGAACCGGTTTTCCCGGCGAGCCCCGAGCGGGGGTATGAAGCGCCGCGAACTGCTCCGAACGGGGGCCGCCCTGACGGGGGCGCTCTCGCTGTCGGGCTGTTCCAGCCTGGTCGAGACGCGGGCCGTGGGGGTGCCGCCCGTCCCGGAGGGCCGCCCCGACGGCGTCTACTACCCGAGTCACGTCGAGGGGATGTCGATGGTGGGGACCGCGACGAGCGGCGACTACGCGGCGGGGCTCATGTACAGTTACCCCCACCGGTTCTGGAACGTCACCGGGGAGGACGTCTCGCGAACCGACATCGAGAGCGACGACGCCGTCCACCTGATGGCGAGCGTCTGGGACCCCGAGACGGAGCAGGTCCTCCCGGACACCGGGCTGTCGGCGGAGATCTACCGCGACGGGTCGCTCGTCTCCCAGGAGGCCATCTACCCCATGCTCTCCCAGCCGATGGGCTTTCACTACGGGGCGAACTTCGGGCTGGAGGGCGATGGGACCTACGAGGTCAGGCTGAGCGTCGGGGCGATGGCCACGCGGCGGACGGGCGCGTTCGCCGGCCGGTTCGCGGAGCCCGCGACCCTGTCGATTCCCTTCGAGTACAGCCAGTCGGCGAAAGAGGAGATCAGCTTCCGCACCCTCGACGAGGAACGGGTCGCCACGTCCGGCGCGGTCGACCCGATGCCGATGGAGATGCTGCCCTCGTCGTTCGCGCCGCTCGAATCGAACCTGCCGGGACGGGTCCTCGGGTCGGGGACGAGCAACGACGCCCGGCTGGTCGTGACGGCTCTGGAGTCGCCGCCTGCGGGCGTCGACGCCGAGGGCACCTACCTCGCGGTGTCGGCACGCACGCCGTACAACCGCATGGTGATCCCGGCGATGGGGCTGTCCGGTCGCCTCGAACGCGACGGCGAAACGGTGTACGCGGGACCGCTCGACCGGACGCTCGACCCCGACCTCGGCTATCACTACGGCGCGGTCGTCGACGGCGTCCAGTCGGGCGACACCCTCACCGTCTCGGTGACGGTCCAGCCACAGACCGCCCGACACGAGGGGTACGAGACGGCCTTCGGCGGCCTGATGGGCGGCATGCCCGACGTGACGGTCCGCGTCCCCTGATCGCGTCGTAACGGCAAGGGATTTATCGATCCGCGCCCTTGTCCCGACCATGGCAGGCCCCTTCACCGACGCCCTCGCGTGGGTCGTCGTCGGTCTCTTCCTCGCCGGTGCCCTCCTCCGGAGTCGGGAGCGGTCGGGCGCCCGGGCGGTGACGGTCGCCGCGTGGGCGGTCTTCGCCGCCTTCTGGGCCGCGCTCGTTCCCCACTTCGCGTTCGAACAGAAGAGCTTCGTCGAGGGCTTCCTCTCGCTTGCGGCCGTCCCCGCGTCGCTGTACGTCGGCTGGCTCCTCCACGACGGCCGGGACTCGCTGTTCGTCCTGTCGAAGGCCGTCGCCGTCATGGGCGTGGTGTATCTCCCCTTCGAGACGATTCCGGCGCTCACGGTCGGCGGCCTCGCGCTCCCCTCGCCCCGTCACGCGCTCATCGCCGTCGTCACCGACCAGACGATGTGGGTGATGGAGACGCTTGGCTACTCGCCGACGCTCGTCGAGGGCGACCAGGGCTACCTCAACACGTTCAAGTTCGTCACCGACGGCGGACACGTGATCCTCTTCTCGCTCATCCTCGCGTGTACCGGCATCGGGAGCATCTCCATCTTCGTCGGCCTCATCGCCGCCGTCGACGCCCCCCTGGGTCGGAAACTCCGGGCGCTCGCCATCGCCGTGCCGATCATCTACGTCCTCAACATCGCGCGGACGACGTTCATCGGCCTGATGTTCGGCAAGCAGTACATGCAGTGGTTCGTCGACGAGGTCCTGTTCCTGTTCGGAGGGACCGACCCGTACAAGGTGTCCTTCTACCTCTCGGATCGCGTCATCAGCCAGGTGCTCGCGGTGGTCGCGCTGATCGGCGTCACCTACCTCGTCGTGCGCGAACTGCCCGAACTCCTGACCGTCGTCGAGGACGTCCTCTACGTCGTCACCCGCGAGGAGTACGACCTCCGGGAGGCGCTCGACCTGCCCGAGCGAAGCGAGGTCGGTCCGGGCGCGGACTGAGACGGGTCCCGGCGAGGGGGTCACACCGACCACGTCGGAAAAGAGGGAGACGGATACAACGCTTTCGTGGGCAGGGTGAAAGTTCCTGATCGCGATATGGCATGTCGCGGCGACGGGTGTCACCCGGCATCAGCGCCTGCCGACCCCGTCCGTCTCCCCAGTGGGGACGTCCGGGTTGAAATATTTAAATTTTTACTAAATTACCGGGGACCGAACACATGAATGTCGCCTATTTTCGTTATATTTCTACGATCGTCACGATTTGTTCCAGCAACTGTCGAACGGTCCGGACCGTCTCGGATCACGCGTCCGGAAGCAGGTCGGGCGGCGCCCCCGCGAGCGTCCGGAGCGCGTCGGCCTCGACGTGGTGGACCTCGCCCGGCAACACCAGCAGGTGCAAGGGGGAACCGAAGTCCCGATCCGCGAGCGCCCGGAGGCGGTCGGCGACGACGACGGGGTCGGGACTCCCCGCGCGGGCCACGGCCACGCCGAGGGAGTCGGGCCACTCCCCGGCCAGCAGGTCGGCGGCGACGTCGGCGGTCATGAACGTCTCGCCCGCGTCCGCCCCCCGGCCGTCGTCGACCTTGATGTCGAGGTAGACGAGGGTGTGGAGGCCGCGCTCCCGGTTGGCCTCGACGGCGTCGACGACGGAGGCCGGCACGTCGTCGCCGCCGTGGGCGCGCGGGAAGGGGAGGGTGACGGCCTTGCCGAAGCGGTAGTTCTGGAGGCCGGTGAGGCCGCTGGCGGCGGACTGCGCGGTGACGCCGTGGACCACTCGGGTGTCGATTCCCCGGTCGACCGCGCGCAGGCGGAGGTCGACGTGGGTGGTCGAGATCATGGCGTCGCCGGCGGTCATGAAGACGACGTCGTCCGACTCGGCGGCGTCGAGGATGGGCGCGGGGTCCCGCTCGACGCCCGCTCGGTCCCGCACCTCGATGTCGACGCCGTGGTGGGCTTCGAGGGCCTCGACGCTGGTGCCGACGAGGCGACTGGTGTAGAACTCGGCGAACGCGCGGTCGGCCGCGCGGAGGGCGTCGCGTCCCTCGACCGTGATCGACCGCTCGTCGTAGAGGCCGAGGCCGACGAAGGTGAGCATACGGGCCGTGGGACGCGGGCGAATAAATCAGGTGCGTCTCGCGCGTGCCTGTCGCACGTCCGCGCCGTCGCGGACCAGATCCTCACAGTTCGGACAGACACGCGGTTCGGTCATGCCGGTCGGGGCGAACACCCGGACGTAGTCGTCGGTGACGAAGGCGCCACAGTTCTGACAGCTCGGCATACGTGCGCATGAGTGCGGGGCACCGTCATGTACGTTACGGCCACACACGGAGACCGCGACGGAATTAATACGCCACGACCGCGAACGACGACCCCATGACGGATTCGCGGGTACCGGATCTCTCGACAGTGTCGAGTCCACCACGTAGGGAACTCACCTACGAAGACATCGAGATCGTCGAGCGGATCGGGCACGGGGGAGAGGCCGTCGTTTCGAGAGCCGACGTCGTCGGGGGCGATCCGCCGGAGCGGATCGCACTCAAGGAGCCACTGTCACCGGAGACGGTGACCGTCGACGCGGTCGAGGAGTTCCTCGCGGAGGCCGAACGGTGGGAGACCGTGGACTCGCGGGAGCGACGGAAGCCCCGTTGGTCGGAGTTCGAACACGTCGTCGGCGTGATCGACACGGGGGAGAGTCGGCCCTGGATCGCACTGGAGTACATGGACGGGGGGAGCCTCGACGGCCGGCTGGAATCCGCGCCCGACGGGCTCCCACTGCAGAAGGCGCTCTGGATCGGTGAATGTGTCTGTCGCGGTGTGGCGGTCGCCCACGGATACGGGATCGCTCATCTGGACCTCAAGCCGGCGAACGTGCTCTTCCGCGAGACCCCCGGGGACTCCTGGGACGTGCCGAAAGTCGCCGACTGGGGGCTCGCTCGCGTCCTCGCGGAGCAGAGCGGAGCGACGGACGGCCTCTCGGTCACGTATGCGGCACCCGAACAGTTCGAACCCGCGGACTTCGGCGATCCCGATACCCTGACCGACGTGTACCAGATCGGGACCCTTCTGTACGCGATGCTCACGGGCGACCCGCCGTACACCGGCACCCGACTCGGCGTACTTCGGGACGTCGTCGGATCCGAAGCGCCGCCGCCGCCGAGTGCCCACAGGGAAGACGTCACGGCGGCGATGGACGCCGCGGTCCTCCACGCGCTCGAACGCGACAAGACCGCCCGATACCGGTCGGTCGAGAACTTCGCGGACGCGCTCCGGGCCATTCGAACGGGGAACCGGCCGGATCGATTCCTTCCGAACTTCGACAGCGACGGATCGGAGCCATCGGGGGGCGCCGCCGGCGGGTCGGTGTCGACCCACCGGGACCGGGACCGGGACGCCGGGTCGGCGGTATCCCCGTCCGACACCACCATCACGACCGTCGGCGTCGGCGATGCCGGCAGCAACACGGTCGATCGGCTGGACAACATGGGCGTCGACGGCGTCGAGACGGTCGCGATCAACACCGACAAACAGCACCTGCAGACGATCGATGCCGACGCGAAACTCCCCGTCGGCAAGTCGCTCACGCGGGGGAGCGACGCCGGCGGGGAGCCGTCCGTGGGCGAACGCTCGGCCGAGTTGGCTCGGGAGACGATCGAGAACGTCCTCGACGGGACGGACCTCGTGTTCGTCACCGTCGGGATGGGCGGGGGGACCGGCACCGGTACCGCCCCGACCGTGGCCGAAATCGCGAACGAACAGGATGCCCTCGTCGTCGGGGTGGCGTCGACGCCGCTCGACGCCGACCGCGACGAGGTGGCACGGAGAGGGGTCACGGAACTCCGCTCGGAAGTCGATTCGCTCGTCGTACTCG
This sequence comes from Haloplanus sp. GDY1, assembly GCF_023703775.1. Classification (NCBI taxonomy): domain Archaea; kingdom Methanobacteriati; phylum Methanobacteriota; class Halobacteria; order Halobacteriales; family Haloferacaceae; genus Haloplanus; species Haloplanus halophilus. Next base: position 372,563 of record NZ_CP098514.1, on the reverse strand, counting down.
ACGACGACCACCTGATCGAGCACGTGCCCGACCTGTCGACCGACAGGGCTCGGTCCGTGATGGATCAGATCATCGCGGAGACGGTCAGGGACGTCGGCGGAGCCGTCGCCCAGACCTCGCTCGTCGAACTGGATCTCTCGGACGTGGCGACGGTGCTGCAGGATGACGGCGAGGCCGCGATCTTCGTCGGCGAGACCGAGAACGGGGACGAGACCGGAGCCGTGGACGATGCGCTGAAGCATCCCCTCGTCGACGCCGACTACCGGAAGGCATCGGCGGCGCTCGTCCACGTCACCGGCGGTCCCGACCTCACGGCCGGCGAGGCGCGGGACCTCGTGAACGAGATCGCCGACCGGGTGGATCCGGGCGGATCGGTAGTCTGGGGCGCCGAACGGCGGCCGGCGTACGAAGGAAAGACCCGTCTCTACGTGCTCCTGACCGGGATCGACGGAACGCCCGCGTGACGGGGATCGGTGGTCGCGCGAACGCGCCCTGCCGGGGCCGCCTCGTTTCAAGTGATCCCGCATCCAACGAACGATCATGTACGACGCGATACTCGTCCCCACGGACGGGAGCGAGGGAGTCGACCGGACGCTCGATCACGCGATCGAGATGGCGCGCAACCACGGGGCGACGGTCCACGCGCTCTACGTGGTCGACCGGCGGTTCGAACTCGCGGCCGACGAGGACCGCGAGGAACTGATCGCGCAGTTGACCGACCGGGGCGAGGACGCCGTCGCCGCCGTCGCCGAGCGCGCGGGCGAGGCCGGACTCGACGTCGTGACCGACGTGCGCGAGGGGGTGCCCTACAAGACCATCCTCGGCTACGCCGACGAGGCCGGAATCGACGTGATCGCGATGGGCACCCACGGGCGGACGGGACGGGACCGCCTCGCCCACCTCGGGAGCGTCACCGACCGCGTCGTCGAGAACGCCACCGTCCCCGTGTTCGTGGTCAACATCGGCGACGCGGACTGAGAGGGTCGGGGGACCGTCTGCCGGTCGCGCCGCCGGCCCGACTCGCGCCCCCCTGCGTCGACGACGGCCGCGCCGGGCGAGTCCGCCAGGCTCAGGTCGCGCCGTGTGCTCGTCGGGGTCGTCTCGATGGCGACGTTCCCCGGCGGATCGCACCGGTGGGAGCCGAGGGCGTCGTCGAGCCCCGTCCGTCGACTCGGCAGGGGTTCCGATACCGAGGGATCGCTACCCCCCGGAGGGCGGCGACGCGAGCCAGGTCGACGCGAGTCCGGCGGTCCACTCCGGCCGGCGCTCCCAGGGGACGTCCGCGGGGAGGGCGGTAATCACCGAGGCGCCCGCGCGGAAGCGGTAGGCGTAGACGGTGACGTCGTCCACGTCGTAGAACACCCGGTCCCACCGGCGGCCGGCGAAGGAGGTGGTGCCGGAGGCCGACACCGGTCCGTCCCCGGAGACGGCCGTCCGGGCGGCCTGGGGAGAGGCGAAGCGCTCGACGTAGAGCGGTTCGGCGGTGAACCCGGCGTCGATGGTGCCGACCATCATGGTGACGCCGTACTCGCGGCCCTCGGAGCGGACCGGCCCGAAGAGGTCCGTGAGGACCGGCCGGTAGTCGTCGAGTCGTTCGCGCCACGACGCCGTGTCCTCGAGGAGGGCCACCCCGTCGTCGCCGTAGGCGTAGAGTTCGTTGTACTGAGGCTCGTTCGAGTGCTCGTTGAGCGGGTGGGGCGTCGAGTGGTCGTGGGCGTGGGTGTACGTCCGGTGACCGCTCGGGAACTCGTGGGTGTGTCGGGCGACGCCGTCGGTGGCCGTCGACTCGGTGCGGTCGGGGTGGGCCCAGGTGACGAAGTCGTCCTCGGCGCTCGCGAGCGCGACGATGTGGTTGCCCGAGCCACCCGGGACCAGCATGTCGTACAGGGGCCCGTAGACGGGGCGCCGCGAGAACTCGTTGTCGACGTACGGGCCGGAGACGACCCGCTGGTAGAACGACCCGGCGCGGGAGATGGCGGCGTTCTGCAGGCGCTCGTCGCCGCGGGTGACGCCGCGTTCGAGGTCGCGGACGTAGACGTTGTCGCCGATCCGCAGGGCCGGCGGGACCGCGAAGTGGTCGACGAGGTTCGCCTGGACGTACTCCGCGACGTGGGTGGTCGCCTCGCGAAGCGCCGTCACGTCCGACTCGGTCAGTTGCTCGGCGGTTTCGAGGTCCTCGACGACGCCGAAGACGCCGCTGACGGCTCGCTTGAGCCCCAGGATGGCGTCGTCGTACTCCGTGCGGAACCACTCGAACTCGGCGAGGACGTTCCCGGTCGCCGCGGCGAGGTCGGCGTGGGCGACGGGCGTGGCCGTCGCCGTCGCCGTCTCGGTCGCCGTCGGTTCCGCGGCGGTGGGTTCGGGCGTCGCCGAGGGGGCGGAGCTGTCGGTCGGTTCGGTGTCGGCGGTCGTCCCCCCGGAGTCGCCGAAGCAGCCACCGAGGAGGCTCGACTGTGCGAGGGCGACGGTCGCGAGGATCCGACGGCGTGTGGGGGGCATTCGCCGAATCCAGAACCGGCGAGCAGTTAGCTCTGGTGGCAGAAGTATCATCGTTGAGAACCCGACGGCCGAGCGTCAACGTCTTGAATCGTGGTGCCGTAGGGCCGCGCATGACGTTCCCACCGATGACGACACCGGAAGGGCTCTTCGAGTACATGGTGGCGTTCCTGCTCCTCGCCGCGGTGCTCGCCATCTCCATCCTCTATTTCGCCTAGTCACCGACGGCGGCGGCCGGGCAACGTTCATGTCAGTGTGCCCGAAACGGGTGGTCGGTGAGACACCGATGACGACCACAGAAGACGTACTCGACCACCATCTCGACGCTTTCACCGCACAGGACCTCGAGGAGACGCTCGCGGACTACACGGACGACTCCGTGGTCATCACGAACGTGGGGACGTTCCGCGGCCTCGACGAGATCGAGGAACTGTTCGCCGGGCTGTTCGAGGAGTTCGCCCAGGAGGGGTCGCGGATCGACCTCGACCGGAAGACCGTCGAGGGGGAGTACGCGTACATCGTCTGGAACGGGGAGACACCCGACAACGACTACGAGTTCTGCACCGACACCTTCGTCGTGGAGGACGGAGTGATCCACCGGCAGACGTTCGCCGGCAAGATCGAACCGAAGTCGTAGCCGACGGGCGGGTCACGGCGGCCGGACGAGGATGCGGCCGTCGCCGTGGACGGTGACCGCGGCGTCCTCGACGTCGAACGTGACCGTCGTCGAGGGCGACGACCCGGCGACGAGGGCGTCCAGCGCGTCGGGGTCGACGTAGTCGAACAGCGGTCGGTCGCCCACCTCGACCGTCTCCGTCAGCGTCTCGGCGACGGCGACGCTCGGCGAGCGGTTCGTCCCGTCGAACCGGGCCACGTACGCGTCGCGATCCTCGTCCCAGCGGGCCGCCGCGGAGTCCGCCTCGCTCATCGGTGTCCGGAACGCACCCCTCGCGCGGGGGCGCGAGCGTCGGTGCGACTGGCGGGCGGGGCGATTCCGGCGGCGAACCGCCGTGGAGGACTGTGACTTTGGTGGTGCATGCTGTGGGGCGGGTCGGCTCTCCGTCGCCCGCCTAGCCGCTTCCCCGGGATATGTCTTTTGGCCAACGTGTCTCAGACCTCCAGAAGCTCGACGAGGTTCCCCTCCGGGTCGCGGAGGAAGCAGATCCGCGAGCCGGTCTCCGTCGTCCGGGGTTCGCTCAGGGTGGTGACGGAGGGATCGAGGTCGGCGTAGAAGGCGTCGACGTCGTCCACGGCGAGCCCGAGGTGTTTCGCGCCCGGCTGGTTCACCGCGTCGCCGGTGGCGTCGTCGCCCTCGGGGTCGTACTCGATCAGTTCGATCCGTGCGCCGTCGGCGTCGAAGTGGGCGAACCGGCCGGTGGCGCCGTCGACGTCGACGGCGTCCGCGAAGGCCTCGTCCGAGACGTCGAAGCGGTCGGGGGTGCCGAGTCCGAGAGCGTCGCGGTAGAACTCGACCACGCGGTCCAGGTCGGCCACGGTCACGCCGAAGTGGTGGGCTACGAGTCGGGTCACGTCATCGGGCGCGGCGGCCGGTGACATAGCGGCTTCGATACGGCGCCGCCACGGCCGGCGGCCGGTCCGTCGCGGGCGCGGGACACGGAGTCACACGAACGCCGGACGGTCGTCTGACGGAGCTATTTGTAGCCCTCTCGCGTGTCGACTACCACATGGACGAGGGAGACGGACTCGCGGAGATGGAGACGGTCACCGTCGAACTGGAGGAGGAGACGCTGGACGCCGTCGACGACATCGCCTTCGCGGACCACCGGGACAACCGGGCGGCGGCGATCAGGACCCTCCTCGACGAGTGGCTGAAGACACGCGACGAGTGAGGACGGGGAGCGGACGCCGACGTCGGCGCCGCTCGCGGGAAATCGGCGGACAGCGACGGGTGTGTGGCTGACCGGGAGGTCAGTCCTCCTCGGCCTCGGTCTCCACGACCTCGATCACCGACAGCGGGACGTCACGCAGGGCACCCCCGACCTCGCTTTTCGCGATGCGGGTGGCGTGGTTCTCGCCGTCGGCGTTGAACACCTCGATTTCGAGGAGGAGACCCACCAGCGCGGTGTCGGCGGCGATGAACGCCGAGTCGAACGGTTCGCCGCAGGCCGGACAGGGCGTGGCGCCGACCTCCACCTCGACGTACTCCTTGTCCTGTTCGTTGAGGCGCTTGCCGGCCTCGCTGACCGCGACGCCGATGGCGTCGTCGACGTCCTCGACGTCCCTGACCAGCCAGGCGGCCTCCATCGCGACGAGATAGTTGCTCATACGCCCGGCACGCCGCGGAGTACCTCGTGTCTTGTGGTTCGCGGCTCCCGGACCGGTCGCCGGTTCGGACGCCAAACGTGTCAAAGAATATGAATTTGGAGTACGAAGTTTAATTGCCCGGTAGCCACCAACGACGTATCGAATCACCGATGCGTGGACAGAGGGGGGCGGTGTCGATGGAGGACGACGACGCGGAATCGGCCGCCGAGCGGCCGGCGAAACCGACGGAACAGGAGGTGTTCGACATCCTGTCGAACCGACGTCGTCGGTACGCGCTGTACGCACTCCTGCGCGACGAGACGGCGACGATCGGCTCGCTGGCCGACCAGATCGCCGCTTGGGAGAACGAGTGTAATATCGGTGACGTGACGTCGGCGGAGCGAAAGCGCGTCTACACCGCCCTGCAGCAGTCCCACCTCCCGAAACTGGAGCGGACCGGGCTGATCAGTTTCGACCCCGACAGCGGCCGCGTCGAGCCCACCGAGGCCGTCGAGGAACTGGACATCTACCTCGAAGTCGTCGGCGAGGAGCAGCTCTCGTGGGATCAGTACTATCTCGCCCTCTCGGCGGTGTCGGCCGGCGTCGTCGTCGCCGTCTGGCTCGGCATCCCGCCGTTCGGCTCCCTCCCGCCGCTGTTCTGGATGACCGTCGTCGTCGCGCTGTTCGGCGTCTCCGCGGCCGTCCACAACTACCGCTCGACCGGCCTGGCCGGCGCCGCCGAGCCGCCCGAGGTGTCGCGTCAGTCCTGACGGCCGGCGACGAGGAACAGCCCACCGAGGAGGAGGAGTCCGGCCGCGGGCGTCGCGTACCGGAGGACGGGGAGGAGCGCCCCGGCCGCTCCCACGCCGAGGGCGAACAGGACGGCCGGCCCACAGCAGGTCGCCCCGGTCAGCAGGGCCGGAACGCCGGCGAGGGCGCCGGCCGAGCCCTCGACGCCACAGGCCGCCGGGGAGCGCCAGGCGACGAGGCCGACGGCGAGGTTGCACCCGACGAGGACGGCCAGGACGAGGGCGACGCCGACGTCGAGCGGCGACACCAGCAGCGCCACCGGTTCGAGCGCGACTCGCGCGACCGGTTCGAACGAGAACGGCCGGGTCGGCCGCAGCGCCCGCGAGAGCGGGTCCGCGACCACCCGAACCGAGTGCCCCCTGGCGCCGAGGGCGAGGTGCCCGACGGACGCGAGATACAGCGGCGGATAGCCGACCAGGCCGAGCAGGAACGCCGCCCGCCCGTCCGGTCGACGGAGCGCGGCGAACACGCCACGCAGGGTGGCCGACGTCCGGTCACGCATGGAGGACCGTCCCGGGGTAGAAGCCCGCCCACGCGAACCACATCGCCTCGACGGCCGGCCACCGCGCGAACGGGAGCGCGGCGGCCGGACGGGCGGCGCCGTCGACGACGACGCCGTCCTCTCCGGCGGTCACCGTCGCGGCCGGGGGCACTCGGTACCCGTACGCCGCGTCGAGGGCGTCGTCGTGAGCGATCACGAGGCGCTCCCCGTCGATCGAGAGGTCGACCACGCCCCGCCGTCGGAGTCGCGTCCGGGTGACCGCCGCGGCACCGTCGTGGGTTCGGACGCCGACGACGACCCGCTTGGCGGGGAGGCGGTCGTCGCTCGTGAGCGGCGGGAACATCGTGTCGTCCCGAGCGTAGTAGCCCCGCCTCGGCCCGTAGGACCCGTAGGGATCGACGCCGTAGTTGCGGACGTAGCCGGTCTCCCGAGAGAGCACCCCGCCGTCGGGATGCCGGGCGCGCCACCGCCCCCAGGTGGTCCACCGGAGGTCGAACTCCCGCAGGGGCCGACCGGCGAGCGGCCCCGAGACGGCGACCCCGAGCATCTGTGGCCACCGACTGTCCGTCGCCCGGTCGTACATCACGAGGTTGCTGTTGACCAGATCCCCCGAGACGCCGAAGGTGGTCGCTCCCCGCTCGAAGCCCATCGCCGTCCCGGTGAGCGGGCAGTACGTGACGCTCACGGGAACGCCGTCGAGGCGGTCGTTGACGATCTCGTGGTGGACGAGGACCGCTCGGGGGTAGGCCGTCGCCGTCCCGCCGCGGACGACGCCGAAGACGACGTCCTCGTCCCGGAGGAACGAAGCCGACGACGCGTCGACGACGGTCGGGTCGTCTATCGCGGGGATGCCGTCCTTGCTCACGCCGCCGGAGACGACACCCTCGCGGATCCGGTCGCGCTCGTAGGCGAGATGCGGGGATCGGTCGGCGGCCGGCGGTCCGCCGGCGGGCGCCGACGCCGCGGGCGCGTCCGACCCCGCCCCGAGACAGCCGGCCAGAGCGGTCGCCGCGCTCCCGGCGAGCGCCATCGCCCCCCGCCGCGTGGTTCGGTATCCCATACCACCACGAGGGCACCGAGCCCGAAAAGCGTATCACGGCGGTGCGCGCCGGGCACACAGCGGCTACGCGTCCCGCAGGTCGTCGGCCGCGAGGCGGACGGTGTAGCCCGCGACGGCCAGCGCCGCGTCCCAGTCCTCGCCGCCGGCGCGGGCGTCGAGGACGTCGAGTCCGTCGTCGAGACAGTCGGCCGTCTCCGCCCGCAGCGCGCGAAGCAGGGCCTCGGCGTCGGCGTCGCGTCCCTCGAAGAAGTCGAGGAGGGCGCCGTGGGTCCGGAGGCTGACGAGCGTCCGGCCGACCATTCCGCCGGCGACGCGGTGGATCGGCTCCTCGCGACCCCGGAGGTAGGCGTGCATCGGCCCCGGGCCGTCGGGGGGGTGGCCCCTCGGCTCGTCGAGGCACTCGCGAACCCGCCGGAGGTGGTCGTCCTCCCGGGCGGCGACGGCCGCGTACGTCTCCCGGAGGGCGTCGTCGGCGGCGGTGTCGGCCCACTCGCGGAACGTCTCGCGGGCGGCGTACTCGCTGGCGGCGGCGGCGCGGAGCAACGGCTCGGATCGGGGCTCGCCGCCCGAGAGCGCGACGAGCAGGTCGCGGGAGCCGAGCAGGTCGAGCGCTTCGGCGTAGTCGGCCTCGATCCGCGCCCGGAGGTCCGCGGCGTCCATGGGCGTCAGTCGTCGGCGGCGGCGGCCGCGTCGGTCGCGGCGTCCTCGATGCTCGGCGGGTACTTCCCGCGGTCGAGCACCAGGTCGCTCTGCGGGCGGGCCATGCAGGTCAGGGCGTACGACTCCGCCTCCTCCTCGGTCAGCGCCCGGGCCGCTGGCTGGGCCACCTCGCCCTCGACGATCTTCGCGGAGCAGGCCAGACACATCCCGACGCGACAGGAGTACTCCTGTGCGATCCCGGCGTCGATACACGCCTTGAGGATGGTCCGCTTGTCGGACACCCGAATCGTCTCGCCGGTGCCGACGAACTCGACGGTGTACTCGGTCATGCGCCGACCTACGCCGGACCCCGGCAAAACTCTTTATTCCCGTCCGGGCGCGCGGAGCCCCGACGGGAGCGCCGGTCGCCTACGTCGCCAGTCCGAGAGGACAGTTCGTCCGTGAGGACCACTCACACGCCGGCGAACCGGCGCGTACGACCTCCGTCTGACACAAGATATATACCAGTTCGGGCCGGGCTACGTAACGAGACGCAGGAGTTCGGGGGCAGTTGGTAGGGGTACTTTCGGCCCCCGGATGCCTGCGGGTGGTCTTTTATCGGTGTCACCCCGACAGCCGACGGCTCGTCACGCGTCCGACCCCGTCAGGTCGGTCGTCAGGAGGACGGCGGCGCTACAGCCGACGAGGAGGCCGGCGGCGCCGAAGGCGACGGCGTAGCCCGCAACGCGGGCGAGGGCGCCGCCGAGGACGCCGCCGACGCCGGCACCGACGCCGGAGAGCGCGGTGTAGACGCCGAGCGCCTCGCCCCGGAGGGGGGCGGGCGCGGCACGCGAGACGAGAGCGGCGCCGGTCACCGCGACGACGGCCCACGTGAGGCCGACGACGGCGAACCCGAGGGCGAGCGAGCCGGTTCTGAGCCACCAGGCCGCGAGGCCGCCGGCGAGCCCGAACGCGGGAAACAGGAGCGTCCGAACGCCGAGCGCCCGAACCTGGAGGGCGGCGGGATCGATCCGCGCCGTCAGTCGGCCGACGGGGACGAACACGATGGCGCTGACGGCGTTCGAGACGATGAACAGCCCGAAGATGAGGGTATCGGGATACTGGAGGTCGGCGAGGAAGACGGGCAGGGGGCCGAAGAACACCGAGAACGCGGTGCTGAACAGGGCGGCGACGAGGAAGTAGCGTCGCAGCCCCGACGGGAACCGGGACAGGAGCCGACGGGGCGACGGACGGCGGACGCGGACGGCCCGGAGGGGAACGAACGCGACGAGTTTTGCGTACCGACCGCCGGCGACCAGTCGGCCGAGCGCGCTCGACCGCCCGAGGCGGCGGGGGGACGTCGTCGTCTCCGGCGGGAGCCAGTAGAACGCGAGCGGGGTGGCGACGACGGACGCGGCGGCACAGAGGAGAAAGAGGCCCCGCTGGGCCGCGACGACGGACGGTCCGACGGCGCCGACGCCGAGCCAGAGGGTACCGCCGACGAGTCCGCCGACCCACCCGTACCGCTGGAAGGCGTTCAGCAGGCCGATCCGCTCGCCCCACTCGCGTTCGGGGGTGCCCTCGATCATGAACAGCGTCACGACGGGCGAGGCGGCGGAGACGACGAACCACAGGGCGGCGTTCAGGAGGACGACGGCCCGCGGCGAGGTCAGGCGGGGAAAGAGCGCGAGGACGACGCCGGCGCCGAACAGACCCCCGAGGACGAACCCCCGGCGGTTCCCGGTGCGGTCCGCGAGCCGACCCCAGACGAGCGCCCCGGGGACGCCCGCGAGCCCCGCCGCCGCCTCGACGAGGCCGACGACGAACGGGTCGGCGCCGAGGGCGACGGCGTACAGCGGCACGAGGAGGGAGGCGGCGCCGACGGCGGCGTAGCCGAGCGCCCAGGCGTACAGCCACCGATCGGAGGCGTGTCGGCTGAGTCCGGCGACGAACCGGCGAACGGCGGTGAGGGGGGTGGGCACGTCTCGATTGGCGGTGCCACAGAAGGAAGCGGGCAGGTCCGGCGGCCGTTACTACTCGCCCCAGTCCTCTTCGAGTTCCGGGGCGGCGTCCAGTTCGACGGGGTCGAGGCCGACGACCTCGAGTTCGGCACCGCAGGTCCCACAGTCGACGATCTCTCCGACTTCCAGATCCTCGTGCAGGGTCACGTCGGCCCCGCATTCGACGCACTCGGGCATGGTTCGCCCGACGCTTGGTCGTGGGGGGACTTGAAGGATGCCTTTCGCGTCAGTCCTCGCCCGCGAGGGGTTCGCCCCGCTGATCGATCCGCGTCGCCGGGAGGCCCGCCCGCTCGGCGTGTTCGCGCACCGCGTCCTCGCTCTCGGCGCGGTAGTGACAGAAGGTCCCCGTCACGTCGCCGTCGTCGTTCGTCAGTACCTCTGAGTCGACCCACTCGATGTCGACGCCCTCGGAGCGGAGTTCGTCGAGCGTCTCGCCCGACTGCTCCGCGGCGGCGTGGAGGTCGTCGCGGCTGATCGCCTCGTCGAGCTCACGGAGGATCAGGAAATCCTTCATGTACGACGAGGGGAGTCCGGGGCGACAATAAAACTACCCCCGGCGTCGGGGACGCCCGCACCCGCCCTCACAGTCGGGCGTAGCGGGTCGCGCCCCACGCCGCCACGGTGACGCCGACGACGAACGCGCCGAGGGTCGCGAGCAGCGCCCGCGGCGCCAGCGTGGGGCCGCCGAGGAAGGGGCCACGGACGACGAGATAGCCCGAGCCGAGGACCACGGCGAGTCCCACGACGCCGACGGTGCCGGCGACGAGTCTGACGACGGACGTCACCGTGACCGCTCCGGGAGTGGAAGACTCATCGGCGGACGGAGAACCCGGACTCGCCCGTCGGCTCCTCGTAGCGCACGTCGACGTCGCGAACGTCGGCCGCGGGGCTGCCCGTCCGACACCACTCGATCATGGACTCGACGGCGTCCTCGTCGCCCTCGAAGACGGCCTCGACGCGGCCGTCACGCAGGTTGCGCACCCAGCCGTCGACGTCCCTGGCCCGCGCGGCGTCGCGGGTGTTCGCCCGGTAGTAGACGCCCTGGACCCGCCCGGAGACGAACACGCGGGCCCGAACTCGGTCGGTCATGGATGCCCGTTCGAGACCCACCGGTAAAAATCCGAAGTCACAGCCACGGCGCGCGGGACTCCTCCTCGACGGGGAACGGCGAGGACCGCCCCTCGTCGTCGGCGGCGGGCGGCGCGTCGCCCCCCTCGTCGGCACCCGCGTCCTCGGCCGCGTCGTCGTCGTCGTCCTCGTCGCCGAGGGGCGAGCCGTCGGGGTCGAAGGAGAACACGGCCGTCACGCAGAGGACGCCGAGCGCGACGGGCGCCTCGGTCGGCATCAGGCCGAGTACGGAGAGCGCGAGCATGCCGAGGGCGACGGCGCTCCCGAACCGGAACAGGTCGAGGTCGACCGACTCCTGCAGGACCGGCCCGAGGGCCGCGACCAGCATGGCGAAGCCGACGCCGACGGCGGCGGCGGCGACGCCCCGGACGACGAGGCCCGGATCGCTGACGAACGCCACGGACGCCCCGGCGGGCTGGAAGCTGGCGATCAGTCCCAGACCGATGATGACGGCCGGGCGGGGGAGGTACTCGCCGACGCGGGCGCTCGCCGTCTTGGCCGCGACGGTCAGGATGACGAGGCCGGCGAAGCGCTGGAAGACCGCCATGTCGACGAGGTTCCGGACGGTGGGCGCCAGCGCCGCCTCGACGGCCGCCGCCGGGAGCAAGACGAGCCCCAGCAGCGCGATGGTGCGCATCCGCTCGCGGGGCGAGCCGTCCATCTCGGCGAGGACGACGGCCACGGTGGCCGAGCCGCCGAAGATGAGCAGGCCGGTTTCGAGGATGCCGAACGGGTAGGTGAGCGCGCCCGCCAGGATCAGGGCCGGGAAGATGCCGTCGATCAGCGGGAGCATCATCACCGTCGCCAGCAGCTTCGTCGCACCGCCCACCTGTCGCTCCAGGCGGAGTGCGACCGGGTGCTGAGAGACGCTCATACCACGGTCAGCGGCCGTAACCATCGGCCGACCGGTGGTGTAACGCCCTCGACCTGTCGCCGCGGTCGGTGACGTTTCCGTCGGTTCCGAAGCGTTTGAAGGTGGCCCGCGCTGTAAAGGAGATGCCGGAGTCCTGAACGGAACTCGTCCGAGCGGCAGTGCGCGTGGCGGTGGAACGCTTCGAAGCCATGTGGGAAACGTGGGTCACTGAGATATTAAACGTTGCGTGGGAGGGGGACACACGACCGCCGATTCGTCCACGGGAAGGCGTGTCACGTTGTGAGTCGCCGCGGAACCGGGACGGGGGGCGGACGCGTGTCCAGTCCGACGCCGGCTGAACGCGTGTGACGTCGACACACGCCCGTCTCACGGGGGGCAAGGAGGAAGCCCACGGCTAAAGCCGTGGGAGGAATCCGACGTCTCGCAACGCTTTTCCGGGCGGCGAGACGACGGATTACATGGCGAACGACGTTCCCGATTCGGACCCCTTCTCGTCCAAACTGCAGGTACCGGAGGCGCTGACCTTCGACGACGTGCTCCTCCGCCCGATGGAGAGCCACATCGAACCCGACGAGGCGGACGTGTCGACGCGGGTCTCCACGAACGTCACCCTCAACATCCCCATCCTGTCGGCCGCGATGGACACGGTGACCGAGAGCGACCTCGGGATAGCGATGGCCCGCAACGGCGGTCTCGGCGTCCTCCACCGCAACATGGACGTCGAGGAGATGGTCGTCGAGATCGAGCGCGTCAAGCGCGCCGACGAACTCGTGATCCGGCGGGACGACGTGGTGACGGCCAGCCCGGATCAGACCGTCCGCGAGGTGGACGAGATGATGGAACGCGAGGGGGTCAGCGGCGCGCCCGTCGTCGACGACGGGGACGTGGTGCTGGGGATCATCTCCGGGACGGACATCCGACCCTACCTGGAGGTCGGCGAGTCCGACGAGGTGCGCAAGGCGATGACCGACGAGGTCATCACCGCCGACGAGGGCGTGACCGCGCGGGACGCCCTCGAACTCATGTACGATCACAAGATCGAACGCGTCCCCATCGTCGACGACGAGGACCGCCTCGTCGGCCTCGTGACGATGCAGGGGATCCTCCAGCGGCGGGAACATGAGAACGCCGCGCGCGACGACGACGGTGCGCTGCGGATCGGGGTCGCCGTCGGCCCGTTCGAGGACGACCGCGCGGTCGCCGCCGACGACGCCGGCGCGGACGTGCTCTTCATCGACTGTGCGCACGCCCACAACCGGAACGTGATCGACAGCGCCCGCGCGATCAGCGAGACGGTGGCGGCGGACGTGGTCGTCGGCAACATCGGTACCCGTCAGGCCGCGGAGGCCGTCGTCGACTTCGCCGACGGCGTGAAGGTCGGCATCGGGCCGGGATCGATCTGTACGACGCGGGTCGTCACGGGCGCGGGCATGCCACAGATCACCGCCGTCTCGGAGGTGGCGGACGTCGCCAGCCGCCACGACGTGCCGGTGATCGCCGACGGGGGCATCCGCTACTCGGGCGACGCGATCAAGGCCGTCGCCGCCGGCGCCGACGCCGTCATGCTCGGATCGTACTTCGCGGGAACCGAGGAGGCACCCGGTCGCGTGATCACCATGAACGGCAAGAAGTACAAGCAGTACCGCGGCATGGGATCGGTCGGCGCGATGCGCTCGGGCGGCGGCGACCGCTACCTGAAGGAGGAGGACGACGACGAGGGGTTCGTCCCCGAGGGCGTCGAGGCGGCCACCCCCTACAAGGGGACGCTGGCGTCCGAACTCCACCAGCTCGTCGGCGGCATGAAGTCGGGGATGGGCTACGTCGGCGCGGCGACGATCCCCGAGTTCAAGCAGCGCTCCCGGTTCGTCCGCGTCTCGGCGGCCGGACAGACGGAGGGCCACCCCCACGACGTGATGATCACCGACGAGGCGCCGAACTACAGTCCCCAGGAGTGAGCCGGTGACGCCGTCGGATCCGGCGGCGTGGGGGGTTCCGCAAAGGGTATTTTGATATACTCCGACGATACATGAACAGTCGTGAGTGGTCGCACTCCCCTCCGGGAGGACACATGAGCGAGGAGAACCCGCTCGTCCTCGTCGTCGAAGACGAACGAGACCTGGCCGAACTCTACACGACGTGGCTCGCCGAGTCGTACCGTGTGCGGACGGTGAACGACGGCCGGGCGGCGCTGGATGCGCTCGAGGACGAGGTGCGCGTCGTCCTGCTGGACCGACGGATGCCCGACCTCTCGGGGGACGAGGTCCTCGATGCGCTCCGCGAGCGAGGGCTCGACTGTCGGGTCGCCATGGTCACCGCCGTCGAACCCGACACGGGCGTACTGGAGATGGGCTTCGACGACTACCTGGTCAAGCCGGTGTCGAGGGAGGAACTCACGCGGACGGTGTCGAACCTGCTCGTCCGCGACGAGTACGACGAGGGCGTGCGCCGACTCTTCTCGCTCGCCTCGAAGAAGGCCCTGCTGGAATCCGAGCGGAACCGGAAGGAACTGGAGGGCTCCGAGAAGTACCAGCAACTCCTCGACGACATCGAGCGGCTCCGGGACGAACTCGACGACAAGCTCGCACGCCTCAGCGAGACGGACGACCTGACACGCGTCTATCAGGACATCGCTCGCGACGACGGCGAAGAATAATTAGATACCCTATACGTTCGCGCTCCACTCCCCCGTTTTCCGCGTCTCCCTCCCCTCACTCCGTCGATCTGGGGTTTTCCTCATTTTATGTCAGTAGTCAATTGCTTTAATTGATTATATTTACTATCAGATATTCTCGAAAAATTATAATTCGTTGCCGGCGGACGGATGAGTTGCGATGTCCGAAAGTGATAGCGGCACGGTGGCAGCGTCCCGAGAAGAGAGCGGTACCGTCGCGGACGGCAACGGCGGTGGCATCTCCGGTCCCTACAACGCCGACGGCAACGGCGGCGGCATCTCCGGCCCCTACAACGCCGACGGTAACGGCGGCGGCATCTCCGGCCCCTACAACGCCGACGGCAACGGCGGCGGCATCTCCGGCCCCTAAAGATCGGACAGGTCCAGTTCGTCGCTCCAGACCAGCGAGCCGTCGATTTTCACCGGCACCGTCTCCAGGGAGAGAAACTGCTGCAGTTCCTCGCGGGAGAGTTCGAAGGTTCTGGAATCGCCCGACCAGAGGTGGTACTCGTCGACGTCGTCGATCCACGGGATCACGAGGCTCCCCATGCCGAACGAGGTGGAGGGGTGAGTCTGCCAGTTGAGTTCGTAGCCGTCCCCGCGGCTGTTGACCACACAGACGTTCGGGGGGCCGCCGTCGGTCTGGGCCAGCGACAGGCTACTGTCCCCGATGACGGTGTACTGCTCCCCGATGATCGAGTCGCCGCGTGCGACTTCGAGGGCGCTCCCGACGGTGAATCCCTGATTGAGCAGGCGCGCCAGCATCCGACCCATCCGGACGGCGCCGCTGTTGATGACGTCCGAGAGGGTGACGATGCCCGCGATGGCGCCCGCGTCGATGAGGGCCGAGCCCTGCTCGTAGGACTGGCACGCGTTGAGCAGGAAGGCGTCGAGCCCCGCGCGTTCGAGCGTCGTCGCGTCGAGTTTGCCGTCCGCACACTCGAAGCCCGCCGCGTCGATGTGCCCGATGTAGTGGAGGAGATCCGACTCCGCGGAGAGCACCTCGCGCAGATCCTGCCGCGTCAGGTCGTGGTGGACGGACACGTCGAAGGGGAGTTCCTCCCGCGAGCCGTACACCTCGTCGACCACGTCGCGTTCGTCGGCCATGCGCGAGTCGTTGCAGACGACCGTGATGCCGATGTCCCCGTCGGCGGGCGTCCGATCGAGTCGGTTGTAGAAGGCGGCCGTGGTGGCCTTGCTGGCGCCGATGGGGGCGCCCTCGCCCACCCACGACTGTTCGAGCGAGTCGGCCGTCTCCGGCTGGACGTACGACCGCGCGGACTCCTCGGCCGCCGCGCTCCGGGTGAACGTCGCGTCGCGGAAGAACTCGTCGGCGGCGGCCGTCTGGACCTCCGAACTCGGCTCCGGCTGATCCTGGGGCGTCCGGACCACCGCGAGGTCGTTCGTCACGAACGGCAGCAGTTCCACGTTCTCCGGTGTGGGCGCGACGTGGGACGTCAGCCGCCACTCCGGGAGTTCGTCCTCGACGGCGCCGAAGGGAACCGAGAGGTACTCCTCCAGTTGGGTCGCGAGCGGCTGGTCGTACAGCCACCCGAAGTCGAGGTCGAGGTCAGTCTCGACGGCCGACCGCTCGTGGAGGTCGACCGAGTAGTACCCCTCGGTCCGCGTCACGCAGTCGAGGAAGAAGGTCTGCTTGAGGACGCGTTCGACCTCCGTCTCGAACCCCCGCATCGTGTCGAGGTCGTGTTCGAACCCGGAGTCGGTCACGAGTCGCGGGCGGTCGCCCGGCACCACGTCGGCCGCCAGGTAGTACGCGAGCGGGGTCGCCACGTAGATCGATCGATACGCCGGCGGGAGTTCGAGCCTGATTCCCGTCTCGGGCGACACCACGCCGTCGGGGACCTCGAACCGGTCGCCGAGTTCGACCAGCGGCGGGTGCCCCCGGAGCGTCGGATAGGATCGCTCCGGCGAGACGGTCTTGAGCGCCGAGGAGAACTCCGAGACGGCGGCCATCACGTCGACGGGGTCGTCGGTCGTCGTGAGGGTGGCGGCCGGACCCTCGTGGTGCGAGCGGGCGCCCACCCGGACCTCGCGGGTGCCGTCGAACTCGATGTGGGTGCGTGTCACGTCCGAGGCGACCGTGACGGGACCCTCGATCCGGAGGTAGATCTTGATCGGGCCACAGAGTTCGAGGCTGTAACTCCCCGGCGGGAACTCCTCGTAGGCGAAGTGTTCGGTCTCGGCCAGCATCTCGCCGCTCTCGTCGCGGACGCAGACGGAGACGACGGTCGGCAGATCGATCTCCGCGGCGTCGACGGCCACGGCCGCGTCGATGGGGAACCGATGACCGGCGGGGTCCACCGGCGTCGGCGAAACCGGACGGTCGGTGAACAGCCGGAACTGGTTGCGCTCGATGAGGTCGGTGACGACCAGTCCCGGTTCGTCGTCGAGCGTGGTAAACGACACTTCGAGGGGGTCACCGTCCGTCTCGACGGCGGACCCGTTCGGCCGCTCGGTTCGACTCATCGTATGGTAGAGTCAGTCGTGGTACACAAAAGCATATTGTTGATTACTTGTCAATACTGTTACGTCGGATCGCCCACGGGGAGCCAGTCCGACGTGATGTCCCGATCCCGGAAGTGCCACCGCTGATCCAGGCTGCCTCCGTCGATCCGGAGTTCGACGGTGGCGTCGAACAGCGGCTGGAACAGCCTGACGACCTCCGCATCGACGTCGCGGGGGAGCCTGAAGTGGACCAGTCCGGACACCGCCCGGGCCTGTGCGACGACCACGTGCAGGAACCGAAACGCCGTCTCGCGGCCGTGGGCGGAGAGCAGGGTCGGGAGGCACTCGAAGCCCATCCGGAACTCCGCGGGGTCGAGGCCGCCCGCGAACAGGTCGAACTCCTCGATCACGTCGGCGATCGTCGTCCCGAGTTCGTGGATCGACCCGTCGATGACGTGCGTCCGGGGAGTCACCTCGTCGAGCGACGCTCCCCCCGCGGCGGCGCTTCGCGCCTGCTCCCCCCGGGTGATCAGCCGTGCGTACTCCGAGGAGAGCGGCCCGGTTTCGCGGAGTCGGCGCACCGCGCTCTCTCGGTTCGGCTCCGGCGTCACGACGAGTCGGCGCCGCGGGGGGTCGGCCGCCGGGTCGCCGAGCATCGTCGCCGACGCCTTCGCGAACATCTCGTCCGGAACCGTCCCGACGACGAGCAGCGCACTCCCCTGTTCTTTCAGCGTCGCTAACGCGTGCGCGAAGCTAATCCCCTCGTCGTCGGGTCCCATCCCACCACCCGCGACCATCACCTTCGTTCACGGAAGGGGCACTGATAATACTTCTTATGTCTCGAAACCGACCTCACCGACCGTCGAGGAACCGCTCGATGCGGTTCATCGCCTCCTTGAGATCCGACATGCCCGTCGCGTAGGAGACCCGGAGGTGGCCGTACCCCTCCTCGCCGAAGACGCGTCCGGGCACGACGGCGACCCCCTCCTCCTGGAGCAGGTCCTCCGCGAACTCCTCGTCGTCGTACGGGGCCTCGGGGAAGGCGTAGAAGGCACCGGTCGCCTCGAAGCAGTCGAGGCCCACGTCCCGGAACCGGGAGATGACGAACCGGCGCCGACGGTCGTACTGCGTCCGCATCTCCTCGACGTCGTCGTCGCAGGACTCCAGCGCTTCGAGCGCGGCGTACTGGGCGGTCGTCGGCGCCGAGAGCATCGTGTACTGGTGGATGCGGTTCATCGCGTCGACGACCTCGCTCGGCCCCAGCGCGTAGCCGAGTCGGAGGCCGGTCATGGCGTAGGCCTTCGAGAACCCGTTGAAGACGACGGTGCGCTCGCGCATCCCCGGCAGGGTCGCGATGGAGGTGTGGTCGTCCTCGTAGGTCAGGGCGGCGTAGATCTCGTCGGAGAGTACCGTCAGGTCGTGTTCGCGGGCGAAGGCGGCGATCTCCGCCAGTTCGTCCGCACTCGCCGTCGCCCCCGTGGGGTTGTTGGGGTAACAGATCATCAGGGCCTCGGCGTCCGCGGCCCCCGCCCGCTCCAGGTCGTCGTAGGTCATGACGAAGTCGTTCTCCGCGCGCGTCGTGACGGGGAGGGGGTCGCCGCCGGAGAAGCGCACGCCCGGCCCGTACGAGATGTACGCCGGCGACTGGACCGCCACGGCGTCGCCGGGGTCGACGAGGGCACGGAGGGCGAGGTCGACGGCCTCGCTCGCGCCCGTCGTCACGAGCACCTCCGTCTCGGGGTCGTAATCGAGGCCGTACCGCGGCACGTGGTCCGCGATGGCCTCGCGGAGTTCGAGCATCCCCCGGTTGGTGGTGTAGGAGGTCCGCCCCCGTTCGAGGGAGTGGATGGCGGCCGCCCGCGCCTTCCACGGCGCGCTGAAGTCGGGTTCGCCGACGCCGAGCGAGATGACGTCGTCCATCTCCTCGGCGAGTTCGAAGAAGCGGCGGATGCCGGACGGGGGCGTCGACCTGGCTCGCTCGGAGAGCTTCATGGGGAAACCGAGAGGCGGTCGTCCTCGTCGCTGTCGGTGAACTCCAGCCCGCGGTTCTTGTAGGTGTCCATGACGAAGTGCGTCACCGTCTGGGTCACCTCCGGAATCGGCGCGATCTGTTCGGAGACGAACATGGAGACGTCGCGCATGGAGTCGCCCTCGACGGTCACGTCGAAGTCGTAGTCGCCGGAGACGAGTCGGAGCGCCGTCACCTCGTCGAACTTCGCGATCCGGCCGGCCACGTCGGCGTACTTCGTCTCGCGGTCGAGTTCCAGGTTGAGTTCCACTTCGGCCTCGACGTGGTCTCGCTCGACGCGGCTCCAGTCGACGACGGCCTGATAGCCCAGGATCGCCCCCTCGCCTTCGAGGTCCTCGATCATCGCCTCGACGTCGGCCTCGTCACAGCCGAGCTGCCGCGAGATGGTCGCCGTGCTTTCACGGGCGTCCTCGAGGAGTATGTCGAGTAGCTCCAGCTTGTCGGCCATACGCTCCCGTCGGCGCCCTCCGTGAAAGGGTTTGCTTACGCGTCAGTATCCGTCCCGAACGATGGTGACGATGCCGCGGCGAAAGACCGATAGGCAGCGGTGACGTGGTGCGGATATGGCCCTCTCCGACGTGTTCCTCACGCCGCTGGGGCTGCTCGCCCTGCTCTCGGTGGTCCCCATCGTCGTCCTCTATCTCGTCCAGCCCGACCCGCGCCGGGTCGAACTGCCGACCCTCCAGTTCCTGCTCGACGACGACGAGCGGGACGCCTCGAACCCCCTGCTCGAACGGCTCAAACGCAACCTCCTCTTGCTCCTGCAACTGCTCGTCCTGGTCGCCCTCGCGGTGGCGCTCGCCGGTCCCTACGTCTCCGTCTCGGAGAGCCAAACGGTCGAGGAGACGGTGATCGTCCTCGACGGCAGCGCGAGCATGGGCGTCGAGACGGACGGCGGGACGCGCTTCACCGCCGCCGTCGCCGCCGCCCGGGAGGAGACGACCGGCACCAACGCCGTCGTCTTCGCGGGCGCCGAGAGCCGGATCGCGCTCCGGTCTGGCGGCGACACCGAGGTGCAGGCGACGCTCGACGAACTCGCCGTGACGGACACGACGGCCGACCTCGGCGCCGCCATCTCGCAGGCCGCCTCCATCGCCGGCGAGAACGCCCGGGTCGTCGTGTTCAGCGACTTCGCGGACGACGCCGGCTGGGCCGACGCCGTGCGGTCGGCCCGCGCCCGCGACCTGCAGGTCGACCTCCGGCAGTTCGCGGGCGGCGGCGACGGCAACGTCGGCATCGTCGACCGCTCCTTCTCGGGGCGGAACGTCACCGTCGCCGTCAAGAACTTCGGCGAGTCGACGGTCACCCGGTCGGTGTCGCTGGGCGGCCGCAGTCGCTCGCTCGAACTCGGCCCGGGCGGCGTCGAGCGGGTGAGCCTCGTCGTCCCCGCGGGCGGTGGACAGGTGCGGCTGACCCCCGGCGACGCCTTCCCCACCGACGACACCGCCTACGTCGCCGCCCCCTCGGACCCCACCGTGGACGTGCTCCTCCTGACGAACGACCCGAACCGCTATCTGACGACCGCGCTCTCGGTCGTCGAGGAGGTGGAGCTGACCGTCGACGAGCCCCCGACGACCGTGGCCGACGGGTACGACGTGATCCTCTACAGCAACCTCGAACCCGAGAGCCTCCTCCGGGGCAACGTCGAGGCGGGACGTGACGTGATCGAAGCCGGCGGCGGCGTCGGCGTCCTGGCCCAGCCGAGCCCGCCGGAGACCTACGGTGACCTCCTCCTGCTCGCACCGAACGGGACGGGGACGAACCCGTCGGTCGGGCGGGTGGCGACGACGGAACTCACCCGCGGCATCGACTTCCCGCCGCCGGGGACCTACCTCCAGGGGTCGCTGCGCTCGGGGACGGCGGTGGTGGGAACCGCCGGCGGGACGCCGCTGATCGCCACCGAGACCCGCGGCCCGGGGCGGGTCCTCTACTACGGGTACGTCACCAACGACGACCCGTTCCGGTTCAACTACCAGTACCCCGTCTTCTGGAAGCGGGCGGTGTTCCACCTCGCCGGCCGGGAGTCGCTGTCGGCGCTCAACCGCGAGGCCGGGAGCCGACTCCGGTTCGCCAACGAGACGCGGGTCGAGACGCCCGACGGGGCCGTCTCCGCGCGCGTCGTTCCGCTCGACGCCGTCGGCTTCTACGCCGTCGGCGACCGCCGGATCGGCGTCTCGCTGTACAGCGAGGCGGAGTCCGACGTGGACGCCGTCGCCCTCGACGAGCGCGCGAGCGAAACCGGGGTCACGAGCCGCGAGGAGGAGCGACAGGTGCCCCGCCCGCTGACCTGGCTCGTCGGGCTGGCGGCGCTGCTCGTGGCGCTCGGAGAGGTGGCCTTCCTCCGCCGGCGGGGTGATCTCTGATGTACGCGCTCGCCGTGCGGACGGCGCTCTCCGACGGCACCGTCGTCGGCCTCGAACGGCCGCTGGTCCTCGCCGCCCTCCCGATGGCCGTCGTCGCCCTCGCCCTGCTGATCCGCTATCGTGCCTCGGGGACCGCCTCGACCCGAAGCCGCCGCCTCCTGCTCGCCTCGCGGGTCGTCGTCGCGACGCTGATCGTCGTCGCGGCCGCCGGCCCCTTCACCGTCGTGACGATGGAGACGCAGGGCGACCCCCGGGTGTCGCTGCTGGTCGACCGCTCGAACAGCACCGCCGTCTCGCCGGACGTCGCCGCGGACCTCGCGACCGGCATCGAGGAGGAGGGCGTCCCGGTCACCGTCTCCACAGTCGCTCAGGGGACGAACTCCCGGATCGGCGACGGCATCGCCGCCAACCTCCGCGAGAACGGGTCGGTGGTCGTCGTCTCCGACGGGCAGGTGACCGGCGGCGGGAGCCTGACGGAGACGGCGGAGTTCGCCCGCTCGCTCAACGCCACGATCAGCACCGTCGCCACGGAGCCGACCCGCACCGAGCGGTACGTCACGCTCACCGGGCCGAACAAGGCGAGCGTCGGCGTCGAGAGCCGGTTCCTGGTTGAGGTCTCCGGCGTGGAGGCGACGGCGCCGGTGTCGGTGACCGTCTCCGTCGACGGCACCCCTGTCACCACCGAACAGGTCGACGGCACCGGGAGCGTCCCCGTCTCGTACACCTTCTCCGAGACGGGGAGCCACCGGATCACCGCCGAAATCGACGGACAGGACGTGTACGCGATCAACGACGTGGCCCGCAAGACCGTCCGGGTCGTCGACCAGCCGCGCGTCCTCTATGTCTCCCGGACCAACTACTCGCTGCGAAACTACCTCGACCAACTGTACGACGTGGAGACCGCGGAGTCCGTTCCGTCGGACCTCAGCCCGTACTACGCGGTGGTGGTCCAGAACGTCGCGGCCGGCGACATGGGCAACGTCGACGAACTCCAGCGGTTCGTCATCGACGGCGGTGGCCTCCTGATGGTCGGCGGACCCAACAGCTTCGAGAACGGCAACTACGCCAACTCCTCGGTGGCGTCGATGCTCCCGGTCACCTTCGGCCCGTCGGCGCCGGGGAGCGCCCGCATCGTCATGCTGATCGACGTCTCGGGGAGCGCGGGCAGCGGCATGCGCATCCAGAAGGCCATCGCGCTCGACGCCCTCTCGCAGCTCAACGACGACAACGTCGTCGGCGTCGTCGGCTTCAACTATCAGGCCTACGGCGTCGCCCAGCCCGCTCCCCTGAGCGACAACCGCGCCCGCCTCGAGGACCGGATCAGACGCCTGCAGGCCGGCGGGGCGACGAACATCGCCAACGGCCTCCGGGGCGCCGAGGAGATGCTCGGCGGGCAGCGCGGGACGGTCATCCTCGTCAGCGACGGCGGCGACACCGAGAGCCGGTCGGCCGTCGTCGCCAACGCCCTCGGCAGGGGGGGCATCCGAGTCATCGCCGTCGGCGCCGGTCGGAACGTCAACGAGCGAGTCCTGCGACGGATCGCCGAGGAGTCCGGCGGCAACTACTTCCGTGCGAGCGAGACGGACCGCCTGCGCCTGCTGTTCGGCGGCGGCAGCCGCCAGTTCCAGGGCGAGGGACTCACCGTCGTCGACTCGGGGCACTTCATCACCAGCGGCGTGACCCTGGAGTCCAACCCCGGATCGATCAACGACGTGTCGATGCGGCCGGGGGCGGACTTCCTCGTCGCGGGGCCGGACGGCACCCCCGCGGTCGCCGCCTGGCGGTACGGCCTCGGCCGGGTCGCCACCATCACGACCTACGGGCCGAACGGGGGGCTCGACGGCCTGCTCGGTCGGCCGGACTCCCTGATGATCACCAAGTCGGTGAACTACGCCATCGGCGACCCCGAGCGCAAGGCCTCGGGCGTCACGGACATCTCGGACACCCGGGTCGGCGAGCCGACGACGGTGATCTACCGCGGCGAGAGCCCGCCGAGCGGGGCCGACCTCGCCTTCAGCGCCGTCGACGAGGGCGTCTACCGGGCGCAGGTGACGCCGACCGAGGTCGGCTTCCAGTCGGTCGCCGGGGCGACCTACGCGGCGAACTACCCCGCCGAGTACGCGGGCTTCGGCACCTCGTCGGCGCTGACCGACGCGGTGCAGGCGACCGGCGGCCGACAGTTCCAGCCGGGACAGACCGCGGAAATCGCCGACTTCGCCCGCCAGCAGTCCACCCGGGTTCGCGACGTTCGCCAGTCCTGGGACTGGGCGCTGCTGACCGCCGCCCTCCTCCTCTTTCTGACCGAGGTGGTCGTCCGGCGGCTTCAAGTGTACAACGGTCGTACCCGAAGTGAGAGTGGTCTGCCATGAGCCTCATCGGCCGATCGATCAACGTCGCGCTCGCCCTCCTCGTCTGTCTGGCCGTCGCCGGCACCGCCGGCGCGACGCTGTACTACCAGGAGTCCGTCGAGGAACTCGACGCCGAGAACAGTCAGCTTCGCCAGCAGAACGACCGCCTCCGCGAGGACCTCCGAACGACCGAGAGTGACCTCCAGCGGGCACGGGAGCGGCTGCGCGAACTCAACGAGAGCCTCAGCACCACCCGGAGCGACGTGAGTCAGGTCTCCGAGAACCTCCAAGAGACCGAGGGGCAACTGGAGTCGACCCAGCAGGAACTCTCCTCGACCCGACAGGACCTGCAGGCCGCCCGACAGCGGGTCCAGGACCTACAGGGCGAGGTCTCCACCCTCGAGGACCGCAACCAGGACCTCCGCTCGCGGGTCGGGACCCTCGAAGCCGACAACGAGGACCTCCGCGAACAGCGGGACGAACTGCAGGCCGACGTCGAGGACCTGAACAGCGAGGTGAGTCAGCTGGAGGACGAAGTGAACAGCCTCGAAGAACGAAACGACGAACTGCAGGCGGAGAACCAGCGGCTTCGCCAGGCCTTGCAGGAGGCCTGTGCCGCGATCCCTCCGAACGCGAGTAGACCCGCGGAGTGCTAATGTCGGACGCGAACACCACCACGACCGGTCCGGAAGCGAGCGCCGACGGCGAGGCCGCTGAGACGGCCGCCCCCACCGAGCGAAAGCTCCGCCGCGCCCTCACCCAGATCCGCCGCGAGGGGCTGAAGGTGGCCGTCATCTACGCCGTCGCCGACGCGGCGCTCGCCACCCTGCTCGTGAACCTCGTCGCGTCGTTCGCCGGAGTCCCGTATCTGCCCGCGCGGCTGCCGATCCCCGAGGCGGTCCTCTCGGCGCTCCGGAGCGCGGGCGTGACCCTCGCGGAGCCGACGGTGTCGAGCGGCGCCGTCGTCGGCGCCGGCCTCGGCCTCCTCGTCTTCGCCACCGAGGTGACGTGGCGGAGTCGGCGGCCGCTCGTCGAGCAGTTCGCGGCCGCCAACCCGTCGCTCTCGGAGTCGCTGCGGACCGCCCGCGACGCCGTCGACCGCGGCCGGGAGTCGCGGATCGTCCTCCGACTCTACGAGCAGGTGCTCGACGAACTGCAGGAGGCGTCGAGCGTCGGCCTCATCAGCGTGCGCCGGGTGGCGGTGACGGTGGTCGTCATCTCGCTGCTCAGCGTCGCGACCATCCAGCTCGCCGTCGTCGACATCACCCTCGCCGGCCTCGGGGGGCCGGCGGAGCCGGAGGGGCCCGGCGGTGGCACCCAGCAGGACTACACCGGCCTCCAGGACGGCTCGTCCATCCTCGGCGAACCGGAGGACGTCCCCGCCGGCTCCGAGGAACTGGACGCGAGCATCGACACCACCGGCTCGGGGAGCGGCGAGGGCTCCGACGTGGATTCCGCCGCGGCCTACGCCGACAGCGGCTTCGACTCGTCGAGCCCCGTCGAGAGCCAGCGGGCGGGCTTCAGCGAGGGGGAGAACCTCGAAGACGCGGAGCTGATCCGCGAGTACAACCTGCGGATCCGACAGGAGACCGATTCCGATTCATGAGCGAACCCACGACCGACATCGACACGCTACAGGAACGTCTCGGCCTCGTCCGTCAGGAGGTCGGCAAGCGCATCGTCGGCCAGCGGGAGGTCCTCGAACGACTGCTCGTCTGCATCATCGCCGACGGCAACGCCCTCCTCGAGAGCAACCCCGGCCTCGGGAAGACCACCATGGTCCGCACCGTCGCGGACGTGACCGACCTCGACTTCTCCCGGGTGCAGAACACCCCGGACCTGATGCCGAGCGACATCACGGGCACGGAGATCATTCGCGAGGCCGGCGGCGAACGCGACTTCGTCTTCGAGAAGGGACCCATCTTCGCGAACGTCGTCCTCGCCGACGAGATCAACCGCGCGACGCCGAAGACACAGGCCGCGCTGCTGGAAGCGATGCAGGAAAAGCAGGTGACGGCGGCGGGCGAGACCTACCAGCTTCCGCGCCCCTTCTTCGTCCTCGCGACGCAGAACCCCATCGACCAGGAGGGGACCTACCCGCTCCCCGAGGCCCAGACGGACCGCTTCCTCCTGAAACTCGTCCTCGATTACCCCTCGTTCGAGGAGGAGCGGGACATCGTGAACCTCTACACGGAGGGCGGGACGGTCCCGCCGGTCGAGAAGGTGCTCACCCGCGAGGAGATCAAGGAGATCCAGTCGCTCGTCCGGGAGGTGCCCGTCGCCGACGACGTCCGCGACCGGGCGATCCGGCTGGTTCGGGCGACCCGCGAGGCCGAAACCGTCGACTTCGGGGCGAGCCCCCGGGCGAGCATGGGGCTCATCCTCACCGCGAAGGCCCGGGCGTTCCTGCGCGGGCGCAACCACGTCTCCTGGGAGGACGTCGAGGCGATGGCGCCGCCGGTGCTCCGCCACCGCATCCTGCTCGACTTCCGGGCGGAGCGCGAGGGGCTGACCACCGACGACGTGATCGCTCGACTGCTCGACGAGGTATGACCATCGACCCCGACTTCCTCGACGAACTCGACCGCTTCGAGGCCTCCCTGAACCAGCAGTCGACGGCGATCAAGAAGGGCGAACAGGAGTCGCCGAGCGTCGGGGAGGGGTTGACCTTCAGCGACTACCGGCGCTACTCCCCGGGCGACGACACCCGCCTCATCGACTGGCGGCTCTACGCCCGCACGGAGGAGTTTTTCATCAAGCAGTACGAGGAGGAGCGCAACCTGACGGTGCACGTCCTGCTGGACGCGAGCGCGTCGATGGACTTCGGCGACGGCGACGAACACAAGTTCGAGTTCGGCGCGAAACTCGGCCTCGGCTACGCCTACCTCACCGCCGAGGAACACGACGACTTCCGGTTCTCGCTGTTCCGGGATCGGACGGAGCGGATCGACACCGGGAAGTCAACCCGGGGGGAGGTGCTGGCGCTCGTCGACCGCCTCAACGAGACGGCGCCCGACGGCGAGGCGGACTTCGAGTCGGCGCTCGGGGAGTACGCGGGGTCGATCCGCTCGCGATCGCTGGTGATCGTCGTCACCGACTGCATCGGCGACCTCGACGGCCTGGAGACGGGAATCGCGTCGCTCGCGCGCAACGAGGTGGTCCTGATCCAGACCCTCTCGCCGGACGAACTCGACCCGGAGGTCGGCGGCGACACCATCTTCGAGGACCTGGAGTCCGACCTGACCCGGCGGACCTACTTCGGCGGCCGCCTCGCCGAGCGGTACCGCTCCCGCGTCGACGAGTTCGTCGACGACGTGGCCGACCGGGCACAGGACCTCGGGATCACGCACGAACTCGTGGCGACGGACGAGGACTTCTTCGACGCCTTCTCGTCGGTGTGGATCGGGTGAGGCCGTCGGAGTTTTGCGCCCGGACGCCGTAGCGCGGGGAGTGCCATACGCCGACCTCGTGACCCGTCTGCGTGCCGGCCTCGAACCGGTGACCGTCGGCGCCTTCCCCGACGGGAGCGTCGACGACTACTACCGCCTCCGCGACGGCGAGTCGACGCTCGCCTCGCGGGCGGCCTTCGCCGCCGCCGTCTCCGAGGGCCGCGACTCCTTCGGCCTCGACCACGTGACGACCGACGCGGGCGGACAGGCGGTCAACGCGGCGCGACAGGCGGCCGCCCTCGGCGACGACGTGACCCTCGTCGGCCACCTCGATCACCCCGTCTTCGACTTCGACTTCGAGACGGCCTCGATGGGCTCGCCCGCCCGCGTTCGGGTCTGCCTGTTCGACGCCGACGACGTGATGTTCGTCGAGGAGTCCGCAGACCTCGCGGCGTGGACGTTCGCGGACCTCCGGGCGGCCCTCGGGGAACCGATCGACGCGTTCCTCGAACGCGACGCGCTCTGCTGTACCAACTGGGCGTCGACGCCCGGACTCGGAGCGGCGATGCGGGACGTCGGCGCCCGTGACCCCGACGGCGGCGTCTGCTGTGTCGATCCCGGCCCGCTCACGACGGCCGGGGCGCGCGACCTCCTCGCCGCCCTCCCGGCGCTCGGCGACGCCTACGACCTGGTGTTGAGCGTCAACGACGCCGAGGCGGCGCGACTGGCCGAGGCCGTCGGCGACGGGGCGGGCGGGGAGCCGACCGACCCGGCGGCCCTCGACGCCGTCCGGACCGCGGCGGGCGCGGCGGGCGTCGTCGTCCACGGTGTGGAAGACGCCGTCGCGGCGACGACCGGCGGCCGGGTGTCGGTCCCGACGCTCGACGTCTCGCGGGCGCTGACCGAGACGGGCGCCGGCGACCGGTTCAGCGCCGGACTGGCGCGGTCGCTCGCCGCGGGCTGGGACTGGCCCCTCGCCGTGGCGGCGGGCAACGCCTGTGCGTCACACTACGTCTCGGGGCAGGGGACCGCCACGCCGGCGTCGCTGGCGGCCCACGTGTCGACCCACGGGCCACCGGCGTAGGCGGAATCGAAACCCTATACTGTCAGCCCCGCGGCGTAGTCGGCATGGGCTATCTCCAGTGGGCGCTCGTGGCGCTGTTGTCGTACTCGGCGGTGGCGCCGCTGGTGGGCTTCGCGACGACGGGCGATCCGAAGATCCACAGTTTCGTCGCCGCGCTCGTCACCAACGGCATCCTCCTCGTGGCCACCGTCGGCGTCGTCCTCTACGAGGGGCAGTCGGTGTCGTCGTTCGTCGGCCACCCCAAGGCGCCGTATCTCTACCTCGCGGGCGTCTTCCTCGCGGTGGGCATCCTCGCGTACTACCGCGCGCTCTCGCTGGGTCCCGTCAGCGCGGTGGTCCCCATCTTCGGGACGTTCCTCGTGCTCAGTTCCGTCCTCGGCATCGTCTTCCTCGACGAGTCGCTCACCCCCCGAAAGGTCGCGGGCATCGGCTGTGCCGTCCTCGGCATCTACCTCGTCTCCGTCGAGTGAGGGGCGTCGCGGTCGGTGGTTGCCGCTGGCGGGGAGTATTTGCGCGACGCGCCGTTATCCTCGCCCATGGCACTCCAGGAATCCGACTCGGAACTCGAACCCGGCGACCCGGCACCCGACTTCGAACTCCCCGGCGTCGACGGCGGGACGTACACGCTCGACTCCTTCGACACCGACGCCCTGCTGATCGTGTTCACCTGCAACCACTGTCCGTACGCGCAGGCGAAGTTCGACCTGCTGAACGACCTCGCGGCCGAGGCGGACGTGACCGTCGTCGGCATCAACCCCAACGACGCCGAGGAGTACCCCGAGGACTCCTTCGAGAAGATGCGGGAGTACGTCGCGGACGGCACCGTCGCCTACGACGCGTACCTCCGCGACGAGTCCGCCGACACCGCACGCGCCTACGGCGCCGTCTGCACGCCCGACCCGTTCCTCTTCCGGCGCGAGGGCGACGAGTACCGACTGGCGTACCACGGCCGCCTCGACGACGCCATGGGCCCCGACGAGGAGGCCACCGAGTGCTACGTCCGCGAGGCCATCGACGCCGTCCTCGCGGGCGAGGACGTGACCCTCGACCCCGGGCCGTCCCGTGGCTGTGGCATCAAGTGGCCGTAAGCGAACGACGTAGGTTCCTCGGTCACCTGGAACGGGTATGCAAGGGACGGGAACGGACGTGACACGCGTCCGGACGGCCGCCGAACTCGCCGCCGCCGTCGACGAACACGACCGCCTCCTCGTCGAGTTCTACACCGAAGGCTGTGGCGCCTGTGCCGCGATGGACCCGGTCCTCGGCATCGTCGCCCGCGCCACGGGCGTTCCCGTGGTGACGATGAACCCGCGCGACGACCCGGCCCCGATCGACGAGTACGGAATCGGGAGCGTGCCGACCCTGATTCGCTTCGAGGACGGCGACCCGATCCGACGGCTCTCGGAGGGGTTCGTCGGCGCCGAACGCGTGATCGAGTTGCTGGACTAGTCGCGGTGCCGGACTAGTCGCGGGCGGCCTCGAACGCCTCGCGGGCGTTCTCGACGGCCGACTCCCGCTTGGCGGGGTAGGCTTCGACCTTCCCGCGGAGGGTGATGCCGTCGCCCCGTCGCACCGCGCCGCGGAACGCGGCCTGCTTGTCGAGCGTGAGATAGAGCGAGCAGTCCTCCGAGACCCGATCGTCGAGTTCGGCGAGGAAGGCGTCGTACTCGGGGAGGTCGACGAGTTTGTCGAGGACGTACCGCACGTCGTCGGCGTTCTCGAGGCGGGCCGAGAGGACGACGATCCGGTCGCCGTGGTGGCCCGTCGTCACCTGTCGCTCGACGTCGTGCTCCTCGGGGAGGTAGGTGCGGAGCGCCTGCTCGACGCGCTTCTCGTCCTCGGTGGCGTAACGGAACGTTCGGAGGTCGACGTAGTGAAAGGGGACGTTCGACATGCGGGGCGGCCGTCCGGGTTACTCGTCGTCGGACTCGGCGAGTTCGAGGGCGTCCTCCGGGACGCCGGTCTCCTGTCCGTCCTCGAAGCTGACCGTGTACGTGGCGTCGCCGAACATCGTCTCCATCACCTGCGTGACCGTCCCCACGTCGCCGTCGTACTCGCTGTGTTTGTCGTGGAGGACGACCGAATCGTCTTTCTCGAAGCTCATGTGACGACGTTCCGCGGGCGCGCATAAAAGCGCGCTGATACCGGGTCGGGGGCGCTCGACGACGCGGGCGACGCCCTTCGACGGGCGCACCACGGCACACTTATTCGTCGGGGGCGAAGGCCGGGACGATGAGCGACGACGGCAACGGCCGGACGCTGGGCCGCCGACACCTGCTGGCCGGACTCGCGGGGGCCGGTCTCGTCGGCGCGGGCGTCGTCGGGACGGGCGTCGCCGGTCTCGGGGGCGGGAGCCGGGGCGCGAGCCTGCCGGTCGAAGTGACCACCCTCGACGCCCCCGGATCGACCGCCGGCACCCGGCAGGTGCCCGCCCCCGGGAGGCCGACCGTGATCGACTGCTTCGCGACCTGGTGTGGCCCCTGCGTCGAGCAGATGGCCGCGCTCGGGACCGTCCACGACCGCTACGCCGACCGCGCCGCCTTCGTCTCGGTCACCAACGAACGGCTCGGTGGCGGCCTCACCCGCGAGGACCTGCGGGCGTGGTGGCGCGAGAACGACGGCGACTGGTCGCTCGGCCACGACCCCGAGGGCGACCTGCTGGCGGCGCTCGGGGCGAGCGGTCTCCCCTACCTGGCCGTGACCGACGCGACGGGATCGGTGGTCTGGACGCACGGCGGCGTCGCGTCCGTCGAGACGCTCGACCGCGAAGTCGCGTCGACACTGTGACGACCGACGCCGGCTTCCTCGGCACGCTCACCTTCGCCGTCGGCGCCGGCCTGGCCACCTTCTTCGCCCCCTGTGCCTACCCGCTCCTGCCCGGGTACGTCGGGTACGCCATCCGGAGCGACGAAACCGGGATCGGGGGGGCGGCCGCCCGGGGCGTCGCCGCCTCCGCCGGCGCCGTCGTCGTCCTCGCGGCCCTCGGTGCCCTCCTCCTCTCGGTCGGCGGGCGACTGGCGCGTCACCTCCCCCTGCTCGAACCGCTGGTCGGCCTGGCGCTGGTCGGCCTCGGTGTCCTGCTGGTGACCGGCCGGGCGCCGACGCTCCACCTCCGGCTGCCGGCCCGCCGGACCTCGGTTCTCGGGTGTGCCGTCTTCGGCGGCGGGTACGCCCTCGCGGCCGCCGGCTGTGTCGTGCCCGTGTTGCTCGGCGTCGTCACCCAGTCGCTGACGCTCCCGCCCACGCGGGCGGCCGTCGTCCTCGGCGGCTACGCCGCCGCCACCGCCCTGCCGCTGACGGGCGTGACGCTGCTGTCGGCGGTGGGGAGCGACGCCGTCCGCGCGTGGAGCGACCGGGTCGGCGCCGTCAACCGCCTCGCCGCCGTCGTCATGATCCTGGCCGGCGTCGCACAGGTCGTCGCCTCGCTTCGCTACCTCGGGGTCCTCTAGACGGACGGACCACACGCGTTTTCACCGTACAGCCCCCGCGGTACGGTATGGACCGACGCACGTATCTCCGGGGGCTCGGACTGGCGGGGCTCGGAGCGACCGCTGGCTGTGTCGGCGGCAACCCGAACACGACGCTCGGGAAACCCGACCGGAAGGGCGGCGTGACGAGCGAGGCGCTGGCCTATCCGGCGTGGGGGGAGCGGGTCCCGGACGTCACCCTCCCCGACCCGCTCTCCGGGGAGTCGGTCGCCCTCCGCGAGGTCGAGGACCCGGCGTTCGTGAGCTTCTTCTACACCAACTGCATGAGCGTCTGCCCCCGCCTGGTCTCCGCGCTCCGCGAGGTCCAGATCCACAGCGTCCGAAACGACTACGCCGACGAGGTGCGCTTTCTCCCCATCACCTTCGACCCGCAACGCGACACCGCCGAGACCCTGCGAGCCTACGCCGAGGACATGAACGTCGCCCTCGACGCCGGCAACTGGAGTTTCCTCCGCCCGTCGGGCCGCGAGCGGGCGGCGGCGGTCCTCGAGGACGAGTTCGGCTTCGTCTTCCGCCGAACCGATCCCGAGGACGGGGGGAAGTACATGTTCACCCACATCGGCCTCGTCCTCCTGGTGAACGGCGACGGCTACGTCGAGCGCGCCTACCGCGGACAGGAGGGCCGCGAGGGGCGGTACATCGAGGACCTCCGGACGGTTCGGACGGGCGGCGGCCTCCTCTAGTCGTGCCCGGAGACGGGGACGGGTTCGTACGGCTCCTCCAGGTACTCGATGTCGCTGTCGCTCAGATCGATCTCCAGGGCCTCGACGGCGTCCTCCAGGTGCTCGACGGAGGTGGTGCCGACGATGGGTGCGTCCACGACGTCCTTGTGCAGCACCCACGAGAGGGCGATCTGTGCCATCTTCACGCCCCGCTCCTCGGCGAGTTGCTGGACGCGTTCGTTGATCTCCCGACCGCCCCCCTCGCGGTAGGGGTGTTCGTACAGGTTCTCCTCGGCCTCGCCGCGAGCGGTCGCGTCGACGTCCTCGGCCGGCCGGGTGAGGTAGCCGCGGGCCATCGGTGACCACGGCATGACGCCGATTCCCTCCCGCTCGCAGAACGGCAGCATCTCGCGTTCCTCCTCGCGGTAGACGAGGTTGTAGTGGTTCTGCATGGTGACGAAGCGGTCGAGCCCCAGACGGTCGCTCGTGTGGAGGGCGTCCGCGAACTGGTGGGCCCACATGGAACTCCCGCCGATGTACCGCACCTGTCCGCGACGCACCGCGTCGTCGAGGGCGCGGAGCGTCGTCTCGATGGGCGTGTCGTAGTCCCACCGGTGGATCTGGTAGAGGTCGATCGTGTCCATCCCCAGCCGGTCCAGCGAGTTCGACAGTTCCTGTTCGACGGCCTTCCGCGACAGGCCACCGGAGTTGGGGTCGTCCTCGTCCATCTGGAAGTAGCACTTGGTGGCGACGACCTGCTCCTCGCGTCGCCCCTCCAGTGCCTTCCCGAGGATGCGCTCGGACTCGCCCTTCGAGTACATGTTGGCGGTGTCGAAGAAGTTGATCCCGAGTTCGATCGCGCGGTCGACGAGTTCGATTCCCGCCTCCTCCCCGAGGACCCAGTCCCGCCAGTCGTCCGATCCGAAGCTCATGCAGCCCAGACAGAGGCGCGACACCTCCATCCCGGTGTCACCGAGAGTGGTGTACTCCATGTACCTGCCCTCGGCGGCGGCCGACAAAAACCTACGGCGTGAGCGACCCGGGCCACACCGTTTTGTCGGACAGGTCCCAAGGGCGGCCATGACCACGGGAGCGTCGCGGTGACCGTCTGGCTCCTCGGCGACCAGCTCCACCCCGAGCATCACGTCCTCGACGGCGCGGATCGCGTGCTCGTGATCGAGGCGGCGGCCTTCGCCGACCGCCGCCCCTACCATCCACAGAAACTCGGCCTGGTGTTCGCGGCGATGCGTCACGCCCGCGACCGGCTCCGCGAGGCGGGATACGCGGTCGACTACCGCCGGGCCGAGACCTTCGGCGACGCGCTTGACGAGCATTTCACGGCGCGCCCGGGCGACGACTTGCGGTGTATGCGCCCGCCGAGCCACGGCGCCGCCGATCGCCTCCGCGAACTCGTCGCGGCGCGGGGTGGCACCCTCTCGGTCGTCCACGACGACCGCTTTCTCTGTTCGCCCGAGGCGTTCGACGAGTGGCACGAGGGCGAGGGGTTCCGTCACGAGGACTGCTATCGCTGGCTGCGACGCCGCGAGGACGTGCTGATGGACGGCTCGACGCCCGCGGGCGGGGAGTGGAACTACGACGAGTCGAACCGGGAGACGCCGCCGGCGGACTGGTCGCCGCCGCCGGTGCCCCGGTACGAGCCGGACGGCCTGACCCGCGAGACCCTCGACTGGGTGGCCGAGCGGTTCGACACCTGGGGAGAACTGGCGGGGTTCGCGTGGCCGGTGACCCGGGCCGAGGCGCTCGACGCCCTCGATCACTTCGTCGAGCACCGTCTCGCGGAGTTCGGGCCGTATCAGGACGCGATGGTCGGCGGCGAGTGCGCGCTGGCACACTCCCTGCTGTCGTCGTCGCTGAATCTGGGGTTGCTCGGGCCCCGGGAGGTGATCGACGCCGCGGTGGCGGCCTACGAACGCGACGAGGCGCCCATCGAGAGCGTCGAGGGGTTCGTCCGACAGGTGCTCGGGTGGCGCGAGTTCCTGCGGCACGCCTACCGACGCACGATGCCCGACCTGACCGAGCGTGACCTGCTGGACCGGTCCCGGGACCTCCCGCCCCTCTACTACGACGCGGAGACGGACATGCGGTGTCTCTCGGAGGCGGTGGGGCACGTCCACGACCACGGCTACGCCCACCACATCGAGCGGCTGATGCTGCTCGCGAACTTCGCGCTGATCTACGGCGCCGACCCACACGAACTGAACGAGTGGTTCCACTTCGGGTTCGTCGACGCCTACCACTGGGTGACGGCGCCGAACGTCCTCGGGATGGGGACGTTCGCGACGGACGCGTTCACCTCGAAGCCGTACGCCTCCTCGGGCAACTACGTCGACCGGATGAGCGACCACTGCGCGGACTGTCCGTACGACGTGGATTCGACGACCGGGGCGGGAGCGTGTCCGTTCAACGCGCTGTACTGGGACTTCCTCGACCGTAACGAGACGCGGCTTCGCGGGACGGGACGGATGGGACTGATGTACGCCCACGTCGACCGCAAATCGGCGTCGGAGCGGGCGGAGATCAGCGAGCGTGCCAGGACGGTGCGCCGGCTGGCGCGCGAGGGTCGGCTGTAGCCGTGGCTCACCGGCGAATTAAAAAGGAAATTCTGATCCAGCGCCGTTTCGAGCGGTCGGGATGACCCGGACTTACAGTCGCTGGAGGTTGGTCGCCCGCGGGCCCTTGTCGGCCTGCTCGATGTCGAATTCGACTTCCTGTCCCTCTTCGAGGTCCGGGCCGCCGATGTCCTCCATGTGGAAGAACACGTCTTCGTCGGAATCTTCGGTCTCGATGAACCCGTAACCGCCAGTGTCGTTAAAGAACGCAACCGTACCAGTCGCCATTGCGTTACGAGTGACGAAAAGCAGAGGCATAAGGTTTCCGGCACGCGCCGAAAAACGGTAGAAATTCCAATGATTCGGCGTGAAAGACACGAATCCGGCCGTCGAGTGGGGGGTGGCGTGACGCGCGTTCGGATCCGGCCGCTCAGTCGTCCCGCTCCCCCCGGCCGAGCGTGTGGAACTCGTCGTTCGGGCGCATGTCGGCGAAACTCGCCAGCCGGTTGCTGAGGTTGAAGAAGGCGGTCACGGCGCCGACGTCCCAGATTTCGCGCTCGGAGTAGCCCGCCTCGGCGAGGGCGTCGAGGTCGGCCTCGGTCACCTCGGCCGGCCGTTCGGTGAGCTTCACGGCCACGTCGAGCATGACCAGGCGCTCGTCGCTCACGTCCGCGGTCCGGTAGTTGGCGACGAGCTGGTCCGCGAGGGTCGGATCGTCGGCGTAGAGGCGAACCAGCGCGCCGTGGGCGACGTTGCAGTAGTAACAGTGGTTGACGCCGGAGACGGCGACGACGATCATCTCCACCTCCTCGCGGTCGAGGCTCGTCCCCTCGACGAGGGCGTCGTGGTAGTCGACGAAGGCGCGGAACTGGTCGGGCGCGTACGCGAGCGCCGCGAAGACGTTCGGGGTGAAGCCCGCCCGCTCCGTCTCGGCGTCGATGCGTTCGCGCAGGTCGTCGGGCAGGTCCGCACGGTCCGGCACCGGGAAGCGGGTCATCGCGTCGTCGTTCATACCCCCCGCCTGGGGCGGGGAGGACAAAAACTCACGCCACCCGCAGGGCGACGACGCCCGCGGCCGCCGTCGCACACACTCCGACCGCGAGGAGGACGTAGTTGGCGAGGGCGTCGTCGGCGCGGGTGAGGGAGACGGAGTAGTCCCGACTCGACAGCGGCCAGAGGAGGGGGACGCCCGCGGGCGTCAGGGCGTCCGCGAGGAGGTGCGCGAGGATGCCGAGGGTCCCGATGCCGAAGCCGAAGGCGACGAACGTCGTCCGGTCGCCGCCGAGAACCGACGCGAGGCCGACGCCCGCACCGGCGCCGACGGCACCGACGAGGACCGCGAAGGCGAGGGTGTGGGTGGGACCGCGATGCGAGACGACCGGGAGGCGGTGGTCCACGTCGGGGAGGGTCGACAGCCAGAGCATCGCGCCGCCGCCGACGACCGCGAGGTCGGGGCGCCCGGCGAGGACGAGCGCCAAGCCGACCGGTGCGAACACGAGCAGGGAGACGCCCCAGTGGCCACGTCGGTACACGCCCGAACGTGGGACGGGGGCGACCAGAACCTTTCGGCCGAGGGATACCGTTATCGCTCCCGGGCGCGTCTCTCGACCGTGATCGACCGATTCGTGGCCGGACTCGACGCGCTTCCCGCCTGGCAGGCGACCGCCGTCGTCCTCGCCGTCTCCCTGGGGAGCGCCCTCCTCCTCGAACTGGTGGGCGTCCGACTCGCCCGTCGCCTCACCCGCCGCACCGAGACGGCGCTCGACGACGTCGTCTTCGAGGAACTCCGGGTGCCGCTGGTCGTGACCGTCGCCCTCGCCGGGGTGTACCTCCTGACGCGCGTCGACTCCGTCTCGACGACCACGCTCGTCGACGCCCGGACGCTGTCGCTGTTTTTCGGCCGCCCCTCGCTGTCGATCATCGTCCTCGTCTGGGCGCGGGCGCTCAACCGCGTCGTCAACCGCCTCGTCGAGGCGGTGAAGGACCGCGGCGACCGCTTCGACTTCGCGCCCGTCCTCTCGAACGTCTGGACGCTCGTGGTGCTGGTGGGAACCGTCGCCGTCCTCCTCTCGCTGTGGGAGTACGACGTGTCGCCGCTGCTCGCGGGCGCGGGCATCGCCGGCATCGCCGTCGGCTTCGCCGCCAAGGACACCGTCGCCAACTTCTTCGGCGGGATCGCCCTCTACTTCGACGACACGTACAAACTGGGCGACTTCGTCGTCCTCGACTCCGGCGAGTCCGGGACGGTCGTGAAGGTGGGCGTCCGCTCGACGACGCTGCTCACCCGGGACGAGGTGCTGGTGACGGTGCCGAACTCCGTGTTGAACGCGACCCGGGTCACCAACGAGTCCGCGCCGGGGCGTCGCCGGCGGGTCAGGGTGCCCATCGGCGTCGCCTACGGCACCGACATCGACGCCTTCGAGGAACTGGTGGTCGAGTTGGCGCTGGCCGAGTCGCTGGTTCTCGACGCACCCAGGCCGCGGATGCGGCTCCGCCGCTTCGGCGACTCCGCGCTGGAGTACGAACTCCTGGCGTGGGTGAACGGGCCGACCCGGGCGTCACGGGCGCGTCACGAACTCAACCGCGCCATCTACGGTGCGCTGGCCGACGCGGACATCGAGATTCCGTACCCGCGCAGCGACGTGACGGTCCGGTCGGCGGGGACGGCCGCGGCGGCGGACCCCGCCCTCGACGCCGACGGCGGCGCCGCTGGCGGTCGCTAGGTTCGAAGGAAGTGGAGGGAGTCACCGATTGCCCACGGTGGCGGGGAGTGGTTGTGACGGTCAGGGCCGGCCGTCGGGTCGGTCACTCCTCGACCGTGATCGATCCCTCCATCCCCGCCATCTCGTGTGGAATGCAGAAGTAGGCGTGTTCGCCGGCCGTCTCGAAGGTGTGGACGTAGGACTGCCCCGACGCGACGTAGCCCTGCCCCTCCTCCCACCCGGAGCGGGCGGCGTCCTCGGAGTCGAAGCCGCCGGAGGCCCAGTAGGTCGCGCCCTCGGGGACCTCCCCCTCGTAGGCGGTGACGCTGTGGGGTTCGCCACCGGCGTGAGTCCACGCCACGGTGTCGCCGACGGAGACGGTGAGTTCCGCCGGATCGTAGGCGACGGCCTTCATGTCGACGACGTGATCGGCGTCGTCGGGGACGCCGGAGACGACGTTGGGGCCGCCCTCGAAGTCACCGGAGCCGCCGCCGGCGTCGCCGCCACCGCCGGCGGTCATCTCCGGCGCCTCGCTCACGGCGCCGGCGACGGCGAAGAAGGCGGTTCGGGTCGCCCCCGCGAACCGTTCGGCCGCGGCGTCGACGTCGCCGCCCTCCTCCAGGGCGGAGACGTACCCCGTGAGCGCCGACTCGAAGGTCTCGTAGGCCTCGTGATCGCCCTCCTCTAGGTCCTCGTGGACGCGGGCGTTCTCGAAGCCGGCGAAGACGGCGCTCACGAGCGGCGCGACGCTCCCGCCGCCGCCACCGCCGCTCTCGACGACGGCGTAGACGGCCGCGGTCGCCTCGTCGGCGAAGGCCGTGGCGGCGTCGTAGGCGTCGGCGTCGCCGGTCGTCGCCGATCGAAGGGTGCCGAGTGCCTCCTCGAAGGCCTCGTAGCGCTCCTCGCTCGCCGACTCGACGGCCTCGTGGAAGCCGTTGGCGCCGCCCTCGAAGTAGCCGAAGGCGTCGCCGGCGACCGTCTCGGCGCGACCGGTCGCGCCGAGCGTCGCGAGGACGCCCGCGTCGCAGGCGCGGCCGGTCAGGTACGTCGCCGCGGCGGCGCCCGCGACGGGGGTCGATCCGGCGCTGGCCTCGAACTCGACGAGGGCGTCCATCGCGCCGGAGACGTGGGTGCGCACGGCCTCGTCGTCGCCCTCGCGGAAGGCGTCGGGGAGCGCCGCCAGGTGGTCCTCCTCGAAGGTGTGATAGAGGTCCTCGCTCGTCGACTCCAGGGCCTCGTGGAAGCCGGCCTCGTCGGCCTCGAAGAGCGCGAAGAGGTTCTCCGCGACGGTCGCCGCGACCTCGCCCTCGCCCTGGCGGTACCGTTCGTGGGCGTCGCCGAGGCGCGCACGGAAGAAGCCGGATTCGAGGACGGCACCGGACTCGCCGGCGAGCGTCGTGATGCCCGTCGTGAGGGCCTCGTGGACCGTCGTCACGGCCTCGTCGACGCCCTCGTCGTCGCCGTTCTCGACCGCCGAGACGAGCGACTGGAGCCCCTCGTTCTCGAACCGCTCGTACGCGGACTCGCTGGCCGCCTCCAGGGCCTCGTGGGCGCGGGCGCCCTCGAAGTGCTGGAAGATGGACTGGGCGGCCGCGCGCGCCGCCTCGGTCTCACCCGCGTCGTAGAGCCACGCGGCGTCGCGGACGCGGACCCGGTAGCCGTTCAGGCCGGCCGCGTGCGCGAGGTCGAGGCCCGGGCCGCCGAGGTCGGCCGCCACGTCGGCGTCGAAGCCGACCGCACCCATGAGCGAGAGGTGACCGATCCCCGCGATGGGTTCGGAGACGAGTTCGTAGGCGGCGTCGACGACGCCCCCCGAGGCGGAGAGCGCCGCCTCGTGAACCGCCTCGGCGTCGCCGGACTGGGCGGCGGAGATGGCCTCCTCCAGTCCGCCCTCGAAGGCCTCGTAGGCCTCGCCGCTCGCGGACTCGATGGTGTCGTGGACCGCCGCCTGCTCGAAGTCCGAGAGGACGGCCTGTCCGACCGTCGCCGCCGCGTCGGTCATGCCCACCCGGGCCAGCGCGTCGACGTTCCGGACCCGGGAGGCGTAGACGTACAGCGTGAAGACCTCGCCGACCGACTCGGTCGTCCGCGACTCCTGTGCCGAGCGGAGGTGGGCCGCCGCGGCGGACAGGGCGCCCGTCCCCTCGTCGACGGATCCGCCCTCGAAGGCCGAACGCGCGTTCCCGAGTTCCGTCTCGAAGGCCTCGTAGGCCTCGGCGTCCGTCGACTCCAGGCCCTCGTGAGCGCCGTACTCGCCGGCGGCCTCCTCGAAGCGGGCGAACACGTCGCCGACGAGCGTCGCCGCCGCGGCGGCGTCGCCGGCACGGCCGAGCGCGGCCGCGTCGTGCAGCCGCGCACGCATGACGGTCCACTGGGCCGCGAGCGCCGTGTCGGCGGACGCCTCCGCCGCTGCCGCGGTCGGCGTTTCCGTTGCGGTCGGTTCGGGCGTGTCCGTCGCCGTCTCGGTCGACGTCGCGGTCGGGTCGGACTCGTCGCCGCTCTGCCCGCCACAGCCGGCCAGTCCCACGCCGCCGAGGGCGACGCCGGTCGTCCTGAGCAGTCGTCTTCTCGTCTGTCGCATGGGTTTTAGGCTAGCCTAAACCCACAAAAGGGCTCCGGTTTTTAGGCCAGCCAAAAATCGTTGCTCGGTCGCACCGGATCGGCCGTCGCGGCGGCCCCGGCCGGCCGCAGGGGAACCGATCGGCCGAAAGCGTAAGGACGGGGGCGTCCCTGCACTCGGCCGATGAACGAGGTGGGCGGACGCGGGGACGGCGACCCGCTCGACGCCGGGGCGACGCACCACTGTTACGCCGGCGAGGACGTCGTCGCGGAGGCACCGCTCGGTGCCGGGTGGGCGGCCGTCACCACCCACCGGGTGCTCGCGTACAACCCCGCGGCCGACGGCCGCCGGTTCGAGGCGGTCGACCGGCCGAACGTCTCGTCGGTGAGCGTCGACGCCGCGGGCGACCGGCGACTCCTCGGCTGGGGGCTCCGTGCGCTGCTCTACGGACTGGCCGGCGTCGGCGGCGGGGGCGTCCTCCGGGCGACGAACCTCGTCGGGACGCTGTCGATGGAGGCGGGGGCGACGGGCGCGGCCCCCGTCGGGAGCGTCCTCGCGGTGACGGACGCGCTGGCGGCCGCGCTGGCGACCCTCGCGACGCTGCTGCTGGTCGGCGGCCTCGCGCTCGTCGCCGCGAGCCTCGGGCTGTTCGGCCAGTACCTCCGGACGCGCCAGCCGGCCCTGGTCGTCGAGCGCTTCGGCGACGACCCGGTCCGACTGTCCGCGCCCCGGGCCGACGGCGAGCGAGCGGCGCGCTCCCTGTCGGGGGCGCTGGAGGAGCGGTAGCCGGGCCGACCAATGATATATCCCTCCCGGTCGCGTACGGAGTGTCGATGGAAGTCAGGCGGTTCCTGCGCGGTCGGATCGACGACGACCGACTCGATCGGGTGATCGCGGAGGTCGCGGAGCGATACGGCCGCGAGGATCCGTCGGTCAGGTGTCTCGACGCCGACAACTGGCTGTCGACGCCGGTCGTCCTCGACGAGGACCTCTTCCTGAAGGTGATCTCCAAACAGAACTCGCTGGTCCACGCGCTCATCACCACCGGCCGGAACCTGGGCGTCTTCTCGACGGGCACCGAGGGCTTCTTCGAGCACTTCGGCACGCCGTACGGGATGGCCGAACACGAACTGGAGGCGACCGAGCGGATGCGCGACATCGGGCTGAACGCGCCAGAACCGCTCGAAGCGCTGGAAATCGACGGACTCGGGGTGGTCGTCCTCGAATATCTCCCCGAGTTCCGACCGCTCGACGAACTCGACCGCGAGGCGGAACTGGAGCTCGCACCCGAGCTGTTCGCCGCCCTTCGGCGGCTGCACGACCACGGGCTCGCCCACGGCGACCTCCGGGCGGAGAACGTCCTCATCCTCGACGGCGACCTCTACTTCATCGACGCGACGAACGTCGGGACCGGCGGCGAGGACGACGCCCGCTCCTACGACATGGCGTGTGGGATGGCGGCGCTCGAACCCCTCATCGGGGCGGCGGCGACGGTCGACGCCGCCGCGACGGCCTACACGACGGAGGAGCTGCTGGCCGCGCTCGACTTCCTCGATTTCGTCAACATCCGCCCGGATCACGACTGCGACGCCGCGGCGCTCAAGGGCGAAATCGAGAAGCGGGCCGCGTGATCGAACGGGTGGACGAGAGGGGGCGGGAGTTGTGGGCCGGAACGCCCCTGCCGGGCGAGGGGGTTCCGGCCCGAGGCGAGCGACGACGTGGTGGATTTTGGTTGCCGATTCTCGACGAGAAAAGCGTCGATACCTCGGCAGGCCAGGGTAACGCCCTCTCGGTGATAAAGGCACCGGCCCGGCCGCGGTGGGGCGGGTTCGGACCTCACTCGCGCCGGTCGCGCAGCGCCGGGAACTCCTCCCGGACCGCGTCGATCCGGTCGGGGTCCAGATCCGTGACGACGAGGGTGGACTCGTCGCCGGCACTCGCGAGCGTCGTCCCCCAGGGGTCGTAGACGGTGGAGCGACCGAGGAGGGTGGCGTCCTCGAACGTCGCGGCGCCGTTCGCGGCCGCGACGTAGGTGAGGTTCTCGATCGCGCGCGCCCGCGAGAGGGTCTGCCAGTGTTCGACGCGGGGGTAGGGCCACGCGCTCGGCACGCAGACGAGCGTCGCCCCGCGGTCCGCGAGTCGGCGATAGAACTCCGGGAACCGGAGGTCGTAACAGACGGACACGCCGACGGTGAACCCCTCGAACTCGACGGTCGCGAGCGTCTCGCCCGGCGTGAGCAGTCGAGCCTCGGCGGACTCGTAGCCGA
This sequence comes from Haloplanus sp. GDY1, assembly GCF_023703775.1. NCBI lineage: Archaea > Methanobacteriati > Methanobacteriota > Halobacteria > Halobacteriales > Haloferacaceae > Haloplanus > Haloplanus halophilus. Next base: position 330,169 of record NZ_CP098514.1, on the reverse strand, counting down.
AGAGGTGGTGTTTGCGGTAGACGGCGCGACGGTCACCGTCGCGGTCGTAGAAGACGGCGGTGTTGGCGAGGCCCTCGCTCGCGGGGGTGTCGGCCCCGGCGGCGGCGCTCTCCGCGAGGTCCTCGACGTGACTCCCCGCCAGCAAGCCGACGCCGTGGTCGGCCGCGAGGTCGGCGAGACGGGAGAACGTCGGGCCGTCGATCCCCTCCGCCGTCCGTGCGTAGGCGTCGAAGGCGAAGAAGCCGACGGTGAACAGTTCCGGGAGGACGACGAGGTCGGCGCCGCGGTCGGCGGCGTCGGCGACAGCCCGTTCCGCCCGGTCGACGTTCTCGTCGACGTCGCCCGCCGTCTGGTCGAGTTGGGCGAGCGCGAGTTTCATGCGGGCAGTTCCAGGTCCCGCCGGAGGGCGGCTTCGAGGTTGTCGAGTTCCGCGTCGAGACGACTCTTGAAGAAGCGCTCGACGCCCGGGAGGCGGCCGTCGACGACGAACTCGTTGTGGAGACGCACGCCCGCCGCCGTCTCCTCGATGCGGTGTTCGCCGGTGACCCGCATGACGCTCGACCGGCCGACGAACTTCACGTACCGGGGTTCGTCACGCTCAACGTCCTCGGTCTCGACCGTCGCGGTGCGGTCGACGAGCGGCAGGTCGAGGTCGATCTCCCAGGTGGCGCGGTTGCCGTCGACCTCGTAGTCGCGGACGACGCTGATCGCGGCGGCCCGCTTGCCGGGGTCGGCGATGAAGTTCCAGACCCGTTCGGCCGGTGCCTCGAACTCGAACGCCCGACGGACACGCACGGTCATACCCTGGAGTTCAGTCCGACGCTAAAAAATCCGGGGGTCACCCCTGCGTGACGCGCCAGGTCGTCGACCGGGCGCGTCCCCACTTCTCGATCTCGACGTCCTCGGACTTCTCGGCCAGACGCGGGAGCCGGGAGCCGACCTGTTTGGCCGTCAGCCCGATTGCGTCGGCGATGTTCTTCGCGCGGAAGTAGCGCTCACCCCGGGAAACGCTGTCGTGGAGGTACGCGAGGATTCGCCGTTCCTCTTCGGTCAGGGAGGTCATCGTTCACTCACGGTAGGGGATTCAGCGTCTTAACTCTTTCAAGCCCCCGCGAGGGCTGCCGGAATCGACGGGGTCAGGCGTAGGCCTGCACCGACACGACCGCCAGCAGGGCTGCGCCGACGGCGAGAGCGAAGCCGCCGGCCTTGGTCAGTCGTCCGGGCGCGGCGAGCATCGCCAGCGCGCCGACGAGCGCGAGGATGGAAAACAGCACGCCGAACCCGACCCCTCTGTCCGTCGCGGCGACGTCGTGTGCCATATCCTCCCCTCCGTCGGGGCGCACTTAGCTCATTCGACTCCGCCGTCCGACCGCGACACACGGACGATATAAGACGCCGGCGCCCCGTACGACCCGTATGGATTTCAGCCTCAGCGCCGAGCAGTCACAGATGCGGGACATGGTGGCCGACTTCGTCGACGAGGAGGTCGTCCCCGTCGCGGACGACATCGACGAGGCCGACGAGTTCCCGGCCGACCTCGTCGCGGAGATGGCCGACCTCGGCCTCATGGGGATGCCCTTCGACGAGGAGTACGGTGGGGCGGGGCTCGACTACCACGCGTACGCCGCCTGTCTCGCGGAGATCAGCCGCGGGAGCGGCGGCCTCGGCACCGTCGTCGCGGCCCACACCAGCCTCGCCGGCGGGATGCTCGACGCCTTCGCGTCACCCGAGGCGAAAGCGCGGTTCCTGACGCCGCTGAACGAGGGGACCGACGTCGGCGCCTTCGCGCTCTCGGAGGCGGGCGCCGGGAGCGACGTGCCCGCGATGGAGACCGCCGCCGTCCGCGACGGCGACGAGTACGTGATCGACGGCGAGAAACTCTGGATCTCGAACGGGTCGGTCGCCGACACGGTGATCCTCTTCGCGAAGACCGACCCGGATGCGGGCCGGAAGGGCATCTCCTCGTTCGTCGTCCGCCCCGACGAGGACGAGGGCTTTCACGTCGAGGGCACCGAACACAAACTCGGCGACAAGGGCTGCCCGACGGCGGAACTCCGCTTCGACGGCCTCCGGATCCCGGCCGACCGACGGATCGGCGAGGAGGGCGAGGGGTTCGTGCAGGCGCTGAAGACGCTCAACGCCGGCCGTATCACCATCGCCGCCCGCGGCGTCGGCATCGCGCAGGCGGCGCTCGACGAGGCCGTCGCGTACGCGAACGAGCGCGAGCAGTTCGGCCAGCCCATCGGCGACTTCCAGGCGATCGGCCACAAACTCGCGGACATGGACACGAAGCTCCAGGCGGCGCGCCTGCTGATGCACCGCGCGGCCGATCGGAAGATGCGCGGCGAGCGGTTCGTCAAGGAGGCCGCACAGGCCAAACTCTACGCGAGCGAGGTGAGCCGCGAGGTGGCCAACGAGGCCATCCAGATCCACGGCGGCTACGGCTACACGAAGGACTTCCCGGTCGAGCGGTTCTACCGCGACGCCAAACTCAACGAGATCTACGAGGGAACCAGCGAGGTGCTCCGCAACACCATCGCCGACGAACTGCGGTGAGACAGGTCGAAAGGTTCGACTTGCCGGGGTCCCAGGGTCGCGTATGACCGAAGACGACGACGTCACCGCCCGCTACGACGAGACGGGCGGCGAGCGCGTCCTGACGTTCGAACGCGACGGGCGGCGGGCCGTCCTCGCCCAGAACGGCGAGGGGTACGCGATGGTGGCGGTGCGCCGCGCCCCCGAGGGCGAGGAACTGGAGCGGTACTACGGGTTCGACATGGCGCTCGACCACGCGGCGGAACTACTGGGGGTTCGGGTCGCGGACCTGCCGGTCCCCGAGGCGGCGGCCGACATGGGGATGTGAGGCCGTCGAGCGGTGAGTTCGGGCAAGCCGTTCCTGGGACCGCCGCCGAACCGGCCACGGAGACCACCTACAGCTCCTTCGTCAGTTCGATGGCCGGAATCTCGGGGGCGTCGGGACCGCTCGCGTCGATTTCCCGGCGCCGCTCGAACCCGAGGGCTTCGTAGAAGCCGACGGCGTTCAGCGACGCGGGAACGCGAAGCCGCTCTACGCCCTCCCGGCGGGCGATCGCTTCGAGTTCGTCAACGATCGCCCGTCCGATCCCCCGTCCGGCGTAGTCGGGATCGACGAACGTCGCCGCCAGGACGTTCTCGTCGAGGTGGACGCTTCCCCAGCCGACGATCGTCCCGTCCGCTTCGGCGACGATCGGACGGGTCGACTCGCCGGCGAACTCGGCGTCGAGGACGGCGGTGTCCGGTTCGGCCGGTGCCAGGTGAGCGAGCTGTGCCTCCGTGTAATGTTCCCGTGCGTTCCGCCGGAGCGACGCCGACTGGATGCGGGCCATCTCGTCGGCGTCCGCCGCCACCGCCTCCCGAAGAGAGACCATGACGGGAGACTACCGAACGACTACGGAAAAAATCCCCGCGGTCGGCGTCCGAACGCGGGCGCCGACGGGGGCGGGTCCGCCTATCCGGTCCAGTAGAACCGCGGACCGAGCGCGAGGTACGCGAGCGAGAGAAAGAGGAGCGCGAACGCGAACACCTCGCCGGGACGTCCCCGGAGGAGGATGGCGAGGGCCTGCACGAGTCCCATGACGAGGGCGTCCTGCGGGTGGAGGTCCGGATACGTGATTTGTGTCACCATGAGCACCGCGAGGAGCCCGGAGAGCGCGACCAAGAGGGCGGGGCCGACGAAGCCCGCGAGGACGCCCGCCGAGAGGATCGTCGCCGCGAGCGTCGAGGGCGCCCCCTTCGTCTCCGAGGCGTCGCTGTCGTAGGCGGTGTAGAGACCGAGGCGGGTCACCGCCATCGCGACGTAGACGGCCGGGAGGAGGAGGCCGAGGGCGTAGAGGAGCGGCCGGTCGGCGAGCGTCCACGCGTCGGCCGCCCGCGACGCGATGAGCATGGCGGGCGCGACGCCGAAGGAGGCAACGTCTGCGAGCGAATCGAGGTACGGACCGGCGGGCGTTCCCCCGCGCTTGCGGGCGATGACGCCGTCGAGGCCGTCCGCGACGGCCGCCAGGAGGACGATCCGGGCGGCGAGCGGAGCGTTCCCAGTCGCGACGAACGCGGCCAGGAAGCCGAGCATCGCGTTGCCGACCGTCACCGCGTCGGCCAGCCCCAGACGCCCGACGAACCGCGGTTGCATAGCCCCAACCTCTGCCACCGAGAATTTACGTCTTTATATCGGTGGGCTTCGACCGTCGAACCAGTCGACATTTATTCGTCGCCCTCCACCGTCCGATATGCGCAGACGCCGGCTTCTCGCCACGCTCGGGTCGGGACTCGCCGCGGTCGGAGCCGGGTGTACCGCCCTCGGCACGGTCGGCGGGGGCGTCGACGGCGACGTGGGGATGACCGCGGAGGCGTTCGAACCGGCCCGCATCACGGTCGCGCCGGGCGAGGAGGTCGTCTGGTACAACAACAGCGTCCGCGCCCACTCCGTCACCGCCTACGACGAGGGCATCCCCGAGGGGGCGGAGTATTTCGCCACCGGCGGGTACGACTCCGCGGAGGCCGCCCGCGAGGCGTGGGACGGCATGCACGGCGCCATCACGAACGGTCAGACCTACCGCCACACCTTCGAGGTGCCCGGCCGGTACAACTACTTCTGCATCCCCCACGAGCGGGCGGGGATGGTGGGGACCGTCGTCGTCGAGGAGTGATCACGCAGCGGGCAGTTCGAGGACGACGGTCGTGCCCTCGTCCCCGGTCTCGACGTCGATCCGGCCGCTCGACACCCGAACGATCCAGTTCGTGAGCCACAGCCCCAGCCCGGTGCTGTGGGTGAGTTGTGTCTCCACGCCGGTTTCGAGGACGCGTCGCTCGACCGGCGGGAGTCCGGGACCGTCGTCCGCGACTCGGAGGGTGACCCGGTCCCCGCCGCCGGTCGAGAGGTCGACCGTTACGCGAGGCGTCGCCGAGTCGGCGTGTTCGACGGCGTTCTCGAGGACGTTGTCGAGGGCCTGCGGGAGGAGTTCGTGGGCGCGAACGGCGGCGCCGTCGGGGAGCGACGTCCGCACCACACACGCCGGATGCGCCCGCCGCAGTCGGTCGACCCGGTCGGCCACCACCTCGGGCAGGTCCATCCGAACCGTCTCCGCCCGGTCGGCGTCGGCCACCCGCTCGATCCGCCGGGCCGTGTCGCTCAGGTCGACGATGGCGTCGAGTCGCCGGCGGGCGACCCGCAGGCTCCGCCGTGCCTCGTCGTCGTCGGACACGTGGTCCGCCAGCCGGTCGACGTGACCCCGGACGACGTTCACGTCGTTCCGGACGTTGTGACGCAAGACCCGATTGAGGACCGCGAGACGCTGCTGGCGGCCGCGCCGGGCCGTCACGTCGAGAACGACGAACGCCGCGCCGGGGTCGCCGTCGTGGAGCGGCGCGGCCCACACCCGGGTGTCGACGAGCGAGCCGTCGGGGCGGCGGTGACGGGCGTCCTCGCCGACGATCCGCTCGCCGTCGTCGAGTCGGTCGAGGAAGGTGTCGAAGTCCGCGGTGTCCGTGTCGTCGGCCCAGGTGACGCCGAACGACTGGCCGAGGGCCGCCGACCGCTCCAGGCCGAAGGTGCGCTCGGCGGCGGGGTTCCAGAGCTGGATCCGCCCCGCGCCGTCGACGGCACAGATGGCCACGGGCGCCGCGTCGATGACCGTCGAGAACTGCTCGACGAGGTCCTCGACGGCTGCCGTGAGCACGTCCACCTGCTCGTCGCTGTCGAGGTGGCGGTCGAGCGCGGTCAGCAACTCCGCGAACACCGTCCGGGAGAGGCGTTCCCGGTCCGTCGCTTCGGCCTCGTCGACGGCCGCGTAGGCGTCGAGGGCCGCCCGCTCCACCTCGGCGTGGCCACGGCGAGTCAGCGCCCGAAACACCGCGCCGGCGATCTGATCCGTCGGCCCATCCATTTAGGGACACCTAAAAACTGGTCGGCGATAAGCGTTCGGCTACGCGGTCGCGGCGCCCGTCGAAAAAGATCGCGGCTCGGACCTCAGTCCTCGTCGACGGCGACGTCTTCCTCGTCGACGTCGACCGCCGCCTCCTCTTCCGCGGCGACCTCCTCGGGTCGCGCTTCGAGGGTGAGCTTCTGGACCTCGACCCGGCGAAGCGGGTAGATGGTCTTGGCCTCGCCGTAGATGGCCGAGGAGAGGCGCCCCTCGACACAGCTCTCGACGAAGGACTCGAAGTCGCGCTCGGCCGCCGCCTCCTCGACGAGGTCGATCATGACCCGCCGGATGGCCTGCTCCTGGCTGCGGTCGGCCTTCTTCGTCGTGAACGCGACGGGCTGGACGCGAACGCGGTAGTCGTCCGTCGTCAGGACCGTCACGGTCGCGTCGATCTTCGAGGCGCCGCGGCGCACGAGGCTCCGCAGGTAATCCCGCGTGAGTTCGTGCTTCACGAACTCCGTGTAGGCGGAGTCCGACCCCACGTCCGTGATCTTGAACGTGAGCTTGGTGTTGTTCGCCCCGGCGTCGTCGTTGAGTTCGCCGAGGGTCGTCTCGATGGTTCGTCCGATGATCTTCTCCGGTTCGTCGGCAACCGTCTGGCCGAGTTCCGCCCGGTCGTACTGCTCCGGGGCGAAGATGGTGTACCAGCGCTTGCCGCGTTTCTGCTTGGATACTGAGCGTTCACTCATGGTTGTGTCCGTGTTCGCGTGCCGTTCGTGCGACGGTCTCCGCGACCGTCAGGTTCACCACGTAGTCGTCCACGGTCGACTGCAGACCGCCCGCAGTCTCGCGCTCGACGACCGTGCGGACGACGTCGTCCGCCACGCTCGTCGACATCGACGGCGTGTTGTCCGGCCGGAGTGCGGCCGCCACCGTCGAGGCGTCGTCGTGGGTCGTCTCCACGCAGGCGCGTCTCATTCCAGCGCCTCCCTGAACGCCGTGATCAACCGCGATACTTCGACCGCACCGCCGAACCGCGCCGTCGCCCGCCGGGAGCCACCGACGCTGCGTCCGTCCGCGTCGACCGCTCGCACCGCCTCGGCCATCGCCCGGTCCAGGGCGGCGTCCGCCGTACTCGCCGCCGCGGCCGCGTCGTCTCCGACGGCCAGGGCGACGGGTTCCGGCGATCGAAAGTCCCGACAGAGTCGAGCGACCGTCCCGAGTCGTCCCGGATTACCCTCCTCGACGCGGGCGACGAAGACGCCGTCGTATCGGCCCGTCGTCGCGTCCGCGAGCGCTCCGTGGACCGCACGACCGTGGGCCCGCCAGGCGTCGAGGGTCGCCACCCGCGCCGCGTCGCCGTCGCGGATGGCGAGGGCGACGCCCGACCCCGGCCGCTCGCGCGCGGCCGCGTCGAGGGCGTCGCCGAAGCCGCCGACCGTCGCGAACCGACCGTCGGGGGTCGCGTACGGGTGGAGCGCCCGCTCGACCGCCTCGGCGGCCCGCGCCGACGACGCCGACGCCTCGACCGCCAGCCACGAGGCGAGGCGGCGACGCTCCTCGTCGCTCGGCTCCGCCGACACGCCCAGGTCCGCGAGCGTCGCCTCGGCCGCTTCGGGATCTCCGGACGGCGACGCCGAGACCAGCGTCGAGTGTGCGAGCCCGTCCGCCGGATCGGGCGTCGGAATCGCCACACCCGGTCGGCGCTCGACCGCGGTTCGTCGCTCCGCGGATTCCAGCAGCGACGCCGCGTCGCCGACGGGGCGGCCCGCGGCGGCGACGCCGGCGAGCGCCAGAACCGGATCGGGGTCGACGCCGAGTTCGCGCGCCGCCGCCGCGGCCCCGACGCTCACCGGCCGGTCGTCGCCGGCGAGTGAGAGGTCACCCCCGCCCACGCCGAGGCCGACGACGAGGTCGTCGCCGTCGCCCGGCAGCGGGTCGGGCACCGGATCGACGCGCACCTGGAACGGGGTGGATCGCTCCCCGAGCGCCCGCGCGAGGACGCCGCTGGCGGCCAGCGAATCGCCGTCCGCGGCCGCGACGACCCCGACGAAGGGGGCCTCGCGGACCGCGGCGGCGAGTTCGCCGGCGTCGGCGTCCTCGACGGTGGCGGGCGCGGTGGACATCTACTCCTCCAGCAGTTCGACGGCGACGTCGTAACTGTAGGTGAAGTCCTCGTCCAGCGCGTCGCCGCGGTAGTAGTCCACCAGGCGACGGATCTTCGACTCCGTGTTCTGGAGCGCGCGCTTGTTCTGGTGGTCCTGGGGGTTCTCGTCCATGTGCTCGCGCAGGCGAATCGCCCGCTCCATCAGGTTGCGCAGGTCCTCGGGCAGCTCCGGCGCGGCGTCGTGGGCCTCCAGGATCTCCGTGATCTTCCGGCCCGTCGCCAACTTCACGTCGGGGATCGGCGTCCCCTTCACGCCCTCGTCACGCAGTTTCATCCCGATGACGCTCGGGTCGTGCCCCTGCTCGGCGAGTTCGACCACGCGCGCTTCGATCTCTTCCTCGTCTACGTCGCTCCACTCCGGAGGGTCGTCTGCCACCGGCTTGTCCGAACCGGACGAGCCACGGCGGCGGGTGTGCATTCGTGCCATAGATTGATTGGAACCGCACAGACCGCAGAAGCGTATCCGTGACCGGCGGCTGCCGGTACACGCACTACCGCAATCCCAAGCCCTGCGGGCGAGTCGGATTTGCGGTCGTGCCGTTCCCGTCTGACCCTTTACGGTCGCGCACTAAACGGTTTCGAATCCGCGGGGATTCGACACCAACGCGCCCGTGCGACGGCGTCTCGAACGCGACGGCCGATCCGAAGGCCTTATTATCCGGACCGCGGTACGGTTCGATGCGACGCGGGCTCGTAGATCAGGGGTAGATCACTCCCTTGGCATGGGAGAGGCCCCGGGTTCAAATCCCGGCGAGTCCATCGGAGTGACCGAGTTTTACGAGGGAGTGAGAATGGTCGAGCCGGGATTTTAATCAGGGAAGTCGGAGCGCCGAGCGGAGCGAGGCGACCGTCTTCCCGTGGTTCACAATGCCGGCGAGTCCATCCACCTTCGGTGGTCAGCGGATTGGACGGACGGCGTAGAGTTCATTTTAAAGAAACCACTCTCCAAGCGCCGCTCAACCGCCAACGTCCGGCAATATTTGCACCCGCGATTTCCTACCGTCTCGGTGGTGCCCCCCATGCCGTATGCGAGTTACATCCAGTGAAATAAGCGAAATGACAATAAACGTACGGTACGCGATATCGCGCTAATCATTTGTCAACTGCGTCAGTATGGATGTAAGTGGCTGGTTCCTCATTGAGGAGCGTCTGATTCCATATCCGTTACTGCGACGAAAGATCGGAACTACTGGTGAGATCCGTCCTGCCCTCTATGCCAACTCAACTCCGATGGTATTCCGCGGCGACGGCGGCTTCCGAGGTGACACGACATGCTACAATCCCACAGGGGTAGCTCTGGAACAGGTTTCCAACTGGCGCCGTTCTCAGTCTTCAGCGCGGAGGTTCGTCACGTCCATCACGTCGGATAGGTGTCTGGTTTCGAAGTCGCTGTCGGCGACGATGAGTTCATCTCCCGTGGACCGCGCAGTCGCGGCGATCAGGAGGTCGCGGGCAGCCATTCGTTCGCCGTCGTCCAGCAGCCTGTCTTGCATCCGGCCGGCCTCCATGGCGATCCGCTCGTTCAGGTCAAGTGAGCGAACGCCACCGAACTCCTGCCGAACGCCGACAACATCGGGTTCTCCCGAGCCGACTTCCCCGTCGATCACCTCGAAGACGCAGAGCGACGACGTAAGGTAGGGCTGCCCGCGGTCTTCGACGTACTCGACGACATCCGGGACGCCTTCGAGCATGTCGACGATAACGGAGGAATCGAGGAAGGTCACCGTTCGAAACTCTCCCGAGAACGCTCCACAGCCTCCCGTGCGCGGTCGGCTTCCTCTTCACTCCACGCGCCGACGTTGATGGGTTTCTCGCTCTGTGCGAGTCGTTCGAGAAGCTCATCAAACGTCTCGTCATCACGCTTCAGGCTCTCCAGCATCTCTTTTGTGTCGTCCGAGACTCGAATGGACGTACTCATGTGTATGCAGACTGCATACAGACGCATCTAACTTACGCCGGTCGGCGGTGAAAGGTCGGTTAGAGCCAGTCGACGTTCTCCTTCTCGGCATGACATTCGCGACAGAGTGTGATTAGGTTCTCTGGGTCATTTGCTTCCTCGAACGAATCACACACCGCTTTTGGCTTAATGTGGTGCTACAATCCCACAAGGGTAGCTCTGGAACGCGAAGATACCTCGTCTGGAGAGCGTCGAGTCCCGTTTAAACAGACGGGTGAATTCGCGACACTCAGTGCCGGTTTTTCGACGGGAGCTGCTTCCGGGAGTGACTCCCTCGATACGGGTCGATCGCCGGATCCAGAGGGGTTACGAGCGATCCGAATCGTCGACCGACGACCGATTCAGGTCGCCGAGCGGGTATAGCGATTCGGATGGTGCCCGCTCCCGGTGCCGGTCCCGGCCTCACAGACGAATTCCGACAATCGTCGTGCGGAGTCGTGCCGGGAGGTCACCGTGATGCCGATGCCGACCTCCGTTCGCCGCCCGCCTCCGCGAGCGCGTACAGGGAACCGTCCCAGGTCGCCGCGTAGACGGGTCCGTCGGAGACGGTCAGGCCGACGACAGCTGTTCCGTCAGTGCCGAGGGACCATCGCCGCTCCCCGTCCTCCGCGCCGACCGCGTACACGCCCTCGTCGGTGCCGACGTACACGCCGGTAGTGCCGACTGCGGGCTGACTGACGACCCGCCCGCCCGGTTGCACCCGCCACCGTGGCTCGCCCGTAGCCGCGTCGAGCGCGTGGAGGCCAGCCGCGCCACATCCGACGTAGACCGCCCCGTCCGCGACCGCGGGGGAGACATCGACGGCGTCGTCGAACTCCGTCCGCCAGCGCGACGTGCCATCGTCCCCGGCCAGAGCGACCACCGTTCCGGCGACCGTCCCGAGGGAGACCGTGCCCCCGGCGTATGCGGGCGGCGATCCCACCGGCTCCCCGAGGTCGTGCCGCCACTCCTCCGCGCCACTCGCTGCGTCGACCGCCACCAGTCGTCCACCTCCGGTTCCGAGGTAGACGGTGTCGTCGGCCACGGTCGGGAACGCCTTCCCGTCGTGATCGAACGCGGACCGCCATCGGACGGTGCCCCCGGCCGCGTCGATTCCGTACAGGACGCCGGCCCCGTTCCAGACGGCGACGGTGCCGCCAGCGGCGGCGAGTCGGGTGTCGGGCGCCGCCCGGTCGTCGGGATCGAACACCCACCGGGTCGTACCACTCTCGGGGGCCACGGCCACCACCCGCCCGTCCCGACAGCCGACCAGGAACGGCCCCGCGGCCGCGGTGACCGCGGACGGCTCCGTCGGGTCCAGTTCCCGCCGCCATTCGGACTCGCCGCTGTCCGCGTCCACCCCCAGCAGGTCGCCGCCGTCGGTCGCGACGCAGGCCCGCCCTCCGGTGACGGCCAACCCGCCCGGAACGGGCCTCCGAACCGGGGTCCGCCACACCTGTCTCGGCACGCCGAGTCGCTCGCGAGCGGCAGCCGGAACGGACGACCGCGTCGCCCCCGGTGCCGGCTCGGCGTTGCCGATCGTCGTGAGTGTCTCGCGGGTCGCCTCCTCCACGGACTCGGACGGTGGCTGCTCCGCGAGTCGAGCCAGCGGCTCGATGGCCGGGCCGACTTGGCCGGGAGCCGCCTCGCCCAGACGCTCGATGGCCCGCGCCGCGTCGATGACGGTGACAGCATCGTCGGCGTCGAGCGCCGCGACGAGCGCGTCGACGGCGGGTGCGACCGCCCGGGGATGCTCGGCGGCGACCCTCCGGAGGGCGGACGCGGCTGCCGCCGCCAGCGGCTGTTCGGGGTTCACTGGATCCCCCACGGCTGGTGGTTCGGGGGGGTCCCCGTCACGGACCTCACTCGCCAAACTGTCCCCGAGCGCCCCGACGGCTGGTACCGCCTGTTCGGGGGCTGCCGCGGCGACCCCCGTCAATCCCTCGGCAGCGTACGTGCGCACGTCGTGATGGTGGTCGGTGAGCACCGCCGAGAGCGCGCCGACGATGCCGGCGTCGGCGAGCCGGTCGTCGGCTACCGCCCCGATGGTCGGCGCCGGTGGACTGGGACTTCGCGATATGGAGCGCTCCACGTCGAGGTCGTCCGGGCCCGGTACCTCGATCGTCGCGAGGGTCGCGGCAGCCGTCCGGCGGACCTCGTCAGCCGGATTCGACTCCAGTGCCGTTCCGAGCGTGGCGAGGGCCGTAGTGGCCCCGGCCGCGTCGGTCGCCGCGATCTCCCCGAGCGCCGCGACAGCCTCGGTACGCACGTCGGTGGCCTCGTCGAGGAGCACGAGTCGAAGGGTCCGGAGCGCCGGCGGGGCGTGCTCGGGTGCCGCGGTCGCCGATGTCCCGAGCGCGTCCACGGCTGCCCGACGGACCGCGGATGACTCGTCGGCGAGCGCCGGCCGGAGGCGACGCCGAGCCTCGCGGGCCGCTGCCGCGTCGATCGTCCCGAGGGTCCCCAGAGCACCGAGACAGTCCGTCCGCGTCGACTCGGTCCACCCCCGCGACGGCGTCGGTTCGAGCGCCCGGGCCACGACCGATCGCCGTTCGGGTGCCGCCTGGGCGACCGTCACCAGTCCTTTCGCCGGGACGGTCCCGGCCCTCTCCGGTTCGACATCGATCCGGTCGACGAGAGCCTCGATCGCTGTCACGGCGGCGGTGTCGGGGGCGTCGGCGGCGAGCACGGAGAGCCCCCTGATCGCCCCGTGCCGAACCCGGGCCAACTCGGCGTCGAATAACTCCCGAATCAGGCCGACGGCAGCGGACGCCTGAGCGGGGGCCACGGTAGCGAGGCGGGCGGTGACGACCGCCGCGGCTGTCCGAACCTTCACCAGGTCGTCGTCGAGTGCGTCGGCCAGTAGCGACAGCAGTGACTCGGCGCTGGCGTCGAGTTCGAGGGACGGAGCCTCATCGAGAATCGCGTTCATCGCGACGAGTCCGCGCTTGCGGATCACCGGCTCGGAGTGAGCGAGTAGCGAGCCGAGCGTGCGCAGGTCGTCCACGTCACCGCTACGTGGCTCCTCCGCCGCTCGCTCCATCGCGGCCCGCTGTTCGGGTGTCAGGTCGTTCCGGGGCATCCTTCTCGGCTACCGTGGATTCGCCCCGGCACGTTAGAAGCACCGCTCACCGGGACGCGATCGGTCGGGGACCGTCGACGCCGGCTCCGACGCGAGCGCCGATGAAGGACCGGGAGTCGACGAGGGGATGCTCGGGAGCGCGACCAGAACGCCGCTCGACACGCTGGCCCATGCCGCCGGAGCGCTGGCACTGGGTTGCCCTCGCTGCTATGGGCGGGGCTGTAGTGATCCAGGGTGCGCTGGATGTGACTGCCGGCACATCGTTTCCCAAGGCCGCTGTAATGGTGCTCGCGGGGTCGTCCTCGTCGGAAGTGGGATCGTCGGGGTCGTCCGTCCACACGAGACATCGTTCCGGTCGCACCCATCTCGGCTCGCAAAATCGGGGAGTTGGGCTCTGTAGCCATATGTCAGAGGCACCCGTCCCCCCGTATCGACCATCTCCCGCTAACCGGATATAACGACCTGTCCCCCGGATAATCAACAACCCAAACGAATGCCCTCCTCGTTCCGGAGGACCGCAGCGACGGGGGGACCTCGGGCGAGTGGGAGCGGGTCGGGGAAACGGCTCACTCGCCCGTCGCGTTCCCCTCGGGTCCCGCCTCGTACACCACCCGAACGGTCGTCCGCACGGTGACCGGCCCCGATTCGATGTCCGTCGGCGGGGCGCCGGTGGCGGCGGGCGTCGCGGTCATGTAGGCGGCCTCGTCCACGGGCCGGGGAACGCCGGCCTCGGTCGTCTGGATCACGTTCACGCCGGTGACGGAGAGGTCGGCGTCGGCCGCGAGCGACTCCGCCTTCGCCCGCGCGTCGGCCATCGCGGCACTCCGGGCCCGGCGTTCGAGTTCGCGACGGCGCTCGGTGGAGAGCGTGAAGGTCACGTCGTCGATTTCGGTGGCACCGTTCGCGACGGCGGTGTCGACGACGCCGCCCACGCGGCCGGGGTCGGTCACGGTGATCTCGAAGGAGTGCGAGGCGCGGTACTGGATCCGGGGTTCGGCGCCCTCCTCGGGCGGTCGGCGCCGATCCTGGTAGATGTCGTATCGCTGCGTGACGATCCGATCCTCGTCGACGCCGGCCTCGCGGAGGGCGGAGCGCATCCGCGAGGTGTTGGCGGCGAGTCGCTCGCGGGCGGTCGCGGCGGTGTCGCCGGTCGCGACGACGGACACCCGGACGACTGCCTGGTTCGGTTCGGCGTCGGCGCTGCCGGTGCCGGCGACCTCGATGGTGCTGTCGGAGTCCGGGGTCGTCGGCGAGTCGGCCGTCGCGGCGGGCGAGGAGGTCCCGGCCGAACAGCCGGCGATCACGAGCAGGACTGCGAGTCCCACGGTGAGGAGTGCGTGTCGTTGCATCACGGATCGGGCTCCGTCCCGGGACCACAAAGCCTTCGTGAAGACACAAACGGCTCTTTGAGAGTCGCCGCGCCGGCGGTCGACGGGAGATTGATACGGGAGGGCCGGTTCGAGTGTACGCATGGAGACGGCGTCCGCCGGCGGGTCGAAGCGAAGCCGGCACCGCACCGGTACCGCGTTCCCGGGCGCCGGGGCCCGGACGACGTCGGGACGGCTCGGAGTGCCGACGGAAGGGGGGCGCGTGGATGGCTGAGACGGCGCTGCTCGAAGTCGGGGTGATGTTCGCGGCCATCGGGGCCGTGGGCGTGCTCGCCGCTCGCGCGAACCTCTCGCCGATCCCCTTCTACATCGTCGCGGGGATCGGACTGAACGAGTTCGTCCTCGGCCGGGTCGGCCTGCCCGCCGTCTCGGCGGGCGAGTTCGTGACCGTCGGCGCCGAACTCGGCATCGTCTTCCTCCTCTTTTTCCTCGGCCTGGAGTTCAACCTCGACAGGCTGCTCGCGGACCGTGCCCGGATCGGCGCGGCGGGCGTGGCCGACTTCGTCGTCAACTTCGGGGTCGGGCTGGCGCTCGGCCTCGTGCTCTTCGGCGGCCTCCTGCCCGCGCTGTTGGTGGCGGGGATCGTCTACATCTCCTCCAGCGCCGTCATCACCAAGTCGTTGCTCGATCTGGGGTGGATCGCCAATCCCGAGAGTTCGCCGCTGCTCGGCGTCCTCGTCTTCGAGGACCTCGTGATCGCGGTCTACCTCGCCGTCGTCTCGGCGCTGGTTATCGGCGGGGGGAACGTGGAGGCGGCGGCCCGGTCCATCGGCCTCGCGCTCGGGTTCATCCTCCTGCTCGTCGCCCTCGCGGCCCTGGGGACGCGCTTTTTCGAGCGCCTGCTCGACACCCCCTCCTCGGAGTATTTCGTCCTGCGTGCGGTGGCGGTGACGGTCCTGCTGGCGGGGGCGGCACTCGCCGTCGGCGTCAGCGAGGCGGTCGCCGCCTTCTTCGTCGGGATGGCCTTCAGCGCGACGGAGTACGTCCACGACCTGGAGGCGTCGCTTTCCTCCCTCCGGGACACCTTCGCCGCCGTCTTCTTCTTCTGGATCGGCCTCGTCACCGACCCGTTCGTGATCGTCGGCGCACTCGACGTGATCGCCGTCGTCGTCGCGGTGACGGCCCCCACGAAACTCGCGAGCGGCTTCTACGGCGGCCGGGTGTACGGCCTCGACGACCGCCGGTCGCTCCGGGTGGGGCTGGCGATGGTCACGCGCGGGGAGTTCTCGCTGATCATCGCCGCAGTCGCGCTCGCGGGCGCGGGGACGACGCTGCCCCCGGAGACGGCACGGACCATCTACGCGGTGGCGGTCGGGTACGTCCTCGTCATGAGTACGCTGGGCACGACGCTGATGGGGGCCTCGGATCGGCTCGAACGGCTGCTGCCGTCGGTGGGGAGCTGACGCGACGGGGGACCGGCCGACGTGACGACGGCGGCTCGACCCGACGACAGGTTTAGGCATCGAGGGGGCGGAGTGTCGGTATGCGGGTGTACGAGTCGGAGGTGCCCGGCGTCGGCCGCAAGTTCGAACTCGAACTCACGGGCGAGCGAAGCGTGGTGGTGGTCGTCCACCACGACGGCCGCTGTGAGCTCTTTCGTCGGGACGGCCCCGACGCCGACGGCGAGAAGATCCTCGACCTGAAGGGCGAACAGGCCAACCGACTCGGCTCCATCCTCGAGGGGGCGTACTTCGAGTCCGTCGACGTGGAGTCCCTCTCGGTGCCCCTCGGCGAGGCCATCATCGAGTGGGTGGAGGTGACGCCGTCCTCGCCGGTCGCGGGCAAGACGCTCGCGGAGTCGCGGATCCGGAGCGAGACGGGGACCTCCATCATCGCCATCCAGCGGGGGGAGCGGACCATCTCGAACCCGCCGCCCGAGACCGAACTCGACGCGGAGGATCTGCTCGTCGCGGTTGGTACCCGGGAGGAACAGGCCGAACTCGTCGACCTGGTGGAGGGCGCGTCCGACTCGGAGTCGCCGCCGGAGTGAGGGCTGCCGACGGCGGACTTTTGTCGTCGCCGACCCAACGCTCCTCCATGGCACACACGCTCGTCGATTACGAGGACGTCGACCCGGTCGGTGGCGGTCTCCACTTCCTGCGCGACGCGCTCGACTGTTCGAACCTCGGCGTCTCGGTGCTCGACGTCGAGGCGGGCTGGAGCGGCAAACCCCACGACCACGAGGACGACGGTCAGGAGGAGGTGTACGTCCTGGTCGAGGGGGCGGCGACGGCGACGGTCGAGGGGGAGACGGTGTCGATGTCGGCGGGGGACGCCCTGCGCGTCGACCCCGGGGCGACCCGGCGACTCGACGCCGAAGAGGACTCCCTGTTCGTCGTCGCGGGCGCGCCCTAGAGGCGCGCCTCCAGGTCGACGAGGGTCCCCTGGTCGTCCACGTCGGCGTCGACGAGGTGCCGCCGGCTGATCGACCGGGGGCGCTTGGCTCGCCGGCGGCCCAGCCACCGCCAGCCGAGGTCTCGCAGCTGCCGACGCTGTGCGCGGTCCAATCGTGATCCGTGGGTGTCGCTCGTATCGTTCATGGCTCGGTCGCCCGGACCACCTCGTCGTCGGTCGATCCGGGCCGGACGTCGCCCACTCCGGACCCGATCGACTTGAATCTGTGGGTAACTGTCACACGGTATCAGTGATCGGTGTCGGATGGCCGTTCCGGTGTGTACACAAAAACAATTATAGACTCGCGCGGACACCTTCTCGTCATGCAGAAACCGCTCCTGGTGACCGACTTTCTCGACAGAGCCCGGGACTACTACGGCGACCACGAGGCGGTGGTCGCGACGACGGGCGAACGGTACACGTACGACGAGCTCGGCGCGCGGGCGGATCGGTTCGCCGCCGCCCTCCAGAGCCGCGGCATCGAGAAGGGCGACCGAGTGGCAGTCCTCGATCCGAACACGCACTTCCACCTCGAGGCGGCCTACGGGATCATGCAACTCGGCGCCATCCACACGCCGCTCAACTACCGTCTGACACCCGAGGACTTCGAGTACATCCTCGGGGACGCGGACGTCGACGCCATCTACGCCGACCACGAGTACGCCGGAAAGGTGGAGGCCGTCCGCGACGACGTGCCGACGGAGACGTTCGTCACGAACGACCCCGAGGCCGTCGACGGCGACTGGGAGGACTTCGAGGACCTGCTGGCGGCGGCGGAGAGCGACTACGACCGCCCGGAGATGAGCGAGGACGAGGTCATCACCATCAACTACACTTCGGGGACGACCGGCGACCCCAAGGGCGTGATGCGCACCCACCGGTGTGAGACGCTCCACGCCTACCTGACGACGATCCACCAGGACATCTCGGACGACGACGTCTACCTCTGGACGCTCCCGATGTTCCACGTCAACGGCTGGGGGCACATCTTCGCGATCACGGGCATGGGCGCGAAACACGTCTGCACCCGCGGGATCGACGCCGAGTGGATCTTCGACACCGTCGTCGAGGAGGACGTCTCCTACCTCTGTGGCGCGCCGACGGTGCTGAACATGCTGAGCGACTACTACCGCGACGCCGACGTGGCGACGAGCGGCGACAACGACGTGCGCATCGCCACCGCGGGGTCGGCGCCGCCGGAGGCCACCATCCGCACCGTCGAGGACGAGTTCGGCTGGTATCTCACCCACGTCTACGGCGCCACCGAAACCGGTCCGCTGGTCACCACCTCCGACGCCCGGCGCTTCTTCGACGACGACAGCGCCGACCGCTTCGCGGTCAAGAAGCGACAGGGGCTCGGCTTCCTCGGCACCGAAATCCGCGTCGTCGACGAGGACGGCGAGGACGTGCCCCGGGACGACGAGACCATCGGGGAGGTGGTCGTCCGCGGCAACCAGGTGATGGAGGGCTACTGGGAGAAACCCGAGGCGACCGAGGAGGCCTTCAGCGAACGCGCCGAGGGCTACTACCACATGGGCGACCTGGCGACGGTCGACGAGAACGGCATGATCGCCATCCAGGACCGGAAAAAGGACATCATCATCAGCGGCGGGGAGAACATCTCCAGCATCGAACTGGAGGACACGCTGTTCGAGCACCCGGCGGTGTCGGACGTGGCGGTCATCCCCGCGCCGAGCGAGCGGTGGGGCGAGGAGCCGAAGGCCTTCGTGGTCCCCGAGAGCGGCGACCCGAACGACCCGGGGGTCACCGCCGAGGAACTGATCGAGTTCACCCGCGACCACCTCGCGGGCTTCAAGGCCGTCAAGCGGATCGAGTTCGTCGTCTCCCTCCCCACGACGGCGACGGGAAAGGTCCAGAAGTACGAACTCCGGTCCCAGGAGTGGGAGGACGAGGATCGGATGATCGGCGAGGGGTGAGGGAAACTAACTTGAGTCGACCGGGAGTAGGGGCGGGACGCCATGCCAACCAGAACCGCGGAAGCGACGTGGGAAGGCGACTTGCAGACGGGCGGCGGGACGGTCGCCCTCGGCAGCGGCGCGTACGAGGGACCCTACTCGTTCGGCTCCCGGTTCGAGGACGCCGAGGGGACGAACCCCGAGGAACTGATCGGCGCCGCCGAGGCGGGCTGTTTCGCCATGGCGCTCGCGAACGCCCTCGCGGAGGACGGCTTCACGCCCGAGCGCATCGACGCCGAGGCGAGCGTCCACCTCGACGCCGGCGACCTCACCATCGACGAGATCGAACTCGTGGCCGAGGGGACCGTCCCCGACGCCTCCGAGGCGGAGTTCCGCGAGTACGCCATCGACGCCAAGAACAACTGCCCGGTGTCGAAGGCGCTCGCCGGCCCGAACATCGAACTGACCGCCGACCTGCGCTGAGCGGTCAGTCCTCGTCGACGACGGTCGACGTCTCGGCGTAGACGTCGGCCTTCTCGACGTAGCGGTCGGCCGCCTCCGACCACGACGAGTCGGGAATCTCCTTGATGACGTCGGCGGGCGTCCCCGCGACGAGCGTCTCCGGCGGGACCTCGGTCCCCTCGGTGACGACGCTCCCGGCCGCGACGATGGCGCCCTCGCCGACCGTCGCGTCGTCGAGGACGACCGCCCCCATCCCGACCAGTCCGCGCTCCTCGACGGTCGCCGCGTGGACGATGGCCGTGTGACCGACGGTGGCGTAGGGGCCGACGACCGCGTCCTCGTGACAGACGGCGTTGTCCTGGACGTTGGCTCCCTCGCTGATCACGATGGGCTGGTCCCCCCGGAGCGTGGCGTTCGGCCAGACCGAGGCGTCGCGCTCGACGGTCACGTCGCCGACGACGACCGCCGCGTCGTCGACGTAGGCGTCCTCGTGAACCGTCGGTTCGACGCCGTCGACTGCTCTGAGTACCATGCGTACGCGTCAGTCGGGGGGCGTTAAAGTCCCCCCGACCGACGGCGGGGGCGCCGACCGACGACGGGGACGGCAACCCCTTTCACCCCCCGATACCGAAGCGTCGGTATGAGCGACGCCATCGAGGTCGTCTGGGGCCGCGGCGACGCCACGACGCCGCTGAGCGCGTTCGACGCGGCGCTCGCGGACGCCGGGATCCACAACTACAACCTCGTCACCTACTCCTCGATCGTCCCGCCCGAGCGGTCGGTCGTCCGCCCCGGCCGGAGCGAGGCCGACTACGGCGTCGGCGCGCCCGTCGGAACCGTGCTCGCGGCCGCCGAGACGGCGCAGTCGAACGAAACCGTCGCCGCCGGTCTGGGTTGGATCCGCGCCGAGGAGGGCGGGGTGATGATGGAGAGCACCGCGGGATCGGCGGCGGCCGTCCGGTCGGACCTCCGGGAGAAACTCGCGGACGCCCGCCGACTGCGGGACTGGCACTGGGAGGACGAGGAACGGCTGGAGGTGCGCGAACACGCCGCCGACCGGACGGGCGCGGTGGTCGTCGCGGCCGTCTACGGCGCGCTCTCGTACGCCGACGCGGACGTCCGGTAGTCGCGGCCACGGGTCTCACGGGGCGGACCGGTCCTGCATGGCGTCGAGCGCCTCCCTGGCCGCCCGACTCACGGCCGGATCGGGGTCGAGCCGGAGGTCCCGCAGTCGGTCGACCGCGTCGGTGCGGTCGAGCAACTCGGGGCGCTCTCGACCGGCGGCTCCGAGGAGGCGGACCGCCTGATCGAGGTCCGTGCCGTCCGCCAGCCGATCCACCAGCGTCGACACGTCGGCCGGATCGAGGTCGGCGGCGACGGCGGTCCGCGTGTCGTCGAGCGGGTCCGCGCCGTCGTCTGGCGTCGTCCGCTCGTCGTCCCGAGCCGCGGCGACGGCCGTCTCCTCCCCGCCAGTCGCTCCGGGTGCGCGCTCGTCCCCGTCGGCGCCCCCGGCGCCGGTCACGACCGCCTCGGACTCCCCTTCGCCGACCTCGATCCCCGAGTCGGTCGCGGTCGGGGGCGTCCGTTCGTCCACGTCCGGGCGGTCGTCCACGTCTGGGCGGTCGTCCACGTCCGGGCGGTCGTCCACGTCCGGGCGGTCGTCCACGTCCGGGCGGTCGTCCACGTCCGTCCGCGTCGGGGTCGCGCTCGATGCCGGCGCGGACCCCTGGCCATCCGACCGGCCGTCGGCCGCGTCCGGTGACGGGGTCGTCCCCCCGTCGATTTCACCGGGCGGTGGCGTCAGTCCCCCGTCGACGGTTCCGACCGCCCCGTCGTCGCGCGTGGACGCCGCCCCGTCGTCGGACACGGACGCCGTCCCCTCCGTCCGCCCCGGCGCCGACGACGCCCCGTCCGACGGGGGCTCCCGCGCCGCCGACAGCTCCGAGCGGTCCTCGTCGGTCGCGCTCGGGGCCGGCGTCAGCCCGTCGGCGTCGGCCGCGTCTCCGGAGGTGCCCGCGGAGACGACCACGATCGCCGCCGCGACTACGAAGAGCACCATCAGGAGCAAGACGGAGCCCGCCGACTGCAGGGGCACCATCGGAAGCCCCGCCACCGGCGATCCGGTCACGGCTCACCCCCGAGTGGGCCGACGGCCGACCCCGGAGTGGGGGCGCGTGCCGACCGTCGAGTGCGGTGAGTGGAGACGATGCGAACCGGCGGCGGAGCCGTCCCGTCCATCGTGAGACGTGTTCGAACCTCGGAAGTTATAACTTTCCCAATACGTGGGCGTACCGACGGTCGGGTGCGTGATCGACCGCTCCGACGGATCGCCGTGAGTTGGGCCCGGCCGACGAGCGTGTGATCGGCGACGGCCAGCGAACGGGACGGCGGTCCGCCTCACTCCAGCCGCTCGGCGTACTCGTAGTCCGCGTCGGTCGCCTCGGGACGCCCCCCGTCGAGCGTGATCCGCCACCCGTCCACGGCCGCGGGGTCCGAGAGCGCCGCCCGGAGCCGCGTCCGCACGTCGTCGACGTCGACGCCGTAGTAGTCGCCCGGTACCCCGTGGAGGTACTCGAGTGCCGTCTCGAACAGCGAGCGCATCCCGTCGTCGTTCTCGAAGTCGACGTGTTTGTACGCGCCGGCGGCGACCTGCACCATCCCGTGCAGGAAGGCGCTCTCGGTGGTTCCGCTCCCGTAGTTGTACCACTCGTCCTCGAAGCAGTCGTGCGACTCGTGGAAGGCGCCGTCGTTGTAGAGCCGGACGCCGTGGACCACGGCCCGTCGGAGCGTCCCGTGTTCCCAGCCGTTCGACTCGCCCCGAGCCGCGCTCCACCCGGTCGGATCGCCGGAGACCGGCGGCCCGACGCTGTGGTCCCGGGTGTGGTCGTCCATGGAGGCTCCAAGACGAGCCACGGGCCTAACACCTGCGGTGGGACGTGACGCGACGGAAACGCACTTCAACGCCCGCGACTAGGGGCCTGTAATGAGGATACGAGAGTTCGGCGACGACCCGGACGTGGCGGTCGTCGCGGCGGTTCACGGCGACGAGCCCTGCGGCTCACGGGCGGTGGAGGCGATCCTCGACGACCCCCCGGCGTTCGAGCGTCCGGTGAAGTTCGTCGTCGCCAACGAGCGCGCCCTGCAACGCGGGGTGCGCTACCTCGACGACGACCTCAACCGGGCGTTCCCCGGGGACTCGGCGGCGGAGAGTCACGAGCGACGACTGGCGGACAGGCTGCTGGCGGAACTCGACGGCTGTACGACCCTCGCGTTGCACTCGACGCAGTCGTACGCCGACCCCTTCGCCCTGGTCGACGCCGTCGACCCGGAGACGGCGGCGCTGTGTGCGCACCTGCCCGTCGACGCGGTGGTGGAGACGGCCGCCTACGCCGGCGGTCGGCTGATCGACTACCCCGGAACCGTCGAGGTGGAGTGTGGGCTCCAGTGGTCCGAGGCGGCCGCGGAGAACGCCCGCCGGCTGATCGACGCGTTCCTCGTGGCGACGGACGTCCTGCCCGCGTCGTCGGGGATCGATCCCGACCCCGACCCCGACCTCGACGTGCCGATATTCCGTCTCACCGGGCGGGTGCCGAAGGCGCCGGCCCAGGAACACGAGGTGTTCGTCGAGAACTTCGAACGCGTGCCCGCCGGCGTGCCGTTCGCGTCGGCCGACGGCGACGACCACGTGGCCGACGAGCCGTTCTACCCCATCCTGATGTCGGCCGAGGGCTACGAGAGCGTGTTCGGGTACGCGGGGGAGCGGGTCGGGCGCCTCGCGGACGTGATCGGGGACGACCCGGACCGTCACTCCTCGCGTGGTGCGAGTTCGACCAGCGTCAGATCCCGGTCGAGCATACAGTAGTCGTGGGGCGGGTCCCCGACCACCTCGTCGATGCGGTACTCGACGTCGAAGTCGACCCCGTCGGGGACGCAGTAGGCGTGGCTCGGACAGTCCGTGTAGGGACACGACCCCGCGAGTTTCGCCTTGCTACCCGCGTAGGCGACCTTCGAGGGCACGTTCGCGGGGACCGACGCGGGCTCCACCTCGACGGCACGCACGCCCCCGTCGTGGACCGCGCAGTCGAGCGTCTGGGCGTTCTCGCGAACGTCCGTGATCCGGTAGCGGGTACCGGGGGAGAGGTCGAGACACTGCCCGCGGTACGGACAGCCCTCGCAGGCGCTCGATTCGCCGCGGAAGACGAACTCGCGGCCCACCTCCGCGAGGCGCGTTCCGATGAGCGTGACCTCGGACATGGACGGGGGTTCTCGTCCCTGGCGGTTAAGCCTCGCGACCGAGCAGGTCGTCGAGGCGGTCGAAGTACGCCTCGCGGGGGACCTGATAGGCCTCGCGGTAGTCGACGTCGCCCGCGGCGAAGGCCCGGGCGAACTCGACGGCCGTCTCGACGGCGTCGTCGCGGCTGTCGGCCGTCCCCGTCCGCGCCTCGATTTCGGGTTCGAGATACAGCGTGATCGTCCAGCCCTCGTCCCCGCCGGCCCCCGGGCGGCGCCGGGGCGACCCCGGCGAGAGGTAGACGGTCGGGAGACAGGGCGCCGGAAAGGCGTCGGTGTCGAACACGTCCGGACGGTACGCCAGGATCGCCCGCCCCCCGGGTTCCTCGTGCCACACGGTCCAGCCGTCGGGGAGCGATTCGAAGGTCATGTCCGTCTCTTCGTCCCGACGAACCTATAGGTCGGTGATCGGCGGCGACCGTCGGCGGCGCCACCGTCCCCGGGGACCCTCCTTCACCGTTCGTCCGGGTGGACGCCCGATCGAACGGGGTCGACCGCCGTCGTACCGGCCGTGACCGAGCGCCCCGGAGCGGGCGCGCCCCCCGTGGACGTGGGGGAACCCGCCACCTTAGCAACAAGACTTATGTACGTGTATTACTGACATGGTTTATAGTCTCGGTTACCAGCGGGCCGAGCAGCCGTCGACCGAACTCCCCCGCCGCCCCCACGTCTCCCGACGACACTGCGACCACCCCGTGGTCGCTACCGGGTCGTGGTACGTGTACCCATATCACGGTATCGGCGGAGGTCGCTCGGCGACGCTCCCGGAGCCGAGACACGAAGAGACAATGACGAAGGAAACCCTCGAAGACCTCAGCCAGCACTACAAGGAATCGGTTCCCGCGGACCTGCGCGAAGCGAAGCGCTTCGACTGGTATCTGGACGAGGTGTACGACGATCCGCGGATCGCTCGCAACGCCCACCAGCGCGTCGCCGACATGTTCGACTACTACGGGACGGAGTACGACGAGGACGCCGGCGTCGTCGAGTATCTCATGGCCTCGGAGGACCCGTTACACGACGGGGAGAACACCTTCTACGGCCGCGAGGTCCACGAGTCGATCCACGAGTTCGTCAACAAGGTGAAAAGCGGCGCCCGCGGGCTGGGACCGGAGAAGCGCATCAAACTGTTGCTCGGGCCCGTCGGCTCCGGGAAGTCGCACTTCGACTGGATGGTCCGTCGGTACTTCGAGGATTACACCATGCACGACGACGGCCGGATGTACACCTTCCAGTGGGTGAACCTCTGTGACATCGTCCGCGACCAGGACCCCGCGGACGACACCGTCGTCTCGCCCATGAACCAGGATCCGCTGGTCCTCCTCCCACAGGAACAGCGCGACCGGGTGCTCGAGCGGCTGAACGGCGCGCTCGACGCTCCCTACACGATCCGCAACGAGCAGTCGCTCGACCCCGCGAGCGAGTTCTACATGGATCGGCTGCTGGCCCACTACGACGACGACCTGAAGGCCGTCCTCGACAATCACGTCGAGGTCGTCAGGCTGGTCGCCTCGGAGAACAAGCGCCAGTGCATCGAGACGTTCGAACCCAAGGACAAGAAAAACCAGGACGAGACGGAGTTGACCGGCGACGTCAACTACTCGAAGATCGCCATCTACGGCGAGAGCGATCCGCGGGCGTTCGACTACTCCGGGGCGTTCTGTAACGCCAACCGCGGCCTGTTCAGCGGCGAGGAACTGCTGAAACTCCAGCGGGAGTTCCTCTACGACTTCCTGCACGCCTCCCAGGAACAGACGATCAAGCCGAAGAACAACCCCCGGATCGACATCGACCAGGTGATCGTCGGCCGCACCAACATGCCCGAGTACCGGGACAAGAAGGGCGACGAGAAGATGGAGGCCTTCAACGACAGGACGAAACGGATCGACTTCCCGTACGTCCTGGAGTACAGCGAGGAGGCCGAGATCTACCGGAAGATGCTCCGGAACGCGGACGTCCCCGACATGCACATCGAGCCCCACGCGATGGAGATGGCGGGGTTGTTCGGCGTCCTCACCCGCATCACGGAGCCGGACGGCGAGAACGTCACGCTCGTCCAGAAGGCCAAGGCCTACAACGGCGAGATCGACGAGGCCGACGACGTCGACGTCAAGAAACTCCGCGAGGAGGGCGAGAAGCGGGCCGACATCGCGGAGGGGATGGACGGCGTCTCCGCGCGGTTCATCGGCGACGAGATCGCGGAGGCCATCATGGACGCCACCCACCGCGACCGGGGGTACCTCTCGCCGCTCTCGGTGTTCACCCACTTCGAGCGCAACCTCGAGAACCACGGTTCGATCCCCGAGGAGAACGTCGAGCGCTACCACCGCTACCTCGAACTCGTCCGCGAGGAGTACAAGGAGCGGGCCATCGAGGACGTGCGCCACGCACTCGCGTACGACGTCGACGAGATCCGTCGGCAGGGCGAGAAGTACATGGATCACGTGATGGCGTACATCGACGACGCCACCGTCACCGACGAACTCACCGGCCGGGAGCAGGAGCCGGACGAGACGTTCCTGCGCTCCGTCGAGGAGAAGTTGGAGATTCCGAGCGACCGCAAGGACGACTTCCGCCAGGAGGTGTCCAACTGGGTGAGCCGTCGCGCCCGCGAGGGCGAGGGCTTCGACCCGCAGGACAACGACCGCCTGCGCCGCGCCCTCGAACGGAAGCTCTGGGAGGACAAGAAACACAACATCAACTTCTCGGCGCTGGTGTCGGCGAACGAGCTCGACGACGACGAGCGCAGCGCGTGGGTCGACGCGCTGATCGAACAGGGTTACTCCCGCGAGGGAGCCACCGAGGTGCTGGAGTTCGCGGGTGCGGAGGTCGCAAAGAGCGAACTGGAAGGATGACGAACGACTACATCCGCGCGGGCGACGAGGAACTCTCGGGCGCCTACGAGGAGCCGATGAGCCTCGCCGAGTACGTGGACGCGGCGATCGAACAGCCGTCCATCGCCTCCCACGCGCCGAAGTACCTGCTCGAGGCCATCGAGTCGATGGGCACCCGGACGGTCATCGAGGAGGGGGAGGAGCGCGAGCGCTACCGCTTCTTCGACGACCCCGCCAACGACGGCGAACACGCCATCCTCGGCAACACCGAGGTGCTCAACGGCTTCGTCGACGACCTGCGGACCATCGCCGCGGACCGCGGCAAGAGCGAGAAGATCATCTGGTTCGACGGCCCGACCGCGACGGGGAAGTCGGAGCTCAAGCGGTGTCTCATCAACGGGTTGCGGGAGTACTCCAAGACCGACGCCGGGCGTCGCTACACCGTCGAGTGGAACGTCGCCAGCGGCACCGAGGAGCGGGGGCTGAGCTACGGCGACGAGATCGACCGCGAGGACGACTGGTACGAGAGCCCCGTCCAGTCCCACCCGCTGTCGGTGTTTCCGGAGGGCGTCCGCGAGTCGATCCTCGACGACCTGGAGGGATCGCTGCCGACGCGGGTCGACGCCGACCTCGACCCGTTCTGTCGAGAGGCCTACGACCACCTGGAGGAGCGCTACCGCCGCGCGGGGGGGACCAACCTGTTTTCCTCCATCACCGACCCGCGACACCTGCGGGTGAAAAACTACGTCGTCGACGTGGGGCGAGGGATCGGCGTCCTCCACTCGGAGGACGACGGCTCGCCGAAGGAGCGGCTGGTCGGGTCGTGGATGCCCGGGATGCTCCGCGAACTCGACTCCAGAGGTCGAAAGAACCCGCAGGCCTTCTCCTACGACGGCGTCCTCTCGCAGGGCAACGGCCTGCTGACCGTCGTCGAGGACGCCTCCCAGCACGCGGACCTCCTGCGGAAACTGCTGAACGTCCCCGACGAGGGACGCGTGAAACTGGACAAGGGCATCGGGATGGACATCGACACGCAGTTGCTCATCATCTCGAACCCCGACCTCGACGTGGAACTCGACAAGTACGCCGACCGCAACGGGCGCGACCCGCTGAAGGCGCTGAAGCGGCGCCTCGACAAACACGAGTTCGGCTACCTCACCAACCTCTCCCTGGAGGCGGAGCTGATCCGCCGCGAGCTGACGGCGGAGACGGCCGTCTGGGAGGCCGAGGGGTACGCGGACCTCGAATCCCGCGTTCGCGAGGGGCTGACGCTGTCGATGCGCGACGGCACCGGCGGGGTCGTCGAGCGGGAACTCGCCCCCCACGCCGTCGAGGCGGCGGCGCTGTACAGCGTCGTCACCCGCCTCGACGGCGAGGACGTGCCGGGGAACCGGAGCCTCGTCGAGAAGGCCCTGCTCTTCGATCAGGGCTACCTGCAGGAGGGCGACGAACGGGTCGACGCCGACGAGTTCGAGTTCGACGGCGACGACGGGAGCCACGGGATTCCGGTCACCTACACGCGCGACGTCGTCGCCGACCTGCTCCAGACCGACGCCGACCGGCACCACGACGGCCTCCCCGTCGAGCGGGTGGTCATGCCGGACGACATCCTCGACGCGATGGCCGACGGCCTGAGCGACGCCCCCGTCTTCTCGCGGGCCGAGGCCGCCGAGTACGAGAACCGGCTCGCGGTCGTCAAAAGCTACGTCTTCGACCGGCAGGAGGCGGACGTCCTCGACGCGCTGCTGGCCGAGAAGGGGGTCGACGAGGAGACGGTCGCCGAGTACGTCGAACACGTCTTCGCGTGGGCGAACGACGATCAGGTGGCGACCGACCGCGGGGCGGTCGACCCCGATCCGCTGTTGATGAAGGTGTTCGAAACCGAACACCTCGGCCGGTTCGGAACCGGCGCGTACGACGGCGCGGAGCCCGTCGAGCGGGTCGAGGAGTTCCGCCGCGAGAAGGTGATCACGGCCATCAACCGCTACGCGTGGGAGAACCGCGACGAGGACTTCGCCATCGAGAACGTCGACGTGGCGGACATCCCGGTCATCCGGGCGGTGCTCGACGCGCACGACTGGGGCGACGTGAAGCGGCTGTTCGAGGAGTTCGACCCCGCACAGTGGACCGACCCGCCCGCGGGGACGGAGACCGAACGGCTCAAGGAACGCACGCTCGCGCACCTCCGCGAGAACGGCTACTCGCCCGCCTCGGCGGAGTTGACGGGCCGCAAGGTGATGCGTGAGGTGAGCTACCGATGGGACTGAGGGAGGACCTCGACCGGTTCCGCGAGGTCGGCGAGCGGCGCCGCGAGGACCTGGAAGAGTTCATCCGCTACGGTGACCTCGGCGGGAGCGGCCCCGAGAGCATCCGGGTGCCGATCAAGGTGGTCGACCTGCCGGAGTTCGCCTACGACCCCCGGGACCGCGGCGGCGTCGGGCAGGGACAGGACGGCACGCCGGACGTGGGACAGCCGGTCGGCGAGCCCCAACCCGACGACGAGGGCGACGAGGACGGCGACCCCGGCGAGGAGGGTGCCGACCACGAGTACTACGAGATGGACCCCGAGGAGTTCGCCGAGGAACTCGACGAGGAACTCGGTCTCGACCTCGAACCGAAGGGCAAGGAGGTCGTCGAGGAGGTCGAGGGCGACTTCACGGAGCTGACACGCGCCGGGCCGAACAGCACGCTGGACTTCGAGCGCCTGTTCAAACAGGGGCTGAAGCGGAAGCTGGCGATGGACTTCGACGAGGAGTTCGTCCGCGAGGCGATGCGCGTCGCGGGGGCCACGCCCGGCGAGGTGTTCCGGTGGTGTCGCGGGGAGAACGTCCTCGTCTCCCGCGCGTGGATCGAAGACCAGTGGGACTCGATCCCCGACGAGGAGCGCGGCCGGTGGGAGAGCTTCGAGGAGATGACCGAGACCGTCGAGCGGACCACCACGCTCGAACGCATCCGCCGGGAGGGGCTCCGGGAGGTGCCCTTCCGCCGCGAGGACGAGCGCTACCGCCACCCCGAGGTGATCGAGAAGACGGAGAAGAACGTGGTGGTGGTGAACATCCGCGACGTATCCGGAAGCATGCGCGAGCAGAAGCGCGAACTCGTCGAGCGGACCTTCACGCCGCTGGACTGGTATCTGACCGGCAAGTACGACCGCGCGGAGTTCGTCTACATCGCCCACGACGCCGAGGCCTGGGAGGTCGAACGCGAGGACTTCTTCGGCATCCGCTCGGGCGGCGGCACCCGCATCTCCTCGGCGTACGAACTCGCCGCGGAGGTCCTGGAGGAGCGCTATCCGTGGGCTGAGTGGAACCGCTACGTCTTCGCCGCCGGCGACTCCGAGAACTCCAGCAACGACACCCGGGAGAACGTCGTGCCGCTGATGGAATCGATTCCGGCGAACCTGCACGCGTACGTCGAGACCCAGCCCGGGGGGACGGCGATCAACGCCACCCACGCCGAGGAGGTCGAACGCGCCTTCGAGGACGACGGCGCCGTCGTCGTCGCCTACGTCTCCGACCCGGCGGACGTGACCGACGCCATCTACGACATCCTGAGCACGGAGGACCAATGAGAGACGACCGCATCGACGCACGGAAGGAAGCGAACCGGCTGACCGAACCGGTCGAGGAGGCCGCGGCCCTCGCCCGGAAACTGGGGCTCGATCCGTATCCGGTCAACTACTGGATCGTCGACCACGACGAGATGAACGAACTCATCGCCTACGGCGGGTTCCAGCGGCGCTACCCCCACTGGCGGTGGGGGATGGCCTACGACCGCCAGCGCAAACAGGATCAGTTCGGCATGGGGAAGGCCTTCGAAATCGTCAACAACGACAACCCCGCCCACGCCTTCCTCCAGGAGTCGAACTCGCTGGCCGACCAGAAGGCGGTCATCACGCACGTCGAGGCCCACGCCGACTTCTTCGCCAACAACGAGTGGTTCGGCCTGTTCGGCGACGGCCAGGGCGACGAGCGCGCCGATCTGGACGCCGCGGCCATGCTCGAACGCCACGCCGAGACCATCAGAGGGTACGTCGAGGACCCCGAAATCGACCGCGACGAGGTGGAGCGATTCATCGACGCCGTCCTCTGTCTGGAGGACACCATCGACCAGCACCGGGCGTTCGCCCGGGCCGACGAGCGACGCGAGCGCGACGCCCCGACGGACCTCCGGGAGCGACTCGACGAACTCGACGTCTCGGAGGACGTGCGCCGGCAGGCCTTCGACGAGGAGTGGCTGGAGGAACTCGCCGAGTCGGAGCGGGCGGCGGCCAAACTGGAGGAGCCACACACGGACGTGCTGGCCTACCTCCGTGAACACGGCAAGCGGTTCGACGAGGAGTCGGGCAAGGCCGAGGCGTTCGAACCCTGGCAGACGGACGTCCTCGACGTCCTGCGGACGGAGGCGTACTACTTCGCGGGCCAGAAGATGACGAAGGTGATGAACGAGGGGTGGGCGGCCTTCTGGGAATCGACGATGATGAGCGACGAGAACTTCGCCGGCACCGACGAGTTCGTCACCTACGCCGACCACATGGCGCGGGTCCTCGGCTCGCCCGGCCTCAACCCCTACAAACTCGGGATGGAACTCTGGGAGTACGTCGAGAACGTCACCAACCGCCGCGAGGTTGCGGATCACCTCCTGCGGGTCGAGGGCGTCACGTGGCGGAACTTCCACGACGTGATCGACTTCGACGAGGTCGAGGACCTGCTGGCGCCCGACCCGGCGGTCGCCACGATCACGCCGGAGACGCTCGCCGACCTCGACCCCGAGGATCCGCGGGTGGACGCCGAGTCGCTGGAGCGGGCGCGGGCCGGCGAGGTGGACGTGGAGCGCTACCCGTGGAAGGTGCTCACGACCGAGGGGCTGGCCGAACGGCACTTCTCGCTGTGCAAGCCACAGAACCGCGGGTTCCTCCGTCGGATCCGGCGGTCGGAACTCGAACGCCTGGCGCGGTACATGTTCGACGACGCGAAGTACGACACCGTCGCCGAGGCGCTGGCGGACGTGGACTACGGCGTCGGCTGGCGGCGTATGTTCGAACACCGGGAGAGCCACAACGACGTGACCTTCATCGACGCCTTCCTCTCCGAGGAGTTCGTGACCGAGAACGACTACTTCACCTACGAGTTCTCGCAGGCGACCGGCGACTTCCGCGTCGCCTCGGACGACCCCGAGGACGTGAAAAAGAAGCTCCTCCTGCAGTTCACCAACTTCGGGAAGCCGACCGTCGCCGTCTACGACGGCAACTTCGACAACCGCAACGAACTCCTCCTGGGCCACCAGTACAACGGCATCGACCTCGACGTGGAGCAAGCCAAGCGCGTGCTCGAACGCACCTACGAACTCTGGGGCCGGCCGGTCAACCTCATGACCATCGTCACGGAGTACGACGAGCACGAACTGGAGATCGCCAGACGGCGTAACCGCGAACCGACGCCGACCGAGGTCGGCAAGCGCATCCGGTACGACGGCGACCGCTTCGAGACCCACGACCTGGATCCAGAACTGGAGGAGCGGATCGCCGCCAACGACATCGACTACGACACGAAACCGGACGACTGGCTGAGCTAATCGTCGTCGCCGAACACGTCGAGGGGGGTGTTGCGGCCGCCGATCCGGTTGCGGCGGGCGAGATACGAGTTGGCGCCGGCCGAGACGACAAAGAGGATCACGATGACGCCGGCGAAGGCCAGATCCGGGAGCGCGGAAAACGGGAACACGTCCAGCCACGCCGCGAGGAGAAAGAGCAGGGCGACCGCCGAGAGGCCGAGATAGAAGTCACACCACGGAACGTCGTGTTCGCCGACCACCTCCAGATACACGTCGAGTTCCGACGCCCGGTCGGCGAGGCTGATCGTCCCCCGGTCCCGGTCGTAGTCGACGATGCCGGCCTCGTCGAGTTTCGGCAGGTGTGTCTGGTGGAGCGACGTGTAGACGCGCTTGCGCTGCTTGTAGTTCAGGTCCGCGACCGACACGTCGTTCTCCCAGGCGGCGATCCGTTCGGCGAGGTCCCGAAGCTCGACCGTCCCGGGGTTCCGGTGGAGGTAGTAGAGCACGTATCGCCGGCGCTGGTTGCTCAGCATCGAGAAGATGGTGTCTTTCGACAGCCGGTCCGGCTGCGAGCGTTCGCGACGACGAGGTTCTTGTGCAGACATGTGTGGCATCCGGGAGACGAGGCTCGAATTCCAGCGAACGAGCGGGTCCTGCGTGTGCAAGTCTCGACCGCGTCACGTACCTCATAGTTTCGTTCCGTTGATAAAGTCACTCCTTGACCGTCCAGAGTGACAGCCGAATCCGAGCGTCAGGCCGAAGAGGGGGCGGTGCTGTCCTCGGCGAAGACGGTGACGAGCTTTCGCTCGGCCACCCGGAGGTGTTGTGACAGCGTCGCGGGGCTGATGTCGAACTCGTCCGCGAGTTCCTCGCAGGTCGTCTCGCGCGGCCGCTCGTAGTGACCGGCCTCGTAGGCAGCGAACAGGATCTCACGCTGTCGATCCGTGAGCCGGTCGTCGACGGCCATCCGGAGTTCCTCCGTCGTGAACAGCGGGGCCGAGGACTCCTTCGTCCGCTTGGCGATCAGTTCCGCCGACGGGTGGTCGTCGAGGAAGTCGTCGACCACCTCGGCCGCGTCCCTGTCGGCGGGGACGTCGGCGGCGATCCGTCCCTCCCCGTCCTCGCTCACCACCGCCTGGGGAATGGCACCCAGTTCCGCCAGCCGCCGGGCGGGACAGAACCCCGACACGAGGAACTCGAACAGGCCGCCGGACTCGTACCGGGAGAGCAGACTAGCTTCGACGAGGTCGTTCGACCGGGCGAGTTCCAGAACCCGGTCGGCGTCGGCACCGATCACGCTGAAAAACTCCGCGTAAGTGCCCGATCCCCGCGGGAGCATCCGCTCGAGTTCCACCCGACAGTCCTCCTCCCGCGTGATTCCGACGAACGGATAGGCCGGATCGGAGACGGAAAACCGGACCTCGACGGGGTTCCGCGGGTCGGAGGGTCGTTCGGTATCACTCATCAAGCGACGTTGACGCCGCGAGCTAATAGAATTATCCATCGCCGTAATTACGTAACGAAAGGGGGGAGACGGGGACCGGTGTCGCACGAAACTGTCGTGGTGCGCTTCGCCCGCTCACGGACGTTCGCTCGCAGGAGTGCTCGGTCAGGGATTTGAACCACGGTCGCGGCGAAGCCGCTCCCTGATTCAACTCCTTCCCTGCGTGTGCTTCACTCACTCCGTTCAGAATCATGCTCGGTCAGGGATTTGAACCCTGGTCGTCGGCTCGAAAGGCCAACATGATTGGCCGGACTACACCAACCGAGCGCGTTTTCGAGGATGGGACGGCTATTGATAAATCCGTCTCTTTCCGTCGACCGGTCCGGGTATCGGCGTCACGAACCGACGCGTTCGGCGGCGTGAACCGCCACGCTGCAGCGGATAGGTCGGGGTCGTGCGGCCGCGCCCGCGGGGGCGTCTACGCGGAGACGAGTTCGAACGTCGTCGTCAGGGAGTCGGAGGTCCGGTGCAACTGGAGTTCGCCGACCGCCACCGACGCCGTCAGGTCCCCGGTCGGCCACGCGTCAGTCTCGAAGGCCATCGCGTCCTCCCAGGTGTAGAGCCCGGCCGCATCCACGCGCCGGTCGACGTCCCGGAACCGCCTGACGACGAGGTCGTCGTCGTGAATCACGTCGACGCCCTCCTTCAGGTTGATCGTCCCCTCGGGGATGCGGATTCGATACCGGAAGGCGACGACGGCGGGCTGGCCGCGCTGGAGCCGGTCGATCCGGTTCGCGGTCAGGTCGCCGGGCTCCGACCACGTGGAGACGAGCGCCACGGCGAGCAACTGGGGCTGGTACCGGCGCTCCGGCGGCGTTCGCGTTGGCGTGGCAGTCACGGTGGGGGTGGCCGTCGCCGTCCGCGTCGGCGACCCGGTCGCCGTCGCGTCCGTCTCGCCGGTCGAGCCACACCCCGCCAGCCCCGCACCCGCCGCCGCCAGGAACGCGCGCCGATCCATGCCCGTCCCTGTGGGAGTGAGGGGCATAAGGGTCACTACCGACGACGGGCGGGCGACGACGGGCGGGAGGCGACGCGGACGTGCCACACGACCCCGCGACCGTCCCCCTGCGAGTGCAGGCAGAAGCGACAGCAGTGCGGACGGCGTCGTTCGGCCGTGCTCGTATACCTGCATCAGTACCGCGAGGACGACGCGAACGAGACGGTCCGCTCGGGGTCGGAGGTAGCCCCCGAAATCGACGAGGAGGAGTACTTCGACGTCGACGACCTCACTCTCGACGAGTGGGAACGCGTCGAGCGCGGCGACCGGATACTCCAGCGACGAACGCTCGACTACGAGGACGTGACCGCCGTGTCGGTGCCACGGGACGGCGACGGCGACCTGCCGGGCCGCACGCTCCAGCTTCGAACGGGGACCGAGACGGAGTACGTCGACAACGCCGTCCTGATCGAGGCACAGGACAACGATCCCTAGGGCGACGTGCGCGTGAACGACCACTCACAGCGGTCGTGCTCGCGGCTCGGATCCGGAATGCACTGCCCCACCAGCATGTGACCCGGCGACACCTCCACCGTGATCCCGAAGTTGGCTCCCGGCGGGAACCGCACGCTCCGGTTCGGCCCGAACGAGAACTGGACGGGACAGGAGTTCGCGGCGATCACCAGGTCCCCCGAGACGTCCAGTTCGTTGCCGGTGGTGTTCGCGTGAAGCGGGAGCGGATCCGTCGGACACTTCTCGACCTCCTGTCCGCGCACCGTGTTGCCACCCTTCGTATCGAGGGTGGCGTCGTCCGTCGCCGCCGCCACGTCGATGGGTGACGGGGCGAGTTCACCGGCCCGAATCGCGACGGGAACGCTCGGCGTCCCTCCCGCGTAACAGCCACCGTCCGTCAGCGATACCGTCTTCTCTTCGGTCATTGTGGTTCCTCGACAGAACGAATTCTGCCGAAACCACTTCGCTCCGGGACGTATTAGTTGTTTCGTCTACATTTCGGCGGCCGACGGGTCGGGGGCAGGCCGATCGCCGCGTGGGCCGTGACTCGTCCAGTTCAGATCCCGAGGAGACGGTCGGAACCGATCGCGTCGCTCGCGGTCGTTGGGTTCCCGAACATGCGCTGGCCGGGATTCGAACCACGCCGAGACGTTCCTGCTCGCATCGCTCGCTCTACTCGCTGATTCAAATCCACAGGAGACGATTTTGAGGATTCGGGACGGCTCGCTACGCTCGCCGTCTGTCGAATCCTGAAAATGCGCTGGCTGGGATTTGAACCCAGGTTGTGACCATGGCAAGGTCACGTGATACCACTACACTACCAGCGCGATGCCGTCGTTTGTGCGACGTGATCGGGTGCAGTACGTCGCGTATCACACAGTAGGAGGATGGTCATATAAAAATCCGTCCTTTGCGACCGCCTGTGTCAGCGCGACCCAATCACATGATCGAGGAGGTAGTCGAATAGATGAACACCCCAATAAAGGCCAACTGATTGAAATACAGTAGATAACGGTGATTGGGTATTAAATTCCCAACGAGAAAACAGACCCCATAGCCGAACATGAGTCCCTTCATTGAGACGCTTGAACGAGTCCCCTCTACTGGATATGCGACAGGGATACTGATTGCCACACTCGTCTATTGGCAGATCCATGCTCACTTCCGAACGCGCCGGTTTGACAGAGAGCCTTTTATAGGAAGTGCGAGGCGAAACCCCACGGCATTAGCCGTGGGATGAAGTCGACAACTGGAAATCAAACCACGCGACAGTGGCAGGCTTACTCCCCAATGCTCAAGAAGTAACAGTCTCACAAATAAGATATGGAGGTGCGGCGTACCGTCGCCGTTGCGCTTGATGTGGGCAGGGACGATGCCGTACTCCCCGAAGACACCGTCGACACCTTTCTCTGGTCGGCGCAGTACGTCGTTGATCACGCGTTCGAAGGCGAGTACGTCACCACCAGCAAGACGACGCTGGACAAGGAAACCTACGACGACGTGCGAGAGAAAACGGACGGCTTCAACGGTGGGCTGGTACAGGCCGCTCGGAACAAAGCGGCTGAAGGTTTGAGGACCTGACCGACATCCGTGAGCGAACTGGTGCGTCGTGGGGACACAAATGGGCGTTCGACCGCCTGTACGACTACGTTGAGTACAAAGCCGAAGCACACGGCATCACGGTCGATCAGGTAGACCCCGAGAACACATCGCGTCGTTGCTCGCACTGCGGGTTCACACACCCCGACAACCGCGACAACGAGGACTTCGAGTGTCTGAAGTGTGGGTACGAGAACCACGCGGATTACAACGCCGCGAAGAACATCGGTTTGCGGTATCTCCGTCGGAACCAAACTGGGAACGGCGGAGGCGCACCCTCGGGCGTGCGCTTAAACAGCGGGACGTTGAACGTGAACGGAGGCTATTCTCCTGCCTCATCCGAGGCCAGAACGGGAGTCCATGCTGAATCCCACGACTGGAGTCGTGGGTAGCTCGATAAGGGTTCCGGAATCCGGGCCAACCAGGGGGCAGCGTGGGGACGGCCCTCGTGAGAGAACCTCCCACGAATCGGCGTCTCGGGCAGTGTGACGGCCTCACAGCCGCCACGAGTTTCGCTACCCTTTTACCGGAGGATACGGTACGACTCGCACAGTCTAGTGACGTGACGCGGAAAGGCCCGGCATGACGCTCAGCGTGCTCGTGCCGTCTTCCCTCGTCCGGGAAGCCGAGGACAAACGCGAGGCGACTCGCAAACTCGGTTACGTCGCCCGCGCGGCGACGGTGTTCCGGGCGGATCGGCTGGTCGTCTTCCCCGACGCGGAAGGCGAGCGGCGCTGGGGAGGCGGGTTCGTCGAGGTCGTCCTCCGGTACGCCGCCACGCCCCCCTACCTCCGAAAGGACGCGTGGGGGACGCGGGACGAACTGGAGTACGCCGGCGTGTTGCCGCCCCTCCGCGTCTCGTCACGGACCGGCTCCGGACCCGAGCGTCCGGGGTCGTTACAAGAGGGAATCGTGACCGAGGTCGGACCTGACGGCCGCGTTCGGGTCAATTGCGCACTGCAACACCCGATCTCCCTCCTCCTCCCCGACGGGATGGAGGTGAGCGAAGGAGAGCGCGTCGCCATCAGGATCTCTTCGAGAGAGCCGGTCCGCGCCCGGATCGTGGACGAACCCCCACCGGGGTTCGGGATCCGGCGTGCGGACCTGTCGGAAGCGCTGGCCCGCCCCGACGCGGGGCTACGGATCGCCACGTCCCGCCACGGGACGTCGCTGTCGGTCGAGCGGTTGGCCGATATCGTGGGCGGCTCCGGGGGCGACATGACCGTCGCCTTCGGGGCGCCCGGGCGCGGGCTTCCGGCCATCCTCGACGTGCCTGTCGAGGACGGGGTCGCCGTAGCCGGCGACACGGACGTCGAACCCGGACCGGGGTTCGACCTCTGGCTGAATACGATTCCGCGACAGGGAAGCGAGACGGTGCGAACGGAGGAGGCGATGTTCGCGTCGCTCGCACCCCTGACACTCACGGAGTAAATCCATGCCACAACCAAGCAGACCACGAAAAGGCTCGATGGGATTCGGCCCGCGCAAGCGCGCGGCCAGTGAAGTCCCGCGTATTCGCTCGTGGCCCGACGACGACGGCGCCCCCGCGCTGCAGGGCTTCGCCGGCTACAAGGCCGGAATGACCCACGTCGTCATGGTCAACGACGAGGCCAACTCCCCCCGCGAGGGGATGGAGGAGTCGGTTCCGGTGACCGTCGTCGAGACGCCGCCGATGCGGGCAGTCGCCCTGCGAGCCTACGAGGATACGTCGTACGGACTGAAGCCGGCAACCGAAGTCTGGACCGACGAGTTCCACCCGGAACTCGACCGGACGCTCGACCTGCCGGCCGAAGACAGCTTCGAGGCCGACGCCGACGCGCTCCGCGAGGCCGTCGAGAGCGGTGCGGTCGACGACCTGCGGATGATCACCCACACGGTGCCGAGCGAACTGGCGAACGTCCCGAAGAAGAAACCCGACGTGATGGAGACGCGCGTCGGCGGCGGCTCGCTCGACGAGCGCGTCGACTTCGCGCTCGACCTCGTCGAGGCGGGCGGCGAACACGACATGTCCGACGTGTTCCGCGCCGGCGAGTTCATGGACGCGAGCGGCATCACGAAGGGGAAGGGCACCCAAGGCCCCGTCAAGCGCTGGGGCGTCCAGAAGCGGAAGGGCAAGCACGCCCGCCAGGGGTGGCGCCGACGGATCGGCAACCTCGGGCCGTGGAACCCGTCGCGCGTGCGTTCGACCGTCCCCCAGCAGGGGCAGACGGGCTACCACCAGCGGACGGAGCTCAACAAGCGCCTGATCGACATGGGCGACGGCGACGAGGCGTCCGTCGAGGGCGGCTTCGTCAACTACGGCGAGGTCGACGGCCCGTACGCGCTCGTCAAGGGCTCGCTGCCGGGTCCGGACCAGCGGCTCCTCCGCTTCCGCCCGGCCGTCCGACCGAACGAACAGCCGCGCCTCGACCCCGAGGTGCGCTACGTGTCGACCGCATCCAACCAGGGATAACCAATGCAAGCAACAGTACGCGATCTGAACGGCGAGGATGCGGGCACGGTGGACCTCCCCGAGGTCTTCGAGACGGCCTACCGGCCGGACCTCATCAAGCGTGCCGTCCTGGCCGCACAGGCGAACCGAAAGCAGTCGTACGGTGCCGACCCCTACGCCGGGCTCCGAACCCCGGCGGAGTCCTTCGGCAGCGGCCGCGGCATGGCCCACGTCCCCCGGGAGAACGGGCAGGGCCGCCGCGTGCCCCAGACGGTCGGCGGGCGCAAGGCGCACCCGCCGAAAGCCGAGAAGGACCAGGGGAAGGGAATCAACGACAAGGAGCGAAAGCTCGCGATCCGCTCGGCCGTCGCGGCGACGGCCGACGTCGAGCGCGTGGCCGAGCGCGGTCACGAGTTCGACGAGGACCTCGACCTGCCGCTCGTCGTGAGCGACGAGTTCGAGGACCTGATCAAGACCCGCGAGGTCGTCGACCTGCTCGAAGCGCTGGGCGTCCACGCGGACGTCGAACGCGCCGACGACGGCCGAACGGTCAAGGCCGGGCGCGGCAAGACCCGCGGCCGGAAGTACCGCGAGCCGAAGTCGATCCTGTTCGTGACGAGCGAGGAGCCGTCGAAGGCGGCACGCAACCTCGCCGGCGCGGACGTGACGACGGCCCGCGAGGTCAACGCCGAGGACCTCGCGCCCGGCACGGACGCCGGCCGGCTCACGATCTGGACCGAGAGCGCACTCGCGGAGGTGGCCGACCGATGAGCGGGATCATTCGGAATCCGCTGGTGACCGAGAAGGCGATGGACCAGATGGACTTCGACAACAAGCTCCAGTTCATCGTCGACATCGACGCCACCAAGCCGGAGATCACCGACGCCATCGAGTCGCGCTACGACGTGACGATCACCAAGGTGAACACGCAGATCACCGCCCGCGGCGAGAAGAAGGCGGTCGTCTCCCTCTCCGAGGACGACGACGCACAGGAAATCGCCTCGCGAATCGGGGTGTTCTAACGATGGGACGACGCATTCAGGGCCAGCGGCGTGGTCGCGGTGGGCCGACGTTCCGTGCCCCCAGCCACCGCTACAAGGCCGAACTCGAACACAAGAAGGACGAAGAGCGCGACACGATCTCGGGAGAGATCGTCGACATCGAACACGACCCGGCCCGCTCGGCGCCGGTCGCGGCCGTCGAGTTCGAGGACGGGGACCGACGCCTCGTCCTCGCGCCCGAGGGCGTGACCGTCGGCGAACGGATCCAGGTCGGCGTCTCGGCGGAGATCAAGCCGGGCAACACGCTCCCGCTCGCCGAGATTCCGGAGGGTGTCCCGGTCTGTAACGTCGAGAGCAGCCCCGGCGACGGCGGCAAGTTCGCCCGGGCCTCCGGCACGAGCGCGCAGCTCATGACCCACGACAAGCGCGTCGCGGTCGTGAAGCTGCCGAGCGGCCAGGTCAAGCGGCTCAACCCGCAGTGTCGCGCCACGGTCGGCGTGGTCGCGGGTGGCGGACGCACGGAGAAGCCGTTCGTCAAGGCCGGCAACAAGCACCACAAGATGAAGGCCCGCGGCACGAAGTGGCCGCGGGTCCGTGGGGTCGCGATGAACGCCGTCGACCACCCGTTCGGTGGCGGCGGCCGCCAGCACCCCGGCAAGCCCAAGTCCGTCTCGCGGAACGCCCCGCCGGGACGGAAGGTGGGCGACATCGCCTCGAAACGCACCGGACGCGGAGGTAACAACTGATGAGTTCCGAATACCGAACCGGCCGCGAGGGTGAGTTCACCTACCGCGGTCACACGCTCGACGAGCTGCAGTCCATGTCGCTCGACGAGGTCGCGGAACTGCTCCCCGCTCGACAGCGGCGAACCATCACTCGAGGCCTGTCCGTCGAACACGAGAAGCTGCTCGACCAGGCCCGCGAGGCCGGGGAGGAGGAGACGGCCAACGACCCGATCCGCACCCACCTCCGGGACATGCCGATCCTCCCCGAGTTCGTGGGGCTGACCTTCTCGGTCTACAACGGCCAGGAGTTCAACCGCGTCGAGGTCGACCCCGAGATGATCGGCCACTACCTCGGCGAGTTCCAGCTCACCCGCACGTCGGTCGAGCACGGACAGGCCGGCATCGGCGCGACGAGATCCTCGAAGTTCGTGCCACTCAAGTAACACATGGGAATCAACTACAGCGTCGAGGCCGACCCGGAGACGACCGCCAAGGCGATGCTCCGAGAGCGGCCCATCAGCATCAAGCACAGCAAGGCCATCGCCCGCGAGATCAAGGGCATGACCGTCGCCGACGCCGAGGAGTACCTGAACGACGTGATCGACGAAAAGCAGTCGGTCCCGTTCAGACAGCACAACTCGGGCGTGGGTCACCGGAGCGACATCGACGGCTGGGACGCCGGTCGCTACCCCGAGAAGGCCAGCAAGGACTTCCTGAGCCTGCTCGAGAACGCGAGCAACAACGCGGACGAGCAGGGGTTCGACGGCCAGTCGATGTCGATCAAGCACGTCGCCGCCCACAAGGTCGGCGAGCGGGAGGGTCGCAAGCCCCGCGCGTTCGGTCGCGCGGACCCGTGGAACACCACGCTCTGTGACGTCGAACTGATCATCGAGGAGGAGGAGGAGGACTAATGGCCGACGAACACCAGTTCATCGAGAACGGACTCCAGCGCTCCCAGATCGACGAGTTCTTCGCGGACGAACTCGGCCGCGCGGGCTACGGCGGCATGGACGTCGCCAAGACCCCGATGGGGACCCAGATCGTCCTCAAGGCCGAGAAGCCCGGCATGGTCATCGGCAAGGGCGGGAAGAACATCCGCAAGGTGACCACCGAACTCGAGGAGCGGTTCGACCTCGACGACCCCCAGATCGACGTACAGGAGGTCGACGAACCGGACCTCAACGCCCGCATCGTCGCGGACCGACTGGCCAACGCCCTCGAGCGTGGCTGGTACTTCCGCAAGGCGGGGCACACGACCATCGACCGGATCATGGAGGCCGGCGCCCTCGGCGCCGAGATCGTCCTGTCCGGGAAGGTCACCGGCGCGCGGAGCCGCGTCGAGAAGTTCAACCGCGGCTACATCAAGCACAACGGCGAACCCGCCGAGTCCATCGTGGACGAGGGCCAGGGCGTCGCCGTGATGAAACTCGGCACCATCGGCGTGACGGTGAAGATCATCCCGCCGGGCGCCGAACTGCCCGACGACTTCGAGATCGCCGAGGACGCCGACGTCGAACCCGTCGAGCAGGCCGCGGAGACCGGCGGCGGCGTCGAGGAACTCCTCGAGGAGGAGCCCGAGGAAGTCCCCGAGGTCGGCGCCGACGAGGAGGTCGAGGTGCCGACCGAGACCCCCGAGGACGTCGACGAGGGCCTCGACGAGGAGATCGTCGAGGAGGTCGTCGAGGAGGAACTCCCCGACGAGGGGAAAGCCGAGACCGCCGAGGTCGAAGACGAGGACGCCGCCGACGACTTGGACGAGGCGGTCGACGAGGAGGTCGACGAGGAGACGATGGACGAGGCGGCCGACCTCGTCGAGGAGATGGAAGCGGAAGACGACGAGGAGGGTGACGCGTAATGGCGATCCTGCACGTCGAGGAGATCCGCGACATGACGCCGGCCGAGCGCGAGGCGGAACTCGAGGATCTCGAGACGGAACTGCTGAACGCGAAGGCGGTCCAGGCGGCGGGCGGGATGCCCGAGGACCCCTCGCGGATCGGCGAACTGAAAAAGACCATCGCGCGGATCAAGACGATCCAGCGCGAAGAAGGCGACCTCGACGGAGACTAATGCCACTCACACCCGAGACCCTACCCCGACACGAACTCGTCGGCCTGCGCGTGCGGGTCGTCGAGTCGACGAACCCCGACAGCGTCGGGATCGGCGGTCGCGTCGTCGACGAGACGATGCGAACGCTCGTGATCGAGGGGGATCGGGTGCGGCGCGTCCCCAAGCGTGGGACGACATTCGAGTTCGCCCTGCCGCGCACAGATGAAGCCGCCGACGCCGAGAAGGCGTCGGGGACCACGCTCGAACTCCCGTCGGAAACTGCCGGCCGAACCGGTCAGTCTGCCGGTTGCGAGGGCGTGGCCTACGTTACGGTGGATGGCGCACGACTGCTCTCACGACCCGCCTTGCGAACCGAGAAGGCAGGTGTATCCACATGGCGATAGGACTGAACGTAACCGAACCGGAGGAGGCCTGCGCCGACCAGCACTGTCCGTTCCACGGCTCACTGTCCGTGCGCGGGCAGACGCTGGAAGGCACGGTCGCCTCCACAGCGATGGAAAAGACGGTCGTCGTCGAACGCGAGTACGACGTTCGCGTTCCCAAGTACGACCGGTACATGAAACGCCGGAGTCGCATTCCGGCCCACGCACCCCCGTGTCTGGGCCTCTCGGAAGGCGACCGGGTCCGCATCGCGGAGACGCGACCCCTCTCGAAGACCAAATCACACGTGGTCGTCGAGATTCTGGGAGGTGACGAGTGATGGAGGCGCTGAAGGCCGACGTCACCCGTGGCCTCGCCAAGGGGTCGCTCGTCAACTGTGCGGACAACACCGGAGCCCGCGAACTGAAGATCATCAGCGTCGCGGGCTACTCCGGAGCGAAGAATCGACACCCCAAAGCGGGAATCGGCGACAAGGTGACCGTCTCGGTCACCAAGGGCACGCCGGAGATGCGCCGGCAGGTGCTGGAGGCGGTCGTCGTCCGCCAGCGCAAGCCCATTCGCCGCCCCAGCGGCACGCGCGTGAAGTTCGAGGACAACGCGGCCGTCGTCATCGACGACATGGAGGAGCCTCGCGGGACCGAGATCAAGGGTCCCGTCGCGCGTGAAGTCGCCGAACGCTTCGGGAGCATCGCATCGACTGCGACGATGATCGTATGACTCGACAGCCACACAAAGAGCGCACACGGAAGCGAAACGCGCCCCTGCACGAGCGTCAGGACCAGGTTCGGTCGACCCTGTCGACGGACCTCCGCGAGGAGTACGGCCAGCGGTCGGTCCGCGTCAACGCGGGCGACACCGTCGAGGTGCTCCGCGGCGACCACGCCGGCGAGGAGGCCGAGGTGCTCGCGGTGGACCTGACCGACGAAGTCGTTCACGTCGAGGACGTGACCGTCGAGAAGGCCGACGGCGAGGAAGTGCCCCGGCCCCTCGACGCGAGCAACCTCCGCGTGACGGAACTGAACCTGGACGACGAGCGCCGGCAGGCGCGCCTGGAGGCAGATACCGAATGACTCGACACCAGAAACGACTCTCGGTCCCGAAGTCCTGGCCGGTCGAACGGAAGACCGCGACCTGGACGGTCAAGGCCGGCGCCGGCCCGCACGGCGAGGCGGGGGTTCCCCTGCTGATCGTCCTGCGGGACGTGCTCGGCTACGTCGACTCGCGGAAGGAAGCGAACTACGCCCTCAACCAGGACAGCGTCCTCGTCAACGGGGACGCCGTCTCGGACGT
The DNA here is from genome assembly GCF_023703775.1 of Haloplanus sp. GDY1. Lineage (NCBI taxonomy): Archaea > Methanobacteriati > Methanobacteriota > Halobacteria > Halobacteriales > Haloferacaceae > Haloplanus > Haloplanus halophilus. Next base: position 285,799 of record NZ_CP098514.1, on the reverse strand, counting down.
CGAGCGCCCGATCGGGATGTTCGACATCCTGGCGTTCACGCAACGCGAGGAGTTCTACCGCGTGTTCCCGGACGAGGGCGGTCGGCTGGCGCTGACCCCGATCGACGCCGACGCGGCCGACAGCCGCCTCGGCAAGGTCGTCCGGAAGACGCAGGTGTCCGGCGGCGACTTCCAGTTCACCCTCCACGACGGCACGAACGTGCGCGTCGGCGAGGACGAGGCTGGCGAGTACGCCACCGGCGACTCCCTCGTCGTCGACAACGAGACCAAGGAGATCGTCGCCCACTTCGTCTACGAGGAGGGCGCCCTGGTGACGGCCGTCGCCGGCGGTCACGCCGGCGAGATCGGCGAAATCGACACGATCACCGTCACGCCCGGGAGCGGCGACAACGTCGTCACCGTCTCCCAGGACGACGGTGGGTTCGAGACCGTCGAGGACTACGTCGTCGTGATCGACGAGAACTTCACCGACGGGGAGGATGACGAATGAGCGAAACCGCCGAATTCCACGAGATGCGCGAACCGCGGATCGAGAAGGTCGTCGTCCACATGGGCGTCGGCGAAGGCGGTCGCGAACTCGCCGACGCCGAGGACATCCTCGAGGACGTCACCGGACAGCAGAGCGTCCGGACGACGGCACGGGGGACGGTCCAGGAGTTCAACGTCCGCGAGGGCGACCCCATCGGCGCGAAGGTCACCCTTCGGGGTGACGACGCCGCCGAGTTCCTCGAGACGGCACTCTCGCTGGTCGACCTCTCGGCCTCGCAGTTCGACGACACGGGCAACTTCAGCTTCGGCGTCGAGGAGCACACGGAGTTCCCGAGCCAGGAGTACGACCCGAACGTCGGCATCTACGGGCTTGACGTGACGGTCAACCTGGTTCGGCCGGGATACCGCGTCTCCAAGCGGGACAAGGTGTCGCGCTCCATCCCGTCGAACCACCGACTCGACGCGTCGGACGCGGTCACCTTCGTCGAAGCCACCTTCGACGTGGAGGTAACGGAATGAGCGAAAGCGAAAGCGAATCAAGTCAGGACGGACGCGACGTGACCGGAGAACACGCCACGCCCCGCACGGACGAGCGCCACCAGTGCCGTCGGTGCGGCCGCAAGCAGGGACTCGTCGGCAAGTACGACATCTTCCTGTGCCGGCAGTGTTTCCGGGAGGTCGCCCGCGACATGGGATTCAAGAAGTATCGATAACAATGGCAGGGAACGATCCCCTCTCGAACGCGCTCTCGGGGCTCGACAACGCCGAGAGCGTGGGACATCTGTCCCACACGGTACAGCCCGCCTCGAACGTGATCGGCTCCGTACTCGAGGTCTTCTACGACCGCGGGTACATCGACGGATTCGAGTTCGTCGACGACGGCAAGTCCGGTCGCTTCGAGATCGAACTGAAAGGCGCGATCAACCAGTGTGGCGTCGTCAAGCCCCGCTACTCCGCGGGCGCGGACGAGTTCGAAAAGTGGGAGAAGCGGTATCTCCCCGCCCGCGACTACGGGGCGCTCGTCGTCACGACCAGCCACGGCGTCATGAGCCACTACGAGGCCCGCGAACAGGGCATCGGTGGCCAGGTGATCGCATACGTATACTAACATGAAAACGGAAATCGAGATTCCGGACGACGTGTCCGCCGAGGTCGACCACCTCGATCTGACCGTCGAGGGACCGAACGGGAGCGTCACGCGACGCCTCTGGTACCCCGACGTGTCGGTCGCGGTCGAGGACGACCACGTGGTCATCGAGAGCGAGGCCGACGACGCCAACACGCGCGCGACGGTCGGCACCTTCGAGAGCCACGTTCGGAACATGCTCCACGGCGTGACTGACGGCTGGGAGTATCGGATGGAGATCTTCTACGCTCACTTCCCGATGCAGGTGAACGTGGACGGCGACGAGGTCGTCATCGAGAACTTCCTCGGCGAACGCGCGCCGCGGACGGTGCAGATCCGCGGCGACACGGAGGTACAGGTCGACGGCGAGGAGATCACCCTGACCGGCCCCGACAAGGAGGCCGTCGGACAGACCGCCGCCGACATCGAACAGTTGACGCGGGTGCCCGACAAGGACACCCGGGTCTTCCAGGACGGCGTCTACATCACGCAGAAACCGCAGGCAGGTGGGGCGTAGATGAGCGAAAGCGAAGACGACATCGAGTCCATCGAGGACATCGGCGGCGTCGGCCCCTCGAAGGCCGAGGCGCTCCGCGAGGCCGGCTACGAGTCCATCCAGGACCTCAAGGCCGCGAGCCAGTCGGAGCTAGCGGACATCGAGGGCGTCGGCAACGCGCTGGCCGCCCGGATCAAGGCCGACGTCGGCGGCCTCGAAGTCTCCGAGGAGACCGACGCGGAGGTCGAAGAGGAGACCGAACCCGAAGAGGGAACCGAGGAGACGGAGACGGAACTCCGGCCCCGCGGTCACGCCGACAAGACGCCGGACCTGGACGACGAGGCCGCCCGCGCGCTGGTGCAGAAGCGCCGGGAGGGCAACCCGCAGTTCAACCGCCAGGACCACCACAAGAAAAAGCGCGTCGACCCCTCGTGGCGGCGCCCGCGCGGCCAGCTCTCGAAGCAGCGCCGCGGGATCAAGGGCAAGGGCGCGACCGTCGAGGCGGGCTACCGCTCGCCGACGGCCGCCCGCGGCCTGCATCCCAGCGGCTTCGAGGAGGTCCGTGTCCACAACACGGACGACCTGGAGGGCGTCGACCCGGCCACCGAGGCCGTTCGCATCGCGAGCGGCGTCGGCGCGCGCAAGCGCGAACGCATCGAAGACGTCTGTGAGGACCGCGAGATTCGCGTCCTCAACCCGACGTACATCGAAGTCGAAGTCGAGGAGGAAGCCGAATGACGGATCTGAGCGCACAGAAACGGCTCGCCGCCGACGTCCTCGACGTGGGCAAGGACCGCGTCTGGTTCGATCCGGACGCCCAGAGCGAAATCGCGGAGGCGATCACCCGCGAGGACATCCGTGACCTGGTCGATCAGGGCACGATCCAGCAGAAGGGCTCCTCGAACAACTCGCGCGGCCGCGCCCGCGAACGGGCGGAGAAGCGAGCCTACGGTCACCGAACCGGCGCCGGCTCCCGACGCGGGACCGCCGGTGCCCGGAAGGACAGCAAGGAGGACTGGACGAGTCGCATCCGCGCCCAGCGGCGTCGCCTGCGCGAGTTGCGCGACGACGGCCCGCTGGACCGCTCCCAGTACCGCGAGCTCTACAACAAGGCTGGCGGCGGGGAGTTCGACAGCGTGGCGCGACTCGAAGCGTACATCGAGAACAACTACGACGTGGAGGTGAACGACTGATGGCAACAGGCCCACGATACAAGGTCCCCATGCGGCGTCGCCGCGAGGACCGAACCGACTACCACCAGAGGTTGCGCCTGCTGAAATCCGGCAAGCCTCGCCTGGTCGCTCGCGTGAGCAACAGGCACGTCAGGGCGCAGCTGATCACCCCCGGTCCCGACGGCGACGAGACCCACGCGGCCGCGTCCTCGGAGGACCTCGCGGAGTACGGCTGGGAGGCCCCCACGGGCAATCTCCCGAGCGCGTACCTCACGGGGTTCCTCGCGGGGAGCCGCGCCGTCGACGCCGGCCTGACGGAGGCCGTCCTCGACATCGGGCTCAACACCGCGACCCCCGGGAACAAGGTGTTCGCAGTACAGGAAGGCGCTATCGACGCGGGACTGTCGATTCCGCACAGCGAGAGCGTCCTCGCGGACTGGTCGCGAAACCGCGGCGAGCACATCGCCGAGTACGCTGCCGAGCGGGACGAACCGCTGTACAGCGGCGACTTCGACGCGACGGAACTCCCCGAGCACTTCGATACCGTGCTCGAAGCACTGATGGAGGACAATGAGCAGTAACGACTACGGCGACGGCTGGGAACCGCGTACGCGGCTCGGCCGCAAGGTACAGGACGGCGACGTAACGTCGATGAAGGAGGCCCTCGAGTCGGGGCTCCCGCTGAAGGAAGCCGAAATCGTCGATCAGCTCCTGCCGGGGCTGGACGACGAGGTGCTGGACATCAACATGGTCCAGCGCATGACCGACTCCGGACGCCGGGTGAAGTTCCGGTGTGTCGTCGCGGTGGGCAACCGCGACGGCTACCTCGGCTACGCCGAGGGCCGCGACGATCAGGTCGGCTCGGCCATCCAGAAGGCCATCGACGTGGCGAAGCTGAACATCATCGAGGTGGACCGCGGCTCCGGGTCCTGGGAGGACCGCGCCGGCGGCGTCAACTCCCTGACGCGGAAGGCGACGGGCAAGGCCGGCTCCGTGACCGTCGAGGTCATCCCCGCCCCGCAGGGGCTGGGGCTGGCGGCCGCGCCCACGGTGCGGAACATCCTCGAACTCGCGGGCATCCAGGACGCCTGGACGAAGTCGACGGGCAACACCCGGACGACGGTCAACCTCGCGAAGGCGACGTACAACGCGCTGCGGAACGCCTCGCAGTCGCGGACCCCCCAGCGGGCCCGCCGGAAGCAGCGCGAAACCGAGGTGAGCGAGTGATGGAGGCGCTCGTCCAGCTCCGCGGCGAAGTCAACATCTCCGGCGACGTGCAGGACACGCTGCAGATGCTCAACCTGCACGCCGTCAACCAGTGTACGCTGGTTCCCGAGACTGACGCCTACCGCGGCATGATCACGAAGGTCAACGACTACGTCGCCCACGGCGAACCGTCGGCCGACGTGGTCGCGACGCTCATCCGTCGGCGCGGCGAACCCGAGACGGGGACCGCCGACGTCACCGACGAGTGGGTCGCGGACAACACCGACTACGCCGACGTCGACGCGCTGGCGACGGCGCTGGTCGACGAGGAGACGACGCTGCGCGAGCAGGGTCTCGCCCCGTCGATCCGGCTCCACCCGCCGCGCGGCGGCCACGACGGCCTGAAGCACCCGACCGTCGAGAGCGGGCAGATCGGCAAGCACACCACCGAGGAGATCGACCGACTGCTGGAGGCCATGCGATGAGCGACAAGAAAAAGCGCCAGCGCGGCTCGCGGACCCACGGCGGCGGCAGCCACAAGAACCGGCGCGGCGCGGGTCACCGTGGCGGCCGCGGGCGTGCCGGTCGCGCCAAACACGAGTTCCACAACTACGAACCGCTCGGCAAACACGGCTTCACGCGCCCCGACGAAGTGCAAGACGAGGTGCGCGAGGTGACCGTCCAGGAACTCGACGAGGACGTCGCGCTCTACGCGGCGGAGGGCCTCGCCGAGGAGACGGACGGCGGCTACCGCCTCGACGCCCGCGACGTCGCCGACGACGGCTACGACGCGGACGTGGTGAAGGTGCTCGGCGACGGACAGGTCCGTAACGAACTGTCCGTCGTCGCCGACGCGTTCACCGCGAGCGCCGTCGAAAAGCTCGAATCGGCCGGCGGGAGCGCCGAACTCTCGGACCGCGCCGAGACGGCCGACGACGAAGCCGACGACACCGAGGAGTCGGACGAGGAGTAAACCCATGGGATGGAAGGAGACCGCCGAACCGGTGCTGACGCGGATGCCCTCAGTCACGCGGCCGGAGGGGCACGTCCCCTTCCGGCGAAAGCTCGGCTGGACCGCCGGCATCCTCGTGTTGTATTTCTTCCTGACGAACGTGCAGCTGTTCGGGCTGAACGCCGGGGCGTCGAGCGACCTGTTCGGCCGCTTCCGGTCGATCCTCGCCGGATCCCAGGGCTCGATCCTCCAGTTGGGGATCGGTCCCATCGTCACGGCGAGCATCGTTCTGCAGTTGCTCGGCGGTGCGGATCTGCTCGGGCTCGACACGGACGACCCCCGCGATCAGGTGCTGTATCAGGGCCTCCAGAAGCTGCTGGTGGTCGTGATGATCTGTCTGACCGGGCTGCCGATGGTCTTCGCCGGCAACTTCCTGCCGGCGGATCCGGCGGTCGGGCAGGCGCTGGGGATCGGGGTCGGCGGCGTGCAGACACTCCTGTTCTTCCAGATCGCCGTCGGCGGAATCCTCATCCTGTTCATGGACGAGATCGTGAGCAAGTGGGGCGTCGGCTCCGGGGTCGGGCTGTTCATCATCGCCGGCGTGAGCCAGCAGCTCGTCGGCGGACTGTTCGCGTGGGAGGGCCTGGGCGGCACGCCCGGCTTCTTCCCCACCTGGTTCGCCATCCTGACCGGGAGCCAGGAGATCGCCTCGCCGCTCACCGGCGAGGGGCTCCAGGCGCTCCTGCTCGGTCAGGGGCAGTTGCTCGCGCTGGTGACGACGGTGCTCATCTTCGCCATCGTCGTCTACGCCGAGAGCGTCCGGGTCGAGATCCCCCTCTCGCACGCCCGCGTCAAGGGCGCCCGCGGTCGCTTCCCGGTGAAGCTCATCTACGCGAGCGTCCTGCCCATGATCCTCGTCCGCGCCCTGCAGGCGAACATCCAGTTCGCCGGGCGCATCCTCAACAGGACGTGGCAGCAGATGCCGGCGTGGCTCGGCACCTACAGCAACGGCCAGCCCGTCTCCGGGCTCTTCTACTACCTGGCGCCCATCCAGACCCGAACCGACTGGATGTGGTGGCTGGCCGGCACGGCAGCCGAACCCTGGCAGATCATGATTCGCGTGAGCGTGGACCTCACGATCATGGTCATCGGCGGCGCCATCTTCGCCATCTTCTGGGTGGAGACCACCGGGATGGGCCCGGAGGCGACCGCCCAGCAGATCCAGAACTCCGGGATGCAGATCCCCGGCTTCCGGCGTAACCCGCAGGTCATCGAGAAGGTCATGGAGCGGTACATCCCGCAGGTGACCGTCATCGGCGGCGCCCTCGTGGGCCTGCTCGCGGTCGGCGCCAACATGCTCGGCACCATCGGACAGGTCTCCGGGACCGGTCTCCTGCTCACCGTGAGCATCACGTACAAGCTGTACGAGGAGATCGCCGAGGAGCAGCTGATGGAGATGCATCCGATGATGCGCCAGATGTTTGGGTCTGATTAAAACGAGATTTTAATATCTCATCCCTCCTCTGGAGGGTCATGGCAGACCCGGAGGATGACGACGCCCAATCCTATATCGGATTCAACATTCGAGAATCCAAGAAAAAAGACTGGAAAGACTGGCTCGACGAGCACGAGCTCCACGCGGGATACACCGACCTCATTATCACGGCAGTCAACGAGTATATCCGACGCTTCGACGAAGGCGACTTCTCCCAAAAGGCCAGTCCACCAGCTGATGCAGTAGAGGTCGACCTCGACCCGGTACACGAACGGCTAGACCGACTTACTCTCACGGTCAATGAACTGGCCGAGGAAATCCGCGAACTCGACACAGCCAGTGGCTCGGTGGGAGGGGTTGACCCGAGCAGCGAAGCGATACTTGAATTGATGAGTGACATTGAGGGACTCCTTCCTCAGGCTGAGGATGAAGAGTCATTCATCGTCACGATGGAATCACCCCGGCCTCTTACTGACGACCCCGCTGAGCAAGCACAGTTCACGGGTGACCCGTCTGATATTCTGACCGCTCTTCAACAGGAAGGGTATGATAATCTCACTGAGAGCGACGTGAGAACTGCATGTGCCCGACTGGCGCGTGAAGACCGAATCAAATCAATTGTACACGAAGGAACCCGGCATTACGTGGAAATCCTATGACTGACCTGAGTGATAGAGCTAACAAACTCAAAATTCGGACGGACGAGGAATCAGAACTCTTCACGGAACTAAAAGAGAAGAACGGGTCCAAGCAGTGGGAAAAACAGGAACTCGATGAGGATGTACTGAAGCTGCTGACGAAGTACCTGACCAACATTCGGATTCGCGACGATGCCCTCGACTACAATAACGACAATACGTACAACACGCGCAAGTCGTGTATTATCACGTGGGCACGCTGGTGTGCCGGTCAGGGTGTCGATATCTGGGCTCCAGAGTGGGAGAACATGGCCGAGTACGTGGACTCAATGTACGACAGTGTTTCACACCCGTATCTGGGGTCTCGGGTCACCACGGTAGTCGTCTTCTATCTCTGGGCGTCCACAAGAGGTTACGTTGCCGAGAATCCATACGACGGCTATGAACTTGATGAGCACTACAATAAGCCAGTATACCGGAACACGCCAAAACAAATCCTCGTCCTGAGGTCTAGGGGAGAAGTTGAAGAAGAAGAAGTCGTCGCAGTTTCTCCTGAGACAGTACGCAAGATATACAACAACGCGGTAGCGCCGAAGATACAAAACGAGCTCATCATCCGGTTACTCTGGGAGACAGGTATCCGCAGCTCCGAATTATGTAATATCCGTATCGGAGCCGACGAAGATTGGGACTGGGAGGAGAACGAGCTCAAAGATATTGACCGAAAGAAACGAAAAATCAAAATCAAGACAGCGAAGCGGAAGCCGGACGATACAGATATCTGGCGGGATGTGTACTACTCCGAACAACTGGACTACTTACTCCACCGGTACATTCACGGCCCTCGTGATTCCCACAGAGATAGCGACAGCCAGTACCTCTTCATCACCGACCAGAAGCCCCAGATGCGCCCCTCATTCGTCTCGCGCAAAGTCAAAGAATCCGCGTATAATGCCGGCGTGAACGAGGTGCTGTACACGGATGCAGCGGAGAAAAGACGGCATCTAATCACGGGTCACACTCTCCGACACTCGTACGCAACTTTTCGAGCGAACAAAACATCGATGAAGTTGCATATTCTGGCACAGCTCATGGGTCACAGAAAAGTTGACACGACAAGGAAGTACATCAGCAAAGACCCGGACGCGGAGCAACAACAGAGTAAGGACGCCTTTGCCGACCTCCGTGCCCACCTCGGATATAGATAGCCTCAGCATCGCGAAACCTGTTTATGCCAGCGCAAGTCCCCTTACTACCTCTTACTAGGCGATTATGTAGTACATGTACATGAGAGGATGTACATTGTACTGGTATCTGGAGGAAGGGACCCCTCCGCTATCTCTCCCCATCAGGAGCTAAGGCAGTCGATTGTCCCATGGTGGGACAACGCCTTTAGTCGGCTGCATCATCTATATTATACGTATAAAATGAAATTGAAAGAAACGGATATCAAGGAAAGGACTCGAAAAGACCTCACCGACAATCGTCCTCGACTCCCGCACGACTGGATGTCCAATTGGGCAGAGGCGTCAAGCTACGTCTTCGACCTCGTAGAGAGTGCCGATGGCGAGAGGATGATTCTCATCAGTTTTGAGTGATTAATATGCGATTTCAAAAGGCTTGGAACCCAGTAGAAAGTGCGACAGAAGGCCACATAGCAGTATCGCCAACCAACGGTGCTAACCGTGTCTGAGCAGATGCGGTTCGACGCTCGGTCCGAGTTACAGAAGCAACAATTCAGGCGTGCGTGTGACGCGGCTGGTGTCAATATGTCCGACGTACTCCGGGATGCGATGGATGCGTTCATCGATATGCACTCGCTCGGTACTGACCCGGAGTCGCTTGAACGGCAGGCGATTGAGCTGGAACAAGAGGCTGAGGAACTCCGCTCCGAAGCGCACGAGCTTGACGCCGAGCGCGAGCAAGCGTTGATGGACGCGGAGTCTGCACGTCGTGAGGCTGACCAACTACGTCGTGAAGCATCCGAACTCCGCGCGTCTGCGAACAAGTTTGAGGATGACGTACTCGACCTCGCTGACCTCCTCTGTGAGAATCCGAACCTAAAGGTATTCAGCGACCACGCTAAGGTTGTCGAAATCGCGGACGCACATGAGAAAACTCCGGAACAAGTGTTCGAAGCGCTCGTTGAGGCTGGTGTATCTGAGACCCGTGTAGTCGGTGGTGTCTGATGGCTCGACCAAGTATGCAAGACCTCCGTGCTGTCCGCTGGGATAGCGAGGAAGACCCTGCTGAGCCAACGATGGGCATTGCTGGTTACTTAGCGAATGAGTGTGCTGAGGATATCGTCGACATATTCAATGGTGAATCGTTGGTCCTGAAAGTCTCGTATGCGGAGATGAAGCCGTATATCGATTCGCTTCCGGATGACGCTCAGAAACTCATCTCTGAGTCACGTGACATCCGGGATGTCGTCTGGCACGCTATGCACGAGCTCGTCAAGGTCAATCGATGGGCAACGTCTCATGGTCTGAATATCAAGCACGAGGACCTGATTGTTAGTCATGCAAGCATCAAGACAACACCTCTCCACGATGAAGTATCGGTCATCTTGATTGATGAGCCGCCGGTTACTGATTTAGGAGCAGACTTGTCGCGCCGTATCGGTGATTATGTGTCGGTAGAGGGTATTGTGCGGCACATCAGCGACCCCGCTGGGCGAGTCACGACGTACTCTTTCTATTGTGCGTGCGGCAATGAGGTGAGGGTCAAACCTGTTGGTCGGTTTGCCGCGCCGAAGGCGAATAGTATCGAGCAATGCTCAGTTTGTGAGAAGAGTGGCAAGTGGAGCGTACACCTCGGAGATTCGCGGACGGAGAGCTACCAGCAACTGAAGGTGCAAGAGGCTCCGGAGTCTTCTCGCGCGACTAACCCGCGCGAAATCAGTATTGACCTTCTCGGTAACGACCTGATTGACGTGTGCAGCCCGGGGGACCGCGTAAAGGTATCCGGGAGAATTCGCGGGGAGCTCTCAGCGAAATCAAATCTCGTTGAGGTGTGGCTTGAGGCTGAGTCTGTCATTACGCAGGACGGGTCGTTTGAGGAGGTCAAACCGACTGATGAGCAGGTCGAGCTCATCGAGACTATCGCTGCACGTGAGGACCTCATCGATGTGCTGACGCGGTCTATCTCACCGAGTATCTATGGGAACGAGATGCCCAAGCTGGGGATTATCGCGACTCTCGTTGGCGGCCAGACGTGGTGGACTGTCGATGGGGAACGTCAGCGCGGAGAGTCCCACCTGATGTGTATCGGTGACCCTTCAACGGGGAAATCTGAACTCATCAAGTTCGCCCACGATATCGCGCCGCGAGCGATGTTCGCGAATGGGAAGAACAGCAGTGCTGCTGGGCTCACGGCGGCGACTGTTCAACGGGATATTGGTGGTACGAGTGAGTGGACGCTCGAAGCCGGTGCACTGGTGCTCGCAGACCAAGGGGTAGCTGTCATAGACGAGCTCGACAAAGCCGATGAGGAGGACGTGTCGGCTCTCCACGAAGCCATGCAGCACGGGCAGGTCCACATCAGTAAGGCAGGTATCAACGCGGACTTGCGCACTCGCACAACGGTGGTCGCGGCGGCGAATCCGAAGTATGGTCGGTGGGACCAGTCTCAGCCTCTTGCGGACCAGTTCGACCTTGACCCATCGCTGATTTCAAGGTTCGACCTTGTGTTCGCATTTTCTGACTACACGGACAATGACCGTGATGCGAAGATTGCCCGGAGTCAACTCCGTGCGCGCAAGAATGGGTCGACTGAGGCTCCGGTGTTTGACCCGGATAACCCGACGATGCCTGAGCCAGATGCGGATATCCTGCCGAAGGACTTCCTCCGGCTCTACATCGCCCACGCTCGGTCCCTTACGCCAGAGATGGATGACGACGCAATGGACCTCCTCGAAGACTTCTACGTCGAATTGCGGAACAGTCAGACTCACCAGAGCATACCAGTTACGGCGCGGAAAGTCTCAGCGATGGCCCGACTCGCTGAGTCGATTGCTCGGCTCTATCTATCTGAGACAGTAACAGTTGAGCACGCATCACGTGCAATCGATTTAATCGTCCACTCCCTCCGTGATGTCGGCATTGACCCGGACACCGGGATGCTTGATGCGGCTATCATCGAGTCTGGTGTGTCCACGTCTCAGCATGAACGGTTCGAACTCGTGGAAGAGATTCTCCGTGTGCTTACTGATGACGGTCGTGAAGCTGTCTCGCGAGATGCGGTCGTCGCATACGCCCGCGAGGAACTCGAAATCGAGGAGAAGAACACTGCTCATGTACTCTCGAAACTCGCTGAACAGGGAGAAATCTTCGAACCCTCTGAGGGACAGGTCGCGTTGGCCTGATTCCGAGCAGCACTAAGTCTTTGCTCGGGCTGTCCGTTTTAGAAACTCTATTCGATATCAAAGGCGGGGCTGCCGTCCCTCCGATTCCTGCTTGCTCACACGTCCATATGACTGATGTCGACGCTGTCGAAACCGTGCTCGCGCATTAGGTGCATGACTGCGCCCATGCTGTTGTAGGTCTCGTCACAGTGTCGGCAGTAGTGTTTCCCCGGTGCTCGGAGGTCGTAGTAATCATGATACCAGTCTTCGGTTTCTAACATACCTTAGCCGACACTGAGCGTACGCTTTGGTGTTCGGTCGTGGATTGAGTATTGGAGCCGCCTGTTGCGCCCTCCCAGTCTCCCACAGAGCTCACCAGACGTGTTCCTCACTCCAGAGTGACCGAGTGATGTTTCTTCGCGCTCTCGTCAAACTGCTTGATTTCGTCCTTTTCGATATCAAACTGGTCAAGGTCAATAGCAAGGTCTCCAGAGAGCGCTCTGTTATGCCGGATTGACTCGGCCCGAAGGGCACGAACGATGGGAATCAGATAAGATGACAGCCATTCTTGCGTGCCGGCAAGCTCCTTCGCGAGGGCATCGTTCTCGGCTTTGACCTCGTCAAGTTCTTCGGCGAGTTCAGTGTTGTCTGGGGCGAGCTTACGCTTGTACGGCTCGCCTTGGAGAAACCCTTTATTGATTTCTTCGTACGCCTTCTCAGTCAATTTCGCGACCTTCATTCCCGCACCGTTGTTGCCCATCATATCTGTTTTCTCAACCGTGATGAAGTCGTGTTTTTCCAACTTGCTGAATTGATGATGGCGCTGGTTCTCGGAGAGGTCAGTGGCGAGGCGGATTTGGCGCATCGATGCGACTCCATCGTTCTCGTAGACGGCCAGAACGAACGCTTTCGTCTCTTCTGTCGTTCTCATACTCTAAGTCTGCTGGCAGATTGCAAAGGATTATCGAGGCTGTCAAGGCACGGTCTGACAGGGTCAGCAAGTCTGTAATTTCGATGGACGAATCCAGCCCGTCACACGGTCGATATTATTTATCGACAAGCCCCCGTAGGGGCACCCCCGTCAATGCTCGTCTACCACGACATGAGTGAGCGTGAGTAGAGACAAGTCCGGTAGAACGACGAAATCCATCATCAGGTATCTCTCGATTAGCCATCATCAGGCCATCGACGAATACCCATCATCTGGTATCCAACGTACTCAGGACAGTCCTCCTTGCGCGATGACCATGTTGTGAGTTCAAGCTTAGGACGGGGGTGTGTAGCCCGGAGGGGGCGCAGTCGGAAATCCAGCGCGTGTGTCGCAATCGACGAACAGGCCATAGTCGAGAGGCTCATTGATGGAATAATGGCTGACGAGGACCCGAATCGACTCCTGTCAGACGACCTCTGTGAGGCCCTTGCGTAGCCTCCGATGAGGAAAAATCAGCGACAGAGTTGCTTCGCGAACTCCGTGAGCGTAACAGGAAGAGGTTATCACGGTTCCTGAACCGGGATGGGTAGTGCCGACCATACCTGATGAGCAAATGGGTGGGTGCTCGGCTGGAAGGCCATTTTCTACTTACTCAGCACAAGGTATCGGGCGTTCGCAACGCCATATTTATCAGATGAAGATATGACAATGCCGATATGGGTCAACATCTGCTTGAAGAAGAGTCAGTTTTCGCTTTTCGCGTGTACGGCGACAATATCCTTGAAACAGAATTAATCCCAGACTGGATTCGCGAATGTCCGGATGGACTCGAATTTCACGAGAAACTACCGCCCACGGATAGGCCGATTTACCTCTTCTCCGAATCGAATGACTCCGAGCCATTCTATGCGTTCCAATTATGTCCCGGTTACGACCGTTGGTCGAGGTCTCCGCTACAGGGGCAATTCAGCGAGAAGCCCGACATTCTGGTAAATCAAGTAGAAGAAGATGGGTCAGAGGGCGATACTGTCCTCGCAATTGAATCCTGTGATGCTATTCAAGCTGGTAATCAGGCATGGCAACGGTTTCGACGAGCCGCGGATGCAGCTGAGGCAGGCGTTCCCTATCTCTATGTTGCTCCACTTCTTGACTGGGAACACGACTCTGAAGGATTTGAGCTAAAAGGTCCGAGGTATCAAAGCTCTCAAATCACTCTTGGCCAATTGACTTTGTCCAATTATCTCGGAGTGCCCTCTCTGCAAGTTTACGAAATTAGCAGTTGGTGTGATTACGCTGCACAAGAAGGCTATCCGCTTCCGAGAGGATATGACGATTTTAACGGTTTACAAGCAGGACAGGAGTTCATCGTATCTTTATTTAGACAAATAGCCGGAGAGGAAGACACGTCTAGTGCGTCTTATGAATCGGCAATCGAATCTATACTGACGGACATGTTTGAAATTGCTCAGAAGTACGTTGATTACAATCAGACATTCCTACCCATTCATAAGTATCAACCTCTAATTGCTGGAAACCCCGAAGAATCTGCAGAAATCGTCGGAGAAGCACTAGCAGAAAATCGACCAGTCCGAGACGAACACGCTCTGCATAAGATTTCTCTTGAAGACTTTGCTAATGATGGTGTTGTTTTCCGAAAGGCAGCACAAAGTCGAACATGTACAGATAGATTCTACGACAAGTTCCTTAGCAAGATAAACTGGAAAAGCTCGGAGACGAAGGACTACAAGATTGAGTATTTAGATACATGGGGTGTAGACGCGACCAAATCCGACTATACTTCGGACGAGCTTGATTCATTAGCTGAGAGTTCTCTTGGAGATATTCCGGTCAGTTATAAAGAAGCACCATCGGAAGCAGCAGCCATTGGGGCCCGGGAAAGCTTTCGAGCACTCGTTGAGGAGGTTTATCCAGATATTAATACCCCGATTCTTGACTGGATAACCCGAGACGACCGCATTGACGACCCTATCTTCTTCGTCCCCTTGTACGGGTACAAGCCATCGGGAGACTCACGTCCGGACCGAGGTCTTCTCCCACTCCTCCACGCAATGTTCCCACAGGTCGCGACACAAGAAAATACGTTCATCATCATGTATAGCACGAATACTCCTGAGAACTGGAGAGATTTGCTTGAAAGAGGCCGGAATGAGCTCTGGAACGTAATCTCCGAGTACGCAGGGGCAATTATTGTTGACCCCACGGAATCGGGGGTGGTTCTTGAATGACGGATTCAATCGACACACTCCGTGATTATATTCCGGAAAGACACGGGGAACAAGGGGTTGATGCCGCTATCCATGGCGCTATTGAAGGGACTACAGAGATACACGAGGTCTTCTGTAATCCACCGGGGGGTTCGTGGACCGAATTCGATATAATCCATCCTCCTGATGGAATTGTTTCACGCTGGGACCATATTCCCCGGCGACCTCCACGTGTAAAGAGGCCAGACCAAGTGTTCCAATATGTTGATGAGGACACCTTATCTCTCCTAACAATCGAATCAAAGTACGATAAGAGTGACCTCACCGAGGATATCGGAAGTCGGCTAGTCGGCTATTTTGAAGGCCACGAAAACTATACCGGGCTCCGAGAGCGCCCCTGCTGGCACAAGCAAGATTCACGAGGTAAATGGAAAGTAGTGCCAGAGGATGCCTCGGATGATGAGAGATATTGGTTTCGCGACTACCCCGATGTCGAATACTGGTCGGGATTTATGTTTGCCAATTCTCCCATAGGCTTGAACGATACGAGTGAAATAACCGTGGCTCTTGACGACACTCTGTCGGACTCAGACGTTGACGTAGCCCTCAGCGTTTCTTGGGTTGATGAACACCAGTATCCCAAGCTATACTTGAAAGGGACTGACGAATTCAGAAAGAGTGCAATTTCGACTGCTCTTCAGGAGACTCTGGAAGCTCATAATTCAGATATAGAGACTCTTTGACCTCGGCCACCTCCTGTCCCATGACTTTCTTGAATGATGAGTTCCCTGAAGTCAATAGTAAATGTTCTTCAAAAGCCCATTCAGGGAGGTCTACGGTATAATCTGTGTCACCAGACTCTCCATCGTACGAGAGTGCGTAGTTGACCCCTCTCTCATTCAGGTCTTTTAGATAATCTATGAATCGGTCGTAATCAATCGAACCGTAGTAGCGGCTTGTTGTATTAAAATACGGAGGGTCGAGATAGACAAAATCATCTTTAGAAGCGCTCTCAGTAGTTTCTTCGTAATCTGTGTGATGGAATCCGACGTTCTGGATTTTTCTGGACCATTCTGTAATAATTGGCCCGAGCCGCTTTGGGTTTATGCCCGGTCGTGAGAGGTGGAAGGAGTTGTTGAATTCACCATCGCTATTGAAGCGAATTAACCCGTTAACGCAGGTTCGCGAGAGAAAGAAGAGATGCTGGGGTTCCCGTGTCTCATTGAACTTGTCACGAATTTCGTAGTAAACATCCGGACCTTCATCTTGGAGACGCCTCCACTCCCGGCGGTAGTACGAAATCAATTCATCAGGGTCATCGCGAATCAGTTTCCAAATCCCGATTAGTGGTTCACAGATGTCACCACAAATAGCGTCAGAAGGGTCCAGTTGATACAGAATTGACCCGCTTCCGATGAAGGGTTCAAAGTACGTGTCGAATTTGTCAGGGAAGGTTGACACGATTTCCTCGGAGATAGTTCGTTTACTACCGGTCCATTTTATTACTGGTTGGAAGTTAGTTGAGCTAGTCATACTGGTCGAGAGTTCCTTGATTCTCCGAGGTCGCGTTCTGTAGTTGTTCCGGCTTATCTTCCGCGTTTTTGAGACGAGTGCGGGCGAGCTCGGCGTGTTCGGATTCTACCTCATATCCAAGATAATCCCTACCATTCAGTTTAGCAGAGACACACGCGGAACCTGACCCCGCAAACGGGACCAAACATAGGTCACCTTCATTGCTTGCGGAGATGACGAGTCGCTCCAATACACGTAGGGGTTTCTGCGTCGGGTGCTTACCGAACTCCAGTTCTTCTTTCGATTTATTGTTCGGGATATCCCATACTGTTCGAACCTGCTTGTCCTCATCGTTGATGTTATCCTCCGGAAATTCACGGGCTTTCATCAACTCATAATTGAAGGTATACTCCCTGTTATCGGGGCCGCCAGTATGACCCCAGAGAAGTGTCTCATGACTAGCGGTGAAGCGCCTTCCTGAAAGATTCGGGAATGCATTTCGCTTGAACCAGATAATTTCGTTTATAATTTCTATTCCTAACTTTTGGTAGAGTACGTTCACAACCCCGATGTTGTGATATGAGCCGAATGTCCAGATTGACCCGGTTGGTTTCAGCACACGCCTGACCTCCGACAACCAACTCCGGGTGAACGCTGCGTACTCCTCTAATCCCATATCATCCCAGTGTTCCATCGTCTTGTCCCACTCACCACCGAAACCATCTAAATCGGCCTCGTTGTCCCAACTCCAATCTGCCCCTTTCGAGAGATTATAAGGCGGGTCTGCAATAACTAAGTCAACTGAATCCGCAGGCAATTCAGCCATCCCCTCTATACAACTCTGCTCCTGTATGGTGTTTCGTAACCGCTCTGGAACAGCTGAAATAGAATCACTCATGATGTGGGGGTCTTGGCTAAGAAAGAGGGTGGTTGTTTCATAAATATGCCCTTCCGAGAGCACCGACGAGTGCTAAGTGAGCAGACCAGTTCAGATTTTCTTATGTCCGAAGGTTCAAGCGAATCAATCATCTCAGCAAGCTCAGGAACGGTTTCTCATCCCTTCAGTGAAGTGCGCTTTCGAGCCGTTTATCCCTCTCGTGCTTTGGTGACGGCTTCTTCGGGTGAGATTCCGAAGCCAACATCGGCCGCAACCTCGGGGAGCTCATCGATGTGGCGGAGCGCGAGCATGATAAGCAACTCACCTGTATCCGCCTTGTAGACTTTCTGGTCAAACCCGGAAGAGAGTTTGTGGTGGATTTCTTCGAATCCGCGAGAAACATTCCCTCTGAGGTGGAGGTGGTGCTGCTCTCGACCATCATGAGCGCCAGACCGGTTAAGCTGGTATGTCGGTTCTATACACGCGTCGTATAGCTCGGTTCCAACATCGATTTTGAGTTGGCCGTTTTCATCACCGTTTGGTCCAGTTTCTGAAGCCATCACGATTGAGGTGGTTACGTAGTAACTTAATTACCGATGGTGAACCTTTGGAATATTAGTGTAGCTGCAATACAGTATTTAAACAAGATTTTAATTGAGACATATGATGCGCCAGATGTTCGGCTCGGAGTAACCCCTCCCCCTTCCTCGATTCCGCCGACGCCGCCCAGCGGCCGCGCCGTCGGCGCTCTCGCACGAGCGGCGTCGTGGCCCGCGACGGGGGCGAGCCGACCGCCCGCCGCCGCACAACCTTTTACCGAACGGGCCGAAACGTGGGCACGATGAACCACGCGAAGGGACCGCTTCTCACCATCGACGTCGGCGCCCGACGGACTGCAGTCGACGACGTGACGACCGTTCGGGAGTCGTTCGTCGGTGGCCGAGGGCTCTGTACGAAACTCGCACACGACCGCATCCCGTTCGACGCCGACCCGTTCGGGCCGGAGAACCGCGTCTACTTCGCCAGCGGCCCGCTCCAGCAGTCGGAGATGTCGTTCACCGGGCGGATGAACTGCACGGGGCTGTCGCCGCTGACCGACGGCCTCCTCTCGACGAACGCCGGCGGATATCTCTCGCGGAACTTCGTCGACACGGGGTACTCGGCGGTGGAACTCGCGGGGGCGGCCGACGAGTTGCTCGTGATCCACGTGACCGACGACGGCGTCGAGTTCGTCGAGGCGCCGGAACTGGAGGGGGCGACGGTTCCCGAGGTGACGGGGTACGTCGACCGGGAGCGCGACCTGGGCGCCGAGAACGTCCTCTGTATCGGTCCCGCGGGCGAGAACCGCGTCCGCTACGCCTGCGTGATGACCTACGAGAGCCGGGCGTTCGGCCGGGGCGGGATGGGGGCCGTCCTCGGCTCGAAGAACGTGAAGGCGATCACCTTCGAGGGCGACGCCGCGCCGGCGGTGGACCTCCCCGAGGACGTCCAGCGGGAGGTCCACGGCGCCGCGGCCACCTCGGACGACCTGATGCGACGGCAGGGGACCACCGGCGGGACGGAGTTCATCAACGACAACTTCTCGCTCCCGACGCGCTACTTCGAGAAGTACGGCTTCGAGCACGCGGATCGGATCGGCGGCGACGCCGTCGAGGAGAAAAAGTACAAGAAGGGGTCGTGTTCGATGTGCGCCTTCGCCTGCAAGCTCCCGACACGCGACGAGGAGACGGGACTGGAGACCGAGGGGCCGGAGTTCGAGACGGTCTTCTCCTTCGGGAGCAACTGCGAGGTGGACGACGTCGTCGACGTCATGAAGTCGAACGAGCTCTGTGACGTCTACGGGCTGGACACCATCTCCTGTGGCAACGCCGTCGCGGCCTACCTCGCGTCGGAAGACGAGTTCGGCAACGCCGAGTTGGTCCACGAGACGGTCGAGAAGATCGCGACCCGCGAGGGGATCGGCGACCTCCTCGCGGAGGGCGTCTCCCGCGCCGCCGACGAACTCGGCGTCCGGAACTACACGGTCAAGGACATGGAGTTCGCCGCCCACGACGGGCGCGTCCTCCACGGGCAGGGACTCAGTTACGCCGTCGCCAACCGCGGCGGCGACCACATGTACTCGACGACGCTCCGCGTGGAGTACAGCGGCGACGTCGACCCAGAGACCCTGGAGGGGAAGCCGGAACTCGTGATGCGCCGCGAGAACCACGCGGCCTTCCGCGACTCGGGGATCGTCTGTGCCTTCGCGGGCGGCACGGACCACGTGACCGAGGAGACCCTGGAGCGACTCTTCGAGTGCGACTACGAGGACCTCCAGCGGGTCGGCGCGCGGACGGTCGAACTCGAACGGCACTTCAACAACGAGCGGGGGATGGACCGCGAGGCGGACACGCTCCCCTACGACCTCACGGGGATCGAGGCGGCGCTGGACGAGTATTACGAACTCCGCGGGTGGAATCAGGACGGGACGGTCCCCGACGGCGGGGGGAGGGTGGAGGCCGTCGCGGACGACTGACGGGCGGGGCGCGACCGCCCGGGTCGGCTCATCCCCCGACGACCGGTGGGGCGACCCGGACGACGTCGCCGTCGGAGAGCGCCGTCCCGTAGCCGTCCAGTTGCCGGACGTTCCGGCCGTCGACCGTCACCGTCACCCGCCGGGCCCAGTCGCCGTCGTCGTCCCGGAGTGCGTCCGCCAGGCCGTCGAAGCTGGCACAGAGGGCGTCGAACGCCTCGCCGACGGTCGGCGTCCCGTCGAACGTCCGGGTGACGCGCTTTCGCCCGACGGCGTCGCGCATCGGCCCGAAGAAGTCGAAGTGGACCTCCATCGTCGGGAGGAGGAGCCCGGACCGCCTTGTAACTGTCCCCGTGGCGGGCGACTTATGGTCGACGGCCGCCCAACCAGGGCCGTGCGAATCGAGGTCCGATGCTACGGCGAGGTGGCGGCGGCGGTCGGGGAGTCAACGGTTTCGCTGTCGCTCGGATCGGGGGCGAGCGTCGGCGACGCCGTCGCGGAACTCGGCGTCGACGAGGCGGACCCGTCGGGCGGCCTGGTCGTGATGCGGAACGGGCGACACGCCGACCCGGACGAGGCGCTGTCGGACGGCGACACCGTCGCGCTGTCGCAGGCGCCGATGCGCGAGTGATCCGAGCGGGCTGGTGGGTTTATGACTCCCGCGCGCCAGTGGCGAGGCATGACGGCCACGGTCACGCCACGGTGCTGTGGATCGATTTCGATGGACGCGAGCGTGCTGGTCGAGGGGTCCGAGGGGGTCGTGGAGGCGCCGTCGACGGTCTTTCTCGTGGAGGGGGCGGAGACGCTGCTGATCGATACGGGGTTCGGCCCGGTCGAGTTGATGGCCGAACGCCACCCCGCGTTCGACTGTCGGCGCGAACCCGGGCAGTCCCTCGGCGCCATCCTCGACGACGAGGGGTACGCGCCCGCGGACCTCGACGGGGTGGTGTTGAGCCACCTCGACTGGGACCACTGTTACAACCTCGACCGCTTCGACGGCGTGACGGACGTCTACGTCCAGCGGCGCGAACTGGAGTACGCCATCGCCCCCTATCCGATGCACGCCGACCGCTACGAGGCCAAGTCGCTGGGGCGGGAGCCGCCGTGGCTGACGGTGGATCTGACGCCGCTGGACGGGGAGACGGAGCTCTGTCCGGGCGTGACGGCGTTCCCGACGCCGGGACACACGGTCGGTCACCAGTCGGTGGCCGTCGAGACGGACGCGGGGACGACGGTCGTCGCCGTCGACGCCGTGCCCACCTTCGAGAACGCGCCCGACGACGGGCCGCCGACCCGGGGGCTGGCGATGGACGACTTCGCGTGGTGGGAGAGCGCGACCGAGGTGCTCGACCGGGCGGACGAACTCCTCCCGGGCCACGAGTGGGGGATCCTCGACGCCGACCCGCCCTAGGCGATCCGTTCGAGCGTCCCGTAGTCGTCTTCGGAGTAGGCGATCACCCGCACGTCGTCGAGCGTCGTCGGCTCGTAGTCGCGGATCACCCCGCAGACGAGTTCGGCTCCCCGCTCGAAGTCGAAGCCGGCGGCGCCCGTCCCGAGGACGGGGACGACCAGCGACTCACAGCCGAGTTCGTCCGCCCGCTCCAGCGCGTTCCGCGTCGCCTCGCGGATGCTCTCGACGGTTGCCCGCCCGTCGCCGTAGTGGGGCATCGCGGCCGCGTGGATCACGTGATCGGCGTCGAGGTCGTAGGCGTCGGTGACGGCGACGGCGCCGAGGTCTATCGGTCCCTTCGAGACGGCGTCCTCGTTGATCGGACCGTTCGCCCCCCGACGGAGCGCGCCGGCGACGCCGCTGCCCATGCGGAGGCTGGTGCCGGCGGCGTTCACCAGCGCGTCGGCGGACTGTGCGGCGATGTCGCCCTGGACGACGGTGAACTCCATACCGGGCCGTACGCGGCGGGCGAGCAAAAGTCCGGGGCCGTCAGACCCCCCAGAAGAGGGCGATACCGACGACGGTGACGACCGAGAGGAGAAGCTGGAGCGGCGCCCCGACGCGGATGTAGTCGGAGAACCGGTAGCCGCCCGGCCCGTAGACGAAGAGGTTGGTCTGGTAGCCGACGGGCGTGAGGAACGCCGTCGACGCCGCGAAGGTCACCGCGAGGACGAACGCGAAGGGGCTGGCGTCGACGCCGTTGGCCGCCTCGACGGCGACGGGAAGCATCAACACGACGCTCGCGTTGTTGGAGATGACGCCGGTGAGCAGCCCCGTCGCCATGTAGAAGACCCAGAGGACGCCGACGACGGGGAGGAAGGCCCCCGTCGCGGCGACGAGGCCGCCGAGGAAGTCGGCGCCGCCGGTCTGTTCGAGCGCGATGCCGAGGGGGATGATGCCGGCGAGCAGGAAGATCACGTCCCACTCGACGGCGTCGTACATCTCGGTCGGCTTGAGCACGCCGGCTCCGACCATCGCGACGACGCCGGCGAGGGCGGTCACGAGGATGGGCATCGAGAGCGCGGCGAGCGCCGCGAACGCGTCGACGCCGGTCAGGCGGGCGAGGGCGCCACCGACCGTCCCCCAGGGGACGGCCGCGAGGCCGACGACGCCGGCCATGATGGCGGCGGCGTGTGGGATCCGATCCGTGCGGTAGTCGGGGTGGTCGGGTTCGTGGGCGACGATGAAATCGTCGGTGCTCGCGAGGCGGTCGACGCTGTCCGGCGCCGCCTGGACGAGGAGGGTGTCCCCGACGCGGATGCGTCGGCGGTCCATGTGGTCGCGGATCGTCTCGCCGCGACTGCGGAAGGCGAGGACGTTGGCGTCGTAGCGCTGCCGGAACGTCGAACTCGCGAGCGACTCGCCGGCGAGCGGCGACCCCCGGGGGATGACGACTTCGACGAGCGTCTGGACCGCCTCCTCGGGGTCGAGTTCCGCCTCGGTCCGGGGTGGGTCGCCGGTGAGGGTGACCGTCTCGCGGTCGAGCAACTGCTGGACGGTCGCCCGGTCGGCGCGGAGGCGAAGCAGGTCGCCCGCACGAATCCGCACCCTGCCGTGAGGTTCGACGAACTCCTCGCCCTCGCGGACGACCTGGAGGATGTCGGCGTCGAACTCGACGCCGTCGAGGGCGGTGTCGACGGTCTTGCCGACGAGCGGCGACGCCTCGCCGATCGCGATTTCGGTCAGGTACTCCTCGATGGCGTACTCCTGTACGTAGTCCTCCTCGACGGGGACGCGCTCGGGGAGGAGGCGGTGACCGACGGTCAGCAGGTAGAGGCTGCCGACGACGAGGACGACGACGCCGAGTTTGGTGAACTCGAACATGCCGAACGGACGTCCGAGGAGACGGGCGGAGACGTCGCTGGCGAGGATGTTCGTCGAGGTTCCGATGAGGGTGAGCATGCCCCCGAACATGGAGGCATAGGAGAGCGGGAGGAGGAGTTTCGAGGGGGAGGTCTTGCCCGCGTGGGCGAGGTCCGTGATGACGGGGACGAGGATGGCGACGACGGGAGTGTTGTTGATGAATCCAGAGACGGGACCGGCGACGCCGATGGTCGCGAGTAACTGCCGGTCCCGGTCCTGACCCGCGAAGGCGGCCATCTTCCGGCCGAGGATCTGCACGAGCCCCGTCCGGCTGATCCCCGAACTGAGGATGAGCATCGCGAGGACGGTGATGGTCGCGGGGTTCGAGAAGCCCGAAACCCCCTCCGCGGTCGAGATGTGAGTGAAGTTGACGACGCCGTCGTCCCCCAGCACCATCAGGACGACCATCACGAGGACGGCCGTCACGTCGACCGGGAGCAGTTCCGTCACGAACAGGACGAGCGCGAGGACGACGATGCCGAACACGACGAGGGTATCGGTCGTCAGGGTACCGGCGTCCGTGACCACGGCGAGCGGACCGGCGGGGACGGATCCCGCGGGGGTTGGGGCGGGGACGGACACGTCTGCGAGGAATCGAGGCGGGCGACGGGTTTCAAGATGTCGAAGGCCCGGGGTCAGGATTCGGTCGCGTTCGGTCCCTGGCGAGCCCCCTCGACGCCCCGGAACTCGAAGCGTGCGCCGCCGTCGGGACTGTCGACGATCTCGACGCTCCAGCCGTGGGCGTCCGCGATCTCCCGAACGATCGAGAGGCCAAAGCCAGTTCCCGAGGGAAGCGTCGAGTAGCCGTCGTCGAACACCTGATCGCGTCGCTCCGCGGGGATGCCGACGCCGTCGTCCGCGACGTAGAAGCCGCTCCGGGACTCCCCGTCGGCGGCGGCCGTCGCCCCCCGAGCGAAGTCGCCGAGGACGCCGACGGTGACCGTCACGCCGTCGTCGGTCTCCGACCGACTGTTCGTGGAACCGTGTTCCACGCTATCGCCGGCCGCCGGCCGGCTGTCAGTCGAGCCGTGCTCGACACTATCGTCGGTCTCCGACCGACTGTTCGTGGAACCGTGTTCCACGCTATCGCCGGCCGCCGGCCGGCTGTCAGTCGAGCCGTGCTCGACACTATTCCGAAACAGATTCTCCAGCAGTCGGCGCAGCCGACCCTCGTCGGCCAGGACGGTGCGAGTGCCCACGACTCGCAGGTCGGCGTCGAGCGTCTCGACGTGCTGCCAGCAATCTCGGGCGATCCGCGCCAGATCGAGCGCCTCGGCGTCCTCGTCGGTCACCGTCCCACCCTCGCGGGCGAGCGTGAGGAGGTCGTCGATCAGCGCGGCCATCCGGTCGTGGGCGCGGGCGACCGCGTCGAGGTCGTCACTGTCCCGCGTCTCCCGCGCCAGTTCCAGGCGGCCGCGGGCGATGCCGAGCGGGTTGCGGAGGTCGTGAGCGACGATGTTCGCGAACCGCTCCAGGCGCTCGTTTCGGCGCTGGATCGCCCGCTCGGATTCCAGTCGCGACACCGCGCCGGCGACGAGTTTCGCGAGGACGCCCGCGATCTCCAGGTCGGTGTCGTCGAAGGCGGCCGGGTCGGTGTCGCCGATGCTCATGACCCCGTAGTCGCCGACGGGAATGTACATCCCGGTCCGGAGGTCGCCGCGGTCGTACCCGTCGTCCGTCTCGTCGAGTTCGTCGTAGATCAGGGGCTCGCCCGTCCGGTACACCCGTGCCGCGGGCGTGTCGCCGTCGATCCGGTAGTTGGGTCGCTCGCCGGCCTCGGCGATCGACTCCTCGGTCGCCACGGCCGTCCGCAGGATTCCGTCGGCCTCGTCCGCGAAGCGCAGGGTGGTGATCGGGTAGCCGAGCGTGTGTTTCGCGGCGTCGGTCGCGATCCGAGCCACCTCGGTCGACGAGTCGGCGTTCATCAGCTCCCGGCTGGCGTCGTGGAGCGTCTCGAAGCGACGCTGGCGCGCCGCGAGTTCGCGCTCGCGCTCCTTCAGTTCGGTCACGTCGTGCTGGAAGCCGACGAAGTGCGTGACCGTCCCGTCGTCGTCGGTGATGGGCGTGACCTCGACGTGGTTCCAGAAGGGAGTGCCGTCGCGACGGTAGTTGCGAAGCACCGTCGAGACGGGCTCCGCGGCCTCGATCCCCGCCCGGAGTTCGGCGACGCGCTCCGGGTCCGTCTCGGGACCCTGGAGGAACCGACAGTTGCTCCCGAGAACCGCCTCGGGATCGTAGCCGGTGAGGCGATAGAACGCCTCGTTGGCGTAGACGATGGGATTGTCCGCGGCCGTCGGATCGGTGACGACGACGCCGAGCGGGGCGGCGGCGAGTGCTCGCCGCTTGACCGCGTCGCTCACGCCATCGCCCGCCGACACGGAGTCGCTCCCGTCCATTCGTCCTACACTGGTTCGAGTCGTTTGATAAGCCTTGGCCCCCGAACCTCGCGTCTGAGACTCGCGGCGTCCGAGGCCACTGACTTTTTCCTCGGGGGGCCGTTGGTGTGACCGACCCGCGGGAGGGACGAACACGCATGAGCATCGTCATCGTCGGCACGCTGGACACGAAAGAGGAGCCGCTCGGGTTCGCCCGAGAGGTGATGGAGCGGGCCGGGGCCGAGACCCACGTCGTCGACGCGGGCGTCCTTGGTGACCCGGGGGTCGAGCCCGATACGACGGCCGCGACGGTGGCGGCGGCGGGCGACGCCTCGCTCGACGCGCTCCGGACGGCTCGCGACCGGAGCGACGCGATGGCGGCGATGGGGCGGGGCGCGGCCCGAATCGTCACTCGCCTGCACGCCGAGGGGCGCCTCGATGCGGTGTTCGGCCTCGGCGGGTCGGGAAACACCTCGGTGGCGTCGCGGGCGATGCGGGCCCTGCCGGTCGGGGTCCCGAAACTGATCGTCTCGACGATGGCCTCGGGGAACGTGGCGCCGTACGTCGGCACCCGTGACGTGGCGATGCTGCACTCCGTGGTCGACATCGAGGGACTCGACCCGATCTCGCGGACCGTCGTCGAGAACGGGGCACGGGCCGTCGTCGGGATGACGGGGACGGACGCGAGCGTCGAGACCGACCGTCCGACCGTCGCGATCACGATGTTCGGCGTCACCACGCCCTGCGTCCGGACGGCGCGGGAGTACCTCGACGACCGCGGATACGAGACGCTCGTCTTCCACGCCACCGGAACGGGCGGTCGGGCGATGGAGGAGCTGATCGCCGACGGCGTCGTCGACGGCGTCCTCGACGTGACGACGACCGAACTGACCGACGAACTGGCAGGTGGCGTCCTCTCGGCGGGACCGGACCGCCTCCGGGCCGCGGGACGGCGGGGGATCCCGCAGGTCGTCGTCCCCGGCGCGACCGACGTGATCAACTTCGGCCCGCCGGAGTCGGTGCCCGCGTCCCTCGACGACCGCCGGCGGGTGGCCCACAACCCACAGGTGACGCTGGTGCGCACGGCGGCGGACGAGGCCGCGGCGGTCGGCGCCGACATCGCCGCGAAACTCGGCGACGCGACCGGACCGACGGCGCTCGCCCTGCCGCTCGGAGGCACCTCGGAACTCGCCGTCGAGGGCGGACCCTTCCACGACCCCGAGGCGGACGCGGCCCTGTTCGACGCGCTCCGGGACGGCATCGACGACGACGTGGAGCGAATCGAGATGGCGACGGACGTCAACGATCCGGCGTTCGCGCGACGGATCGCCCGCCGACTCGACGCCTACCTCCGGTCGAGCGGAGCGGCTCCCGCGTGTGATTCGTAACCGTGTGACGCGGTCGTTTCCCAGTAACGATCATGAAGATTTATTATCGATGGCTGCTATGGTGGATTCACGATGCAACGCGTCGTACTCGTATGCTGATTTCGGCCCCGCGAAGCAGTGACGCCCGGCAACCGACCCAGCATACGACACACCCAATGAGCACGTCCCGACGCACGACACGGAAGAACCGCTCGACCATCACCATCGACCCCGTCATCCCGCTCCAGCCGCGGTCCGGATCGGGTCCGACGACCGACGGCCGGCGCGACCGGCCGGAACCGACGCGCGGGCCCGAACCGGCGACGAAGATCCCGCTGATCGACGGTGGCGGCCTCGGCCCGAAGCCCGGCGCGAACTGACCGATCGTCACGTCTCCGTTTTTCGACCCGCGAGCGACGCGTCCGCCCCGGATCCGGCAAGGGTTTTGACCGCCGAGTGCGAGAGACGACCATGGACGAATCCGAACTGGAGGAGGAACTGCGGAACGTCGGGGTCGACGTCCACGACATCGAGACGGTCGATCCGGTGGACCTGTCGTACATCACCGCCTATCCGGGCGAGGAGGTCAACCACATGGAGATGGGGAAGGTGTTGAACGGCTTTCTCGACCTGGCGCGGGAGGACGAGTGGGAGCCGAAACGGGTCGAGGCGACGGTCCTCCGGTTCGAGGACGAGGCGATGAACACGTGGTACGCGAAAGCGGAGTGGTTCGAGGGACTGCTCGAGTATCGTCTCTCGGAGACCGAGTTCTCGACGCACGTCCTCGAGACGCTCGACGAGGACGTCGACTGAGATGTCGGCGACGGCCACCGATCGGTTCGCGTTCGCGACGACGGCCCTCGAATTCGAGAGCGAGGGGCGGACCTGCCGGGGGCGGCTCTACCGCCCGGACCGGCCGTCGACCCCGCCGGTGATCGTTCTCGGACCGACGTTCGCGGCGGCGGCCACCTTCGGCTACCCGCGGTACGCCGAGCGGTTCGCCCGCGCCGGCTACGCCGCCTTCGCCTTCGATCACGGTGGCTTCGGGGAGAGCGAGGCGGACGGCCCGCGCAACCTCGTCGATCCGGCCGCGCAGGTGGCCGACTGGGGCGCGGCGGTCGACCGGGTCCGAACCCTCGGCGGTGAGCGCCGCCCGGTCGTCCTGTGGGGGTTCGGCCTCGGCGGCGGACACGTGATCCGCGTGGCGGCCGACCGCCGGCGGGTCGCGGCGGCCGTCGCCGTCTCGCCGCTGGTCGACGGACGGGCGTTCGCCCGCGCCCGGTCGTCGCGCTATCTCGCCCGGGCCGTCGCCGCGGGCGTCGGCGACCGCCTCGTGGCACCGCTCGGTCGCTCGCGGTCGGTCCCCGTCGTCGGCGGCCGCGACGAGTTCGGCGTCGTCCCCCGGGACCCGACCGGCGAGGCGTACCTCGACCTCGTCCCGCCGTCGAGCGACTGGCACAACGAGACGCCGGCGCGGAGCCTGCTCTCCCTGTTCCGGTATCGCCCGATCGAGGACGCCGCCGACGTGACCTGTCCGACCTTCCTGCTGGCGGCCGGCGCGGACGACGTCGCCCCGCCGGAGGCGGTCGCGGCCGCCGCGGACCGCATCGACGGCTCGACTTACCTCCGGATGCCGGTCGGCCACGTCGACCCCCTCGGCGCCGCCTTCGAGACGGCCGTGGCCCACCAACTGGCCTTCCTCGACGACGCCGTCGGGGCGTGACGCCCGCAACGCCCATACCCCGGACGGGCGTAGTCGGTGACAATGACCCACACACGGACGGTCGAACTGGAGGGGCACATCATCGACTCGGGGACGATGGGCCGGTGTTTCGCCCTCGTGATGGAGATGGGCGGGGAGTTCGAGGTGGAGCAGTTCGACGTGGGCCGCCGCGAGGACGAGGAGTCGTACTGTCGATTGCAGGTGTCGGCCGCGGACCCCGACCGCCTCCAGTCGATCCTCCACGAACTCCACCAGAACGGGGCGAACCTCACCGACCCGGTCGACGCGACGCTCGAAGCCGCGCCCGCCGACCGGGTGGTGCCCGCCGGCTTCTACTCGACGACCAACCACCCGACGCAGGTGCGATACGAGGGGGCGTGGCTCGACGTCGAGAACGTCGAGATGGACTGTGCGGTCGTCGTCGACCCCGCGGAACCGCGGGCGTACACGGCCGTCCTGAACGCCGTCGAGGCGGGCGACCTCGTGGTGACCGGCGAGGCGGGCATCAGGGTCGACCCGCCGGATCGACCCCGGAGCGGCGGCGGCCACTTCGGGTTCATGCAGGGGGGCGTCTCCAGCGAGCGCCCCTCGGAGTCGCTCATCGAACGAGTGGCGGGGGCCGTCGTCGAGACGACGGAAAGCGGGGGGACGGTGCTGGTCGTCGCGGGGCCGGCGGTGATCCACTCGGGGGCCGGCGACGCCCTCGCCCGCCTCGTCCGCGAGGGCTACGTCGACGCGCTCAGCGCCGGCAACGGCTTCGCCGTCCACGACATCGAGCGCGCGCTGTACGGGACGTCGCTCGGGATGGACATCGAGACGCTGGAACACCCGCGCAAGGGTCACAAACACCACATCTACACGATCAGCGAGGTGATCCGCGCGGGCGGTATCGCCGAGGCCGTCGCGGAGGGACTGGTCGACGAGGGCGTGATGTACGAGTGCGTGGTGAACGACGTGCCCTACGTCCTCGCCGGGTCGATCCGTGACGACGGCCCGCTCCCCGACACGATCACCGACGCCGTCGAGGCACAGAACGCCATCCGGGAGCAGGCCCACGAGGCGGACCTGGTGGTGATGCTCTCGACGCTCCTGCACTCGGTCGCCGTGGGCAACTGCCTCCCCTCGACGACGAAGGTGGTGTGTGTCGACATCGACCCGGCGACGGTGACGCAGTTGCTCGACCGCGGGAGTTCGCAGGCCATCGGCATGGTGACCGACATCGGGACGTTCGTGCCGACGCTGGCCGAGAAGATCCTGGACGACTAGCCGCCGAGCGGGACGACGGCGACGGGCCGCGACGACCGGAGCAGGACCGACTGCGCCGTGCTCCCGAAGACGACCTTCCCGGTGGGGTTGCGTTTCCGCACGCCGACGACGAGTTCGTCCGCGGCCACCGACTCGGCGTGCGCGAGGAGGTCCTCGGCGGGGTCGTT
The DNA here is from genome assembly GCF_023703775.1 of Haloplanus sp. GDY1. Lineage (NCBI taxonomy): Archaea > Methanobacteriati > Methanobacteriota > Halobacteria > Halobacteriales > Haloferacaceae > Haloplanus > Haloplanus halophilus. The sequence goes on along the minus strand of NZ_CP098514.1, from coordinate 255,612 downwards.
GCCGCGGACGAACTGGTGGGTCTCGACCGCCGCGCGGGCACCGAGGCGCGACGCCACGACGTTGAGGGCGTCCTCGCCGTCACGGACCGCCTCGGCGTCGGTGCGCTTGCCGCCCCACAGGGAGTTGACGGCGTGGACCGTATCGTCGGGGGCGAGACGCCCGTCGAGGTAGTCACACAGCGCGGCGCTCGTGTCGACCGTGTCGGTCCCCAGGACGTACGTTCGCATGGGGGAGCTACGTCGCCGGGAGGCATAAATGCGGGTTTCAGCCTCCCCAAAGCATTTGCTCGGTCCCCGAGTTTCCCCGTCCATGCGTCGCGAAACCGCGCTGGCCGCGGGGGCGGTCGGCGTCGTCCTCCTGGCCGTCGTGGCGGCGGTTCTCGCCCCCGGTGCCCTCGCCGACCCCAGCGAGGAGCGACCGGTTCGTCCCGGGCCGGTCACCATCGCCGACATGGACATCTCGGCGGGTGACGTGACCGGCGACACGGTCGCCCTGAACGTGACGACGCGCCTCTCGCACCGCGGGCCGCCGGCACGGAACGTCAGCCTGCGGGTGCAGGCCGTCGACACGGAGTCCGGCCTGGTCGAGACGGCCCGAACGGTTAGCGTCGGCAACCTATCAGCGGAGCGCGAGGTGGCGGTGCCGACGACCCTGACCGTCGAACGCGAGGGGGGCTACCGGATCCACGCGGTCGTCTACCGCGACGGCGAGCGGATCGACAGCGGGGCGCGAGAACTCCGCGGCCTCGAGGCCCTCCAGCCACCCTACGCTCGGAGCGACGTCCGGTTCGCGTCCGCGGACGCGCTCCCGCCGGTCTCCTTCTCGGTCGCCGAGGCCGAGGGGAACCGGACGACCCTCGCCGTGCAGTCGGCACTGACCAACGGCGGCGACGAACAGCCGGAGGACCTCCGGGTCACGGTGACGCTCCGACAGGCCGACTCGAACATCGTCGCCAACCGCACGTCCGTCCAGGTGGGATCGATCCGCCCCGGACGCACCGAGACGGTCGAGACCCGGCTGACCGTCCCCGCGGGCTACAACTACTACATCGACGCGGTGCTGTGGAAGGACGGCGTCGTCATCGACAGCGCCCGCGGGGCCGCGAACCTCGACCCCACGGAGACGATCAGCGTCAACGAGACGCGCCGCGAGGTGGAACTCGAAGTCGGCGACTTCACCCGCGGCGAGGGTGCCGACGGCGACCGGCCCGTGCCCGAGGGGACGGGGATGCCGACCGCCAGCGGTGGTTCCGGCTTCGGCGTCGGCGTGGCCCTCGTCGCCGTCGTCGCCGCCGCACTTCTCGCACGGAGGAAACGTCAATGAGCGAGCGCAACACCGACACCGAGACGAGCATCGACGACGACACCGACGACCGTTCGGAAGCGTCCCGGACGGGTGACGGAGGATCGGAGACGGGCGGCGACGAAGACTCGGGCGCCCGGGTCCGGCGATACGCCAACTACGCGGTGCTGATCGTTCTCGGCTTGCTCGCGTTCGTCGCCGTCGTCCGACTGTACCTCAGCGTGTCGAACGTCATCGCGACGTGGATCACCGACGAGTACCGCTCGCTGTTCCAGGCGGCGTTCAACCTCGTGGTGTTGCTGGCGGCGGGCGTCGGCATCTCGTATCAGCTTCGACGGCTCTACGGCTCGTAACCTACGAGACCAGGAGCCACGCGACGAACACCGCGACGCCGCCGAGGCCCGTACTGAGGACGGCGTGGACCCGCAGTCGGTCCAGCAGGGCGTGAGCGTCGCCCGACACCGTCAGCAGTTCGTGGACGTCGCTGCCGAGTTCGCACCGCGGCAGGAAGTCCATCGCGACGTGGAGGAAGATGCCGGCGGCGAACCCGAAGACGACGCCCCGGACCGTCGGGACGGTGGGCAGGGCGACGGCGCTGGCGAGGATGGCCGCGATGCCGACGCCGGCGGCCGGCAGGAGCAGGACGGTCGGGTCGCGGTCGTTCGTCACGAGGCGGCGCGCGGCCGCGTAGCCCGCCGGCCCCTTGTGGGAGACGATGGCGAGGCCGAGGATCGGACCGAGCTCGGGCATGTTGCCGTAGACGACGCCGATGATGAGTCCCGCCGAGAAGGCGTGAGCGGTGAGTTCGGTCACGGTGCGGTCGAAGGGCAAGTCGAGGTGGGCGAGTCGGTGGCCGACGGTGTGACCCGCGAAGCCGATCAGCAGACCGGCCGCGACGCCGAACCCGCCGAAGGTGGCGTCGTGGGCGATGGCCTGCGGGACGAGGAAGACGGCGGCACTGGTCACCATCGCGCCGCTGGCGAGGCCGTATCCCCAGACGAGGGTCCACGGCCGCCCGCCGAGCGACCGCCGGCCGAGCGGGATGCCGAACGCCATCGCGGCGAAGGCGACCCACGAGATGCCCAGCAGTTTCCAGGTCCCCTCGGTCACCGCGAACCAGGACAGCCCCACGAGCGCCGCGGTGGCGACGGGACCGACGAGTGAGCGTCGCATATTAACAACGAAACCAATGATATTAATAATACGTTCGGTTCGCCGATCGCTACCGCGTCGCCGACTTCCACGCCCGCAGGTCGACGACTTCGCCGTCGACGGCCTCCGCGTCGGCGTCGCGGGCGGCCCAGACGAACATCGGCGCCACCTCGTCCGGGTCACGTCCCGTGCCGTCGCTCAGGTCCGTGGCGACGTAGCCGGGGTCGACGACGCCGACCGCCTGCTCCAGGTCGGCCGCGAACCCCCGGACCAGCGCCTCGGCGCCCGCCTTCGAGACGGCGTAGGCGCCCATCCCGGCCGTCGACTCGCGGGCGACGGCCCCCGAGGGAACGAGGATCCGACCGTCGGGAGCGAGGTGGGGCAGGGCCTCCCGAACGGTCGCGAAGACGCCCCGGAGGTTCGTCCGCACGGTGTCGTCGAAGCGGGAGTACGACGCCTCGTGGAGCGGACTCGCCCCGGGGTCGCCGTGGTTGACCGCGGCGTTCGCCACCACCACGTCGATGCCGTCGACCGCCCTGGCGGCCGCCTCCATCAGGCGTTCGACGTCGAACTCGTCGCGCACGTCCGCCCGAACGGCGCGGGCCCGACCGCCAGCGTCCGCGATGTCCGCGACGACCGACTCCAGGGCGTCGCGGCGTCGCGCACAGCAGGTGACGTCCGCACCCTCGGCGGCGAACGCCGCCGCGACGCTCGCCCCGATTCCGCGACTGGCGCCCGTGACCACCGCACTCGTGTCGTCCATGTCCGATCGTTGGACGGCACGGGTATGAATCCGTGGACGGGTGGCGGTGGTCGCGTGTGAACGTTGCTCAATAACGGAAGTTAATTTGCTATACGCAAAGTTAAATTCAGAATTTTTAAACCAGTGCGGCCCCGAGTCGGGAATACATGAGCAACGCACCCAACACGGGTAGCGGCCGACGTGCCGACGACGGTCCCTACCTGCCCGGGATGCCCCGTCTCTCGAACACCCCCGGTCGCGTCGAGCGGTTCCTGACGCGGCTGTTCCGCCGCCGCGGTCGGTTCTGAGGTCGGTTCTCGGTCGCGCACGCTCGGTGCGCACGCGGTACACGTTTTTGACGGCCGTCGCCCAACGACGGGTATGGCACGCGATCCCTTCGTCGTCGTCGGTGGCGACGCCGCCGGTCTGAGCGCGGCGAGCAAGTTCCGACGCGAAACCGACCGCGAGGTCGTCGTCTTCGAACAGGGGCGGTGGGTCTCCTACGCCCACTGTGGGGAACCCTACTTCGTGAAGGGATCGGTCGAGCGGCTGACCGACCTCCTCTCGCTGTCGCCGTCCGAGATCGCCGACCGGGGCATCGACCTGCGCCGCGAACACGAGGTCGTCTCGGTGACCCCCGAGGACCGCACCGTGACGGTCAGGGGGCCGGGGGAGCGGTTCGAACAGCCCTACGGCGAGTTGCTGGTGGCGACGGGCGCGAGCGCGTCGACCGGGCCGTTCGACACCTCCCTCGACGGCGTCTTCACGATCCACGGCCTCGACTCCGCCGCCGCCCTCGACGCCTATCTCACGCCGCCCGCGGCTTACGACCGGGAACGGCTCGGCGACGGCCCCGTCGACGAGGCCCGCGTCGAACGCAACGCGGCGCTCGACCCGCCGGAGCGGGCGGGGATCGTCGGCGGCGGCTACGTCGGCGTCGAGATGGCCGAGGCGCTGACTGCCCGCGGCCTCGACGTCCACCTCTTCCAGCGCTCCGATCGCCTCCTCGGCCCGTTCGGCACGGCCGTCGGCGACCGCGTGGCCGCCCACCTCGAAGAGCAGGGGGTGACCGTCCACACGGGCCGCCCGGTCGAGGGGCTGCGCGGCGACGGACGGGTCGAGGCGGTCGAACACGACGGCGACCGGCTCCCGGTCGACGCGGCGGTCGTGGGCATCGGGGTCGAACCGAACACGGGACTGCTCGACGGCACCGGCGTCGACTGCGGCCCGTCGGGCGCGGTCCGCACCGACGCCTACGGCCGGACGACCCTCCCCGCCGTCTACGCCGCGGGCGACGTCGCGACGGCACGGCACGCGGTGACCGGCGAGGAGACGTGGGTGCCGCTCGGACTGACCGCGAACCGCGCCGGCCGGGCGGTCGGGGCGACGGTCGCGGGCGATCCCACGCCCGTCGGCGACGTGGCCGGGACGGCGGTCGTGAAGGCCTTCGAACTGGAGTGTGGGCGGGTCGGCCTCACCGACGAGTCGGCGGCCGAGGCGGCCGGCTTCGACCCCGCGAGCGAGACGATCACCGCGGGGTCGCGCTCGGGGTACTACCCCGGCGGCGACGAGACGACGGTCACGCTCGTGGCCGACCGGACGACCGGTCGGGTCCTCGGGGGCGCCATCGCGGGCCGCGACCGGGCGGCGATCCGGATCGACACGCTGGCGACGGCCATCGAGAGCGACCTGACGGTCGGCGAACTCGAACGGCTGGATCTGGCGTACGCCCCACCGTTCAGCCCGGTGTGGGATCCGGTACTCGTCGCCGCCAAGGTCCTGCACGGCCGACTGGACGGGTGACAGGCATCCGGGACGCGGCGCGGGCGGGCGATCACCGTCGCGGTCGGCGGCGGGCAGTATATACGGATCACGTCCATACGGGAGGGCATGAACGACAGCGCGCCGGTGGGCGACGCCGACGGTCGGTCGGTCGTCGTCGTCGGCGGCGGGTTCGGCGGCCTCTCGACGGCCTGTTACCTCGCGGACGCCGGGGCGGACGTGACCGTACTGGAGAAAAACGAGCAACTCGGCGGCCGCGCGAGCCGCCTCCATGCGGACGGGTTTCGGTTCGACATGGGGCCCTCCTGGTATCTCATGCCCGACGTCTTCGAGGACTTCTTCGGCGACTTCGGGCGGCGCCCGGAGGGGTATTACGGTCTCGAACGCCTCGACCCCCACTATCGCATCTTCTTCAAGGACGGCGACCGGGTCGACCTGGTTCCCGACCTCGAGGAAAACCGGGCGACCTTCGAGGCCTACGAACCCGGCGCGGGCGAGGCGCTCGACGACTACCTGGCGCAGGCGGCCTACACCTACGAGGTGGGCATGGAACACTTCGTCTACGAGGACCGCTCCCGCCTCCGCGATTTCGTCGACCCCGACGTGCTCCGCTACGCCCGCGGTCTCTCGCTTCTGGGGACGATGCAGGACCACGTCGAGGACTACTTCGACCACCCCAAACTCCAGCAGATCGTCCAGTACTCGCTGGTCTTCCTCGGCGGCGCGCCGAACAACACGCCCGCGCTCTACAACCTGATGAGCCACGTCGACTTCAACCTCGGCGTCTACTACCCCGAGGACGGGATGGGGGGCGTCGTCGACGGCGTCGTCGCCATGGCCGAGGAACTCGGCGTGGACTTCCGGACCGACCACCCCGTCGCCGAGATCAGGGGCCGGGAGGGCGCGTTCGCCGTCCGCACCGAGGACGGCCGGGAGTTCTTCCCCGACGAGGTGGTCTCCGACGCCGACTACGCCCACACCGAACAGGAACTCCTCGTGCCCGAGGACCGCCAGTACGACGCCGACTACTGGGACTCCCGCACCTACGCGCCCTCCGCGTTCCTACTCTACCTCGGCGTCGAGGGTGACGTCGAACCGCTGGCCCACCACACGCTCGTCCTCCCGACGAACTGGGACGACCACTTCGAGACCATCTTCGGCGACGACCCCACGTGGCCCGAGGACCCCGCCTACTACCTCTGCGTTCCGAGCGAGACGGACGACACCGTCGCCCCCGAGGGCCACAGCAACCTGTTCGTTCTCGCGCCCATCGCGCCCGGCCTCGACGACGGGCCGGAGCGCCGGGCGGCGTTCCGCGACCTGCTGCTGGAGGACATCGCCGACCACACCGGGGTCGACCTCCGGGACCGGATCGTCGTCGAGGAGACCTTCTCCGTCTCCGAGTTCGCGGACCGGTACAACAGCACGAAGGGCACCGCCCTCGGCCTCGCGCACACGCTCCGTCAGACCTCGTTGCTCCGGCCGCCACACGCCTCGACCGAGGTCGACGGCCTCTACTTCACGGGGTCGTTCACAACCCCGGGCATCGGGGTTCCCATGTGCCTCATCAGCGGCCGCCTGACGGCGGAGACGATGGCGAACGCCCGATGATGCCGGACGACCGCCTCCGCTACCTGCTCCGGACCTCGCGGCCGCGGTTCTGGCTCTATCTGGCCGGCCCGGTGGCGGTGGGGGTCGTCTACGGCGCACGCTCGACCGCGGCCCTGTTCACCCCCGCGACGCTCGCGCTCTTCGCGTACTTCCTGCTCCCCGCGAACGTCCTGCTGTACGGCGTCAACGACGTGTTCGACGCCGACGTCGACGCGGAGAATCCGAAGAAGGAAACCCGGGAGGTTCGGTACGGCGGCGACTCCCTGATCCCCGCGGCCGTCGCCCTGTGCGGCGCGCTCGTCGCCCTCCCGCTCGCCCTGGTTCCCCGGGTCGCGTGGCTCTGGATCGGCGGCTTCCTCGTCCTCGGCGTCGCCTACAGCGCACCCCCACTCCGCCTGAAGACGCGGCCGCCGCTGGACTCGCTCTCGAACGGCCTGTACGTCCTGCCCGGCGCCGCCGCCTACGCCGCCGTCGCCGGCTCCCATCCTCCCGTCCTGGCCGTCGGCGGCGGCTGGCTCTGGTCGATGGCGATGCACACCTTCTCCGCGATTCCCGACATCGAACCGGACCGCCGGGCGGGCATCGAGACGACCGCCACCCGCCTCGGCGAGCGGCGGACCTACGCCTACTGTGCCGCCTGCTGGACGCTCGCCGCCGTCGCCTTCGGCCTCCTCGACCCCCGACTCGGCCTCCTGCTCGGCCTGTACCCCGTTGCCGTCGCCCTCGTGGCGGGGACCTCGGTCGACGTCTCGCGGGCCTACTGGTGGTATCCGGCCGTGAACACCGCGGTGGGCGCCGTCCTCACGATGGGCGGGCTCTGGAGGCTGGCGCATGGGTAGCGAGGACGGCGGCGACGGGGCGGTCGCCGCCCCGACGACGGCGGCTCGGTCGACGCGGCCCGAACTGCAGGCCCGACTCGACGACCTGATCCGGGAGAATCGGGTCACCGTCGCCGTCGTCTTCCCCGTGGTCGGGGCCGTCCTCCTCGTCGCCAGCGCGGAGAGGCTGCTCCCGCCCCCGCTGGCGTTCGATCCCCTCCTGATCCTCCTGGGGACGCTCGTCATGCGCTCGCCGCTGCTGGTCGGCGTGGCGCCGCTGATCGACCGCCGGGGCGCGATCGGCGTGGCCGGGCTCGCGCTCTACGCCTACGCCGTCGAGTTCGTCGGCCTCCGGACGGGGTGGCCCTACGGCGACTTCCACTACGCCGTCGACCTCGGACCGACCGTCGCGGGCGTCCCCATCGGTCTGCCGGTCTTCTTCCTGCCGCTAGTGTGTAACGCCTACCTGCTCTGCGTGCTCCTGCTCGGGGCGCGGGCGGGAACGGCACGGGTGCGCCTGCCCGCGGTGATCGGCACCGTCGTCGCCATGGACCTCGTCCTCGATCCGGGGGCCGTGGCGCTCGGGTTCTGGACCTACCCGGGCGGCGGTCCCGTCTACGGCGTCCCGCTGTCGAACTTCGCGGGGTGGGTGCTGTCCGCGACGGTGACGGTCCTCGTCCTCGACGCCGTCCTCGACCGGGCGGCGCTGCGCGCGCGCCTCGAAACCTGCGAGTTCGCCCTCGACGACCTGGTGAGTTTCGTCCTGCTCTGGGGGGCGATCAACGTCTACTTCGGTAACTGGGGTGCGGCCGCAGTGGGGGGCCTGTTCGGGGTCGGCCTGCTCCGCACCGACCGCTTCGACGTGCCGACGGGCTAGGTCAGCCGGCGGATCCCCTCGACCGCCCCGTGAACGAGGCGCCGCCCGAACCCGCGGTTCGTCCCGCGGTCGCGGTCGGGGTCCGGATCACCCGTCGCGTCCGACACCGCGCTCACGCGCCGGAACACGGTTTCGGGGTCGCGGTTCCACGCCCAGTGCCAGCGCGTCCGGGCGACGAGCGCCAGCTTCCGGACCCGGCCGATGCTCGGCGTCGCCGAGAGCACGTCGTAATCCCGTCCGCGGATCAGTCGGTGGTGGTCCGCGTACAGCACCGCGGCGACCAGCACCGGGAACTGGCAGTCGTCGGGGAGATACTCGATGCCGGCGACGCCCTCGCGGTAGCGCGCCTCCGTCCGCCGGAGTTCCCGCTCCATCGCCCGCCGGAACTCGTCGGTCGCCTCGAAGTTCCGGAGGTCCGCCTCCGAGACGCCGTATTCGTCCAGCGTCTCCTGTGGCAGGTAGATCCGATCCCGTTCGACGATGTCCTCGCGAACGTCACGCAGGAAGTTGGAAAGCTGGAACGCCTCGCCGAGCGCCGTCGCGTGGGGGAGCGCCCGCTCCGGGCGCTCGGGCGCCATCACCGCCGTCATCATCCGACCGACCGCGGCCGCCGAGCCGTCCATGTACGCCCGAAGTTCCTCGAAGGTCTCGTAGCGGTCCTTGGTCACGTCGGTCAACATCGCGTCGACGAACGTGTTCACGTCCGCGTCGCTGATGCCGTGTCGCTCGCGAAGGTCGGCGAAGGCCGCGAGGACGGGGTCGTCGGTCGGCTCCTCGCCGAGCGCCGCCGCGCGCAGCCGCTCCAGCTCCGCGCGTTGCTCCGCCGGCGGGACGCCCTCGGCGTCGTCGACCACCTCGTCGGCCACCCGGAAGAAGGCATAGAGGACGTACGTCGCCTCCCGGACGCGTTCGGGGAGGAGTCGCGTCGCGAGGTGGAACGTCTTGCCCGTCCGCCGCTGGATCGCCTTCCCGCGAGCGACGCCGTCGTCGCTCACCATGGGTTCGCTCCGGTCGGCGCGCACGCGCACCAGCGGTTCCCGGGTTGGGAGTGTTCTCGGCTCGTCATGTCACCAGAACGTGTCGCTGCAGTCGTAGACGACCCCGTGGTTCGGACAGACGTACTTGCAGTGACGACGGCGCATCGCCGTCTCACAGCGAGGGCAGGGACGTCCACCTGACGCTGACATGTCACTCCTTCAGGTCCACATCGACATGACTGTTCCGCCGGCGTCGCCCGGACTGTCGGGGTCGGAACGTTCGATCCCCGGCGGTGCCCGTTTCGGAACCCGATCCCGTCGGGAGGTGCGGTCAGCCGATCAGGTCAACACTCCGACCAGCCACAGGACTCGCAGGTCTTGCAGCCCTCGGAGTAGTAGAGGCTCATCGCGCCACACTCGGGACACTCGGGGCTCTCGCCGGCGGCGAGGAGGTCCGCGGTGTCGTCGTCGGCCGCCGCGGCCGCGCCGCCGTCGGCCTCGGGGCCGCCGTCCATCGCCTCCGCCTCCGCCTTCTCCAGTTCGGTGAGGTTCTGCTGTTTCGGGTACGGCTTGTCGATTTCGCCGTCGAGGTAGCGCCGCATCGCCGTCCCGATGGCGTCGGGGATGGAGTTGATCTGTTCGCCCTTGTCCCAGGCCACCTTCGGCGACCGGATGCCCTGGAGTTCCGAGGCGATCTCCCGGGGGTCGACGCCCGAGCGCAGGGCCGTCGAGATGGTCTTCGCCAGTGCCTCGGTGAAGGAGGCGGTGAAGCCACCCGAGTTGCCGATGTTGGCGAACAGTTCGAACGGCCGACCGCCCTCGTCCTCGTTGATGTTGACGTAGAGCTTCCCGTAGCCGGTGTCGATCCGCTGGGTGACGCCGTGGAGGACGTCCGGACGCGGCCGCTTCGTGCCGAGTTCGCGCTCGCCGTCGGCGGCCGCGAGCAGGTCCGAAAGCTGGGTGTCGAGGGCGGCCTGCACGTCCTCGTTGTCGAGGAAGCCCTCGATGCCGCCGAACACCTCCTCGATCTGCTCGACCAGCGCCTCCGCGGCCTCGCTCTCGTCGGCGAACTCCGTGTTCTTCGCGCGGGTGGTCAGCACCTGCTTCGAGCGCGTGCCGTCGCGGTAGACGGTGACGCCCTTCCCGCCGTGGTCGTAGATGTAGCGGTACACCTCGTCCATGTCCTCGACCGTGGCGCTGTTGGGGAAGTTACAGGTCTTCGAGATGGCGGAGTCGACGCCCTCCTGACACGCACACTGGACCGCGGCGTGTTCCTTCCCGGAGAGGTCGCCGGTGACGACGAACAGTTCGCCGATGGCGTTCGGGACGGTGTCCAGCCCCTCGACCCCGTCGAACTCGTTTTCCGCCATCTGCTCCTGGGCCTCCTCCTTCACCGCGTCGATGTCGAGGTCGTTCGCCTCCAGCGTCCGCAGGAAGTAGTCGTCGAACTCGACGAGCATCTCGTCGCCCTGCACGTCGTCGGAGACGTTCTTGTAGTAGGCGACGTTGTAGATGGGTTCACAGCCGCCGGTGGTGTTGCCGACCATCGACGTCGTCCCCGTCGGTGCGATGGTGGTGGTGTTGTGGTTGCGGATGGGGAAGCCCTCGGCCCACTCGTCGGCGTCGAGGCCCGTGTGGTGTTCGAACCACTCGCGGTAGCGGACGGGGTCGGCGAACTTCGAGTCCCCCCAGTCCTCGAAGGCGCCGCGCTCCTCGGCGAGTTCGTGGGAGGTCCACTTCGACTCGTGGTTGATGTGGGTCATCAGCTGGCGGGCCACCTCGTTGCCCGTCTCGCTGCCGTAGCGGATGCCGAGCTGGACGTACAGCTGTGCCAGCCCCATGACGCCCAGCCCGATCTTGCGCATCTCCCGGACCTTCCGCTCGATCTCCTCGACCGGGAAGTCCGACATCGTGACGACGTTCTCCAGGAAGCGCGTGCCGTACGCGATGCGGTGGTCGAAGGCCTCCCAGTCGACTGCCTCGTCGAGGAACGCCTCGACGGCCGCGGACTGGGAGTCGTACTCGTCGGCGTGCTCGTCGGCCCACACGCGCCAGTCGGGCGCGTCCAGATCCGCGAGCGTCGAGAGGTTGATGTGGCCGAGGTTGCAGGCCTCGTACTCCTCCAACGGCTGTTCGCCGCAGTTGTGGACCACGAGCCCGTTGGCGACGAAGGAGTTCGTGTCCGGTTCGGTCAGGTCGTACACCGCCTCGTGGCCGTCTCGGTCGACGGACTCGACGGTCGCCTCGAATCGCTCGCTGTACGGCCCGCGGTCGTAGCCGTCGAGCCGCTCGTCGAGCGCCTCCGTCTTGTAGTCCAGCAGGAAGCCGATCTCGTCGCGGAACCGTTCGAGGTTGTCCTTGACGACGACGAGTTCGTGCTGGGCCTGCGTCTCGTACTCCTTCGTCCCCCCGCGACCGTCCGAGAGTTCCGTCGTGCCCGCGTCCTCCCGGTTCTCGTACACCTTGCTCGCGATGCCGAAGTTCAGGAGGAGTCGCTGAACGTCGCCGAGCAGGTCGGCGTCGGCACTCCACAGCCGAACGGAGACGCCCTTCTCGACGGTGCCCTGGACGCTCCCGTCGGCGGTGAACAGCGCCCGCAGGAAGCCACGGGCCATCTCCTCGCTCCCTCGCATCACGGCGTCGGGAACGCTGAGTTTGTCCTCGACGAGCCCGGCCTCCTCGGCGTACTCGTAGAGCCGCGCCGAGCGAATCCGCTGCTCGACCGCTCGCGCCCCGCGATAGTCGTCGCCGCGACTGATCTCGTTGACGCCGACCTCGTAGTCGGCGTTTCCGGTCGGTTCCCGGACGACCGCGTTCACGTCCTCGGCGAACGCCTCGGACACCTCGGCGTCCTCGTCGTAGAAGTTCAGGACGGCCCGCTCCTCGTCCCCCTTCAGGTGTCCGTCGCCGACGAGCCAGCCGAGGACGCGGCCCTCTTCCGCGCTCCCGTGGCGACCGAACGCACCCTTGCGGTTCTGGATGTGAACCGTGTCGCCGGCGTCGAGGTCGACCGCCTCGGTCCAGCCGTCGTCGGTCATGACGCGGTGATCGGCGGTGAGGCGGAGGGTGTACCCCTCCTCGGTCGTCAGTTCGTACACGTCCTTCTCTCCGGTCTTGTAGACGCTACTCGCCTCCTTCAGCGTCTCCTCGTCGAGTCGGCCGTCGACGACCACGTCGCGGGCGACGCCGCTCTCGTACAGTTCCTCGGCGGTGACCAGCCCGTTCTCCGTGCTGACCAGCGTGTCACCGGTCACACAGGGGTTGGTGGCGAGGATGCGGTGATCCGGGTTCTCCTCCACGTCGAACGAATGCTGCTTGTTCACCCGCTCCAGATAGATGACGCCGGGTTCGCCGTTCTCGTGGGCGCCCTCGACGATGTCCTCCCAGAGGACTTCGGCGGGCATCGACAGTTCCTCGCCCACCTCGACGTACTCGCCGAGGCCGAACATCTCGTACAGTTCCTTCGTCTCGGGCGTCGCGACGTGGGGGTCGCCCGTGCGCGGGTTGGTGAACGTGAACTCCTCGCCCGCATCCAGGGCCGCCATGAAGTCGTCGGTGACGCCGACCGAGATGTTGAAATTCGAGAGATGGCCCTCGACTGCGTTGCGGAGGTGTTTCGGCACCTTGCCCTCGTCGTCGATGAGTTCGCGGGCCTCCTCCAGGGCGTCGGCGAAGGTGGTGTGGGTGTAGTCGTCGGGGTCGTTGAGACGGAGGGTGTGGGCCAGCGAGACGTCCTTGTTCTTGGCGTGAATGAACTGGATGACGTCCGGGTGCGAGACCCGCATGACGCCCATCTGGGCGCCGCGGCGGGCGCCGCCCTGGGCGATGGTCTCGCAGTTGTGGACGACCACGTCCTCGGCGACGTAGGTGTGGGTCCCGTCGACCTCGACGTTGTGGACCGACCCCTCGTACGCGACCCGCTCAACCGAGTCGACTGCGACGACCTCGCGACCGTGTGCCCGCTGCGTCCGGTCACGCGGCTGGAAGTCATCCGGAACGTCATCGAACAGGGGTTCGAGCGGGGTGCCGAGCGCCGTGCTGACGCTCGCGCTCACCCAGTAGGACGGCTTCCGATCCTCGGGGGTGCGGCTGTGGCGGGAGAACTGGACGCCACACCGGAGGCCAGCTTGGAAAACGAAGTCGACAACCTCCTCACAGGTCAGTTGGAGCTTCGCCCGCTGGCTCTTGCCACGGGTTTCGAGCGTGCCGTCACCGTCGAACAGCGCCTCGATGACCCGCGCCTGCGTCTCGACTGGAGCGTTCCACAGGAAGTCGGGGACCCGCTTTTCCGACGCGCCGGTGCCGAACAGCCCCTCGACGAGCTGGGCGAGGCTCGAACTTTCGGCGTGGACGTGGAGGGTGTTGCGCTCCTCGACTCGTTCGGTTCGCGCCGTCACGCCGAAGGACACGAGGGCGTCGAGTATCTCTTCGGCCGCCTCGCCCTCGTCGGCATGGAGGGTGAACGTGACCTCGTTCGGAATCCCGCGCCGGTAGACGACACACCCCTCCGCGAGGTACCAGCCGGCGAGCGTCGCGAGGTCGGCGACCGGGACCTCGGTCTCCACGGGATCCGGACGCGGCCCCCTGTCAGCGGCGTAGTACTCGCCGTTGATGCTCACGCCGCCGTCGGCGAACGTCATCGGGCCGGACGCAAGCGTCGATAGGTCCGCGGTCGCGTCGAGCTCAAGGTCGTTGCTCTCGGTCGCGTGACCGAGCACGAGCAGATCTCCCTCGTCGAGATCGCGGGCGTCGACCCACTCCACCCCGTCGTCACGGGCCACCTTGAACGGGTGTTCGCTCGTCGCTCGGATGGGCTCGTTCAGCCGGTCCGGCGTTACCTCGACGAGCTCCTCGTCGACTCCGCGTTCCATCGTCTCGACGACGGGCTGTGTCTCGCCCGTCTCGTCGATCACCAGGTCGCCGACGCGGAGGTCCTCGACGTTCCGCTGGCCGTCGGGCGTGAGCACGCTCGTCCCCGGCGGGAAGCACATCTGGTCGAAGGTCCGCATGAAGGTGATCGGTCCCGACGCGATGCCGCCGGTGGAACCCACGGGGTCGCCGTAGGGGCGAAGCCGCCAGAAGGCGTAGCCCATGCCGCCCCCGGACTGGAACACCTGGGCGGCCTCCTTGGCGGTCTGGTGGATGTCGTCGATGTCGTCGTCGGGCGAGTCGACGAAGCAGGCCGAGAGCTGCTGGAGTTCGTCCCCGGCGTTCATCAGCGTCGGCGAGTTGGGCATGAATGAGAGGTCGCCCATCAGCCGTTCGAACTCCTCGCGGGTCTCCTCGACGGCCGACCGGACCTCGTCGGGGAGTTCCGGCACGACCGTCTCGTAGGCGAACTTGTTGACGTTGTACTCCGAGAGGGTCGTCTCGGCGTCCGCGTCGGCGGTGGTCCCCGCACCGAACACCTCGGCCGCGAGTTCGTCACGGCGCGGGTGATCGGGCTTCAACTGGTCGGGCGTGACCGTGATCTCGACGTCCTGCTTGCGCGCCTCGAACACCGCCTCGGCGAGGGCGATGTTCTTGGCGACGCGCGGGAAGAGGTCCTCGGGGTCCTCGATCAGGTCCCCGTCGGCGTCCTTCCGGAGGTAGCGCGCGGGCAGGATGTTGTGGTAGGCGTTGGCAGTGAGACGCTCCTCGAGCGTGTCCCCGTCGGTGCGTTTGATCGGTAACTCCAGTTCGTCGGTGTCGATGTCGTACGTACTCATGTGTCGGTCGTCCTCGTCGCGTCGCGGTTCCCCCCACCCCGAACGGGCGTCGGGCGTGGTCCGGTGACTGGTTCGAATCGGCTCATCTGTGACGGTTGCTGTAAGTGGAATCGGCGGGTAAAGGCTTGCGTTCGGGTCGCCAAACTATCCGATTCCTGTCTACTTCACGGTATCGGCTACGGCGGCGGTGCCGCGTACACGCCTCCATCATCACTTCCCGACACACATAACGGTGTGTAGACCGGAGTGGAAGTGAAATATTTCGGATCGAATCGCCCGATGGGAGCGGGGAATCCACCCGAACGGAAGGGGGGTTTCGACGGGCTCCGATCGGCGTCGCCTGACAGAGAGGTGTCACGGTACCGTCACGCACGTGCCCGCTGCGGGCGAGACGGCGCCGGAGATCCCTCCAGATTCTGATAATCCGAATCCGGTGGCGGAGTCGAGTGGCCGCCCACAGACTTATGCGCCCGCTGTGAGTCCATGTCTGATATGTCGCTCACGCCGCAGGTACTCCTCCAGTTGGGCGGTGCGCTCGGCGGACCGCTCGGACAGATCCTCCTGACAATCGTCGCGGTCGGCGTCGTCATCCTGGTCGGTCGCGTCGTCCTGAAGATCGCGTGGCGGCTGGTGACCATCGCCGCCGTCCTGATCGGTCTCGCGCTGCTGGTCACGACGTTCCTGCTGTAGCGTCCGGCGTCCGCGCCGCCCGCAGGAAGTTGTCGATCACGTCGTGGCCGACGGCGGTCAGGACGCTCTCGGGGTGGAACTGCACGCACTCGATGGGGTACTCCCGGTGGCGGATCCCCATGACGAGTTCGTGGTCCGCCCCCTCGGCGTCGGTGTGGGTGGTCGTCGCCGTCACCTCGAAGGCGTCGGGGACGCTCGTCGCCACGAGCGAGTGATAGCGGCCGGCCCGGAATCCCTGATCGAGGCCGGCGAAGACGCCCTCGCCGTCGTGGTCGACGGGGAAGGCCTTGCCGTGGATCGGTTCCGGAGCGTGCCCCACCGTCCCGCCGTAGGCGTAGACGGCGGCCTCAAGGCCGAGACAGACCCCGAGTGTCGGGACCTCCCGGCTCACCTCCCGGAGGACGGCGTTGGTCACGCCCACGTCGCGGTCGTTCTTCGGGTGGCCGGGGCCCGGACTGACGACGATAGCGTCGGGGTCGACCGCCCGAACCTCGTCGAGCGTCGCGGTGTTTTTCAGCACCTCGACCGTGATCGGCCCGCCCGTCAACGGGTCGGGGTGATCGGAGATGTACTCGACCAGGTTGTACGTGAAGGAGTCGAAGTTGTCGATCACGAGGACCTTCATCGGCCGGCCTCCGGTTCGGGGGCGGTCGTCTCGATGCGTTCGAGGGCGTCGAGGACGCCCCCCATCTTCTGTTCGGTCTCCTCGTACTCGCTCGCGGGGTCGCTGTCTGCGACGATGCCCGCGCCCGCCTGCACGGTGATCCGATCCTCGGCGCCGCGTTCGACCGTCGCCGTCCGGATGACGATGGCGAACTCGGCGTCGCCGGACCAGGAGTAGTAGCCGACGCCGCCGCCGTAGACGCCGCGTGGATCGCGCTCCAGCGCGTCGATTATCTCCATCGCCCGCACCTTCGGCGCGCCGGTGAGCGTCCCCGCGGGGAACGTCGCCCGGGTGGCGTCGAAGGCGTCGAACGGGGGCGAGCGCTCGCCGCCCGCGCCCGGGTCCGATCCGGTGGCGAGCGTGCCCGTCACCGTCGACTCGATGTGCTGGACGTGGGAGTACTTCAGCACGTTCATGAACTCCTCGACCCGCACCGACCCCGGTTTCGAGACGCGGCGCACGTCGTTGCGCGCCAGGTCGACCAGCATCGTGTGTTCGGCGCGCTCCTTCGGGTCGGCGAGCATCTCGCCGGCGAGGCGTCGGTCCTCGACCGGCCCCGACCCGCGGGGACAGGTGCCCGCGATGGGGTTCGAGACGACGCGCGTGCCACGCACCGACACCAGCGTCTCGGGGCTGGCGCCGACGATGGAGCGGTCGCCGTGGCGCAGGAGGTACATGTACGGCGAGGGGTTGACCGTCCGGAGCGACTCGTACAGGCCGAGCGGGTCGACCTCGCCCGTGAGTTCGCGCTTCCGGGAGACGACGCCCTGGTAGATGTCGCCGTCGAGGACGTGCTCCTTCGCCCTCCGCACCGCGTCCTCGTACGCCTCGCGCGGGCCGGCGGTCTCGCCGGTCTTCTCGAACCCCCCGGTCTCGGGGGCGTCCGCGTCCGCGAGCGCCGACTCGACGTCGGTCGCCTCGTCGAGGAGCGCGTCGTACACGGCGCCGGGGTCGGCGTCCGGATCCACGACCGGCGTGAAGACGAGTCGGACCGTCCCCTCGGCGTGGTCGAAGGCGAGCGTCCGCGTCGTGAGGACGAACTCCGCGTCGGGAACGATCGGATCGGGGCGCTCCACGCCCACCTCGTCGAGCCAGAGGTCGTAGACGGCGTCGTACGCGAGAAAGCCCACCAGTCCGCCGTCGAGGTGCTGGCGGTCGGCCGCCGGGAAGCCCACCCGATCCAGGTCGGGGAGCGCGGTTCGGAGCGCGTCGAGGACGTCCGCGTCGGCGTCGTCGCCCGCGACGCCCGCCGTCTCGGCGACGACGTCGGCAGCCGACCCGCCCAGCGACTCGACCGTCACGTCGGTGCCGGTGACCGAGACGACGGCGTCGGGGTCGTAGCCGACGAAGGAGAACCGGGCGTGGCGGTCCGTCCCCTCGCCGGAGGTGAAGGCGCCCTCGGGGTCGCTGGAGGGGGTCTTCTCCGCGCTCTCCAAGAGGAAGCCGTAGTCGCTGCGGTCGTCGAGGGCGGCGTAGGCCGACAGAGGCGTCGTCTCGACGTCGAGCGTGACGGCGAGACGGGCGACGACCGGGTCGTCGCCCCCGATCCGATCGACGAAGGTCGCCCGATCGGTGTCGGGCGTCACGCCGGCACCTCCACGTCGGCGTTGCGGACGAACGCCCGGACCGCCTCGTGATCCTTCTCGCCGCCGCGGCGCTCGACCCCGCTCGAGACGTCGACCGCGTACGGACCGACCGTCCGGGCCGCCTCGGCGACGTTCTCGGGCGTGAGGCCGCCGGCGAGGACGACCGGCGCCGAGAGGTCGTCGACCAGGTCGGCGGCGGCGCCCCAGTCGTGGGTCTCGCCCGTGCCGCCCGCACCCGAGTCGGTCGTCGAGTCGATCAGGACCGCGTCGGCCACGTCGTCGTGCGCGCGGGCGCGAGCGATGTCGGCCGCGTCGACGGCCGTGATCACGTCCGTCCGGGCCTCACGGCGGACGTACCGCACGTCCTCGACGTCGAAGCCGCCGTGGATCTGGACCGCGTCGGGGGTGACGGCGCCGGCGAGTTCGACCGCCCGGGACGGCGAGTCGGGCATCGTCACAAGCACCGTCGAGAGGAAGGGGGGTGCGGCGGCGACGAGGTCGGCCGCCCGGTCGGGAGCGACCTCGCGGGGCGTGTCGACGGACACCTCGGTGACGATCCCCACCGCGTCCGCCCCCGCCTCCGACACCGCCCGCAGGTCCGCCTCGGTCGTCACGCCACAGATCTTCGACCGGACCATCAGACACCCCGCAGGTCGTCGAGTTTGGCCGCCGCGGCGCCCGAGTCGATGGCCTCGCGGGCCGCGTCGACGCCGCCCGGCAGGTCGTCGGCGACGCCCGCGACGTAGAGCGCCGCCCCCGCGTTCGCGAGGATGATGTCGCGTTTCGCGCCCGTCACCTCGCCGGCGACGATGCCGCGGAGGTCGGCCGCGTTCTCCTCGGGGCTGCCGCCGGCGACGGCCTGGATGGGCGCCCGCTCCAGCCCCAGGTCGGCCGGCGTCAGCGTGTACTCCGTCACCTCGTCGCCGTCGACCTCGGCGACGGTCGTGACGTCGTGAATCGTGATCTCGTCCATGCCGGAGCCGTGGACCACCATCGCGCGGTCGACGTCCATCTGAGCGAGCGCGCGGGCGAGGACGGGCACGAGGTCCGGATCGTAGACGCCGACAACCTGCGCGTCGGCGCCGGCAGGGTTCGTCAGCGGCCCGAGGACGTTGAACACCGTCCGCATCCCGAGTTCCTTCCGCGGGCCGATGACGGCCTTCATCGCCGGGTGAAAGACGGGAGCGAGCATGAAGCCGATGCCGTCGCGCTCGATGGCCGCCTCGACCGCGGGCGGTTCGGCCTCGACGTTCACCCCCGCCACCTCCAGTACGTCGGCGCTTCCGGACGTCGAGGAAACCGAGTAGTTCCCGTGTTTGGCGACGGCGGCGCCCGCGCCCGCGGCGACGACGGCGCTCGTCGTCGAGACGTTGATCGTGTCGTAGTCGTCGCCGCCGGTGCCACAGGTGTCGACCAGCGGCGTCCGGTCCGGGGAGATGGTCCGCGCCGCGTCGCGCATCCCCTGGGCGAAGCCCGCGATCTCCGTCTCCGTCTCGCCTTTCGACCTGAGCGCCGCGAGCAGCGCCCCGATCTGGGCCTCGGTCGCCTCCTCGAAGACGGCCCGGGCCGCCGCCCGTGCCTCCTCCCGTGTCAGATCCTCGCCGTCGGTGACGCGCTCGATGTAGTCCTGCATGGATGAACACCAGTGTATTAGTTCGGGTTACAATGGACAAATCTATACATCATCTTAACCCTTTCGTCCGGCGGACGTCGGGAGCGGCGTCCACTCACGACTCCCGGACGGCGGCGCGCTCCGTTCGAACCCCGCGTTTAGTTCCCCCGAAATCGCCGCGCCGGGCGGCGTTCCGAAAGGTTCAATTACCGGCCGCCGGTACGTGTGAGTGCGTCCGAAAGCACGTCACGACCGGGTTGGTGGTCTAGTCTGGTTATGACACCTCCTTGACATGGAGGAGGCCGGCAGTTCAAATCTGCCCCAACCCATTCGGATTCTATCGATTTCGGAGGAGGCCGGCATTCTCGGCGAGCGAAGCGAGCCGGGAAGCAGCGGACGACCCGAGGGAGTCCGCCAGCGTTCAACTCTGCCCCAACCCATTCGGATTCTATCGATTTCGGAGGAGGCCGGCATTCCCGGCGAGCGAAGCGAGCCGGGAAGCAGCGGACGACCCGAGGGAGTCCGCCAGCGTTCAACTCTGCCCCAACCCGTCTTCGTTGTTCACACCGGCGAGCCGCGGCTATCCACCCGCCATCTCCTGAAACACGGTGGGTGGAAGCTGTAACTGCGTCAGCACGAACGCCGAGAGGGCGACGATGGCGACGACGCCCGCGACGAGGACGGCGTCGACGGTTCGGGTCCACGCCCGTCGGGCGGTGACGTAGCCGGCGGCGAGTTCCAGTCCGCCCGCGAGGTAGCCGACGGCGCCGCTCCCGGCGGAGCCCGCGGCGATGGCTCGTATGCCGAGCGTGAGCGCACCCGTCGCGGCGACGAGTCCGATCCACGGGCACAGGTGACGCAGAACCCGCCGCCGTCGCTCGTCGGAGTCCATCACCGACACGTCGCCCCGTGCCGCAGTAAAAACGTTGGCCCGATTCCCCGTCCGGAGCCGACCGGCGACCCCGACGTCGAAAGGGAGGTCCCACATGGGACGATGGTGCAGGGAGTAGTTGGGACCCGGACGACGGTTCGTCGGATGAGTGCTTCGTGGGCGATGACAATACGTTCGCCGACCCACTCGGGCGGAGTCCCGTGGGCCGGTCGGTCCGATCCCCCTCGAAGGTCCCAGGTCACCGGGGCCGAGCGACGACGGCGAGGCGGGAGCCGATCCGTTCGTGTGGGAGGGTTCGACGTCGTTCGGGGCGAGGTCGGGGGGAACGAAGCACCGCTGGCCAGCGGAGCTAGCCCCCGACCTGGAACTCGACGTACTCGTGCCCGCAGGGCGGACCGTTGGTGCCGAGCAGGCGCTTCTCGGTGAGGTCCATGACGAAACTGCCGCCGGTCTCGAGGCGATCCAGTTCGTGGTCGTCGCCGTCGGGATGGCGGCAGATGCTGTTCGGGTGGCCGAAGTGATCCCGGAGCGCGTTCCGGATGGTCGCCTCGTCGATCCGGTCGGTGCCCTCCGTCAGCAACCGCCGGAGTCTGGGTGCGCGACACAGCGTATCGGGGAGGAGTTTCTCGAACTCGCTGTCCATCGAACTGGTGTCTTCGACGTGGTTGGTGTGAACCAGGACCCCGTCGTCGGGGTACAGGTAATTGGCCCTCTCGGGGGCGAGTTCGAGGTCGATCAGCTCCCCGCTCTCGTGGCCGACGATGACGTTCGCCGAACAGACCCGGTCCTTGACGAGCACCGCTTCGATGGCAGCGTCCATCCGCTCGGATTCGAGGACCTCCCGGAAGCGGACGTGGTACGGCTTCCGGAAGGGTTCCTCGCCGTCGCGTTCGGTGATGAGGCCGTTGACCGTCATGCCGAGTCCCGCGTCGTTCACGCCGATCTTGCCGCCGACGATCCCGGCCTCGGTCATGGCGACGTGATCGGCACCGTTCTCGGGTTCGACGTCCATGACGAACGTTTCCAACCCCGGCATCCAATCCCAGTTCTGGCCGAGGTACGTGTGCCCGGTTTCGGACCGTGAGTTCCGAATCCCGAACGCGGTACACGCGTCCGGTTTGTCCTCGTTGAGTTCGTCCGCGGCCTGCTTGAACGCGCTGTACATCACCTCGTAGCGTGCGTTGAGGATCGTCACGTCCTCGATCGAGAGGCCGCTCCCCTCGGCGACGCCGCGCATCTCTTCGGCGTACGCCTCGTTTTCGTCCTCGATCAGCGGGACGAACTCCTCGGCCTGTTCGTAGACGGTCGCCTCGTCGGTGCCCTTGTGCTCGAACACGTCGAGGTAAATTTCGAGGTTCGTCTCGATTTCGTCGGCGAACGCCTCGCCGTGGGTGATGCCCCGTTCGCGCGGTGGTCCGGTGAGTTTCAGTCCCCGAAGCGGCCCGTATTTCGACGGGTCCGTTTGCTTGGACATTACACACCACACGCCCATCCGAAGTCAAAAAACTTCGGAGTAGCGACCCTGTCTAGCCGGAGCGTCCCGCAGCCTCGGCTCCGATCGACACCTCACGGCAGGTCGGTGCCCCGGCCCGTTCCGATCCCGCGAGGCCGTTTTCGGTGGGGTGGACGGATCTCGACACGGAGGTTACCACGGGTGACGCCACCGGTTACCACGGCGCCACGCTGAAGAAACAAGTTTCAAGCCACCGGATGATCCACGTGTACCTATGGATATTGCCGATATTGCGACCCCCGAGTACATCGAAGTCGACGCGGACGAGCGGTTGGGAAAGGTCCGCTCGATTTTCGATCGCGAGAACCCGAAGGGACTCATCGTCACTCGGGACGGCGAGTACGCGGGCGTCATCGGCGAGCGCGACCTGATTCGATCCCGGATCGAAGACGACACGAAGGCCAGCGTGCTGATGAAGTCCGCCCCGCGGGTGGACCGCACCGAGGACGTCCGCGAAGTCGCGCGGGTTCTCGTCGAGGGCGGCACCAAGGTCGCCCCGGTCTACGAGGGCGAGAACCTGTGGGGGATCGTCACGGCCGACGCCATTCTGGAGGCGGTGCTCGACAGCCTCGACGCGCTGACGGTCGAACAGATCCAGACCGAGGAGGTGATCTCCGTCGGCGAGAAGTCCCACGTCGGGCAGGCGATCAACCGCCTGCGCGAACACGGCATCTCGCGGCTCCCCGTCGTCGACGACGACGGTTCCCTCGTCGGCGTCCTGACCACCCACGACATCGTCGACTTCGTCGTCCGCGACGCCGACCGGCAGGGCCGCGGCGACCGGCGGGGCGACCTCGACCGGATGCTCGACCTCCCCGTCTACGACCTGATGACCAACCCCGTGTTGACGACCACGTCCGACGCCACCGTCGAGGACGCCGTGCGGACGATGCTCGACAACGACGTGTCGGGGCTGATCGTGACCCCGAGCGAGGAGGAGGACGACCTCGTGGCCGGCGTGTTGACGAAGACCGACGTGCTGCGCGCGCTCACGTTCACCGAGGAGGGGCAGATGGACGTCCAGATCACCAACGTCGCCCTGCTCGACACGATCGCCCGCGAGGAGATCGTCGAGGGCATCACCGACGTGGCCGACAAGTACCAGGAGATGCAGGTCCACCACGCCCACGTGCGGTTCCACGAACACAAGGAGAAGCTCCGCGGCACGCCCCTGATCCAGTGTCAGATCCGCCTGCGGACCAACCGCGGCCAGGTCGCCGGCTCCGGCGAGGGGTACGGCGCCGATCACGCCTTCCACGTCGCCGCCGACACGCTGGAGCGCAACGTCCTCGAGCTGAAGGGCCTCATCGCCGACGAGCAGTACCGCGGGCAGTTGCTCCGGAAGCTGGGCGAGCTATAGGCTCTCCTCGCCTGCCGCCAGCCCGTCGCCGGTGATGCGGAACGAGGCCGTCTCGCCGGCGGGCCTGGATCGGTGTTTCTCGAGCGTCGCCCGGCGGTTGCCGCCGCGGAACCGGTCCAGTCGGAGCACCGTTCCCGTCCAGTGATTCAGGGTGTGACCGCCGAGCGCCCGCGCCCGGTCGGCCTCGGGATCGGTGAACACCTGGTTCGTGACGACGGCCGCGAGGTCGTGTTTCCGCGCGAGCGACAGCAGGTGGGTCACCTGCCGGCCCACCCGTCGGAGGGTCTCGCCCTCGTCGCCGTCGGTGCGTTCGAGCCGGTAGAAGCCGGTGGCGCTGTCGAGGACGATCAGCTCCGCCCGCGGCGCGAAGTCGGCGGCGTCGCGGACCGCCTCCTCCTGTTCGGCGAAGTCGTGGACCTCGGTGACGACGATGCGGGAGGTGATCGCCTCCAGGTCCTCGTCGGGCACCGACGACGGCCCCGAGGTGCGGCGCTCGCCGTCGGTCACCGCGGCCGCCGCGAGCTGTCGGAACCGGTCGACCGAGAGCCCCTCGGTGTCGACGTACACCGCGGTGCCCCCCTCGGCGGCGACCTGGACGGCCGCCGAGAGCGCGAGGTTCGTCTTGCCGGCGGCCGGCGGGCCGTACACCTGGGTCACGGTCCCGCGCTCGAGGCCGCCGCCGAGCAGGTCGTCGAGCGGTTGACAGCCGGTGGAGACTGGCTCGGACACACCCCCAATCGGTCGGTCCGGATCATAAACCCTCGACACCGACCCCAGGCCGATCCCGACGCCGCCGTCGGCCGACGGCTCGGGCACGACACGTTTTACCGCCCCGACGGCGAAGGTGAGCCGTGATCGTCGTCGCCACCGCGGATTTCGAGCTGTACCACGAGGTCGTCGACCGCCTCCGGGAGCGCGGCGTGACGTTCACGACGGTCGAACCCGACGCCGAACTCCCGGACGGCGCGTCGGTCGTCGTCACGGCGCCGGACGACGACCTGGCCGACCGGTCCGCGGCCGACCGGGTCACCGCGACGGCGGACGAGGCCAGACGCGCCGTCGACGAGGCGCTCGCGCTCCTGCGCGGCAGCGAGGGGCGAACGGTGGTCGGCGTCGACCCCGGCACCCGCCCCGGCATCGCCGTCCTCTCCGGCGAGACGGTCGTCGCCGCCTTCCACGTCCCCCTCGCGGACGCCGTCGACGCGGTCCGCCGGGAGGTGGCGGACGCGGTCGACCCCCTCGTTCGGATCGGCGACGGCGCCCGCTTACAGGGCGCTCGCCTCGTCAACGACCTCGACGACGTGCCGGTCGAACTCGTCGACGAGACGGGCACGACCCCCTACCTCGGCACCGGCGCGCGGGGCATGGGCGACGTACTCGCCGCGGTCAACATCGCCCGCCTGGAGGGCGAGCGGATCGACTCCCGGGAGATCGAACCCACGGCCGGCGAACTCCAGCGGATCAAGGATCGCTCCCGCCGCGTCTCGACGGACGACCGCACCATCGACGACGCCCTCGCCCGGCGGGTCGCGGCCGGCGACCTCACCGTCGAGGAGGCGCTGGACGAACACCGCGACTAGAGCCGGGCCGTCGCCTCCACCTCGACCAGCAGTTCCGGCTCGATCAGCCGCTCCACCTGCACCATCGTCGTCGCCGGCCGGGCCGCGTCGAACGCCTCGGCGTGGGCGCGGCCGACCGCCTCCCAGTTCTCGACGTCGGTGACGAACAGCCGGGTCCGGACCACGTCCGCGAGCGACGCGTCGAGCGCCGAGAGCGCCGCGGCGACGTTCTCGATCGCGCGCTCGGTCTGGGCGTAGGGGTCGCCGACGCCGACCACGTCGCCGCCGTCGTCGGTCGCCGTCGTCCCGGAGACGTGAACCTCGTCGCCGACGCGGACCGCCCGCGAGTAGCCCACCGTCGACTCCCACTCGGTTCCCGAGGTGTAGCGTTCGCGCTCCATGACGGGTCGTCGACGGGAACGCCCGAAACGCTTACTCCGGGCGGACCGCCGCCTCGGCCCGCCGCATCACCTCGCGAACCGGAAGGTCGACCTCGCGGGCGACCGCGAGGGCGTCGTCGTACTCCGCGCTCACGTCGTAGGTCGCTCCGTCGGCGTCCGTCGCGACCTTCACCGCGACGTCGTACGCCTCGCCCGCGACG
This sequence comes from Haloplanus sp. GDY1, assembly GCF_023703775.1. NCBI lineage: Archaea > Methanobacteriati > Methanobacteriota > Halobacteria > Halobacteriales > Haloferacaceae > Haloplanus > Haloplanus halophilus. The sequence continues at coordinate 230,165 of NZ_CP098514.1, read as the reverse complement.
GTCAGCGACGCCGTCTCGAGGGTCCGGTCGGCGACCCAGCGGTGGCCGGCGCTCGCCTCCCGCACCCCGAGGGTCCCCGTCTCCTCGGCGAGGCGGCGGGCCACCCGCTCGGCGTCCGCCGGATCGACGACGACCTTGACGAGGTGGCCCGGCCGCGACTTCTTCATCGTCGTCGGCAGGACGGACACGTCGAGCGCACCGGCCTCGGCGAGCGTCTCCTGGAGGCTCCCCAGCACCTCGGGCGTGGCGTCGTCGAGGTTCGTCTCCAGGACGGCGATGGACTCCCGGCGCAGGCCGCCGGCCCCGTCGCCCACGAGCGCCCGGAGGACGTTCGGGGTGTCCGGAACGTCGGCGTCGCCCGCCCCGTAGCCGACGGCGTCGGCGTCGAGGGTCGGCAGGGAGTCGACGCCGTCGGCGAGTTCGGCGAGGATCGCCGCGCCGGTGGGGGTGAGGAGTTCCCGCTCGACGGGGCCGCCACGGATCGACCAGTCGGCGTCCGCGACGATCTCCGTCACCGCGGGCGCCGGCACCGGGTAGGCGCCGTGACTCATCGACACCGTCCCCCCGCCGACCGCGACGGGCGTGGTCACGACCCGCTCGACGCCGAGGTCCGCGAGGAGGAGACAGACCCCCACGACGTCCGCGATGGCGTCGTCCGCACCCACCTCGTGGAAGGCCGTGTCGTCGAGGTCGGTGCCGTGGACCGCCGCCTCCGCCTCGCCGAGACGGCGAAAGACCGCGAGCGCGTCGCGTTCGACGTCCGACGGAAGGCCCATCCCCTCGACGACGGCGACGACCTCGGGGTAGGTCCTGAGGGGACCGGCCCCCTCGGCGTGAGTGTGGTCGTGGTCGTGGTCGTGACTGTGGTCGTGGTCGTGACTGTGGCCGTGATCGTGACTGTGGTCGTGATCGTGCGCGCGCGTCCTCCCGCGCTCGTCGTCGTCGGCTCCGTCGTCGAGGACCACGTCGACGGTCGTCGCGTCGATGCCGGCCCTGGTCGTCGCCCCGACGACGTAGCGAACGTCGAGTGCGGCCTCGACGGGGTCGAGTGCGGCCGGATCGGCGCCGGCGGCGATCAGGGCCCCGAGGACCATGTCGCCGCTCGCCCCCATGCGACCGTCGAACGCGAGCGTGTGCATACCTCGTCGCTCGGGTTCGACGGGCAAACGGCTTGCGACCGCCGCCGGATCGGCAAGGGTTTGTACCGCCGCGCACGTATGCTACATCATGACACAGTGTGCCGCGAAACCGGCCCCCCGGATCCCGGGTAACAACAAACTTATCCCCCGCCACCGCCCAAACATCACCATCCTCGCGGGTACATCATGAACGAAGTGCAACTCGAAGTGGCGAAAGCGTACCCGAACGACTCGGGACGCGGCATCGCCAGACTGGACCCCGACACGTTGCTCCACCTGAAGCTGTCTCCGGGTGACATCATCGAAATCGAGGGGGCCGACACGACGGCTGCGAAGGTGTGGCGTGCCGACCGACAGGACTGGAACACCGACACCGTCCGGATCGACGGCTTCACGCGGCAGAACGCCGACGTGGGGATCGGCGAGCGCGTCACCATCCGGAAGGCCGAGGCGACGAAGGCCGAGAAACTCGTCCTCGCGCCGCCGGAGGAGGCGAGCGTCCAGTTCGGCTCCGACGCCGCCGGCATGGTCAAGCGACAGATCCTGAAGCGCCCGGTGGTCGAACGCGACATCGTGCCCGTCATGAGCAGCACGAACCACCCGTTCATGCGCTCGCCCGGGCAGGCCATCCCGCTGATCGCCGTCGAGACGGACCCCGACGGGGTCTGTCTGGTCACCGAGGACACGGAGGTCGAACTGCGGGAGGAACCCATCTCCGGGTTCGAGAAGACCGGCGGCGGCATCACCTACGAGGACATCGGCGGCCTGCAAAACGAGATCCAGCGGGTCCGGGAGATGGTCGAACTCCCGATGAAGCACCCGCAGATCTTCAAGAAGTTGGGGATCGAACCCCCGCAGGGCGTCCTCCTCCACGGCCCGCCGGGGACGGGCAAGACCCTGCTCGCGAAGGCCGTCGCCAACGAGACGTCCGCGAGTTTCTTCTCCATCGCGGGCCCCGAGATCATCTCCAAGTACTACGGCGAGTCCGAACAGCAGTTGCGGGAGATCTTCGAGGACGCCAAAGACGAGTCGCCGTCGATCATCTTCATCGACGAACTCGACTCCATCGCGCCCAAACGGGAGGACGTGACCGGCGAGGTAGAGCGCCGGGTCGTCGCCCAACTGCTGACGATGATGGACGGCCTCGAAACGCGGGGCCAGGTCATCGTCATCGCGGCGACGAACCGGGTCGACAGCGTCGATCCCGCCCTGCGCCGGCCGGGTCGCTTCGACCGCGAGATCGAGATCGGCGTCCCCGACGAGGAGGGCCGGAAGGAGATCCTCCAGATCCACACCCGCGGGATGCCGCTCTCGGACGACGTGAGCCTCGATCACCTCGCCGACGAGACCCACGGCTTCGTCGGCGCCGACATCGAGAGCCTCACCAAGGAGGCGGCGATGAAGGCGCTGCGGCGCTACCTCCCCGAGATCGACCTCGACGAGGAGGACATCCCGCCGAGCCTGATCGACCGCATGATCGTCAAGCGCGACGACTTCGGCGGCGCGCTGGGCGAGGTCGAACCCTCCGCCATGCGGGAGGTGCTGGTGGAACTCCCGAAGATCACGTGGGACGACGTGGGTGGGCTGGAGGAGCCGAAACAGAACGTCAAGGAGGCCGTGGAGTGGCCACTCTCCTCGCCCGAGAAGTTCGACCGCATGGGGATCGAACCCCCCAAAGGGGTGCTCCTGTACGGCCCGCCGGGGACGGGCAAGACGCTGATGGCGAAGGCCGTCGCCAACGAGACCAACGCCAACTTCATCAGCGTTCGCGGCCCGCAACTCCTCTCGAAGTGGGTCGGGGAGAGCGAGAAGGCGATCCGGCAGACGTTCCGGAAGGCCCGACAGGTGGCCCCGACGGTCATCTTCTTCGACGAACTCGACTCGCTCGCCCCCTCGCGGGGGAACGAGGTCGGGAACAACGTCTCCGAGCGCGTCGTCAACCAGCTGCTGACCGAACTCGACGGGCTGGAGGAGATGGGCAACGTGATGGTCATCGGCGCGACCAACCGGCCGGACATGATCGATCCCGCGCTCCTCCGCTCGGGGCGGTTCGACCGCCTCGTGTTCATCGGCGAGCCCGAACAGGAGGGTCGCGAGCAGATCCTGAAGATCCACACGCAGCACTCGCCGCTGGCGCCGGACGTGAGCCTTCGCGAGATCGCGGAGATCACCGACGGCTACGTCGGCTCCGACCTGGAGAGCATCGCCCGCGAGGCGGCGATGGTCGCGCTCCGCGAGGACGACGACGCCGAGGAGGTGGAGATGCGCCACTTCCGGCAGGCGATGGAGAACGTCCGCCCCACGATCACCGACGAGATCATGGACTACTACGAGCGCATCGAGGAGCAGTTCAAGGGCGGCGGCGGCGAGAGCTTCGCCGAACGCGGGAGCGGCGGTCGCATCGGCTTCCAGTAGGGTCGCTCCGTGGGGGCACCGGCGCTTTCCCCCTCTCCGGGATCCGGGACGCCACCGCTGCCGACCCGGTGTTCGTCGGCGCCGACGAGACTCCGCTGAAACACGCCGGCGACCGCGACGGCACCGACGTGGGTTCGACCGTCGAGACAGCGGGGGCGACGAACACCGAGTCGGGTCGCGGACGACGGCCCCGGATCCCCCCGGCCGGTGCGTATTAGTGACTCGTCGCCGTAGCGGGGATGGAAGGGTGGCTCAGTGGTAGAGCGCACGCCGTCGGCGGCCCCCCGCGGGTCGGCGACGGGGTTGTCGGCCGTTCAGGTCGGCGCATGGCTTCGCGTGGTTCGATTCCCGCCCCTTCCATCGTAGACGGGAGCGCGGCGACGACGGAGCTAGGAGTTACGGGGAGAGCGGGCATCGCGGACGTCCGCACCGTCACGGACCATATCTTCACAGCGGGGACAGACGCGCGGGTCCTCGACGCCGTTCGGCGTGAACACCCGGGCGTAATCTCGCGTGACGAAGGCACCACAGTTCTGGCACTCGGGCATCGGAGTGAAATCGCGTCAGATTTTACATAAGTCTTGGGGGCCCGTCGGTCGAAAGTAATTTTAATAACCGGTGGTTATTCGGTTTCATGGACCTCCCTACGCCACAGGATCTGCGGGAACGGCGGACGTCGCTGGACCTGACACAGAGTGCGCTCGCGGAGATGGCCGGCGTCTCCCAGCCGTTGATCGCGCGCATCGAGGGCGGGGACGTGGATCCCCGACTCTCGACGCTCAGGCGCATCGTCGACGCCCTCGACGAGGCCGAGGGCAGCGTCGTTCGGGCCGAGGACCTGATGAACGAGGAACTGGTCAGCGTCGCGCCGGACGACTCCGTGGCCGACGCCGAACGGCGGATGGAGGAGGCCGCCTTCTCGCAGTTGCCCGTGTTGCAAAACGGACTTCCCGTCGGATCGATCAGCTTCAGCGACATCCGACACGAGGGGGAGAACGTCGGCCAGAAGGCCGTCGCCGAGATCATGAGCGAGCAGTTCCCCACCGTCTCCCGCGAGGACTCGGTCGACAAGATCAGCAACCTGCTCGACTACTACAAGGCGGTCATCGTGACCGAGAGCGGGGAGGCGGTCGGCATCATCACCGAGGCGGACATCGCGGCCGCACTTTCCTGAGGTTTTTGAGCGGAGGCGGGGCCACGGCGGGACGTGTCCTGACCGCTCGTCCGGGGCCGGTCCGCCGTCGCGTGTCGATCCCGTCCCGGAACCGCCGCCGACACCTGCTCGCTACAGCTCCAGTCCCCGGATCGAGACGCCGTCGCCCGCCTCGACGCGGCCGATCACCCGCCCGTCGACCGCGTCGGCGAGGGACTCGGCGTCGTCCGGATCGAGCGCCGCGACGAAGCCGGTCCCCATGTTGAACGTGCGGTGCATCTCCTCGTCGGAGACGTTGCCGGCCTCCTGGACGAACCCGAAGACCGGCTGCGGATCGAACGGGTCGTCGATCACGTAGCGCGCGTCGCCGAGACGCTCCAGGTTCGTCCACCCGCCGCCGGTGACGTGGGCGGCCGCGTGGACGCCGTGGTCCCGCATCGGGTCGAGGAGGTCCGTGTAGATCCGCGTCGGTTCGAGCAAGGCGTCGCCGAGGCGGTCGTAGTCGCCGAACGGACAGGGATCGGTGTACGCGCCCCGGCGCGTGACGGCCCGACGTGCCAGGGTGAGGCCGTTGGAGTGGATGCCCGACGAGGGGACGCCGACGAGGGCGTCGCCGACCTCGGCGCTCCCCGGAAAGATCCCCTCCTTGGCCGCGAGGCCGGCACACGTTCCCGCGAGGTCGAGGCCGGAGACGACCTCCGGCATCACCGCCGTCTCGCCGCCGACGAGTTCGATCCCCGCCCGGTCGGCGCCCGCCGCCAGCCCCTCGCCCACCTGCTCGGCGAAGCGCTCGTCGGGTTCGTCGACAGCGAGGTAGTCGACGAACGCGACCGGCCGGACCCCGGCAGCGACGAGGTCGTTCGCGTTCATGGCGATGCAGTCGATGCCCACGGTTGAGTAATCGGAGAGCGCCTCGGCGACGAGGAGCTTCGTCCCGACGCCGTCGGTGGCCAGCCCCAGATACCGGTCGCCGATGTCGAGCAGGCCCGCGTAGTCGCCCTCGCTCTCGCCGACGGCGCCGACGAGGGCGGCCGTGGCCGCCTCGCTCTCGGCGATGTCGACGCCCGCCGCCGCGTACGTGAGTTCCTCGTCGTCGTCGCTCATGCGCCAGACCCCGTGGGCCGACGGCAAAAGCACACCGCTTGCGGCGGCCGACCTATTTGGTGGTCGCCGTCCGAGGGAGAGCCATGGATCGAACGTTTCCCGCCGGCGCCGTGCTGTCGGTCGCCGGCATCTGTGGATACCTGACGGGAGTGGTCGTCGCCTACCCGGGGCGGGCCTTCTCGCTCACCGCGATCATGGTCGGCATCACGCTCGCGGCCATCGGCGACCGGCGGGAGGCGGACGGATGACCGTCCGGGCGGTGATCTACGACCGGGGGATCGTCGAGACCCGCGGGGGAACGGACGCCGACTCGCTTCACGAGGCGCGGACCGCGACGGGAACGACGTGGGTCCGCGTCTCGGCGCCGACCGACGACGAGCTCGACCGGGTGAGCGCCGCCTTCGACCTCCACCCCCTCGAAATCGAGGACGTGCGGAGCGACGTCGGTCCCAAAGTCGAGGTGTTCCCCGACCACACGTTCGTCCTCGTCAAGACGGCCCGCCTGCGCGGCGGCGAGACGACGTTCGAGGAGGAGATCCGCGACCAGCCCGTTGGCCTGTTTTTCGGCCACGACTGGATCGTCACGGTGGCCGCCGAGGAGACGGCGGCCGTCGGGGCGGTCTGGGACCGGGTGAACCGCGAGGAGCCGCGGCTGCTCGAACGCGACGCCGACTTCACCGCCTACCGGGTGCTCGACGCCATCGTCGACGAGTACTTCGGCATCCTCGACGAGATCGGGCGCGACATCGAAGCCGTCGAGGATCGCATCATCGACGACCCCGACACGGAGACCCTGGAGATCCTCAACAGCCTCCGGCGCGAACTGCTCTCGATCCGGCGGATCGTCTGGCCGACCCGCGACGCGGTGAGCGTGCTGGCGCGCGGCGACGCCGACCACGTCCGGGAGTCGACGGAGAAGTACTTCCGCGACGTGTACGACCACCTCGTCCAGCACGTCGAACTCGTCGAGACCTACCGGGACCTGGCGAGCGGCGCACGCGACATCTACCTCAACACGCTCTCGCAGTCGACCAACGAGGTGATGAAGCGCCTGACCGTCGTCGCGACGATCATCCTCCCGCTGACGTTCGTGGTCGGCGTCTACGGCATGAACTTCGGCGGCGGGCCGTACAACATGCCCGAACTCGGCTGGCGCTTCGGCTACCCGGCGGTGTTGCTGGGGATGGCGCTCACGTCGGGGATCATGCTCCAGTACTTCCGGTCCGAGGGCTGGCTGTGATCACATGTACATCCGATCCTCGGGGATCTGCCGCTCGTCGACGTCGGCGAGGCGGGCGGCGAGGTCCTGGTAGTACTGCTCGACGGTGTGAGCGAACTCCTCCAGCGGGGCGGCGTCGACGCCGAGGTCGTAGACGCGGTCGAAGGCCTCGATGAGACGGATCGCGGCGGGGACGTCGGGCACCTGGGCGTGGACGGGCGTGATGAACACGGCCGTCCGGAGGTTGGACTCGATGCCGCGGTACATGAGCGCGCCGTTGACGCCGTCGAGAAAGCCCTTGCCCATCGGTTCGATACCGGCGTCGGCGAGCCGTCGCTCGCGGTAGTCCTCCGAAGCGACGTAGAAGGTGTCGTGAGCGTCGGGGCCGTGCGCGTAGGGAATTCCCGAGAGCACCACGATTTCGGTCACGCCGTGTTCGTCGGTCCAGTCCAGCAGCGCCTCCGCGAAGGGGTCGGCGGCGGGCGTCGGCAGAAACAGTTCGTTGACGAAGACGGTCAGATCGAGGTCGGGCCGGGAGAAAAACCGCGAGTGGTGACGCGGCTGACCGTTCTCGAAGGGGGTGATCGAGGGCAACGAGTCGGCGGTGACGTGACCCGTCTCCTCGAGTTCGAGGTGCTCGACGAGGTAATCCGCGGCGGTCAGGCCGGCGAGGCCGAACGCGGAGAAGCCGGCGACGACCGTCGTCGACGGTGCTGTGCGGTCGGAGATGTGAAAGGAGTGATCGTGTGGTGTCCCATCTGACATGTACGGGTCGTACGGCGGAGTCGCACTTAGACGTTACCGGCGGTCAGTCGTCGGCGGGATCGTCGACGAACTCGACGGCCGGGCCGCGGGCGTCACCGGAGCGCCAGGTTCCCCGTCGGAACCAGACGTAGGCGATGACCGCGCCGACGACGTTCGAGATGAGGAAGGACACCCAGATGCCCGGCGGACCCATGAACCGGGAGGCGACCCAGGCGATAGGGAGACGGACCCCGCCGAGCATCGTCACCGCGATGGCGGCGGCGGTGAGCGTCCGGCCCGCTCCGCGGAAGCCCCCGTTGTACGACCGCATGATGCCGATGAATCCGAAGGAGGGAGCGACGTAGCGGAGGAACGTGGCACCCACCTCGATCACGGCGTCGTCGTCCGTGAAGAGCGCGACGATGGGGTCGGCGAAGAGGAAGGTGATCACGCCCGCGACGGCGAGGACGACGAACGTCGTCCGCGCGGCGACGCGGGCGGTCAGGGCCGCGCGGTCCGGCTTACCGGCGCCGATGTTCTGTCCGGACATGGTCTCGACGCCGCGGGAGACGGCGATGGCGGGCAGGAAGATGACCGAGAAGACCCGGACGCCGATGCCGAACGCCGCCACGACGGGCGTGGAGAAGGTGCCGACGATGAACATGAGCAGGTTGATGGCGACGGCCTGTCCGGTGCCCTCGACGGAGGCGGGGACGCCGATCCGAACCAGTCGCCGGCCGTACCCGAGGTCGGGGACGACGTTCCGGAGCCGGATCCGGACGCCGCGCCGGCCGGTGAGCATGATCCACAGGCCGACGACGAGCGCCAGCCCCCGGGAGAAGACGGTGGCGATGGCCGCCCCCTCGATGCCCCACTGCGGGAACGGCCCCCATCCGAAGATGAGGATCGGGTCGAGGACGACGTTGAGCGCGACGGAGCCGAGCATGACCAGCATCGGGGTGATGGTGTCGCCGTACCCCCGCATGAGCGAGATGAAGACGAAGAAGCCGAACATGAAGAAGATGCCCAGCGAGATGATCTCCATGTAGCCGGTGGCGAGGCGCAACACGTCGGGGGCGGGACCGAGGAGGGCGAGGACGTCGCCGACGAAGACGTAGGCGACGGCACCGAGGAGGAGGGAGGCGACGCCGGCGAACCCGACGGTCTGGGAGGCGGCGTACTCGGCTTCGCGCTCCTCGCCCGCGCCGGTGTACTGCGCGACGAGGATGCTCCCCGCCACGGCCAGCCCCATCCCGAGCGAGATGATGAGAAAGACCATCGGGAAGGCGAAACTGATCGCGGCGAGGGCGTCCGTGCTGTACTGCCCGATCCAGAAGGTGTCGGCGAGGTTGTAGGCCGTCTGGAGCAGGTTCGTGACGACGATGGGGAGGGAGAGATAGAGGAGCGGCCAGCCAACGTCGCCGTCGGTCAGGTCGAACTCCTCGCGGGACTTGAACAGGTCGCGAAGGTTCATCGGTCGGCCTCCAGGGAGTCCGCGACGAAGTCGTCGATGGCCGCGCGGACGCCGTCGTCGGCGCCGAGGGCGACCCGGCGGGAGTGGGCCCCGTTGACGAGGGTCACGAGGAGCGTCGCCGCAGTCTCCGGGTCGGCGTCGGTGCGGAAGGCCCCGGCGTCGACGCCCTCGGCGACGAGGCGGCGAATCTCGTCGGCGAGGTGGGTGTCGAAACGCTCCAGTCGCTCGCGAAACGCCTCGTCGTGGGGAGCCTGGGCTTTCACCTCGAACAGCGCCGTGCGGAGTTCGCGGTGCGCGTCCGTCCGCGGCGGGTCGAGGGCGGCGTCGATCAGCGCGTCGAGACGGGCACGCGGCGAGCCCTCCTCGGGGGCCGCGACGCGGTCCGTGTAGGCGTCGTAGAGGTGGTCGAGGAAGGCGAGCAGGAGGCCGCGCTTCGTGTCGTAGTGGTAGTGGAGGGCGGGCTTGCTCTTCGACCACTCGTCGGCGATGTCCTGCATCGTCAGGTCGGCGTACCCGTGGCGACAGAGGGCTCGATAGGTCGCACACATGATGTCGTCGGTCGGTTCGGGGACCGGGTCGTCGCCGCTCACAGCATAACTGACCGGTCAGTCAGCAAAAGGCTTCGGAAACGGGACCGGAGCCGGGTCGGCAGCCGTCGGCGGGTGCCGACGCGTGAGGGAGCCGCCCGGATAGCCCGCCGACCGCCGCGAGAGCCACGCGAGACGCGGTTCGTCGCCGCGGCGGTTCAGTCGAGCGAAGGGTCGAAGATGTCCTCGATGTGGCAGTCGAAGTACGCCGCGAGTTCGAACGCGAGTTCCAGCGACGGGTCGTACCGGTCGCGCTCGATGGCGTTGATCGTCTGCCGGGTGACGTCGACGGCGTCCGCGAGTTCCCCCTGACTCAACCCCTCGTCCGCACGCCGGGTCGAAAGATCGTTCCGCATGCTAGGCGCCCCGCTGTACGAGTCCAAAGCAGAACCCGTACAGGAGAAACAGAGCGGAGGCGACCAGTATCCCGCCACCGGCCGCTCCCGTGAGTTCGACGTACCCGCCGGCATCGAGAACGTAGAGCGGCGGCACGATGCCGATGCCGAGTGCCATGGTGATCCCCATCGCCAGACCACTCGCACGGTTGTGCAACTCGTAGTCCCGTTCGTCCTGAAGCCGGCTGTCGCTCACTCGCGGGGCCGCGAAGGCGATACCGCCGCCGATCCACGCGCCGAGCAGGTAGACGACCGTTCCGGCGAGGTATCGGTCGATCACCATCCCGACGAGCAAGCCGAGGATCCCGACCCCGATCACACCGTAGACGACTCGTCTGTACGTTCGGCGGGAAAATCCCGTATCAGTGTTCGTCGCGGACATGTGTAAAGTACCTTTTACAGTAAAACGTACTTTACACCCGATGTTAAGCGTTCCGCCTCGTCGGTCGGGCGGGACGCCCCACACGAAGGCGTCGCCGTCGGTCCGGCAGGGACGAGACCCGCGGCCGGCACGCTCGTCGAAACACCGTTCGTTCGGGGGCGTGGAGTCCGCGCGCGCCGCCGGGGGTCAGAACCCGATGCCCAGCACGAACACCACGAACACGGCGGCCGCGGCGGCGGGGAGGAAGGTGAGCGCGAAGACGCCCTTGCTCCAGTCGAGGACGGTGCGGCCGTCGAGCCCCCCGAAGGGGACGAGGTTGAACGCCGCCAGGAAGAGGTTGATGGCGACGCCGCGGGCGCCGAGCAGCGAGAGGAGCGGCGACCCGGCGAGGAGGCCGGCGACGTAGACGGGCGCGAAGACGAGGGCGAGGAGGCCGTTCGTGACGGGGCCGGCGAGGGCGATGAGCCCGTGTTCGCGCGCGGTGAGCCGGCCACGGTGGTGGACGGCGCCGGGCGCGGCGAAGAGGAAGCCGACGAGCGCGCTCATCACGGCCAGAAAGAGCATCCCGTAGTCGGCACGGAACTCGGCGATCTGATCGAACCGGACCGCGACGACCTTGTGTGCGAGCTCGTGGAGGAGGAAGCCGAAGCCGGCGGTGACCAGCGAGACGAGCAGCGGCCCGACCACCCCCTGATCGAGCAGCATCGAGACGGCGCGGCTCCCGCCGCCGGCGAAGAAGATGGCGAAGGCGACGCCGAGGACGACCCACGCGACGGTCAGGTCGCGGAGCTCGTGGGAGCTGAACCGCAGGTTCACGAGACGGTCCTCCAGAGGAGTTCGGCGCTGTTGCGCGCGCCCTCGACCATCAGCCGCGTGACCCCGTCGATGCCGCCGATCTCGGTCGCGAACAGCGGCAGGACGTAGACGGCAAAGAGGAGGCTGGCGATCATGCTGCCGACGTTCGTCATGGCGACGATCATGATGAGCCTGAACAGGGGGACCTCGAACATCTCGCCGACGAGCTGGCGGATCGGCTTCTCCTCGTCGCTGAGGAGTTCGTTCAGCCGGCCGATGTCGGCGACGTTGACGGGGGTGTGACGGAGTTCGACGTAGCCGGTGAACCACCCCGGCGCGAGCAGGGGGTTGACCGAGGTCATCCAGGCCACGAGGCCGCCGACGGCCGTCGACGACCACCGGGCGCCGGCGAGTCTGGCGAGGCCGGCCGCGAAGACGCCGTTGACGACGAACCACGCGGCAAAGAGACGCAGGAGAAAGCCGTCGCGAACCCCCGCCATGGCCAGCAGGACGAAGAAGGCGACGAAGCCGACGGAGACGAGGACGCCCGCGGCCTTCAGCCACGGCACGCCGCCGCCGGAGTCGGTGCCGACGAGGGACTCCCAGGGTGGGAGCGTCTCGGGGGCGTCGAGGTAGGTCTCGATCCCCTCGCGGTGGCCGGCGCCGACGATCGCCACCACGTCCTTCCCCGCGTCCCGCAGGGAGACGAGTTCGTGAGCGATGTAGGCGTCGCGCTCGTCGATGAGCGCGCGGGCGCCGGCGGGGCTGAAGGAGCGGAACTCCTCCATCATGACGCTCACCACGTCGGCGTCGGTGAGTTCCTCGACGTCGAAGTCGTCGAGGTCGTCGGACTCGGCGGCGCCGTAGCCGGCGCGGTCGGCGAGAACGCCCGCGAGCAGGCCGACGGACACGCCGCCGAGGAGGCCCAGGGTGAGGCTCCCGACGACGCGGGGGAGGAGGGAGCCGAAGGAGGCGACGACCCCGTCCGCGAGTCCGAGACCGACGCCGCCGATCAGGCCCGCGGCGGCGCCGCTGCCGGCGGCCGCGACGAGCGCCTCGTCGGGGCCGAGGGCGACGTCGGCGAGGGTGTGGACGACGAGGCCGACGACGACGGCGATCAGGACGCCCCCCGTGATCCGCGAGAGGAGGGGCGCCGAGACGCCGAGCGAGGGGCCGAACAGGCCGAGCAGCGGGCCGGCGATCACGCCGGCGAAGACGCCGAGCGCGAGGCCGATCCCGCGGGCGTCCGTCACGCCGAAGGCGAGGCCGCCGACGAGGCGCAGTTTTTCGAGGACGCCCATCCGCGCCCAGAACCGCTGGATCGTCGTCTGGATGTCCCGGTCGACCAGGGCCACGTCGATGCCGAGTTCCTCGGCGGTGTCGACGGCGGCCATCATGTCCGCGCCGGGTTCGATGTCGAACCGCTCGCCGAGTCGCGACTGGACGTAGGAAAGCATCCAGTAGGCGAGAAACTGGAAGACGGTGTTGCCACGCAGGAGGTCGCCGGGTTCGATGTCGTCGGGCGTTTCGCCCTGCATCTGGCGGTAGCGGCCCTCGTCGAGTTCCACCGCGACCACGTCCGGCCGCTCGGCCTCGATGGTCTCCTCGACCTCGCGGACGCTGTCGGCCGAGACGTGAGCCGTGCCGACGACGCGAACGCGGCCCTCCCGGCCGGTCGACGTCCCGTGGTCGCTCATTACCGGCCGCTACTGGGGCACGCTTTTTACCCTTGTCGGAGAGAGGCGGAGTATGGTCTCCATAGAGAACGAAGCCGCGCTGGCATCGACCGGCGGCCGAGAGACGGCGCTCGCCTGTATCCGCGCCGGCATCGAGGCCGCCAGACCCGAACGCGTCGTCGCCGAATCCGTCCACGTCGACGAGGAGGAACGACTCCGCGTCGGCGAGGCGACCTACGACCTGTCCGGGGTGGACCGCATCGTCGTCGTGGGCGGCGGCAAGGCGGCCGACGGCGTCGCGGCGGCGCTGGAGGACGTCCTCGGCGACCGGATCGACGCCGGCGCCATCGTCACGCCCGACGCCGGCGACGACGGCCGGATCGAGCGGTGGCACGGCGAACACCCCGTCCCCAGTCAGGAGGGCGTCGAGGGGACCGACCGCATCCTCGATCTCATCACCGAGACGGACGACCGGACCCTGGTGCTGGCGATCATCACCGGCGGCGCGAGCGCGCTCCTCCCCTCACCGGCGGAGGGCATCTCGCTCGACGACCTCCAGACGACCACCGACGCGCTCCTCAACGCGGGCGCCGAGATCGGCGACCTCAACGCGGTGCGCAAACACCTCTCGACGATCAAGGGCGGCGGCCTCGTCGAACTCGCGGCGCCCGCCCGCGTGGTCGGCCTCGTGTTCAGCGACGTGGTCGGCAACGACCTGAGCGTGATCGCCAGCGGACCGACGGCACCGGACGAGTCGACCTACCAGGACGCCCTCGACGTCCTGAAACGCTACGACGTCGACCCGCCGGCGCCGGTTCGCGACCGACTGGAACAGGGGGCGGCCGGCAACCTGCCCGAGACGCCGCGGACGGACGACCCCGTCTTCGACCGGGTGCGGAACCACGTCATCGCGGACGCCTTCACGGCGATGGACGCCGCCCGCGAAGTGGCCGAGGATCGGGGGTACGACACCTGCATCCTCTCCTCGTCGGTGCGGGGCGAGGCCCGCGAGGCGGCACTGACCCACGTCGCCGTCGCGGAGGAGATCGGCGCGACGGGCAACCCCGCCGAGGCGCCGGTGGTCGTCCTCTCGGGAGGCGAGGCCACCGCCACCGTCCGCGGCGACGGCGTCGGCGGGCCGAACGCCGACTTCGCGCTGGCGGCCGCCGTCGAACTCCCCGAGTCGACGACGCTCGCCTGCGTCGACACCGACGGCCACGACGGCAGCAGCGACTTCGCGGGCGCCATCGTCGACGCCGACACCGTCGACGACGTCCGGGCCGCGCGCCGGGCGCTCGCGAACAGCAACGCCTACGGCTTCCTCGGGGGGCGCGGAGCGGTCCTCAGCACCGGCGCGACGGGCACGAACGTCAACGACATCCGCGTCATGGTCGTCGAGTAGTCGGGCCGACGAAACGCTTATCATGTTTTAGGTTAGCCTAAACCATATGGTCGAGGCGTGTCCCGGCGTACCGAACCGGAGGGAGGACCGTGGCGCTCCGTGAGACGCGGTGTCGAATCGAGGCGCTGGCCGAGGGCGGTCGCTACCGCGTGGCGTCGGCCCGCACCGGCGAGGAGCCGGTCCCGGTCGTCGGACTGCGGTATCCCGACCGCGAGACGGCCGCGCGGGCCGCACGGCTGACCCGCGCGTACCGCGCGGCGCTGCGGCGGTGGGATCCCGCGTTGGCGTGGGTCGAGCCGGTCGTCCACGAGTGTCGGCCGACCGACGAGGGCGAGCGGTCGACCGCGGGGACCAGACGGGAGGCGGCGTCGACGGGGGGCGAGCCGTGACCGTCGAGACGCACGTCCCGGCGGCCAGGGAGCGCGTCGCGGACGAGCGCGAGGCGGTGCGGGCGAAACTGGCCGCCTACGACGACTTCGTCGACCGGGTTCGCGACGTGTCGACCGGCGGGACCGGCGGCGAGGCGCCGAGTTCGGTCGGGACGACGCTCGCGGCGACGACGCGCCAGCGAGGCGGGTGTGCGGCCGTCCGCGAGGCGTTCGACACGACGGTTCGGGGGGTGGACGGCGTCGACGACGACGAGTCCGTCTTCGAGACGCTGGCTGCCGAACTCGGCGAGGAGATCGCGGTGGCGCTGGCGCCGACGACGGGGTCCGCGCTCACCCCCCAGTACAGGGAGCAGGTGATCGAGGCGGCGACCGATCGACGGTGGCAGCTCCGGACGATGGCGACGGCGCTGGAGCGCGAGGCCGCGGCGCTCGACGCCGCGAGCGAGGCGTTCGCGGCGCTCCGCGAGTGGTTGATCGAGGCCGACGAGACGCCGCTGACGGCGCTCGGGTTCGACGACCTGCGGGAGCGACACGCCCGCCTCGGCGACCACATCGACCGGTGTGAGGCCCAGGCCCGGGAGCGACAGGCGTTTCTCGACGGATCGACGAGCGAACACGCGAAGGTCGGCCTCGGCCACCGCTGTCTCGTTTCCTTCCTCTACAGTGACCTTCCGGTCGAGTACCCGGTTCTGGACGGCGTGGCGACGGCGGTGGCGACCTGCAAGCGGTGTCGGCGCAACGTGCGGGCACAGCTCACCCGGTGTGCGTAACCGACACCGACGAAGAGAATCGAGAACGGAACGGCCGGTCGCCGTCCGTCAGCAGGGGCGCCGATCTCAGTTCGTGGCCGAATCGAGGACGAGCGTGTCGTCTTCGAGGTAGTGTTCGAGGTGGTGGGCGTGTTCCTCCATCTCCACGAGCTGCTCGCGGAGCATCTCGGCGGTGGCGTGGTCGCCGAAGCCCTCGGCGAGTTCCACGTGTTCGCGCACCGTCTCGATGATGTCGCCGTACATCTCCATGTCGTGCCGGAGCGAGGTCCGGATGTCGTAGACGTCGTCGTCCTCGGGCTCGACGGGCGCGTTCTCCTCCAGCCGCTTGCCGCCGGCGAGCGGGACGCCGCCGAGCGCCTGGGCTCGCTCCGCGAGTTCGTCCGCCGCTTCCTCGGCGTCCTCGGCGGCCTCGCCGAGGTACTCGTGGATGTCGAGGAACTCCGCGCCCTCGACGTTCCAGTGGTGCTTTTTCAGCTGGTGGTAGAGGACGTACGTCGCCGCGAGGTCGGTGTTGAGCGCCTCGACGAGCTGTTCGACCTTCTCCTGTTCGAGGCGGAGCGCTTCGCTGGCTTCGACCGAATCGGCCTGCCGTCGGACGGATTCTTGCGTGTTCATCGCGGTTTCGCGTAGGGGCTCCACCCACTTACCCTTTTTCGCTGTGAGCCGTTGTCACGATTCGAGACGCCGGATATCGGCCGATTAGAGCCATCTCCACGGCGATCCGCGTCGGGGGGTCGAGGGACCGATCGGACGGGAGAGGAAGCTTTGTACCCCGGGGAGTCGTAGCGGCGTCCATGGCAGATTTGCTGCCCTCGCGTCCCGACACCTCCGCGGCCGAGCAGACCGATCCGCGCGTCGTCGGTCTGGACAGCGAGGACGCCGACGACCTGTTGTCCGCGCTGTCCTCGGACACCGCCCGCGAGGTGCTCGCGACCCTCCACGACGAACCGGACACGCCCGCCCGCGTGGCCGAGCGCGTCGACACGTCCCTCCAGAACGCACAGTACCACCTCGGCAACCTCGAAGAGGCGGGGCTCATCGAGGTGATCGACACCGCCTACTCCGAGAAGGGCCGGGAGATGAACGTCTACGCCCCCGCGGACCGCCCACTCGTGGTGTTCGCCGGGAGCGAAGACGAGAGCAGCGGCCTCGAGAGCGCGCTGAAGCGCCTGCTGGGCGCGGTCGGCCTGCTCGGCGTCGCGAGCCTCCTCGTCCAGTGGCGCTTCGGCGACCTGCCCGGGCTGGCACGGACCGGTGGCGCGGGCGCCGCCGACGGCGGCGACGGCGGCATGGGCACGATGAGCACCGAGGCGACGACGACGGCGGCCGACGCCGCGGCCGCGGGGCTCCCACCGGGGCTCGTCTTCTTCCTCGGTGGCCTCGCGGCCATCGTCCTCGTGGCCGCGGCGTTCTACGTCCGTCGCTAGGTGGCCCCGTAGCTATTCATACTCCGCGTACGAACGGGCGGGTATGGAGCACACCGCCGAGGTGAGCGGCATCGGCGTGGGCACGAGCGAGGACGGATCGAACGTCCCCGCGGTTCTCCTCGCCGCCAGATCGGAGTACCTCCCCATCGTCATCACGGCCGACCAGGCGCGCGCGATCCAGCTCGGACTGTCGGGGGAGCCGTTCGAGCGACCGCTCACACACGACCTGCTCGTCGAGATGCTGACGGAGTTCGGCGGCGCCGTGGACGGCATCCGCATCGACGACCTGGCGGACGGCACCTTCTACGCCAAGGTCGACGTCGAACGGTACGAGGAGGGCGAGCCCCGGAAGTTCGTCTTCGACGCCCGCCCGAGCGACGCCATCGCGCTGGCCGTCCGGGTGGACTGCCCCATCACCGTCACCGACGGCGTCCTCGACCGGGCCGGCCGCCCGGAGGACGAGTTCGAACCCGAGCGGATCGACGACTTCGACGACGAGCGGTGAGCGGGCCGCCCCGACGAACCGGGGGGACTTTTGACGCCCCCCGACGACCCTCACGCCATGACGGAGACGGCGACCCTCGCGGAGTCCCACACCGAGATGACGGAGATCGTGCTCCCGAACGACACGAACACGCACGGCCGGGCGCTCGGGGGCGCCGTCCTGCACTGGATGGACGTCTGTGGCGCCATCGCGGCGATGCGGTTCGCCAACGAGGGGGTCGTCACCGCGTCGATGGAACACGTCGACTTCAAGAGCCCGATCGACATCGGAGAGGTGGTGGTCGTCGAGGCGTACGTCTACGGGACCGGGCGGACGAGCATCGAGGTGAACGTCGAGGTACGGGCGGAGAACCCGCGGGAGGACACCGAGCGCGACACCACCTCCTCGTTTTTCACGTTCGTGGCCGTCGACGACGACGGCGACCCGACGCCCGTCCCCGACCTCGGCTGCCCGACCGAGGCCGAGCGCCGACTTCGGGACGCCGCGCTCGACGACCGGGCGACACAGCTCGAACGGCTCGTCGAGCGGATGGAGTCCTGAGGGTCAGCCGTCGTCGGCGTCGTCGATGAGCTCCGGGGTTCCGCGAAGGATCCCGCGCATCCGCGAGAGCGGCTCGCCGACGCGGATGCCGTCGCCGGTGATCTCGAACTCCCGGAGGGTCCGCTCGAAGTCGCTCGTGCGCTTTTTCAGGACGCCGATGGCCTTCCGGAGTTCGCCGTGCAGTTCGAGGTGGCGCAGGAAGACGAGGTTGTCCGCCAGGTAACTGATGTTCTCCTGGGTCGCGGTGAACTCGCCGGTGATGGCGCTCGTCTCGTCGACGAAGATGGTGGTCACGCCCGCGTTCTTCAGGTAGCGACCGAGCGCGTGCATCCGCTGCAGGACCACGTCGCCCTCGCCACGGAGCGTCAGGCGGTAGCCGGCGATGCCGTCGACCATGACGATCCGCGTGTCGTTTCGCTCGACGTCCTCGCGGACGGTGTTCGCGAACTCCTGGGGTGACAGTTCCAGCGCCTCGACCTCGCGAACCGAGAGCGTGCCTTCCTCGATCATCTCCTCGACGGGGATGCCGACCGACTCCGACCGCTCGACGAACGTCCGGGTGGTCTCCTCGAAGAGGTAGATCACCGACCGCTCGCCGCGACTGGCGGCTTCCTTCATGAACTGGGTGCCGAGCGTCGTCTTGCCGACGCCGGTGGGGCCGCTGATGACGCTGACCGTCCCGCGTTCGAGGCCCCCGTGCAGGAGGTCGTCCACCTCCGGGATGCCCGCGGAGAGCTGTTCGAACGGGTAGTCGGCGGCGTGGTCCCCCGGCTTCAGCGTCGGGAAGACGTGGATGCCGTCGTCGGCGATCCGGTAGGCGTGGTCCCCGCCTCGGGTGCTCGACCCGCGGAACTTGGGGACGGTGACCGTCCGTCCGTGCGGGGCCGACCCCAGTTTGATCGTACCGTCGGCGATGAACTCCAGGTCCTCGGTCGGCAGGTCGGGGAGGTGCTGTACGGTGAAGGCGACGGTCGCCCCCTGTCGCTTGAGATAGCGCATGAACCCGACGACCTGCTTGCGGAACTGGTACTGATCGGACGTGAGATAGCGGAGTTGCGTGAGCGGATCGACGACCACCCGATCCGGGTCGACCGACGACACCGCGTCCACGATTTCGGTCGTGACCGGTTCCTGTTCCACCTCGGCCGCCGCGAACACGTCGTAGGTGTCGTCCTCGGTGAACGCCTCCGCGGTCGGGCTCAGATCGAGAAACTCGATGGCGTCCGTCTCGAAGCCGAGCGCGGCCGCGTTCGCCCGCAGGTCGTCGAGGTCCTCCTCCAGGTTGACGAACAGCCCCGTCTCGCCGTTCGCGAGGCCCGCCTCGAGGAAGTGAAACCCGAGGATGGTCTTCCCGGAGCCGGCAGGCCCACGGAGCATGTAGTTGCGCTCCGGAATGAACCCGCCGTGCAGGATCTCGTCGAGTCCCTCGATGCCCGTCGAGAGCCGACTGGTCGACGCCATGGATGTGCCGGATACGGCACTCGGCCTCATAAAGGACAGGAGTGGTGACAGCGGAGTATCAGAAGCCAACAATTACGGAGCCGTGGCCCATGAGAGTCGATACCACCGCTTTCGTCTGCCAACATGTCACAGGAACTAGGCCATGGGGACACGGCCGATCGGGGAGGCGGTAGCCGGCGGGCGGGCGACGAGCCACGCGTGTTGCTGTTCATGGGCCCCGGTCGCAACCGTGACCTGCTGGCGGAGACGCTGGGCCGCCGGTACCGGATCGAGACGGCGACCGATCCGGCAGCGCTCGGGGCGGAGTACGACTGCTGCGTGTTCGACCGGGGTGGGATCGACCGGACCGAGTTCGACCGCATCGCGGACGTCGCCGAGGCCGGTCGCGGGACCGAAGACGCCTTCCTGCCGTTCGTGCTCCTGGTGTCCGCCGACGCCGCGGACGCCGTCGGCCCGGCCGTCTGGGAGTACGTCGACGACGTGATCGAACTCCCGGTCGGGAAGGCCGAACTCCTCTCCCGGATCGACAACCTGATCCAGCGACGACTGACCGCGGTCGAACTCGAAGCCCGGTCGCGGGAACTCGAGGAGACGGTCGCCGAACTCCGCCTGAAGGAGCGGGCGATGGACAAGGCCCCGGTCGGCATCACCATCACCGATCCGGACCGCGACGACAACCCGATGATCTACGCGAACGAGCGGTTTCAGGAGCTGACCGGGTACGACGAGGAGGAGGTCGTCGGCCGGAACTGTCGCCTCCTGCAGGGCGCGGACACCGACCCGGAGACGCGCCGGACGCTCCGGGAGCACATCGCCGCCGAACGGCCGGTCTCCGTCGACATCGTGAACTACCGCAAGAACGGCCGGCGGTACTGGCAGAAACTCGACGTCGCGCCCGTCCGCGGCGACGACGGCACCGTCCGGAACTTCGTCGGCTTTCAGACGGACATCACCGACCGCAAGATCAGGGAGCGACGGCTCCAGGTGTTGAACCGCGTCCTCAGCCACAACCTGAAGAACAAGATGAACCTGATCGAGGGCCACGTCGCGTTGCTGCGGGAGGAGGCGGACGTGGACGGCTCCCTGGACTCGCTCGGGGTGATCGAGCGGGCGGCCGTCGACCTCATGGAGCTCGCGGAGTCGGTGCGGCGGATCGACCGGGTCATCTCGATGGCCGAGTCGGCCGGCGAGCCCGTCGTCCTGAACGACCGCATCGAGCAACTGGTGAGCATGTTCGAGGATCGCTACCCCGAGGCGACGTTTTCGGTCGCCCTCCCGGACGAACCGGTCGAGGTGGCCGTCGGCGGACTGACGACCGCCATCGAGGAGGCGATGGAGAACGCCGTCGAACACAACCGCGGGCGACACCCCTCCGTCGAGGTCCGGATCGGGACGCGCGGCGGGGAGTGGGTCGACGTCGAAATCGAGGACGACGGCCCCGGCATCCCCGACCGCGAGGTCGAGGTCCTCGACGGCGGCGAGACGCCGCTGAACCACGCGGAACGGTTGGGCCTCTGGCAGATCCACTGGATCGTCAGGAAGGCCGGCGGGGAGTTCTCGGTGGCCGAAGCGGACGCGGGCGGCACCGTCGTCACGCTCTCGGTGCCGCTCGGCGACTAGTCGAAATCCGGCAGGTCGTCGGGCGCCTCGTACTCCGTCTCCCAGTCGATGTAGTCGTCTTTCAGCACGTCACACACGATCTGTCCGAGTTCCGTCATCGCCGCGTTGATCCCCGAGACGGTCCCCCACGAGTCCAGGTCGGGGTGGTAGTTCCGCTCCTTCCAGTCCTCGGGGATCCCCGGCGCGTGGTAGCCGACGCGCTCCGCGAAGGAGTCCCAGAAGAAGTCGAACTGCGCGATCATGTCCAGGTCAGTGACGACGTCGAACTCCGACTCGTCGAGGGGCGTCCCGTCGGCCCACTCGGCGAACGCGTCCGCCCACGCCCCATCCCGGAGGAGCGCCTCGATCTCGTCCCGCTTGTAGTCCGTGTCCCCGACCACGTCGGCGTCCTCGTACTCGTTCGGATCGATCTGTTCGAGTTCTGGTGGATCGGGAACCGCCACGTCGAGGGACATGGCTCACGTTCGTCGACCGCGGGCATAAAGCTGTTCGGCGTCCGCTCGGTCGAGGCTCCCCGGAGCCCCGACACTCACGCCGCGTCCGACCCCTCCGACGGATCGGCGGCCCTCACGACGGCCCCGCAGCCGAGACACTTCACGGCGGCGGGGCCGAGTTCGACGACTCCGACGCGCTCCGCGTCGCCGCGACGCCGGCCACACTCGGGACAGGCCTCGATCCCGTGTCGGGACGCCGCGGTCCGCAGTTCGGCGCCGAGGCGGTCGAGTCGCCGGTCGATGCGGGTTTCGAGGGCCGCGTACCCGGGATGGGAGTCGAGTTCGGGGGCGGCGTACGACTCCTCCAGCGCCAGTTTGCGGGAGACGAGCGCCAGGAGGGTGCGCGTGTCCTCGTCGGTTCGCCCCCGGAGGAGGAGGTCGATCACCGTCTCCGCCAGCGTCTCCCGGAAGACCGGTTTGGTCAGATACGCGTCGGCCGGCAGGTCGTCGTCGGGATGCGGTGCCACGCAGGTGACCATGGCGACCCGGCAGTCCTCGTGGGCCCTGATCCACTCCAGCACGTCGTCGCCGGAGCGTCGCGGCAGTCGGCGGTCGAGAAGCGCCACGTCGACGTCGCCGTCCATCCGATCGATCGCCTCCCGACCGTCCGCGGCGGTGCGTACCTCGTGTCGGTCGGACAGCCACGTGCGGTACAGGTCGACGAGACCCGGTTCGTCCTCGGCGATCACGACGGTCCCCGACAGGGGTGTGGCCTCACGCACCGCCGCCACCCCCCGTCGGCGTCCCGCTCCCGCCCGCGGCCCGCGTGGGGACGGCCGCCGTCGGCGCGTCCGGCGAGTCGTTGGCGACGGGGAGGGTCACCGTGACGGCCGTTCCCCGGCCGTCGGTCGTCTCGAAGTCGAGGAATCCCCCGACCGACGACACGAGCCAGTTGACGACCCAGAGGCCGATCCCGCTCCCGTGTGACAGGGCCGCCTCCTCGTCGCGCCGGAGCGCCTCGAGTTCGTCGCTCGGGATGCCCGACCCCCAGTCGACGACGTCGAGCGCGACGTGATCGGCGCTCACCCGCTCGCTCCGCACCGCGACGTCGGGGTCGGCCGACTCGGCGTGGACGACGGCGTTGTCGAGCAACTCCCGGAGGACGAAGACCACCGCTTCCAGGGACGCCTCGACGGCGGCCTCCGGGAGGTCGTCGACGTCCACGTCGACCGACGGGTGGTCCGACTCCACGTCGGCCACGGCGGCGTCGACGGCGGCCGACACCCGGCAGACCGAGTCCTCCCCCGAGTCGCCGGTGATCAGTTGCCGGATGCGGTTGGCCTTGTCCCCGATGGACACGAGGCCCTCCGTGGTCTCCCGGATCCGGTCGGTGTACGTCCGCAGTTCGTCGACGGACTGCTCCACCGCCCCGTCGCTCCCGGGGGCGGCGTCGAGGCGGTCGAGTTCCCGGTCGATGGCGTCGGCGAAGCCACGGACGACGTTGAGGTCGTTCCGCAGGTTGTGTCGCAGGATGCGATGGAGGACCGACAGCTGCTGTTCCCGGTGTGTCCGGTCGGTGACGTCGCGGATGGCCCCGGCCAGACGGACCACGTCGCCGTCAGACACGATGGCCTCGCCGGCCACCTCGACCCGCCGCTCGTGTCCCGTCGCGGTGACGAGGCGCGCCTCCAGCTCGTACGGCGCCCCCGTCGCCCGACACCGTTCGAGCGCCTCTGTGACGTCCGACCGGTCCTCGGGGTGGAAGAAGTCGACGGCCTCCTCGAGGGTGGGCTCGTAGTCGTCGTCGGTCCCGTAGATGCGCCGGGTGCCGTCGGTCCACGTCAGCGCCTCAGTCTCGACGTCGAGTTCCCACCCGCCGACGGTGGCCAACTGCTCGGTCCGCGCCAGCCGCTCCCGGCTCCGTTCGAGTTTCCGCTCCCTCGACAGTCGCTCCAGCGCCGCCTCGACGGTGTTCGCGAGGCCGTCGAGTAGCTTCCGGACCTCGTCGTCGAACCCCGAGGCGGAGTGGACGCCGACGTGTAACTGCCCGAACTCGCCGAGTGGCGCGATCAGGAGCGCCCCGAGCGGCGTCTCCGGGTGGCCGGTCCCCTCGGCGGTCCCGTAGTCCTCGACGACGGTGGTCTCGCCCCGCCGGAAGGCCGCCATCTCCGTCGTGTCGTCCGCGATGGGGTCGATGTCGTCCGCCCGGAGCGACCCGTCGAGCGCCGTCGCGGCGTCGGACGCCGCCAGCGGGACGAGTTCGTCGTCGGACTCGTCGTACGACCACACGACCGCCAGCCCCTCGTCCAGCACCGTCTCGACGACGTCGACGGTCACCTCGGCCAGTTCCGCCTCGGACTCGGCCTCCCAGAGCCGCCGGTTGGCGTCCGTGAGCGCACGGAACCGCGCCGCGTGTTCCTCGCGTTCGGTGACGTCCCGCCCCTCGGAGACCAGCAGGGTGACGGTCCCGTCCTCGTCGGTGACCGGACGGATCGACAGGTCGATGACGGTCTCGCTGTCCGCGCCGCGAACCGTGAGTTCGTCGCGGACGTACTCGCCGTCGGCCGCCCGGTCGACGGCCTCGCGCGCACGCCGCCGGGTCCCCTCGGAGCCGCTGAACCAGTACGTGTCCCACAGCTTCCGGCCGGTCACCGCCTCGCGGTCGACGCCGCCGAACTCCAGGGCCGCGCGGTTGGCCTCGATCAGCGTCCCGTCCGGCTCGAGCAGCCCCATGAACCGGGCCGTGCCGTCGAAGACCGCCGCCATCCGCCGCTCGCGAGCCTCGCGTACCCGACGCCCGAGTTCGTACGTCACCCACCGACCCGCCAGTTCGAGGAAGAGACGCTCCTCGTCGGACGGCGATCGGTCGCGGGAGCCGGTCGAGACGAAGGCGAGGGTTCGGTCCGGACCGCCGTCGACCCCGATCCGGGGGCCGAGCGAGACGGTCGCGTCGTCGCCGAGGTCGACCGCCGACACGGCACGGCCGCCCTCCGCGGCGGCGCCGTCGAGCGAGAGCCGTTCCTCCGCGGCGAAGGGGCCGTCCTCGGCGCTGGTGTACTCGATCGCCGCCCGATCCGCCCCGGGGTCGTGCCGGGCGAGGAGGCCGACGTCGTGGCCGAACCGCTCGCAGCCGAGGTCGAACAGCGAGTCGAGGCGCTCCGCGAGCGGCCGGCTTCCGCCGGCCACGACGTCGGCGAGTCGGGAGAGCCACCGCGCGGGGTCGGCGCTCGACGTGACCTCCTCGGGAGCCCAGACGACCGACGAGGGCTCGCCGTCGTCGCCGGGGATCGGGGCGCATCTCGCCTCGACGGTGCGGGTGCGCCCGTCGGTCGACAGGTCGTACGTCAGCGTCCGGACCGCGTCCGCCTCGACCGCCGCCCGGATCGTGGCGAGCCATCGCTCGGCCGTCCGCTCGGGCCACACGTCGAACACGGTCCGACCGAGGAACCGCTCCGGATCGGCGTCGACCGCGCCGTCGCCGAGGACCTCGAGGAACCGGCCGTCGGCGTCGAGGACGAACCCGCGGTCGGGGAGCGCTCTGACGAGCCCGCGGCTCAGCGCGTCGGCGGATGGCTCCCGACTCATCGGTCGCCCCCGCCCGATGCTCGCCGACGCCGGTTCACGGTTCCACCACCCGCTCCGACTGCTGCGGTGCTCCCGCCTCGACGATGGCCTCGCACGCCCGCACGAACCCGGGTTCGACGGCGGTGTGCGGGTCGAGGCTGACGAGCGTGCCACCCTCGTCGTGGGGGAACCTGACGATCACCGCGTCCTCCGGGACGTGGAGCGTCGTCTCCGCGGCGGTCCGCTCGCGGTCCCGCAGGCGCTCGGCGAGCGCGTGGAGCGCCAGGTCGGTCCGATCCCCGTTCGCGAGGTCGGGTCGCAGGGAGAGCCACGCACTGCCCTCGTCCCGGTAGCGAACGATCCCGCGCAGGGCGCTCCCGACCTCCCCCTCGACGAACTCGACAAGCGAGACGTCACCGACGTCGGACACGGTCACTCACCCCCGCCCTCCTGTGCGCCCGCGCCACCGTCGTCGACCGTCGCGAGACGGACGATGTCGACGCCCCAGTCGTGGTCGCCGGGACCGCGACAGGGCCAGTCACGCTCCACGACGACCCCGTTGCGATGCGCGGTGCCGACGACGGTTTCGAGTGCCTGGCGAAGCGATTCCTCGTCGGTCGGCTCGTCCGGTGGTGTCCAGTCCATGCGTAGCGGAGCTCGGCCTCCACGGGTCCCGACGGCCGACGACGTGTGAGGGTCCGAGTCACGTCTCCGTGGTATCGCCGCTTCCGGAAGGTGTCGCGGGTTACACACGTCAACCCCTTTTTACCTGGACCGGGTCGTCCGGAGCGTGTGGTCGACCACGGCCTCGACGGCCCGGCGAATCCGTTTCGACGCGGCCTGTGGCGAGACGTCCAGTTCCGCCGCGAGTTCGGAGACGGTGGTCTCGCGTGGCACCCCGAAGTAGCCCGCGTCGTGGGCCAGTCGGAGGATCTCGCGCTGTGGGTCGGTGAGGCCGTCCCGCGTCTCGGCGGGGACGTCGGAGCGTCGGATCGTCCGGACGGTGATCGAGACGCCGCTCTCCGTACAGGCCGACTGGAACTCGCGGAGGTCCTCGGTCTCGCTCGCGAGCAGTTCGAACTCCCAGCCGTCGGGGGTGCCGCTGGCCTCGGTCACCAGACAGTCCCGACCATGAGGATCGAGAGGAGGTCGTCGAAGGGCGCGACCCACTCGATTTCGTAGAGCGCGCGGCCGGCCCGTTCGTCGAACCGCGTCGTGTCGCCGACGCGCGGGTGGTCCGCGAGACACGACTCGACGGCCGAGAGGTCGTCGGCCTCGATCCAGACACAGGGGATGAACTGCTCGTCCGTGGGGACGAACTGCGTCAGTTCCGCGTAGTAGTCGTCGAGGTCCGAGAGGACGCGCCCGAGGACGAACTCCTCGGCGGGGAGGTCGAACCGCGCCACGACCGTCACCGGTGCCACCCCCGGGAGGCCGAGGCCGCGCGGTGCCGTCGCCGCCGCGAGGGGGGGCGACCGGCGCCGGACCCGCGGTGTCGGCGTGGATTCCGGGGAGTGCCGAAGGAGGGCCTGTGAGTCAAGTTACACACTCCGTTGTCCCGGAAACGTGTGTCCAATCTTATCAATGCTCGCATGCCGGCATTCGATACCGACAGCGTCCGAACGTCCGGCCGGGACGGGCGAGGCCACGGGAGCGGAGAGCCGGCACTCCGAAACCGATTTAACGGTTTAGGTGAGCCTAAAATCATGATCACCGAACCGAGCGGGGCCGGCGCACCGACGCGACTGTCTGCGGTACGGCGGGGCGACGCTCAGTGGCGGGTTGCTCGCGGGCTGTGCGGGGGCGTCGCGCTCGCGGTCGACGCCGAGGTGGAACGGACGGATCACGGGCCGCGGGTGACCCCGCTCCGGGCCCGGGAGGGGGGCTGATCCCGGACGAGCGAGCCGTGGCCCACGGCGCAACCGGTACGGGGTCCAGCGGCCCACGCCGACCCGAACCGCACCCTTTTTGTTTTAGGTATGCCTAAACGCCACCGATGGACGTCGACCCCCGGTCACACGCCGACGGAGAATCGGAACGGGACCAGCCATCCGGCCCCGAGATCGCCGTCTGTGAGGGCGGTCCCGAGACGGCGGTGTTCCTCGAATCGGGGAACACGGACGGCTGGATCGCGAGCGACGTGACCGTCGACGTGCGTCGGTGATACCTCATGTCTGACACCGAGCGAACGACGATCAGAGCCGGCCGCGAGTTCGAACAGGAGTACCGCCTCGACGCGAGCGAAGCGGGGGCGTTCCTGATCGACCTCGGCGAGCAACTCCGCGACGGCGACGAACTGACACTCGGAACCGACGAGTGGGAACTGCCCTTCGCGTTCGGCGACCCCGTCGAACTCGAGATCGACTTCGAGGGCGTCGGCGACCCCGAACTCGAGGTCGAACTGACGCTCCCGGGACGGACCGACGAGAAGGCGCCCGACGTCGAGTAGTGCTGCGGCCCCGATCGGCGGCGGACGCTCGCCGGCCCCTGGTGGGCGGACGTGTCGTCTCCGGCGTCGCCGTCAGCCGCGACGCCCCGCGGTGACCCGCCCGCCCCACCGCCAGTACGCCTCCGTGGCCAACCAGGCGATGCCGACGCCGGCGGCGAGGAGGGCCGCGAGGAACCCCCAGGGCGACAGCCAGACGGGGCGGAACCACGGCGCCCGGTGTCCCCACCACGCCGCGAGGTGGGTCCCCGGCGCTTCGACGGGCGTCCCGTCGCTGACCCGGTCGAGCCACGCGTCGGGGGTTCGGCTCCCCGCGCCGGGGGACTCGCCCGCGCCACCGTGGACGACGTGGGTTCCCGTCGCGTTCAGTTCCCGGGTAGTCGGCCCGTTCGACCCGTCGCCGGTCCCCAGTCGCTCGGCGTCGTAGGGCGCCCAGGTGGCGTAGAACTCCCAGACGACCTCCCCGGTCGGCGTCACCTCGATCACCCGGTGGCCGAGGCTGTCGACGACGAGCGTGTTGCCGTTCGGCAGGCGGTCGGCGTCGCGGGGCCACGTCAGGTTGCCGGTGAGCGTCCACGTCCGCTCCCAGTCGTCGCCGCGGCGGGCGTACTCGACCACGCGGTCGTTCTCGCTGTCGGCGACGAGGACCGTCGGGGTGCCGTTCCGGCCGCGCAGGTAGTCGGGGTTGTGCTGGGCGTGCAGGACGTCGGTCTCCCCGTCGCTCCCGAGGCGCCACTCGATCTCGCCGGTGGTGCGGTCGAGCATGAGCACCTGATCGAAGTTCCGCGGCGAGACCAGGAGGCGGTCCTCCCCGACGGGGTCGACGTCGTTGACGTGGGTCCAGTCCGGGTCGTCGACGCCGCCGGCGGTGTCGTGCGGGAAGTGTTCCGCGAACCGCCACTCCCACGTGACCTCGTCCCGGGAGCGGTTCCAGACGACGACCCGGTCGCCGCTGGTGCCGTTCGTCACGTTCGCTCGCATGTGGGCGACGACCAGGCGGCCGTCGTCGAGGCGGTCGACGTCGTGGGTGTCACGGAAGGGGAGTCGCTCGGTCCAGACGCGTTCGCGCGTCTCGCGGTCGAGTTCGTAGACGAGCGTCGTCCCGCCGCGCGGGTTCACCACCAGCAGATTGCCGTTCGGCAGCGGGTCGACGTCGTAGAACCAGCCGGGGTTCTCGCGACTCGACCGGCGCTGCCACGCGAGCGAGCCGTCGGGCTGGATCGAGAGGAGCCGTGGCGGACGCGCGAAGTCGTAGGTGCCACCGAAGTGGACGCCCTGCGTGCTGACGACCGTCGCGTTCCGGGGTTCGCGCTCGACGGTCCCGGGACCGAGCGCGCCGTCGTCGACCGGGTCGTAGGCGAGGGACGAGCCGGCCGAGGCGAGGAGCAACACGAGGAGGGCGAGCGCGAACGCCTGCCGGGGACGGAATCGACTGTCCACGGTCCGGCTGTGGGCTGCCGGTACCTGAAACCTGTGGTCGTCGCGACGGCCGACGGGACCGTGACCACCGTTTTGATATACGCGCGGAAACTGGGTCGGGTATGGACGACGTCAGCGACCAGTACGCCCCCGAGGACGTGGAATCCTCGGTGAACGACTACTGGGACGAGCACGACGCCTACGAGGCGGCCAAGGAGGCCCACGCGGACGATCCGCCCTTCTTCTTCGTCGACGGGCCGCCGTACACGAGCGGGCAGATGCACCTCGGAACGGCGTGGAACAAGACGCTGAAAGACGCCATCATCCGCTACAAGCGGATGGAGGGGTACGACGTGACCGACCGGCCGGGCTACGACATGCACGGCCTCCCCATCGAGGTGAAAGTCGAGGAGGAACTCGGCTTCGACTCGAAGAAGGACATCGAGGAGTACGGGATGGAGGCGTTCATCGAGGAGTGCAAGTCCTTCGCGGAGCGCAACCGGGAGAAGATGGACGAGGACTTCCAGTCCATCGGCGCGTGGATGGACTGGGAGGACCCCTATCGAACCGTTTCGCCGGAGTACATGGAGGCGACGTGGTGGGCGTTCAAGCGGGTCCACGAGAACGGCCTCGTCGAGCGCGGCAAGCGGGCGATCAACCAGTGTCCCCGGTGTGAGACCGCCATCGCCGACAACGAGGTCGAGTACCACGAGATCGAGTCCCCCTCCATCTACGTGAAGTTCCCCCTCCGGGAGCGCGAGGGGTCGCTGGTCGTCTGGACGACGACGCCGTGGACGATTCCGGCCAACGAGTTCGTCGCCGTCGACGCCGAGATGACCTATCGGGCGGTGGAGGCGGTGAAGGGCGGGGAGACCGACCGACTGTACGTCGCCGACCCCTGCGTCGAGGACGTCCTCCGCGAGGGGCGCTACGAGGAGTACGAGGTAATCGAGGAACTGACCGGCGAGGAGATGCTCGGCTGGGAGTACGACCACCCGCTCGCCGCGGAGGTGCCCGACCACGCCGACGGCGAGGGAACCGGGCAGGTGTACGCCGCCGACTACGTGGAGGCGGACCGCACGGGGCTCGTCCACTCCGCGCCCGGGCACGGAGAAGTGGACTTCGAGCGCGGGCAGGAACTCGGGCTGGAGGTGTTCTCCCCCGTCGCCGGCGACGGCACCTTCACCGACGAGGCCGGCGACTACGCCGGCCAGTTCGTCCGCGACGCCAACGACGACATCATCGCCGACCTGGAGGCCAAGGGCCTCCTGCTCGCCTCGGGCACCACCACCCACCGCTACGGGCAGTGCTGGCGCTGCGACACCGACATCGTCTACCTCGCGACCGACCAGTGGTTCATCACCGTCACCGACGTCAAAGACGAGTTGCTCGAGAACATCGAGGACAGCGAGTGGCACCCCGACTGGGCGCGTGACAACCGGTTCCGGAACTTCGTCGAGGACGCCCCCGACTGGAACGTCTCCCGGCAGCGCTACTGGGGCATCCCCCTGCCCGTCTGGGTTCCCGAGGGCGACCCCGATCCCGACGCCGAGGACATCCTCGTCGTCGGGACGCGGGAGGAACTGGCCGACCGTGCGGACCAGGAGGTCGACCCCGAGACGGTCGACCTGCACCGGCCGAGCGTCGACCCCATCACCATCACGGAGGACGGCACCACCTACGAGCGCGTCCCCGACGTGTTCGACGTGTGGATCGACTCCTCGGTGGCGACGTGGGGCACGCTCGGCTACCCCGGCGAGGCGGACGACTTCGAGGAACTCTGGCCCGCGGACCTCATCGTCGAGGCCCACGACCAGACCCGCGGCTGGTTCTGGTCGCAACTGGGGATGGGGACGGCCGCGCTCGGCGAGATCCCCTACGAGGAGGTCGTCATGCACGGCTTCGCCAACGACAGCGAGGGCCGGAAGATGTCGAAGTCCCTCGGCAACATCGTCACGCCCCAGGAGGCCATCGACCGCTACGGGCGCGACCCGCTCCGGGCCTACCTCCTCGGTCACGACCAGCACGGGGTCGACCTCTCCTTCGAGTGGGAGGGCCTGGAGGAGACCCAGTCGACGCTCAACATCTTCTGGAACGTCTTCCGCTTCCCGCTGCAGTACATGGCCCTCGACGGCTACGACCCCGCCGAGGCGAGCCTCGACGACGGCGAGTTGACCGTCGTCGACGAGTGGGTGCTCTCCCGGCTCCAGTCGGTGAAAGCCGAGGTCGACGACGCGTGGGACGAGTACGCCGTCCACGACGCGCTCAACGCCGTCCTCGAGTTCGTCACGGAGGACGTCTCCCGCTTCTACGTCAAGGCGACCCGCGAGCGGATGTGGGAGGCGGCCGACTCGGCCGGCAAGCGCGGCGCCTACGCGACGCTTTCGACCGTGCTGGACGAGACGATCCGGCTGCTCGCGCCGATCACCCCCTACCTCACCGAGGAGATGTACCGGACCCTCGACGGGAGCGCGACGACGGTCCACCAACTGTCCTACCCGACGGTCGACGAGGCCCGCCACGACCCCGAACTGGAGCGGAACGTGGCGGTCCTCCGGGCGGTCGAGGAGGCGGCGGCGAACGCCCGCCAGCAGGGAGGCCGGAAGCTCCGCTGGCCCGTCCCGCGGATCGTCGTCGAGACCGAGGACGAGGCCGTCGCGTCGGCGGTTCGCTCGCTCTCCGACCTGCTCGCCGACCGGGTGAACGCCCGGTCGGTCGCGGTGGTCGACGCCTTCGACGAACTGGTCGAGCGGGCCGACCCCGAGATGGGCGAGATCGGCCCCGCCTTCGGCGGCGACGCCCAGGAGATCATGGCGGCCGTCGAGGGGCGCCGCCGCGAGGACCTGGCGGCAGACGCCGGCGAGGAGCCCTACGCCGTCACCGTCGACGGCGAGCGCTACGGCCTCTCCGAGGGGATGGTGTCGTTCCGCGCGGAACCGCCCGAGGACGTCACCGGGACGGACTTCGACCTGACGGTCGACGACGAGGACCGCGTCGGCGGCACCGTCTACGTCGACACCTCGCTCACCGAGGACATCGAGGCCGAGGGCTACGCCCGGGACGTGGTGCGGCGGATCCAGGAGATGCGCAAGCGCCTCGATCTGGACGTGGACGAGCGCATCCGCACGCGGGTCGACGTCGCCGACGACCGGGTCGCCGGCTTCGTCGACGAGCGGCGCGACCTGATCGCGGAGGAGACCCGGACCGCGGAGTTCGACGCCGACGCCGACGATCTGACCGAGGAGTGGGACGTGGAGGGCGTCGCCGTCACCATCGGCATCGAGCGCCTGGAAGCCGAACAGCGGGCGGCGTAGCTACCAGGTCAGCCCCTCGTAGGTGATCCCGTCGCGGCGCTCGATTATCCGCCGGCCGTCGATCACCACGTCGCCGGACATCAGGTCGAACTCCAGGTCGAGGTCGGCGAACGCCGGCCAGTCGGTGACGACCAGGGCCGCGCGCGCCCCCGAGAGGGTGGGCGACGCCGAGGCGAGATACTCCACGTCGGGGAAGCGCTCGCGCATCTCGTCGACGGCGCCCCGGTTCGGGTCGTAGGCGATGACCTCTGCACCCCGCTCCTGCAACCCCTCGATGATCGGAATCGCGCGGGAGTTGCGCACGTCGTCCGTGCCCGGCTTGAACGCGAGGCCGAGGACGGCCACCCGCTCGCCCTCGACGTCGACGTGGTCGTCAAGCAGGTCGAGCATCCGCCGGGGCTGGCGGTCGTTCACGTCGATTGCGGCCTGCAGGAGGGCGGGCTCGTACCCCGTCTCGCGGGCGGCGGCGACGAGCGCCGCCAGATCCTTCGGGAAGCAGCTTCCCCCCCAGCCGACCCCGCTCCGGAGGAACCGCTCCCCGATGCGGTCGTCGAGGCCGATGGCGTCGGCCACCTCGTAGGCGTCGACGCCGTACTCCTTGCAGATGTTCCCGAGTTCGTTGACGAGGCTGACCTTCGTCGCCAGGAAGGCGTTGTTGGCGTACTTGATCATCGCGGCCTCGCGGGGGCCGGTGCGAACGACGGGGACGTCCTCGATCAGCGGGGCGTACACCGCCTCCAGCGCGTCGAGCGCGCGGTCGTCGGCCGTCCCGAAGACGAGTTTGTCCGGGTTCCGGAAGTCCTCGACGGCGCTCCCCTCGCGCAGGAACTCCGGGTTGACCGCGACGGAGAAGTCCTCGCCGGCCCGCAGCCCCGACTCCCGCTCCAGCGCCGGCCGGATCACGTCCTCGGTCGTGCCCGGGAGGACCGTGCTCTTGACGACGACGGTCGGGGGGGACTCGAAGTCGGGGAGGACCGCCCCGAGCGACTCGGCGCCCGCCTCGACGTAGGCGGTGTCGATGCTCCCGTCGTCGTTCGCGGGGGTGGGGAGCGCGAGGATGACGACGTCCGCGGTCGCCAGATCCTCGTAGTC
The DNA here is from genome assembly GCF_023703775.1 of Haloplanus sp. GDY1. Classification (NCBI taxonomy): domain Archaea; kingdom Methanobacteriati; phylum Methanobacteriota; class Halobacteria; order Halobacteriales; family Haloferacaceae; genus Haloplanus; species Haloplanus halophilus. The sequence continues at coordinate 196,699 of NZ_CP098514.1, read as the reverse complement.
GGTGGTCGCCCACAGCGACTCGCCGGCGTGACGGTCGAGCAGGTCGTCGAGGCCGGGTTCGGAGATCGGCGACTCCCCCTCGTTCAGCCGCCTGACCACCGACTCGTCGACGTCGACGTTGATCACGTCGTGGCCGAAGTCCGCGAGACAGGCCGCGACGGTCGTTCCGACGTATCCGCTACCGACGATACCGATCTTCATCACCTACGCAGTGAGACGGCGGAGCAAAGAGGATTCGGATGGACGACCGTGCGGATCAGTCTTAAGAGGAGCCACCGTGAACGGGTGTTCATGCAACTCGACTCCGCGGTGGTCCTCGCGGCTGGGGAGGGGACCCGCCTGCGGCCGCTGACGAAATATCGGCCGAAACCCCTGTTGCCCGCCGCGAACCGCCCGATCCTGGAGTACGTCCTCGACGCGCTGGTCGACGCGGGCGTCGAGGACCTGCACGTCGTCGTCGGCTACCGGCGCGACCGGGTGCAGGACCACGTCGGGGCGACCTACCGCGGTCGCTCCGTCACCTATCACGTACAGGAGAAACAGCTCGGGACGGGCCACGCGGTGTTGCAGGCCCGCAATGCCCTCGACAGCGACTTCCTGGTCGTCAACGGCGACGAGGTGGTGACGGGGGAGATGGTGGAGGCGGTGATCGACGCGCACACGAGAAGCGACGCCGCGACCCTCGCCGTCGTCGAGAGCGACCGGGCCCCGGAGTACGGCGCCGTCCGCCTCGACGGCGACCGGGTGGTCGAACTCGTCGAGCGTCCGGACGACGACTCCTACCGCCTGCTGAACGCCGGCATCTACGCCTTCGGGCCGTCGATGCTGGCCGACATCGAGACGACCGAGCGCCGGGCGGGGGAACTCCGTCTGACGGACACGCTCGCCGAGCGGATCCGGGGGGAGAACGCCGTCCGCGGCGTTCGGATCGGCGGCCTGTGGTCGACCGCCACGTACCCGTGGGACCTGCTGACCGTCGCGCGCGACCTGCTGGCGGAGGGGCTGGTCGACGAGCCCGAACGCCGGCGGGGAGTGTACGTCGACGAGACGGCGAGCGTCCACGACGACGCCGTCCTCCGGCCGCCGGTCGTCGTCGGCCCCGACGCGGTCGTCGGCCCCGGATCGGTGATCGGCCCGGACAGCGCGCTCGGCCGGCACACGACCGTCGGCGCGGGCGCCGTCGTCGAGGGGTCGGTCCTCGACATCGACACACGGATCGGGCCGAACGCGACGGTCGTCGACGCCGTCACCGGACAGGGCGCGGTGGTCGGCCCGGGGGCGACGGTCCCCGGCGGCGAAGCCGATGTTCGCGTCGGGAGCATGATCCACGAGAACCGCCGTCTGGGCTGTGTCGCCGCCGACCGAGCACACGTCGCCGGCGGGGCGAGCGTCGCGCCGGGCACGCTCCTCGGCACCGGCGTGCGCGTCGGCGTCGGCGCGCACGCGAGCGGCGTCGTCCCCGAGGGGACGGAGGTGCGGCGATGAGCCTCGCCACGGGAGGGGGTCGCTGATGTGCGGCATCGTCGGCTACGTCGGCGACTCCGGGTCGACGCTGGACGTGCTCCTCGGCGGCCTCTCGAACCTCGAGTACCGCGGCTACGACTCCGCGGGCGTGGCCGTGGGCGGCGAGACCCTCAGGGTCGAGAAGCGGGCGGGCGAACTGGAGACCCTGGAGGCGGCGGTCGGCAGCGCGGACCGGCGGCGATTCGAGGGGCCAGTCGGCCTCGGTCACACCCGCTGGAGCACGCACGGCCCCCCGACGGACGAGAACGCTCACCCGCACACCGACGAGGACGGCCGGGTCGCGGTCGTCCACAACGGGATCGTCGAGAACTACCGCGACCTCCGGGACGAACTCGAGGCCGAGGGCGTCGCGTTTACCTCGGAGACGGACACGGAGGTGGTCCCGCACCTGATCGCCCGCGAACTCCGCGGGGAAGCCGACCCCGAGGCGGCGGTCAGGGCAGCGACCGAACGACTGGAGGGGAGCTACGCGCTCGCCGTCGTGATCGAGGGGATCGACGCCCTGTTCGCTGCCCGACAGGACTCGCCGCTCGTCCTCGGGGTCGGCGAGGGGGAGTCCTTCGTCGCCAGCGACGTGCCCGCCTTCCTCGACCACACCCGCGACGTGGTCTACCTCGACGACGGGGAGTTCGTCCGACTCGACCCCGGCGGATGGACGGTCACCGACGCCGAGGGGCGGCAGGTCGAGAAGCCCGTCCACACCGTCGAGTGGGAGGCCGAGGAGACCGGCAAGAGCGGGTACGACCACTACACGCTGAAGGAGATCCACGAGCAGCCACGCTCGCTCCGGCAGTGTCTCAGCGGCCGTCTCGACGAACTCGGCGGCCGAGTCACGGTCGAGGAACTCGACGGGATCGACGCGCCCGCGTCGGTGCAGTTCGTCGCCTGCGGAACCTCCTATCACGCCGCGCTCTACGGCGCGCAGTTGCTTCGCGACCGGGGGACTCCCGCGACCGCCCACTACGCTCACGAGTACGCCACCGCGCCGGCACCGATCGCGGACGGGGACCTGGTGATCGGCGTCACCCAGAGCGGGGAGACGGCGGACACGCTGAGCGCGCTCCGGGAGGCCGCGGGTCGCGGCGCCGAGACGCTCGTGCTCACGAACGTCGTCGGCAGCACCGCCGCCCGCGAGTGCGACCACGCCGTCTACATCCGCGCCGGGCCCGAGATCGGCGTCGCCGCGACCAAGACCTTCACCTCGCAGCTCGTCGGCCTGAACCTGCTCGCCGCGCGCCTCGCCGGCGGCGACCGACAGCGCGACCTCGTGGACGCGCTCCGGCGCGTTCCGGACGACGTCCAGGCGGTCCTCGACGAGAGCGGGGCCGCTTCCGTCGTCGAGGCGTTCGCCGACAGTGAGGCCTTCTTCTTCCTGGGTCGCGGACTCGGCTACCCCGTCGCGCTGGAGGGCGCGCTCAAGTTCAAGGAGATCACCTACGAACACGCGGAGGGGTTCGCGGCCGGCGAGCTGAAACACGGGCCGCTGGCGCTGGTCACCGGCGAGACGCCCGTCTTCGCCGTCGTCACGGGCGACGGCGAGGCGGCGCGCAAGACCATCGGCAACGTGAAGGAAGTCGAGGCGCGGGACGCGCCGGTGGTCGTCGTCACCGACGGCGCCGCCGAGGCCGGTCGCTACGCGGATCACGTCCTCGAAATCCCCGAGACCGACCCGCGGCTGGCACCCCTGCTGGCGAACGTCCAGCTCCAGCTCGTCGCCTACCACCGGGCGGCGAGGCTGGATCGCTCCATCGACAAGCCCCGACACCTGGCCAAGAGCGTCACCGTGGAGTAGAGAAACCCCTTTGTCGGCGCTCGCCCTCTCACCGCTATGCAGACAGTCGTCCTCGCGGCCGGCGAGGGGACGCGGCTGCGCCCGCTCACCGACCGTCGGCCGAAACCGACCGTTCCGGTCGCCGACCGCACGCTCGTCGAACACGTCGTCGACGCGGCCGAGGCGGCGGGCGCCGCTCGGGTCGTCGTCGTCGTCGGCTACGGCGCCGACGCCGTCCGTGACGCCCTCGGCGACCGCACGACCGTCGAGTTCGTCACGCAGGAGCGCCAGCGCGGCACGGCCGACGCGGTCCGGGCGGCCCGCGACCGCCTCGACGACGCCCCCTTCGCCGTCCTGAACGGCGACGTGCTCTACGACCGCGCGTCGCTCTCGCGGCTCTACGACGCCGGCCCCGGGGTCGGCGCCGCACGGGTCGACGATCCGAGCAACTACGGCGTGCTGGAGACCGACGGGGACGGCCGCGTCCGCGGCGTCGTCGAGAAGCCCGACGACCCCGCCTCGGACCTCGTCAACGCCGGCGCGTACGTCTTCCCGGCGGCGGCGCGGGACTGGCTGGACGTGGGCGAGAGCGACCGCGGCGAGTTGGAACTCACGGACGTGCTGACCAGGGCCTGCGGCGCCGTCGAGATGCGAGCGGTGACCGTCGAGCGCTGGCTCGACGTGGGGCGGCCGTGGGAACTCCTGGCGGCCAACGAGTGGAAGCTGGGCGAGTTGGATCGCCGGATCGAGGGGGAGGTCCACCCGGACGCCGACCTCCGGGGCCCAGTCGTCGTCGAGGACGGGGCGTCCGTCGACGCGGGGGTGGTGATCGAGGGGCCGGCGCTCGTCCGCGCCGGCGCGTCCGTCGGCCCGAACGCCTACGTCCGCGGCGCGACGCTCGTCGGCGAGGGGGCGACGGTGGGCCACGGCGTCGAGGTGAAAAACAGCGTGCTGATGGCGGGCGCGACGGTCGGGCACCTCTCGTACGTCGGCGACAGCGTCCTGGGGCGGGACGTGAACTTCGGCGCCGGAACGACCGTCGCGAACCTGCGTCACGACGACCAGCCGGTGGTCGTCCGCGTGAAGGGCGACCCCACCTCGACGGGCCGGCGGAAGTTCGGCGTCGTCTGCGGCGACGACGCCAAGACGGGGATCGAGACGGCGCTGAACGCGGGGGTCGTCCTCGGCACCGGCGCGCGGACGACGCCGGGCGAGACGGTTCGACGGGACCGCGATCGGTCGGCCTGAGCGAGCGGCACGAACGTTTATTGACAGGTAGGGAATACGTGGACGGGAGAGCCGACACGCCCATGGCTCAGTACGAACCGTTCGAGGAGGGGGTCGAGGCCCGCGGGAGAGTCATCATCGCCATCGAATCGGGGCTCTCGCGGTTCCGCGAGGAGTACCGAACCCGGGTGCGGGCGGCGCTGTCCGAGAAGGGCATCGACGATCCCAATCCCGACGACTGGTATCCACAGGGGGCCGAACTCGACGTGCTGGCGACGATCGCCGAGGAACTGGAGCCACACCTGCTGGATCGGCTGGGCGAGCAGATCCCGGCGGTCGCGAGGTGGCCGAGCGGCGTCTCGGGCGTCGCCGAGGGCCTGCGCTCCATCGACGACGCCTACCACCGCAACCACCGCGGCGGCGAGATCGGTCACTACCGGTTCGAGAAGGTCGCGGACGGGCGCGGCCGGGTCGAGTGCCGGAATCCGTATCCGTGCCCGTTCGACCGCGGGCTGATCCGGGCCGTCGCGAGGCAGTACTCCCCCGTCGAGTCGTTCGTGTTCGTCGAGGAACGGGGGGAGCGCTGTCGTCGGGAGGGTGCGGACCGCTGTACGTACGTGGTCCACTGGTGAGGGCGGCGGCCGCTCGCGGTCAGCGGGGCGTCCCCTCGCCCACGCCGTCGGCCGGCGCGTCGACGCCGAATTCGCCGACGAGGTCGTCGAGGCGGTCGGGGTCGTCGTGTCCGGGGAGCGGCCGGTCCGCGGTGCGACAGGTGGCCGAGACGCCGAGGCGGTCACACACCCGGTCGGCCGTCGCCTCGGCCATCCGACGGTAGGTGGTGAGTTTGCCCCCGACGACCGTATAGAGCCCCTCGGCGCCGTCGGCGGCGTGATCCAGCAGGGCGAACCCGCGGGAGATGGCGCGGGCGTCGTCGGGGTCGTCCGGGGCGTACAGCGGCCGGACGCCCCAGTACGTCCGGACGGTCGGCGCGTCGGCCACGGCGGGGCACATGGCCGCACACTCCGACACCGTGCGCTCGACCTCCGCGGCCGACCGCTCGAAGTCGTCGGGGTCGTCGACAGCGACGCTCGTGGTGCCGAGTACCACCTCGTCGGGGCGGGGGACCACGATGTCGCCGTCGGCCGGCGGCCGACACCGGTTCAACACGGCGTCGACGCCGGGGTTCTCGACGGCGACCATGACCCCCCGCGTCGGGCGCATGGGGACCGAGACGCCCGCGAGGCGGGCACACCGCTCGGCCCACGGGCCGGTCGCGTTCACGACGGCCGCCGCCTCGACCGTCGCGTCGAGGTCACCGCCCACCTCGACGCTCCGGACCCGACCGTCGTCGACGCTGATCGACTCGACCGGCGCGCCCGTGTGGATCGTCGCGCCCGCCTCGCGGGCGTCGACGGCGTTCGCGACGACCAGTCGCGCGGGCGAAATCACGGCGTCGGGGACGGCGAGGGCGCGGGAGACGGCGGGACTCGCCGCCGGCACCCGGTCGCGGAGTTCGTCGCCGTCGAGGACCGTCGCCCCCATGCCGAGGTCGGCACAGGCCCGGCGCTTTCGCTCGAAGTAGTCGGGGTCGTCGCCGTCCAACTGGAGGAAGTAGCCGCCGGTCTCGCGGACGCAGGCGGGCGCCACCTCCCGGAGGATGCGGTTCTCGGCGAGGCAGGCGGCGGCGTCGTCGGGGTCGGCCTCGGCGTACCGGGCGCCGCTGTGGAGGACGCCGTGCGAGCGGCCGGTGGTGCCGGCCGCGAGGGGACCACGCTCCACGAGCGTCACGTCGACGCCGCGGAGCGCGAGGTCCCGGGCGACGCCGACGCCCGTCGCGCCGCCGCCGATCACGAGGACGGTCGTTCGCATACGCGAGCGTGGGGGTGCCCCTCACTTCACGGCACCGGTGGGGCCACGGCACTGGCGGGACCACGGCACTGGCGGGACCACGGCACTGGCGGGACCACGGCACTGGCGGGACCACGGCACTGGCGGGACCACGGCACTGGCGGGACCACGGCACTGGCGGGACCACGGCACCGACGGGGGCGAGTCCGTGACGCGTCGCTTATCACGCCCCCGGCGCAGAGTGGGGGTATGGCTCCGCCGCTCGTGCTCGACATCGACGGGACGCTGACGAGGCCCGAGGGAGGGATCGATCCGCGGGCGTTCGAGGCGCTTCGCGGGTGGGACGCGCCCGTCGTCCTCGCGACGGGCAAGGCGTTCCCGTATCCGGTCGCGCTCTGTCACTTCGTGGACATCCCGGAGCGGGTGATCGCGGAGAACGGCGGCGTGGTCTACGCCGACGACGAGGTGACCGTGACGGTGGACGAGGCCGACCGCCCCCGGACGGCCGCGCGGGCGTTCGTCGACCGGGGCGGTGACCTCGGGTGGGGGGCGGCCGACACGGTCAACCGGTGGCGTGAGACGGAGGTGGCGATCCGTCTCGACGCCGACGAGGCGCTCCTCCGGGCCGTCGCCGAGGAGTTCGGCCTCGAGGTGGTCGACACCGGCTACGCCTACCACCTCAAGGCGCCGGGGGTCGAGAAGGGCGACGGCCTCCGGTCGGTCGCCGAGACGCTCGGCCGCGACCCCGCCGAGTTCGTCGCCGTCGGCGACAGCGAGAACGACGTCTCCACGTTCGAGGTCGCCGGGCGGTCGTTCGCGGTGGCGAACGCCGACGACCGGGCGCGGGCCGCCGCGGATTCGGTCACCGAGGGGACACACATGGACGGGACGCTCGAAGCCCTCGCGGCGTGTTCGTGACGCCGAGCCGTCGCCGCCTCGGGACCAGCCTCTACGCCGGCGTCCTGTTCACCGTCCTCGGCGCCGTCACGTGGGCGAGCGGCCAGCCGTTCGTCTTCCCGAGCCTCGGCCCCTCGGCGTTCGTCCTCGCGTTCGAGCGCCGGGGCGAGCGCACCCGGACCTACCGGGTCGTCGGGAGTCACCTGATCGGCGGCGTCGCCGGCCTGCTCTCCTACACCCTGTTCGGCGCCGGCGTGACGCTCACGACGACGCCCGCGGCGCTCTCCCCGGGCGCCCTCCACCTCGTCGGCAGCGGCGTGCTGTCCATCGTCCTGACGGCGTGGGGGATGATCGCCACGGACACGACCCACGCCCCCGCGTGCGCGACGACGCTCATCGTCTCCCTGGGCCTCCTCTCGACGCCCCGGCAGGTGGCCATCATCGTCGCCAGCGTCGTCGTCCTGGTCGAGGTCCACGGGGTCGCCATCCGGGCGTTCGAGCGACTGGTCGGCGACACCCACCCGGCGTACGCCGAGTGATCACTCCTCCGCGACGGCCTCGGCACACCACGACGCGAACGGTTCGTGGGCGTCCGCGACGTCGACGCGCTCGACGCAGGGTACGTCGTAGGAGTGCCACTCGACGATCCGGTCGACGAGTTCGTCGAACCGGTCCTCGGTCGTCTTCGCGAGGAGGATCGCCTCGTCGTCCTCCGCGACCGAACCCTCCCACCGATAGATCGAGGTGCAGGGGACGAGGTTGACGCAGGCGGCGAGTCGCCGGTCGACGAGTCGGCGCGCCAGTTCCCGCGCCTCCGCCGGCGGCGCGGTGACGAGGGCGGTGGTGGTCACGCGTCGGCGTCGGCGGCGTCCCCCTCGATGGGGACGAACGTGCCGTTGATGTCCCACTCGTGGATGCAGTACACCTCGCCGACGAGTCGCTCGCCGCCGTCGTCGACGGCGATGCGCCACGTGCTCGTCGCGTCGTTCCAGACCTCCCGCCGGCCACAGTCCTCGCACTGGCGGGCGGTGGGTTTCCTGATGGTCACGCCCATGGCCGAAAGAGCGGTTGGCGGGGATTTAACCCTACCGTCGGGGCACCGTCGCCGCACGTGGGACTTATGCCCACCCGGACGCAGCGGGGCGTATGGGCTTTCACACCTTCGACAGCGACCGGGCCGACAAACTGGAGGACGCCGCGACCCGGTACCGCTACTGCTCGCGCGAGGAACTCCACGCGCTCCTCGCGCCGGATCCGGGCATGCGGGTGGCGGACCTCGGGAGCGGCACCGGCTTCTACACCGACGACCTGGCCCCGCACGTCGGGACGGCCTACGCCGTCGACGTGCAGGCCGAGATGCACGACCGCTACCGCGAGAAGGGCGTCCCGGACGGGGTCGAACTCGTCGAGGCGGACGCCGCCGACCTGCCGTTCGGCGACGGCGAACTCGACGCCGCCGTCTCGACGATGACCTTCCACGAGTTCGCGGATCCCGAGGCGATGGCCGAGGTCGCTCGCGTCCTCCGCCCGGGGGGCCGCCTCGTCACCGTCGACTGGGACCGGGCGGGCGCCGGCGAGGCCGGCCCGCCGCGCGAGGAGACCTACGCCCTCGGCGACGCCGTCGCCCTCCAGACCGACGCCGGCTTCGCTATCGAGCGCGCGGCGTCCCGCCCCGAGACGTTCGTCTGTGTCGCCCGCCTCGACGACTGAGCAAACGTCCGTCGACTCGTCCACGTTCACTACTCCGATCGAAACAGTAATTTGACTGTACGGTGTACGACCGTCGTGAGTATGAGTCACAATCGCATAGATCCGTACACTCCGGCGGGCGGCTACTACGAGTGCCGGTCGTGTGCCCACCGGGAGGCGAGCGAGCAGCGCCTGACGGTCTGTCCGGAGTGTGGGGCGGAGGTGCGGAACCTGGCGGTCACGCGGGAGTGAGCCGTCGGGATCAGATCTCGATGCCGTCGGTGTAGCGTTCGAGCGCCGCCACGAGGACGACGCCGACGACGGCCGCGAGCGCGAAGGCGAGGATCGCGTCGGTCGTCCACCCCCCGGGCGCCAGCGCCTCGCCCGCCTCGACGACCGGGGCGCGGAGCGCGCCCACGACGAGGCTCACGAGGAAGGCGAGCGTCGCGTGGCGGTAGCAGTCGAGTGCCCAGCGGACGGCGTGGGCGACGGTGAACAGGCCGACCAGGGCGCCGACGCCGAAGGCGACGACGGTGGTCGCGGGGCCGACGGCGGCGGCGACGGTGCCCCCGACGACGAGTCCGAGGAGCGCGTCGACGAAGGCCGTCAGCCGCTCGATCAGGAACTCGTACTGTCCGAGGATGACGAGGATGAGCGACCCCGAGATGCCGGGCAACACCATCGCGCTGATGGCGACGGCGCCGACGGCGACGGTGACCAGCGGCGTCGAGGGGAGCGCCGTCCCCGCGCGCCCGGCCGAGAGGAAGGCCAGGAGGAAGCCGGCGACGGCGGCGCCGACCCGTCCCGGCGTATCGAGGGTCGCCTCGCCCGCGAGGACGACGGCCGAGGCGGCGATCAGGCCGAAGAAGAAGCCGAACGTGACGACCGGTTCGGCGTCGAGGGCGACGTGGAGCACCCGCGTCGCCACGAGGACGGCCGTGAGAACTCCACCACCGAGTGCGCCGAGAAACCAGCCGTCGACCGCCCGGAAGGCGGCCCGGGCGTCGTCGCGGCGGCCCGGCAGCGGCGCGGCCAGGAGCGACCACACCCGTTCGGGCGTGACGGCGGTGATGGCGGCGATCAGGCGCTCGTAGATGCCGGTGATGAGGGCGATGGTGCCCCCCGAGACGCCCGGGACGGCGTCGGCCGCCCCCATGCAGATCCCCTTGAGGTAGACGACGACCAGGGGACGGAGGCGTCGCTCCATCCCGTCAGGTCCGGACGGCATCGGGTGCGCGGAGCGCCGACGGTCCGGTCGGCGACGCGTCACTGTCGGTCGATCCGTCGGGATCCTCGCCGTCGGTCGACCCGTCCGCCGGCGCGACCGGTTCGGCCGGGTCGAGCGACTCGGCGGAGTCGTTGCCGGGACTGAGCGAGATGTTCTGGAGCGGGTTGCGCGCCTCGAACGTCACCGGCTTCGGCTCGGCGACGTCGCCGTTGACCCGGCCCTCGCTGACGTTGACCTGGGCGCGGTACTGGACGAGCGAGCCGTTGTCGTTCAGCAGCGCCGTCTGGAGCAGGTACGGCCCCTCCGCGCGGACGCTGACGTTCGTGTACCCGTTCTCGGGGCCGTACTCGTCGTACCCCGTCGTGGAGTAGGGGAGCGTCATCGAGAGTTCCCCGTCGGCGTTCGTCCGGGCCTCCTGGCGGTAACTGAACGTCTGGTTGGTCGTCGGGACGTGCATCGGCACCGTCGCGCGAACCGTCGTGTTCGGGGGCAGGTCGTCGGCCGTGACCGTCGCTCCCGGCACCTTCTCGAAGGTCTTCACCCACGAGGGCTCGTAGATGGTCTGCGAGGACGGCGGCACGCCCGTCGTGGCGAAGGTGCGACGCGCCGACGCCTGGTACTGCGAGGAACTGGTGGCGTTCGACTCGCTCACCGTCACCAGCCGGTAGTGTTCGAGCGCCGGCACCCGCTCGGTGGGGTAGTGGCCGACGCCACCGATCTGTGCCGAGCCGTCCTGCTCGACGTACGACCGCGCGGCCGACACGTTGTCGAACTGGCGGAGCAGCGTCCGGTTCTGGCCCTGCGGGCCGGCGCGGATGGAGACCGTCTCGCCGGCCTGGGTCTCGGCGCGTCGCTGCTCCCAGTCGACGACGACCGGTTGCGGCTGCATCGCGCTCCCGTGGTAGGCGTACAGGCGCACCATCAGGCTCTCGTAGTACCGCTGGCTACGCATGTAGAACAGGCTCCGGAGGTTGCTGGAGTACACCGGGCCGTAGAAGTCGGCCTGGGAGACGTTCCCCCGGTCGTAGAAGACGACCGGCGCCCCGAACTTCGACTGCGGGTTGACCATCTGCCAGTCGACCATCACGTACCGCGTGCCGGCCGCCTCCTGATCCCGCTCCCCGAGCGCCTCCTGGGCGGCCGACTCGTTCGCCGCGAGCAGGAAGTTCGCGGCGTCGGTGGCGCCCTGCTGGAACGGGTTGGCGTTCGGGATGCGGTGGCCGCGAACGGTGATCCAGTGGCCGTAGTCCCACCACGACTGGACGCCGTAGGCACCCGCCGGGTAGTCGTAGTCGTCCGTCAGGTCGTAGGTGCCGTAGTACTCCATCTCGTTGTTCGCACCGCCCAAGGTGCCGGGCGCGGGGGTGTTCGACTCCATCCACTGGAGCGACCCCTCCCACTCGGTGATGGCCCCGGGACCGCCGCCCTGTGCCGCCTGCCAGGCGGTGTTGCTCCGGTCGAACGACGGGTTGCCGGAGTTGCGCACGTTCATCGGCACGAGCAACACCGGGGTGATCATCAGCATCGCGGCCGCGAGCACCGCGAGCACCTGATACCCCTGCAGGTTCCGGAGCGCGTCGACGGAGCCGACTCGCAGGTCGAGCGAGTTGAGTAGCTGGCCGATCAGGTAGGCGTTCGCGACGGCGACGACCGGCGCGAGGTAGTAGTTGAACCGGATCTGCGTGAACGCCGCCGAGGTGATGAAGGCCGCCCAGACGACGAAGAGGAGCTTCTCGGCGTCGTAGTTGGTCTGGAGGACGGCGCCCAACAGGATCAGCGCCACCAGCGCGACGCCGACGAGTTCGGAGACGACGCCGACGGCGTCGGCGACGGCCTGGAACGGCGCCGGGACGACGAACAGCAGTCCGAGCAGGGCGAGCGAGCCGGCGGCGTAGGCGACACGTTCCGTCTCGCCGTCACGCACCAGCGGTTTCGCGAGCAGCCAGATGACGCCCACGACGCCCGTGAAGAGGGTGAAGCCGTAGTCGGCCATGATCCGGCCGGTCGGCGTCATCGCGTTCTGCTGGAGGGAGTCGGGCGAGAGGTACGGCTGGGCCTCCGCGATGGTCCGGGTGGCCGCGCCGGCGCTGAAGCCGATGAAGCGGAGGGCGTTGGTGCGGATCGTCCCGAACAGGTCGGGGAGGGCGACGGCGACGACGCCCACGGCGACGCCGATCAGGCCGACGACGGCGACCGGGTAGTACTCCCGGTCGAGGTTCCGGTCGTCGAAGACGCGCGCCAGCCCCGCGAGGAAGGCGGCGCCGGCGGCGACGCCGAGCGCCACGACCGGCTGGAGGAGGCCGAAGTCCGTCGGGCCGAAGCTCGCCTCCTCGAACTGGAGGAGCATCAGGATCGCCGCCACGACCATCGACACGACGCCGACGAACGCGACGGGTTCGGGGGAGCCGCCGGTGACGTAGTCGCTGACGAGCTGGTAGACGAGGTAGGTGCCGAAGATGCCGACGAGCAGGACGCCCGGCGGCCAGACCCACATGTAGACCGCGACCGCCGCGCCGGCGGCGACGCTCCAGACGAGCGGTCGGCGGAGCGCGTCCAGGTCCCGGTCGACCACGAGCTCCCAGACGGGTTTCTCGCGCGTGGCCACGGCGAGGGCGATCATCAGCCCCAGGACGGCGATGGTCTGGAACAGCGGCTCGGCGACGTTGTGGTCGGCGAAGCCGACGAGGCCGCGCTGGAGGAACTGGCCGGGGAGGAGCAGGAGGACGACGGCGCCGAAGACGCCGGCGGTCCGGCCCGCGAGGCGCTTGCCGACGGCGTAGACGGGCACGGCACAGAGCGCGCCGAACACCGCCGGGGCGACCAGCAGCGTCTTCGCGATCAGGTCGCTCGACGGGCTGCCGAGGCCGACGACCAGCGCCGCCGTCGCGATGATCTGGTCGTACAGCGTCCCGAACTGGGCGGCGTTCGTGCCGTACGGGAAGTTCGTCCACGGATCGTACGGCATCGTGAACGGCCAGTGACGCACCGTGTACTCGACCGTGCGGAGGTGATACCAGGCGTCGTTGCCGGAGAAGTACACCGTTCCGTCCCGGACGTAGCTGTCGTACTCCTGGAGACGGATGGCGAGCATTCCGGCGACGACGAGGACGAGCGTGGGGACGTGATACCAGTCGAAAAAGAGGTCTGCGACCGACGAGGACCCCTGACTCTGATCGTCGCTCATTGGCCGAACGGACTTGGATTACGGGCATAAACCTTGTTATCTTTCGATGGCCGGAACGGCTTTGGGTGCCGAATTGCGGCCGTGAGAGGACGGCTCGACCACCAACGAAAACGCTTATTCTCGCCTCGGCGGAACGTCCGGGCGATGCAGGTGTCGGTCGTCGTCTGTACGTACGCGATGGATCGGTACGAGGCGTTCACCGAGGCCGTCGAGAGCGCCCTCGCACAGACGTACGATCCGCTGGAGGTCGTCCTCGTCGTCGACGGCAACGAGGCCGTCTACGAGCGGGTGCTGGAGGACTTCGGCGACGTCGAGAACGTGCTCACACACTGCAACGAGGAGAACCACGGCATCTCCTACTCCCGGACGAAGGGCGCCGAACTCGCCTCCGGCGAGGTCGTGGCGATGATCGACGACGACGCCGTCGCCCACGAGGACTGGATCGCCGAACTCGTGTCGACCTACGAGGAAACCGACGCCGTCGCCGTCGCCGGCGACGTGCGCCCCGACTGGCAGACCGAGAAACCCGACTTCTTCCCCGCCGAGTTCTACTGGCTCGTCGGCTGCGTCGAACCCGGCTTCGCCGACGACGGCGAGGAGGTGCGCAACGGCTACGGGTCGAACATCTCGTTCCGACGGGACGTCTTCCTCGAGGCCGGCGGCTACGACACCCACACCGGCCGCCGCGGCGACAAACACATCCAGGCCCACGAGGCGCCCGTCTGTATCCGGATCCGCGAGTTGACCGGCCAGGGCGTCGTCTACACCGACGACGCCGTGGTGGATCACAAACTGTTCGACTACCGCGGGGAGTTCACCTGGCTCGTCGCCCGGTCGTTCTGGCAGGGCTACTCCAAGCGCGTGATGAGCCTGCTGTATCCCGACGAGGACGGCGACGAGACCGACTACCTTCGCTTCCTGTTTCTGGATCGGGTGCCGCGGCGGGTGAAGGGCTGTGTGACGAAGCCCTCCGTGGCCGCCGTGTTGCAGATTCTGACGATTTTCGTTTTTACTGGAGCGGTGGGACTAGGGTATCTCTACGCCTTCCTGACGCCCGGGTTGCTGGAGAAGGTGGAGACGGTCGAGGAGTAGGTCGTACCGCTGTCGATCACTCCCTCAACGAGCCGGGCCGCGTTCACACTTTCGTGCTCGCGTCACGATGCGCCGTCTCGCTCGACGTACAGCCGGTAGTATCAATCGACGGTTCGTTCGAGACGCCTGGCGTTGCGGTCGCGGGCCACTCCGATGGCTTCGCGTGTCTTCGTCGCCGTCTCCGCGCTCCACGCGTTCCAGAAGTCCGCGATGTCGCTCATGCAAGCAAACACGGCCCGACCGACAAAGCCGTACCGTTCGCTACAGCGACGGCGGCCCGTCCACGTCCGCCCCGGTGTCGGACGGCGACAGGAGTTCTCGTGCGTAGCCGCTCGCCCGGGCCGCCGTCATCGCCGTCGAAAGGGCGCCGAAGGCGAGGCGGTCGTCGATCGACAGGTCGGCCGTCTCCACGTCGAGAGGCTCGTGTCGCGGGGGGATCGGCGGCTCGCCGTACCGCTTGGGATAGTACCGCTGGAGCTGGCAGTGACCCCGTCCGACGCGGACGTTCTTGCCGTAGAGGGAGCGAAGGGAGGTGCGAACGGGGTGGGAGGCGACGGCATCGGCGCAGTAGCCCATATCATACTCCGTGGCGTCGACCCGGTTCCCAAACTCCATGTCACCGCCCGAGATCAGGCGCGGGTCGAACAGGCCTACGTCCGCGAACACCTCGCGGCGGACGAACAGGGCGCAGGTGGGGACGTAGCGGTGACGGTCGAGGTACTGCTGGATCGGAAAGCCCGTGTGGGCGTTGTATCGGGCGGTTCGGGTGTGTTGGCCGTCGGGAATGGTGAGGTCGACGCGGCAGCCGAGGTAATCGAGGTCGTTACGCTCCAAGTGTGCAAGCGCGCGGTCAAAATAGTTGTCAGCCACGGTCACATCGGCGTCAAGGAAAGCGATCACGTCCGCGTCGACGTGGCGGATGCCGGTGTTGCGGGCGGCGTAGGAGGACTGGATGGTCGATTCGGAGCGACAGCACAGGTCGATGTGAGTCGGGGCGAAGTTCTTGACGACGCGGTGAGTCTCGTCGGACGATCCATTATCTACGACTGCCACGGATATGTCAGGTACCCACTGCGAATCTAGAGAGTGTAGCGTTCGCTTGACCCCTTCCGGGTCGTTGTACACCGGAACGACGATAGTGAGCGGCCGACCACTCATATCGACTCCCGGCTTGACAACACTCGTCCCATTGGTTCGTCGAGTCGTTCGCCGAAGATTCTTATTAGGCTGCTGGTACCGCCGTAACCTGCGTCGGATCGGTCTTACTCCTCGTTCTCGATCCGTCGCTCCGCTTCGTCGCGATCCTCGGGGTAGCCGATGTCGATCCGCCACCCTTCGATGCCGATGGCGTCGATGGTCCGGCCCGAGCGGATGAGCAGGTCGATGGCCTCGCTGATCTCGTACTCGCCGCGGTTCGAGGGCTGGACGAGTTTGCAGGCGTGGAAGATGGCCGGCGTGAACGTGTAGAAGCCGGTCATCACCAGGTTCGAGGGCGGGTCCTCGGGCTTCTCGACCACCTCCGTGATCTCGCCGTAGTCGTTGGTGACACAGACGCCGTAGCGGGAGGCCTCCTCCCACGGCACCTCCTCAACGAGGAAGGCGGCGTCGGCGCGATCTTCGCGCTGACGGCTCACCACGTCGCCGAGGTTCGCCCGGAAGACGTTGTCCCCGAGCATGAGCATGAAGTCGTCGTCGACGTGCTCCTCGACCGTCAGGAGGGCGTGGGCCAGTCCCTTCTGCTCGCGCTGGTGGGTGTAGGTGATGGGGACGTCACCGAAGGAGTCGCCGTAGTGGCTGATGATGTCCTGTTTGCGGTAGCCGACGACGACGACGAGTTCCTCGGCGCCGAGGTCGACGAGCTGTTCGAAGCAATGTGTGAGGATCGGTTTGCCCGCGACGTCGACCATGCCCTTGGGTTTGTCCTCCGTGAGGGGGCGGAGGCGGGTGCCCTCGCCGGCGGCGAGTACGACTGCTTGCATGTCCCCATCTCACTATCTCACGGGGCTAAATAGCTTTCAGTTCGACGCTCGATTGGGCGGCAACGGTGGCGACGGTGACTCGTGGGGATTCGATGACAGAGAACTGAGATCAAGATCACTCGCATGATAACGGGTACTACACATCCGAGGAGAGGACGTTGCTGACAACGGCCGTTCGGAACGTATCGGAGAGGGCCAGCAACACGAAGAGATACACGATTGCTCCCAGACAGATCAGTCCAAGGTTCCAAATCAGTGTGGACGGGACAAGACCCATCCCAACGAAGACGACGACGCCCATAATCACCGCTGAACCAGCCTGCCGGGCAAACTCATCGAACGGGATGACGAACGGGACTTCAGAAACTGCCAGGGAATATGCGTATCCGCCGCTCAGGAGTACCGCAACCGTTGTTCCTGCTGCCGCCCCCATGATTCCGAACTGGTCGATCAGCACGACGTTTGCGACGGCGTTCGTCCCAACGAACAGGAGGTTCGACCGCATCGTGAGTTCAGGACGGTCAACGGCGTTGAGCGTGTTTGTGAACTGAGATTCGAAGCTGGCAACCAACCTTGAACAAACAAGCACGATAAGCGTGGTGTAGCCGGCAGTGAACTCGGCACCGTAGAGAGAGAGAACGAATTCGCCGAGGAGCACGCTCCCGACAAGTCCTGGAATGATGAACAACCCCGAAAACGAGAGCGAGAGTTCGGTATAGGTCGCGATCCGGTCGCCGTCATTCTCTGTTGAGGCTTGACTCATTTCGGGAAACATGGCGCGGCCGACCGAAGCGGTGAAGATAGCGAAGATCGCAGCCACATTCCACGCAATCTCGTAGACGCCGATCTGTGAGTTGGCGACAAACCATGCTAGAATGATCGTGTCCATGGAGAGAAACGACCGCCCCTTGACGGGCGAAATCCACGAGAACTTCGCGAAGTCGATCAATCGTCGAAAGTCCGTCCGGTTTGGGGTCGTGACTCGCTTTGTTACGAATTTCAATCCGATGACGAGGGCGATTATCTCTCCGAGCACGAAGCCGAAAAAGAGACCGAAGAGACGATAGCCAGCGAAGGTAAATACAATCTGCACGACCGAGCGAACCCCCACGTTTGCCGGATCAAGAAGACTCGATATGTGAACCTTGTGACCACCGTCGAGAGTTGCCTTGACGAACTCGAAAGCGACGTTCGTCCACAGGGCGACGAGTACGATCATCGCGATCGGTGCACCCACGTACCGGTTCAAGGAACCGCTGAATAGAACGACGCCCGCGGAGAGTACGACCAGCGTGGCGAGTTGCAGGACGACCGACGCGGTCCACACGTGATCAGACCGGCATCCTTCGCTCAACCGCTTTTTCAATGCGTTGTGGATCCCGATATCCCCCAGCACGCTCAGCCAAATGATAATGGAGACGGACAAAAAGTACGTCCCGAGGACCGACGCACCCAAGACGTTGGCCAGATAGAGATTCGCTAAGAACCCCATGAGAGAGAGGGAGAGTTGCGAAAGAAAATGAACTGCGGATGTCTGACCGATTTTCATCGTAGCGGAAGTTACGCGATGTACTCAATAATGGAGGTGGCTAGACGTCTCACGTTTCCATCCGCAGGATCGCCCCACACCCCGGGAACGCTTCCCGAGAGGATACCGTGAGCGAATTCGACAACTTCGGATTCGGTCAGCCCGTCTGATGCTACCGCATCTGCTAGGGTTTCGGGCAGAGATGTCATATTATTTACGTCGTACGTGTATCCCCGGTGGCTGTAGAAGGCATCGCCCAACGTGACGACGGGTTTTCCGTGAATGAGTGCCTCATATCCGACGGTATTGTTCAGCGTGACGATTGCTGACGCCTCCTCAACGACGTCGTGGGCGTTCGTGCCCGGATGGAGTGCCGTCGAGTGACGGGCGATCGCATCGATGCACGAACGCGGCTGTGAGCCCAGTTGCTGTGGATGGTCCTTCACAGCGAGTTCATATCCCGCGGGTACCGAGCGAAAGAGGTACTCCACTAGCCAACTTTGATTGTAGAACGGCTTTGCCCGAACCGTGACACGTGACTCTCGAAAGAACTGCAGCGGGAAAAACACGAACTCTTCAGAGTCTATGAATTTGGTCGATTCGTCCGCAGAGAGATACCGATAGTTTGCGTACCTCTTTAGCAGTTGCCTGACGACGTTGTGCTGGAGCCAGTGTTTGATCTCTGGAACGACTTCCTTCCTCTCGGCAGTGATACGTTTAATTTTGTTGTAGACATCCACTGCTACCGAACCGTCGTCGCCATCCAAGTTACCTTCGTTGCTCCCCACGACGGGTGAGTCCGTTCTCGTATTCCGAATCAACTCGCGAGCACGCTCCCTCTCATCTGTCGTCAGTTCTTCGAACGGCTTCGTTTCGAACATGTCCCAAGTTACCGATTCATCTCGATAGAGGCTCGCTCGTCCTGGTATCGGAGAGAATCCAACCCACACTGATGCTACGTCGTGTGCGTCCGCGACGCGCTGGAGGGCTCGTCTGAGCACCTCCCCACCTACGTGTTGCACTGGGAGGCCGGCGTCGGTCCTCGTATAGTACTCAACCAAATAGTCAAGCGACTTGTGGAGCAGCCGTCTGTATCGGTTGAAGTCCAAGTCGGCGCGTCCGGCGAGAGGATCGGCGCGATAGCTCGGGACAGAGTAGGCAAAGTCATACACCATCTGCGGGAACACTTCATCTCGGACGCTCGAAATGCCAACCTTATCACAGATTTCTTCAAGCGACCGTTGAGGTTCGTGGTCCAGATAGTCAGCGAGAATCCGAGACTCTGGGACGTATTCGGCTAGCTCACGGAGAGCACGGTCGTTTTTCGGAAGATAGTCAATCTCGAATCCCCTTTCTTCAAGAGCGGTCCCTAGGCGCCCCACGAACGAGGGATCCCGATGGGGCATAACGGGGATCAATAACCGCCGAGTCATGGCTACAGCATGTCGAACGATATTGAAGACTGTTGCTTTTCTGTTCAGATCTGACGAACTCGTGTCCTGACGCTGGCGACGATAGGTCCAGGATGCGAGCGATAGAAATAGCTCCGAACCATTCGGCGGGACAGAGAATGCATCTCGCTATATCGACGACATCGTTGCGAGTCGGGGGGGCTGAACGTGTCGCAGTGAACCTCTCGACGGGGTTGGTGGAGCGTGGGCACGATGTCGACCTCGTCCTCGTGAGCGCCGAAGGACAGTTACTCGGTGAACTCCACGAGGATGTGAACGTCGTCGACCTCTCCGCGCGTCGAGTCCTCACCGGTGTGCCCTCGCTACACCGATACCTGCGGCGTGCAGAACCGGATCTC
Source organism: Haloplanus sp. GDY1 (assembly GCF_023703775.1). Taxonomy (NCBI): domain Archaea; kingdom Methanobacteriati; phylum Methanobacteriota; class Halobacteria; order Halobacteriales; family Haloferacaceae; genus Haloplanus; species Haloplanus halophilus. The sequence continues at coordinate 176,922 of NZ_CP098514.1, read as the reverse complement.
CTCTATTCGATGATGCCCCACAACAACGTCGCAGCGGCCATGGCGCTTGCCACGAACGAGGACATCCCGTTCGTTCCGAGCGTCCACAATATGCCGTCGAGTGAGCTTGGATCGACGAAGGACGTGCTGCTGTTCCTGGCTGCCCGATCCGTTTACCAGAACGCAGACCACTGTGTCGCGGTGTCCGCAGGTGTACGGAACGATCTAGTGCGGACCATGGGACTCTCTCGGGAGGATATCACCGTCATCTACAATCCGATCGTCTCGGATCGCCTCAAACGGCAGGCAAGCCGGGATCCGGAGCATCCCTGGTTCGACGAAGCCGACGTGATTCTCGGGGCTGGCCGTCACATCGAACAGAAGGGATTCGAGACGCTGCTTCGTGCGTTCGCTATCGCACAGGAAAACGTATCGCGGGAGCTACGATTGATAATCTCCGGTCAGGGACCGAAGACGGAGGAATATTGTCGGCTTGCCGATAGTCTGGGAATCGTCGAGGATATCGATTTTCCTGGGTTCGTCGACAACATTTATGCGTATTTGGCCTCGGCAGATCTGTTCGTCTTGCCCTCGCGCTGGGAGGGGTTCGGAAACATCCTCGTTGAGGCGATGGCCTGCGGGACACAAGTCGTCGCGACCGACTGTCAGAGCGGTCCAGCTGAAATCTTAGAGGAGGGTGCGTACGGACGTCTTGTACCTGTCGACGATGTCCATGGCTTGGCAGATTCGATGGTGGCGCAGTTGGAAGACGACAGATCGTTCGACGTCCGAAAGCGGGCATCGGCATTCGGGATCGATACAGTGGCCGAAGCGTACGAGGACCTATTTGCGGACCTGGTTGAGAGGAAGCCACGAAATGGGTAACCGACAATCCTCGCGGCGAGACGCTAATAGATTGTCCTTGCGGTACCCAACCAAATACAACCTGGAGAATCTACCAGATGGTGTTCTGGACCGTCGGATTTGGATTCGTGCGAGCTTGAGGGATAGACGAGGGTCTCTCCTCCCTCAGCCCCGGTGCTTGGATGGCTGTTTCCGTGCTGGGGAGCAACGGACCACTTCACGAAACCCTCGTCGCCTCCAGGAGTGCATCTCTGTCAGTAGGATTCGAGGAATCCTTCTCGTGCCTCCTCGTCCCCTTCCTCAGCGGGTCGAACGTCGATGTCAACGTAATACCGCTCCCCGTCGATTTCTACGGTGGCGTTGTCGAACGGCGGGAACGTCAACGCCCGGAGTCGGGTCAGAAAGTCCCCGGCGCGAACCTCCTCGTCGGGGTCGATTTCGCAGAGTCGCTGAAAGTCCTCGATGGTGTGGTACGTCCCCTCGGCGTCCGTCTGCGGTGTCGACTCCACGTCGCCAGCGACGAGGTCGGGCCAGACGTCCGTGAACAGATCGAACTGTTCCGCTTCGAGTCGTCGATAAAGATCTTTCCCGGTGTCGGAAAACGACGTGTCGACCTCGCGGCGAGCGATGATCTCACCGGTGTCGAAGTCGGCATCCATGTAGTGCAGGGTGACGCCGGCTGGCGTGTCCTCGACGATGCTCCATACGTTCGGACTCATCCCCCGGTTGTACGGCAGATACGCCGGATGGAGATTCACACAGCCGTGGTCGGGGATATCGAGTATTTCCGCCGGAACGAGGTGATCGAACCCAACGGACACGACCATATCGGGGGCAAGTTCACGGACGAGGTCGAGTTGCGTCCGCTCGGTCACGAGAGCCGCGACGTCGGCATCCTCGCGGTCACACAACCACTCGTAGATTCGGAAGCCGACATCGTTGAGTCCGAGGAAAACGACATCCATAGCCGACGTTGCAGAGCGGCGGGTTTAGCTATTCTGCTCTCGGTGGTGCCATAACAGGGGTTGAGGAGCGGAATCCCACCGGCTTATACTTGCCGCCGTCGAACGGTGAGACGTGCACGTGGTGATTCGAGCGGACGGCGGCCCCAATATCGGGTATGGACATCTCGTCCGGACGAGCGCACTCGCGGGGGAGGCACGCTCTCGCGGGCACGAGGTGACGTACGCGACGACGACGCCAACTGCTGTCAAGGACACGTGTCCAGACGGCGTCTCGGTGGTGGCGCTCCCGACACGGGGAGAGCCCGGACCGTTCGTCGACTGGATTCGCGCCGTCGATCCGGACGTGGTGTACGCCGACGCCTATCCGGTCAACACCAGATATCAACGCGCCGTCCGACGGCACGTCCCTCTCGTAGTCGCTGGGGACGACGCTCGACACACCATCTGTGCGGACGCGTTCGTAAACGGGAACATCTACGCCCCGGACCTTGACTACGACTACACCGGTGCCGAACCGACGTGGTGTCTCGGGAGCGAGCATCTGCTCCTGCGGGACGAGGTGACGCGCCTCGCTGGTGAAACGCCACCGTGGCGCGAGACGGTGTCCGAGGTGCTCGTCACGATGGGTGGGAGTGACATTCGCGGGCAGACGCCCATGGTGATCCGAGCGCTCGACGGATTGGACGCGTCCGTGACCGTCGTGATCGGCCCGGGGTTTTCCAACGGCGACGCCGTTCGGCGAACCGTCGACGACGTCGCCCTCAACTGCACCGTGGTTGAGACGCCACCGAACCTGCCGGAACTGATGTTCGACGCCGATATGGCGGTGACCGCCTGCGGGAGCACGAGCTACGAGTTGCTTGCATTAGGGGCGCCCTCCGTCGCCGTCGTCCAAGCGGAGAATCAGCGACTGATCGCGGAGGCCCTTGCCGAGCGGGATCTCGCGACCGTACTTCCCATGAATGCCGACGCGTCGAATCTGCGAACTTCGATCGACGGCCTGATTGACGACCCGGTTCGGCGGCGTCGATACAGAGAACGGGGGCAAAGTGTCGTCCCCGGAACCGGACGGAAGACCGTCTGTGACGCCGTACTCGGTGCCGTGGAGTGATCAATATTTAACTGTGTTGCCGCCTCCGATCGGAGCATGCGGACCGTCATCGTCGGGAATCGGGCACTCGCGCGACACGTCCTCTCGTTCTGTCTTGACACCGGCTGGAATATTGTCGGCGTGGTGACGCCGGATGAAGACGCTGCTCGAAGGCAGGCGAACTTCAGATCAGTCGCAGATCTCGTTGCCGAGGTGGACTGCAAACTGATCAAGACGGACGACATCAACGACGAGCGTACGTACCGTCGACTAGACGCGTTGGACTCCGATGTGTGTCTCTGTCCCGGTTGGGAAGATATCCTCAACGAACGAACCTTGGAGATACCGACGATCGGGTTCTTCGGGTTTCATGCGAGTCGATTACCTGAAGGACGTGGCGGCGCACCGGTCAACTGGAGCCTCATTCACGGTGCATCCGAAATCTGGCTCTCGTTTTTTTATTACACGGCTGGTGTCGATGCTGGCGACGTGGTGACACAGCGATCCGTACCCGTCGATGCTCGTGATGACATCGGAACCGTCTTGGACGCACTCGCGGTTGCCGCCCGCGACATCCTTGAGGAGATCCGTCCCTCGCTTGAACGAGAGAGAATCGATGCGACGCCACAGAACCCTGCTGAAGCGACTTACCGCCCTCGTCGCCAACCGCAGGATGGACTCATCGATTGGACGCAGTCACCGAGTGAGCAGACTGACTGGGTACGTGCCCAGACACGCCCCTACCCGGGTGCGTACACCTTCTATAACGGCCGCCGGATTCGAGTCTGGCAGGCTGAGCAGGTGCGAAAAACATCCGACAACGGCAGCCAAGGTGAGGTCCTCGCTATCACGGAGGGAAGCGGCATCGATGTGGCCACGGGCGACGGGGTCTTTCGAATTGAACGACTGCAACCTGAACGAGGTCCGGAACGGTGGGCGGACAGGTATGCAGCCGACACCGGAATCGAGGTAGGGAGCCGATTCGGTCGCCATCACGCACCATCGGACTGGATCTACACCGGAATTCGGGGTCCGGACGGGGGGACCAGCTACCGAACCAACCTCAACGTTGGGGAATTCGGTGAACTAACACTTATTTGTCATACTAGCACTCAACGCGAGCTGGAGGTGTCAGTGACATTCGACGGGGAGGTGCAGTTGACTGACGCGACGACAGTGGCGGACACGTACGATACTACCGTTTCGTACGCGCATACGACCTCCGGAACGTACACGCTCAAGGTGACGTACGTGATCGACGGACAGCAGGTCGATACGCGAGTTCTCAAAGTGTTCGTTCAGGAGTAGTGTCGAACTTCCCGGAGGAGTTCAAGCGGTTCCGCGGCAGGAACCCCACTTTTCGCTCCCCAGACCGACGCGTTCTGGTGGACGGTTCGGGGCGTGCGCGGATGCGGCGGTGTTCGAAGTTCGTTCTCGTACTCGTTAAGAGCCGTCAGCTTCCGGTCAAGATGCTCCGTCACATCCACGAACGTCGTTGGCTGAAAAGCGTTAGTCGACTCCGGGACGGACCACTCGGTCGCAGAGAGCGTCTCGAATGCGTACACTCGGTTGACTCCTGACTCCTTGAGTGGTCTAGTCGCGGTGACCGTCGCGCGGCAGGTCAGTTCGTGATCGACGTTCAGATCACCGTAGTGATGCGTGTAGAGGACGTTCGGATCACAGCGTTCAATCTCCGCTTCGACGGTCTGTACCATGTCGAGCAAGGGTGCAGTATCGAATCGGTTGTCGGGAAAGCTGTGGAAGGTCACTGTCGCACCGAGGTGGTCGCATGCCCGGCGGGCGTTGTTTCGTCGCTGGTCAATCTCGGCCGACGCAGCCTCCGTATCGTCGTAGCGTGATGTTACGCCATCCGAAAGGATGCAGACGTGGACATCCTCGCCGGCGTCGGCATGGCGGGCAAGTGTTCCACCGATACCCAAGACTTCATCGTCGGGGTGAGCGACGACACAAAGAATGGTCATGCAACCTTTATCGCTACAAATGAGTAAAATCTACGGGTTGTGACAGGGGGCGCCGCGACGACTCCCGTCTCAAGAACGCGATGCAGCTATGCAATCAGTTCGCCACGTCGTCCCAGGAGATACCTTCGTCTTTCGAGACGAGTCTTGCCGCCGTCTCACCGAGGAGTTCGTCGTAGAACTTCGGATGCAATCCCTTCGATCGCTGGCCGGATCGGAGGACGCCGATGTTGTCTTCGGTGAATTGGTCCCCTGCCTCGATGTCGGCCGTCGCGTGAATCCGCCGCCGGGCGATGTCGTACAGCTCTGTCTCCACATCGAGGACGCTCTTCTCGTCGCTGCCCAACACTCGCTCCGTGTCTCGAATCGCCGTCACCATCGCGTCGAGCTCGTCCGGTTCGAGAGCGAACTGGTGGTCGGGGCCGTCCATCGTCTTATCGAGCGTGAAGTGTTTCTCGACGACGCTCGCTCCCAGAGCGACGGCCGCCGAGGGTGCAGTAACTGGATCGAGAGTGTGATCGGAGAGCCCGGCTGGCACGTCGAACTCTTCGCGGAGCGTCTGGATAACTCGGACGTTGATCTCTTCGAGCGGTGTCGGATACGCCGCGACGCACTGCAACAGAGCGAGTTCCGTTGCGCCCGCGTCCCGGAGCGTCGCCACCGACTCCCCGACCTCGTCAAGGTCGTGGGCGCCCGTCGACATGACGATGGGCTTGTCCGTCTCCGCGAGGTGGCGCAGAAACGGGTGGTGACTGCTCGTGTACGACGCGACTTTCCACGCGGGGACATACTCGGCCAATTCCGCCGCGGAGCGTTCGTCGAACGGAGTGGACATGAAGTAGATGTCGCGGTCCCGGCAGTAGTCGTGGAGTTCCGGAATCCACTCGTACGGCATCTCCATCGACTCAATGACGTCGTAGATGCTCCGGTCGTCGTCCAGGTACTCGACGCCGCCGCTGTCCTCGACGTACATATCTGACGCCCTGAACGTTTGGAACTTCACGGCGTCGGCCCCGGCCTCGACGGCGACGTCGATGAGTTCCTTCGCTGTTCCCAGGTCGCCGTTGTGGTTCGAGCCAGCCTCGGCGATGACGAAGGTCGGTTCGGTCGGACCGACGGAGCGGTCGCCGATGTCGAAAACTCCCATAGCTAATGCAGTGTCGATGGAGAGCAAAAATCCTCGTACTCGTGCCGGATCGTTGCGTGGCCCCTACGAACGCTCAGACCTCTTTCTGTTCGATGGCCGAATTCAGCTCGCTGAGCTCCTCGCTGTCGATGTATCGAATGGCCTCACGGACCGGTAACACGCCGTCGAACGAAACGCTCTCGTAGACGGCACGCAGAAGTTCGTAGTCGTCGGCCTCGTCGAGAGTCAGTCGCAGATCGGTCCGGTCACGCATCCATGGTTCGTCGAACACGGCGTCGGACGCTACGTTCACCAGATCGAACTGGTCCTCATTCTGGTGGTAGTACGGGGTGACGTGTTCGAGCTGTGACGGCGTGCTCGCTTCGGTATGAACCCGTTCGAAGCTCTCGGCGGTGAACGCCTCAACGTCGAGTCCACGCGGGAAAGAGCGGTTGAGGATGTTCGCGGCGTAATCGGCATCCGTATTTACGAGACACTCGACTACGGTGTCGACGGTTTCTGGATCGAGAAGTGGACAGTCGGCCGTGATGCGGACGACGATATCGGCGTCGGTAGCGGTGGCCGCCTTGAACAGTCGGTCGAGCACGTTAGTCTCGCTGCCCCGCGTGACTGTCGCCCCGGAACGAGCCGCGTATCGAGCGACGATGTCGTCCGCACCCGCCGTAGAGGTAGCGACGACGACTTCGTCGATGGTCCGGGCTGTCTCGACCCGCCGAACGTCGTGTGTGAGAACGTGATCGCCGGCCAACGGGAGCATCACTTTCCCGGGAAGACGGGTCGAACCCATTCGGGCTTGGATCGTGGCGACGACCTTCTCATCCATACCTCCGAACTTCGAGACAGGAGTGATAAATCGTTTCGGTACGGTCGGAATCCCCCGTCTCGAACGCTCCCGTCATGCGGCGCTCGGGATCAAGCCGTGTGATGCCGATGAATCCGCCGGACTGCCCGAACCACGTCCTCAACGTCTTCGTCCGACATCTCCGGGAAGAGCGGTAGACTCACTAGTCCCTCGTACACTCGCTCGGCTTCGGGGAACATCCCGCGTTCGTAGTCGTACTCGCGCTGAAAGAACGGATGGTAGTGGAGCGGCACGTAGTGAACCTGGACACCGACGTTCTCCGCGTGCATCGCGTTCACGAACTCGGTGCGGTCGCAGCCGAACCCGTCGCGAATTTCGACGGCGTACAGGTGGTACATCGGATCGGCAGTCTCACAGTTGGGGGGCGTCCGAAGCCCCTCAATGTCGGCGAACGCCTCGTCGTAGCGAGCGGCGATTTCGTCGCGCCGCCGCTTGAACGCCGACAGCCGGTCGAGTTGTGCCAGCCCGAGCGCGGCCTGCATATCGGTCATGTTGTAGTTGTAGCCGACGCCGTCGACGACCTGATACCACGGTTCGTCTTCGTGGCCGGGAACGTCGTACGACATGTCGAAGGTCCGAAGGCTTCGGACGCGTGCGGCGAGTTCGTCGTCGTCGGTGACGACCATTCCGCCCTCTCCCGTCGTGATGTTCTTGACCGGGTGGAAACTGAAGATGCTCAGATCCGCCTGAGCGCCGATGGGGTCGCCGCGCCACGTTCCGCCGAAGGCATGGCAGGCGTCCCAGAGGAGCGTCAAGTCGTGGTCGTCGGCGATGTCGAGGAATACGTCGATGTCGGCCGGGTACCCGGCGTAGTGCATGGGCACGATGCCAGCCGTATCCGGACCGAGTCGCTCTCTGACCGCATCCGGATCGAGCGTCCGCGTCTCCGGATCGATGTCAGCGAAGACCGGCGTCGCACCGGTGTATGTCGCCGCGTGAGCCGTCGAGGCGAACGTCAACGGCGTCGTCACCACCTCGTCTCCGGGGCCGAATCCGGCCGCCAGCCCGGAGAGGTGGAGTGCCGCTGTGCCGGACGTGACGGCGACGGCGTGGTCGATGCCGACGTGAGCCGCGACGCGCTCTTCGAACTGATTGACGGTCGGTCCGCGTGTGATGTAGTCGCCGTCAAGTGCGTCGACAACGGCCTCCTTCTCGGCGTCGGTGATGCTCTGCCTCCCGTAGCCGAGAACGTCCGTTCGGACCGGTCGCCCACCGTACTTCGCCGGAGACTCGGTCATGGTTCACCGTTCCGCATCCACGTCCGCAAACGATCGACACCCTCTTGCAGCGACACCTCCGGTGTCCATCCGAGCAGGTCACGTGCCTTGCTCGGATCGCACTGGAGGCGCTGGACTTCGCTCTGGGGATGGTGATGTTCGACGTGTTCGATATCGGTGCCCTCCGTAGCCACGAGGTCAGCGAGGTCGTTGATGGAGATCTCCTCGCCAGTTCCCGCGTTGATCACCTCACCGACAGTGTCGTCGCTGAACGTCGCATCGACGATGAACCGAGCACAGTCGGTCGCGTAGAGGAGGTCCCGGGTCTGGGTCCCGTCGCCGAAAATCTTCAGGGTCCGGTCGTCTAAGTCACGGTCGACGAAGATGGAGACCACCCCGCCTGCCATCCCCGTCTTCTGGAACGGCCCGTACGTGTTGAAAGGACGCAGAATAGTCACTGGAAGGTCGTAGCCGTGATAGTAGGACTCGGCCATGTTCTCACTGGCCAGCTTCGACCCGGCGTACGGCGAGGCGGGTTTCACAGGGTGGTCCTCGTCAATTCCCTCGCCCGCGTTGAGCATGTCGTAGACCATGCAGGTTCCCACGAGGCCGAGCCGGGTTTCCTGCTCTCGACAGGCTTCAAGGACATTCTGGGTACCGACGACGTTCGTCTGGAAGTGATCCATTGGGTCGTCGAGACTCTCTTGTACGTCAATTTCGGCCGCGAGATGGATACAGGCGTCCACCTCGTCGTCGAAGAGCGATTCGACAACAGTCCGATCACGTACGTCTCCATCGACGATCGAGAACCGCTCGTCGTCGAATTCAGCAATATTCTCACGGCTCCCGTTAGAGAAGTCGTCCAGTCCTCGGATGGTGACACCCCGATCCAAGAGTTCGCTTACGACCCAGCGGCCGATAAACCCTGCAGCGCCAGTGACGACGACAGTACGCTCACTCATCGGTTGGAACCTCCATCTCTCGCTTAAGAATCGCAACGATTTCGTCTTTCGTCAGCGGTTCCGCGTTCTCTGAGGAGCGAACGATAGTCTCTGCCGAGTCGAATCCCTCAATCCCCGGATAGTCCAGATAATCCGTTCGTTCGCTCGTCTCCGGAGGGATCGCGTACAGTTCGTCGTTCTCCAGCGCGCGAGCCGCTTCGCGCTCGGTCATGAGCTTCTCGTCCAGCGTCTCCCCGATTCGCCGGCCAATTATCTCGACATCGATGTCTTCCGGATCGTGCCCATAGTGCGGTCCGAGCCACGAGATCATCGCCTCCGCGAGGTCCTCGATTCGAATGGCCGGCATCTTCCGGACGAACACCTCGCCACCCTGCGTGTACTCCGCCGACCGCAACACGAGATCGGCGAGGCTCTTGAACGAGAGGAAAAATCTGGTCATTCGGCGGTCGGTCAACTTGACTGGACCGCCCTGTCGGATCTGTTTGTGGAAGATCGGAATGACGGACTGCGAGGAGTTGAGGACGTTGCCGAAGCGCACCGATGCGAGTGAGAGGTCGACGTCGCCACGGTACTTGTTCCCGGCCGTCACGAGTTTTTCACCGAGGAGTTTAGTCGTACCCATGGTGTTGGCGGGATTGACCGCCTTGTCACTGCTAGTGAACACCAGCCGTTCGACTTCGGCGTCGATGGCCGTGTCGACGACGTTCTGCACCCCCAAAACGTTCGTTTTGACGGCCTCGAAGGGGTTGTACTCCGAGATGTCGACGTGTTTCATCGCGGCCGTGTGAAGCACCACGTCAACGTTCTGCATGGCCCGCATGAGACGGTCTTTATCACGTATGTCGCCCGCGAGGAACCGGCACCGGCCGTCGTCGAATTCGGCGCGAAGGTCGGCGAGTGCGGGTTCGCTGTTGTCGAGCAGACGGACCACGTTCGGATCTTCGTCAAGGAGGTTTCGTGTCAACACGCGGCCGACCGACCCGGCTCCGCCAGTTATCAACACGTTCTTGCCGTCGAACATCTCTTGTCTGGCGATTTGAAGGCGACCGAATTAGGGGTGTCGGATCAATCATCGCGGACGAGACCATTCCGTTATACTGGAATCAGTGAGATGAGTAGACTCACCAAACTTCTTCACATACGAATGACAATCACGGCTACGGATGCGAACCTTTCGACTCATGTGTCGTCAAAACCTCACCCACAGTGACGGAAATTGACGTTCCCAGAGGGTCGTCGCTATCGACGACGAGCTTCAGGCGATTCCAGACACCCGGTGCATCCTTTCTCGAACATTCGCAAAGAAGCCAGGTCTGCTTGACAGGGGTGAGGACCAAATCCCCACTCGATTACGACTGACTCGTTGGCACGGATCGTGGATTCCTAAAGCAGATTCTGACGTAGCGAAAGATCAAGTGGATTCGCTCGACATATCACATGAAAGCAGTCATCCTCGCCGCCGGCAAGGGCACCCGTCTCCGCCCCCTCACCGAGGACAAACCCAAAGTCCTCGTCGAAGTCGACGACAAACCCCTGATCGAGTACGCCTTCGACTCCCTCATCGACATCGGCGTCTCCGAGTTCGTCGTCGTCGTCGGCTACAAGAAAGAGCAGATCATGGAGCGCTACGACGACGAGTACCGCGACGTCCCTATCACCTACGCCCACCAGCGTGAGCAACTCGGCCTCGCCCACGCGCTCCTCACCGCGGAGCCGTACGTCGACGACGACTTCATGCTCATGCTCGGCGACAACGTCTTCGACGCGAACCTCGGCGACGTCGTCAACCGCCAGGCCGAGGACCGCGCCGACGCCGCGTTCCTCGTCGAGGAGGTTCCGTGGGAGGAAGCGTCCAGATACGGCGTCTGTGACACCAACGAGTACGGCGAGATAACCCGCGTCGTCGAGAAACCCGACGACCCGCCCTCGAACCTCGTGATGACTGGCTTCTACACGTTCACGCCAGCCATCTTCCACGCCTGCCATCTCGTTCAACCCTCCGACCGCGGCGAGTACGAACTCCCCGACGCTATCGATCTCCTGATCCAGAGCGGGCGCACCATCGACGCCATCCGGATGGACGGCTGGCGCATCGACGTCGGGTATCCAGAGGATCGTGAGAAGGCCGAGGAGCGCCTTACTGGTGCGGATAGCGGAGTGGAAGCAGGCGACGACGTGAGTGCTGAACCCGGCACTCAGTAGTGGAGACCAAGGGTACATCCGCAGACCAACACACGAGCGGAACGAGTCGAATAGGCTCATCCCGGCCGTTGCAGTTCGGTGGATGAGTCACGAACCCACCAGTCCTCTGCGCTACCCCGTCGTATGCTGACCGCCAGCGCGGTCGCTGCAGAATCGAATAGCCGGACCTGCTGCTCGCTGGTGACTGTCGAAGAAAGTCGCCATACTGAGATCCCAGGCGGAGCTGCAGCTAGAGGCGATCTCTCTGCGGCAGGACGTCGGGGCGGGGGGTCCTAATCGGGGGGCTGTGCCCGCAAGTTAGGGCTAGGCGGGTTGCTAAGATAGCTATGAAGATGTTCCGGAGGTCGTGTGTGGGGACGCAACGGCCGAAAAATCGGTAGAAAGTGATGTGCCGCCAGGGATTGGGACGGAGGTACTCCGAGCGGACTGGGCAAGCGACGGCTGTTGAGCGGTTCATAATCGGGTCCCGTCTGCTGATTGGGGACGGTAACGGTGACACCGAACGTTGGAGTGGGTTGCAGTTCAGTGTGCACCCCCTCCACCAAATCGGATTCAGAGTGCCTGGGTCTGCGCGACGGCACAGGTATGCAGCCTGCAGCGAGACGCAACAGCGTGGTGAAGCGTGCGTGAGTACTGGCGGATTGCGATGTGTGCAGTCCTGGGACACGCTTGCCGACACGTGGAGCCAGATGTGAACTGTACGGGAATCACCGTGGTGGGTGGGGACACGTGGCCGGTACCACGGGTCCGACAGCAGTGAATACGATTGCGTTGCCGAGGCGGTGGGGGGCCTTCAGCAGGGGCTCTCCCGAAGAGCGCCTGGATGCTCCCCAGATTGGCGTTCGCTGGGGCCTCAACCAGGAGCGAAGACCGCTGAGGGGGTTTGCGTTTCGCCTGTTCGCCAGCGATCTGGTCGCTCCATAGCCATCCAAAACACAGAGACAATACCTCCTTGCGGCCGTATAGGCCGATTATGAAGAGATCCTAACGCCTTCTCTCCGGACTAGGAACTGTCTCGACGACGGAGCACGCCCTGTCCAGAGTAGGATACTCCTGAACTGAGAGAGACACGACCAACGACACCGCCAACGGATCGGTGTTGCAGACACGACCCAGGGACGGTGGGATCCACGGAGTCAACGCCGAAAACTGCAACAGGATTCGGATCACGGTGTCAAATCACTCTCACCGGCTGCTGCGTCATAGTCGGGCCTCGGCCACAGCCAAAGCCACGATTGGGCCTCACGTTCCTGTCAATCGGTCTTCGACAGCGCTCTCAAAAACTCGCTAGCGCACATGCTATGAACGATGCGGCAAGACAGGATGGGAACGATTTTTGCACTCCCCCGGAGAGGCCAAGTATAACGATGCCCGACCTCGACGCCGTCACCGTCCTCGTCCCCACCCTCGACGAGGCCGAGACCATCGGCGACGTCGTCGCGGACTTCCGCGACGCTGGTTTCGCGGACGTCCTCGTCGTCGACGGCGGCTCCACCGACGACACCCGTGAACGCGCCGCGGAGGCCGGCGCCCGCGTCGTCGAGCAGACGGGCACGGGCAAGGGCCAGGCGGTCCGGGAGGCGGTCCGCGAACACGTCGACGCGGAGTACGTCCTCATGCTCGACGGCGACGGCACGTACCGCGCCGCGGACGCCGACGCCCTCCTCGAGCCCCTGCGCTCGGGCGAGGCGGCGCACGTCATCGGGGACCGCTTCGCCGACATGCGCCCGGGGGCGATGACGCGGCTCAACCGCGTCGGCAACCGGCTCATCAACGCGGCCTTCGGGTTCATCCACGGCGAGTCCTTCGGTGACATCCTCTCGGGCTACCGCGCGTTCACCGTGGAGTCCTTCGAGCGGATGCACCTCACGGCCGACGGCTTCGGCATCGAGACGGAGATGGCGGTCGAGTGTGCCAAACGCGGGATTCCGACGACGGTGGTGCCGATCACGTACCTCCCCCGACCCTCGGGGTCGAACACCAACCTCCACCCCATCCGCGACGGGGGGATCATCGTCCTCGAACTCTACCGCCGGGCCAAGACGAACAACCCCCTCTTTTACTTCGGGAGCATCGGGACGGTGTCGACCGTCTCGGGGGTCCTGATCGCCGCCTACGTGGGCGTCGAGTGGGTCACGCGCCGCGTCTCCCACGAGGTGATGGCCGTCGTCGCCGCCTTCGCCATCCTGGTCGGCGTCCAACTGCTGATGTTCGGCGTCCTCGCGGATCTGATCCTCTCGCTGCACCGCGAGCGCCTGCGCGAGGGGGAGTGAACGGGGCGAATCGACCGGCTCCGAGGGGTCGCGGAACACCGATTAAACCGGTTCAAACCGGGTTAAACGACCGGGGTCGTTTTCACGTCCACACGTTTGATTAGGCTGACAGGAGTAGCGGCGGCGGGACCGAAATGGTGCAGCACACGACGCTTGCGGCCGTGGTGGTGCTCGTCGCCGTGATACTGCTGGCTGTGGCGGGTGGGAGAGCGGTCGGGACCGGAACCCCGGGCGACGAGGAGGGTGCGAGCGACGAGGCGAGGGCGGAGGACGGGGCGGCCAGGGGGACCGACGGGCGCGAGGGGCGGCGAATCACCGAGGCCGACCGCGAACGGATGCGGCGGCATCTGGCCAAGCCCCAGCGGCGACGGAGCCCGGACGACCTGTTGCCGGCGGAGAGCGAGGAGGCCGACGCCGCGGAGGCCGACGCCGAGGAGCCGTGACTTCTCCCACGACTAAAGTCGTGGGCTTCCCTCACGGAGGGTAATGCGACCGAAAGTACAACCCCCTGCCGGTCGTTCCCTCCGGCATGCGCGAACTCGACGAGACCGATCTGGAGATCCTGCGCTCGCTGATGGGCGACGCCCGGAAGCCGTGGGCGGAGATCGCCGAGGACGTCGACCTCTCCCCGCCCGCGGTGTCGGATCGCGTGGATCGCCTCCGGGAGATGGGCGTCATTCGGCGGTTCACCGTCGACGTCGATCGCTCGAAACTCCGGGAGGGCGTGCCGGTGCTGGTGCGCATCGAGGCGCCGACCGCCGCGGTGGACGACGCGCGGGCGTCGTTGCGGGACGCCGAGGCGGTCGAACACGTCTTTCTCACCGCCGAGCGCGACCTGCTCTGTCACGCCCGCATCCCGGACGGGAACGTCCCACGGTGGCTCGACGCGACCTTCGCGGACGACGCCGTCGACGACTACGAGGTGACGCTCCTGACGGACGGCGAGTGGACGCCGTCGGTCGGAGGGACCGGCTTCGCCCTCTCGTGTGCGGAGTGTGGAAACACGGTGACGAGCGAGGGGACGAGCGCGCGGATCGGCGGGGACCTCCACCTGTTTTGCTGTCCCTCCTGTGAGAGCCGGTTCGAGTCGCGATACGAGCGGTTCGAGGCGGGGGCGGCGGACGGCGCCGAGTAGCGTCCCGAACCGTTGATTACGGTGCCGTCCGTCGGCCCGGGCGATGACGGACGACGGCGACGTCCCGTGGCGATCCCCGAGACTGTATCTCCTGTTGGCGATTGCGGCGGTGGGGCCCCTCGACGTCAACATCATCGGCCCGGTGCTCCCGGCCATCGCCGAGGCGTTCGACGTCTCCAGCGCGCGGAGCGGCCTCGTGATCACCGCCTTCGCGGCGCCGGGTGCCGTCCTCGCGCCCGTCGTGGGGATGTACGCCGACCGGTTGGGCCGTCGGCGGGTGATCGTCCCCTGCCTCCTGATCTTCGGCGTCGCGGGCGTGGCGGTGACGCTGACGACGGAGTTTTGGACCGTCCTCGCCCTCCGGGTGG
Source organism: Haloplanus sp. GDY1 (assembly GCF_023703775.1). Lineage (NCBI taxonomy): Archaea > Methanobacteriati > Methanobacteriota > Halobacteria > Halobacteriales > Haloferacaceae > Haloplanus > Haloplanus halophilus. The sequence continues at coordinate 161,879 of NZ_CP098514.1, read as the reverse complement.
TCCAGGGCAGCGTCGGCGGGAGCATCCTCGCCTCGCTGGCGATGGCGCTCGTCGGCGACTACTACGACGGCACGCGGCGCAACGCCGTGATGGGCGTCGTCAGCGCCTGCGTCTCCGTCAGCGCCGCCGCGGGGCCCGTCCTCGGCGGGGTGCTCGCCGTCCGGTCGTGGGACACCCCCTTCTACCTCTACGGGACGAGCGTCGTCGTCGCGGTGCTGGTCTACGGCTACCTCGACCCGCCGACGGAGGCGGACGGCGGGGGAACGGGCGCGGAGTCGGGGACGACGTCGGAGGGCTCCTATCTCCGGGCCGCGGCCGCGTCGCTCCCGACGCGGGAGGCGCTGACGGTGTACGGCGCGACGCTCGTCGGGTTCGCGCTCTTCTTCGGCGGCGTCCTCACCGCCGTCCCGTTCCTGCTGGAGGGACGGTACGGGCTGGCGTCGGGTCGGGTGGGTGCGCTGGTCACGGGCGCGCTGTCGCTCGCGGCGGTCGTGGCGGTGTTCAACGGCCGGTTCGCGCGGTACCTGTCGAACCTGGGGCTGATCGCGGCCGGCTTCGTCGGCTACGCGGTCGGCCTCGTGGGCGTGTGGGCGGCCGGGTCGGCGGCCGGCGTGCTCCTCGCGCTCTGTGTGTTCGGCGTGGGTCACGGCCTCGTCCTGCCGTCCGTGGCGTCGGCGCTGTCGGCGCTCGCCGGCCCCGAGTTCCGCGGGGGCGTCATGAGCCTGCGGACGAGCGTCGTCCTCGGGGCGGGGGCGCTCGGGCCGCCGCTCTTTACCCTGCCGGCGGCGCGGGTGGGGTACGGACTCCCCCTGGGCGTCGCGGGCGTCGCCGCCGGCGTCGTCGCCGTCGCCCTCTTCGTCGCCGCCGGCGGGCGGTCGGGGGTCGCCGGATCGCCGGCGAGCGGTCGGTGAGCGGCGCGGCGAAGGGCAACGCTTAGGCGGCTTCGCGGGGGTCAGCCTGTATGTCCGAGACAGTGCTCCTCGTCGGCGGCGGCGGGCGCGAACACGCCATCGCCCGCGCCGTCGCGCCGGACTGTGAGCTCTACGCCTGTGCGAGCAACCGCAACCCCGGCATCGCCGACCTGGCCGAGGGGATGCGAACGGTCGACGAAACCGACGCCGACGCCATCGTCGACGTCGCCACGGAGGTGGGCGCCACGCTCGCGGTCGTCGGCCCCGAATCGGCGCTCGCGGCCGGCGTCGCCGACGCCCTGAACGACGCGGGCGTCTACACCTTCGGCCCGACGGCCGAGGCGGCGCGCATCGAGACGGACAAGGCCTATCAGCGCCGGTTCATGCGCGAAGCGGGGATTCCGGGCTGTCCGGAGTTCGAGACGTTCGACGACGTGGCGGCCGCCTGCGAGTACGTCGACGCCTACGACGGCGACCTGGCGGTCAAGCCCGCGGGCCTCACCGGCGGCAAGGGGGTCCGCGTCACCGGCGACCAGGTGACGAAGGCGGAGGCCAAGGCCTACCTCCGCGAGTCCGACTACGACCGCGTCGTGCTGGAGGAGCGCCTCGTCGGCGAGGAGTTCACCGTCCAGGCGTTCGTCGCCAACGGCGACGTGCGCACGACGCCAGCCGTGCAGGACCACAAGCGCGCCTACGAGGGCGACGAGGGGCCGAACACCGGCGGCATGGGGAGTTACAGCGACGCCGACCGGACGCTGCCGTTCATGGACGACGCGGACTACGAGGACGCGGTCGCGGTACTCGAGGCGACGGTCGACGCGCTCGACGACTACACGGGCGTCCTCTACGGCCAGTTCATGCTCACCGCCGAGGGCGTGCGGGTCGTGGAGTTCAACGCCCGCTTCGGCGACCCCGAGGCGATGAACACCCTGCCGGTCATGGAGACGCCGTTCCTCGACGTGCTGACGGCCGCCCGGGACGGCGACCCGCTCCCCGACCTCGAGTTCTCGCCGCGGGCGACGGTCTGCAAGTACGCCGTCCCGGCGGGCTACCCGACCGATCCCGAGGCCGGCGCCCGGATCGAGGTGGACGAGGGGAGCGTCGAGCGGGCGGCCGCCGAGAACGGTACCGAGGCGGGCGAGGCGCTGCTGTTCTACGCGAGCGTCGACGCCCGCGCTGACGGCCTCTACACCACCACCTCGCGGTCGTTCGCGGTCGTCGGCGTCGACGGGACCATCGCGGACGCCGAGGCCATCGCGGACGCGGCGCTCGCGGCCGGGGGCAACGGCCTGCGCGTCAGGGAGGACATCGGCAAACCGGAACTCGTCCAGCGGCGGATCGATCACGTCGAGCGACTGCGGTAGCGGATCGAGAAACGCATGACGGGCGTGTGACGGTCCGCAAACCTTTATTTCGCCGCGTCTCGACGTTCCGTCAATGGCGACGTTACGGGATGCTCTCGACGACCTCGTGGCGGACATCGACGGTCTGTTTCTGTTCTCCCCGTCGACCTCCTACTACGAGCGGTTCGACGACGTGGACGTGAGTCGGGTGGTGATCGCCGCCGCGAACGACGTCGGCGCGGACACCTTCGTGGAACTCCCGCTGGCCTTCGACAACACGCGCGACCGGATCAAGTTCGGCGTCGAAGGGGCGATGGAACGGGGGTACGTCGCGGAGGGGGACACCGTCGCCTGCACCGTCGAGATGTTCGGCGAGGACGCCGACTGTCTGGTCCGGGTGCGCGTCGACGAGACGATGCGCTCCGGCATCTACGACCTCTTCACCGACTCGCGGGCCGAACCCGGCGTCATCCGCGACGTGTTCGAGGTGGCCATCGACCTCGGGAAGAAAGGCCAGAAGGGCAAGCCCGTGGGCGCGCTCTTCGTCGTCGGCGACGCCGGCAAGGTGATGAACAAGTCCCGCCCGCTCAGTTACAACCCCTTCGAGAAGTCCCACGTCCACGTCGGCGATCCCATCGTGAACGTGATGCTCAAGGAGTTCTCGCGGCTGGACGGTGCCTTCGTCGTCTCCGATTCGGGGAAGATCGTCTCGGCGTACCGCTATCTGGAGCCGTCCGCGGAGGGCGTCGACATCCCGAAGGGACTCGGCGCGCGCCACATGGCCGGCGGCGCCATCACCCGGGACACCAACGCCATCGCCATCGTCCTCTCCGAGTCCGACGGGATGGTCCGGGCGTTCAAGGGCGGCGATCTGATCCTGGAGATCGATCCGGAGGAGTACTGAGATGCAAGGCGGTTCGGTGCGGGAGGTCCTCGCGGCCGTCCCGCTTCGCTTCTGGCTGGCCGTGGCGACGCTCGTGCTCGGCCTCCTGTTGGGGTGGTTGACGCGGGTCGTCACCCGCCGGCTCCTCCGGCGGGCGGGCGTCCCCGGCGCCATCGAGGGGACGGCCTTCGAGCGGACGGCCCGCGAGTTCGGCACCTCGACGGTGTCGATCCTCGCGGCCATCGCGGGCTACTTCGTCTTCGGCATCGCGGTGTTCGCCGCCGTCGCCGTCGCCGAAATCGAGTACGTCGCCCAGTTCTGGAACGCCGTCGCCGGCTTCCTCCCGCAGCTGTTTTTCGCCATCATCGTCCTCATCGTCGGCGTCGTCCTCGGCGACAAGGTGGAACTTCTCATCTCCGAGCGGTTCCGCGGCGTGAAACTCCCGCAGATCAACGTCCTCCCCCTCGTGGCGAAGTACAGCGTCTTCTATCTGGCCGTGCTGATCGCCCTCGGCCAAGTGGGCGTCGCCACCGCCGCCCTGATCGTCCTGCTCGCGGCCTACGTCTTCGCGGTCGTCTTCCTCGGCGGCCTCGCGTTCAGGCAGTTGCTCGCGGCCGGGGCGGTCGGCTCCTACCTCCTGCTCCACCAGCCCTACACCATCGGCGACGAGATCCGCGTCGGCGAGGTCCGCGGCATCGTCCAGGAGATCGACCTGTTCGTCACGCACGTCGAGGCGGACGGCGAGGAGTACGTCCTCCCGAACAGCAAGGTGTTCGCGGACGGGTTCGCGCTGATCCGGGACTAGTCGCCGACGCCCCCCTCGACCGGGGTCGCGGGGACGCCCGCAACCGTCGTCCCCGGCGGCACGTCCTCGGTCACCAGCGAGTTGGCGGCCACCTTCGCGTCCGCGCCGACCTCGACGCCGGGGAGGATAACCGCCCCCGCGCCGATCAGCGCGCGCTCGCCGATCACCACCTCGCCGGTGCGGTACTCGTCTTGGAGGAACTCGTGACAGAGCAGCGTCGCGTCGTAGCCGACGATGGCGTCCGCCCGGAGGGTGATCAGTTCCGGCCAGAACACGTCGGGGGTCGCCTCCAGGCCGACCGCCACGCCGGAGTCGACCGTGGCGCCGAGTCGTCGGAGGACCCAGTTTTTCAGCCGCAGGCTCGGGGCAACCCGGATCAGCCAGACGGCGAGGTAGTTCACGACGACCCGGAGCGGCCCCTTCGCGTCCGTCCAGCGCCACAGCGAGTTGTGGGGGCCGGCCGTCGGGGTGCGGTCGAGGCGGTCGTGTCGCCGGCCGGCGTCCGAATCGGTCACGGCCGCCCTTCGGGGGCCGCCGCCTTGAATCCCGTTGCCCCGCCGCTCAGTCGCGGGCGAACGCCCCGGCGAGGAGATACGCCGACGGCAGCACGCCGAGGAGGACGCCGAGCCCGACGACGATCCAGGCGTAGGGGTCGGGCGGCCCGAGGGCGACCGCGACGGCGGCCGGCACCGCCGAGAGCAGGAGCGCCCGCAGGAACCGCTCGGACGAGGGCATCTACCGCGCCGACGGGCGACCCCGGCGGCCGAGGTCCTTCGACACGTACGGGCCGTCCTGGTGGTAGCCGAGCTTGTCGCGGTAGTACCGCCGGACGCCGATGCCGCTGATGACGCTCACCTTGTCGTAGCCGGCCTCGGCGGCCAGTTCCTCCGCGCGGGCGAGGAGGCGGCGCCCGTAGCCGCGGTGTTGCCAGTCGCCCTCGCCCTCCTCGCGGATGCCCGCCTCGCTCCCGTAGACGTGGAGCTCGCGCACGAGGGCGGCGTCGTCGAGTTCGCGACGGACGGGGTCGTTCGGAAAGCGGAGGCGACAGAAGCCGATCAGGAGGTCCGCCTCGGGGTCCTCGAAGCTGAGGAAGTGTTCGGTGCCGCCGCCGGCCTCGTAGGTCAGCACGTCGAGTTCGACCCGCTCGGGGTCCGGATCGGCGTCGTTGTGCCCCACCTCGCGGGCACGGATGTCCCGTTGCGTGATGCCCTTCTCCGCGGCCCGCTGGGCGGCCAGTTGCCGGAGGTTCGACTTCCAGACGCCGGCGTCGATGTGGTCGGCGGGGATGTCCCGCTGCACCCGCTGGAGGCGCGTGTACTTGGGGATCATCCCCATCACCTCCGCCACGAGGTCGGCGGCGGCCTCGTTGTCCAGCGGGTCGAACTCGTCGCGGCGCCACATGTCGTAGGTCCGGGTGCCGCGGACGACGAGCGTCGGATAGATCTTCAGGTAGTCGGGGCGCCACCGGGGGTCCTCGAACAGTTGCCGGAAGTCCTCCAGACACATCGCCTCGGTCATGCCGGGCTGGCCCGGCATCATGTGAAAGCCCACTTTGAACGCGGCGTCGCGCAGGCGGCGGTTGGCGTCGATGGAGGCCTGCACTCCGTGGCCGCGGTGCATCTCGCGGTTGATCCGCTCGTAGGTGGTCTGGACGCCCACCTCCACCTTCGTCCCCCCCAGCCGGAGCATGCGGTCGATCTGTTCGGGGCCACACCAGTCGGGCTTGGTCTCGAAGGTGGTGCCGACGTTGCGGACGTCGGCCGTCTCGTTCTCGGCGATCACGTCCTCGAGGTAGCGGAACTCGACGGACTCGGGGTCGGGCGCGAAGCTCCGCCCCTCGGCCGGGTTCGGCGTCGAGTCGGCGTCGTAGTCGTTCAGCGCTTCGAGCGCCCGCTTGACGAACCACTCCTGGTAGTCGTGGCTCCGCGCGGTCATCGTCCCGCCCATCAGGATGAGTTCCACCTTGTCGACCGGGTGGCCGATGTGTCTGAGCTGTTCGAGGCGGAGCGTGACCTGGCCGTAGGGATCGTAGTCGTTCTGTTCGCCCCGGGCCGCGGCCGGTTCGTGGCCCGTGTAGCTCTGGGCGCTGTCGAACTCGGAGGCGGGGCCGCCGGGACAGTAGAGACACTTCCCGTGGGGGCACATGTGCGGCGCGGTCATGATGGCCACGGGCGAGACGCCCGACGCGGTGCGGACGGGCTTGCGGCGGACGACCGCCTGCACCTCGTCGCGGCGCTCGTCGGGCGCGTACTGGAGGATGTGGGCGTTCTTCGGTACCTTCGAGGCGCCGTGTTCGGCGCAGGCGTCGAGTTTCGCCGACTCCAGGTCGTCGCGGTCCAGGTCGCCCGAGAGGATGCGCTCGACGAGGTCCTCACACACCCGGTCGAACGCTTCGTCGGTCGTGGCGGCGACGCCCTCCCCGGAAGCAGTCATCGTCCCCGTGTCGTCGGGTCGCGAGGTTAAGCGTGTCGCTCGGCCCTACAGTCGGTCGACCGCGGCGTCGACGACGGCGTCGACGGCGGCGTCGCGGCGGCCCGACAGGAACTCGATCCGGCCGTCGCGGACGCTCGCGGCCGTGATGCCGGCGTCGGGGGCGCGATCAGCGGCGTCGCCGGCGACGCCCCGCACGTCCAGGTCGTCGTCGCTCCGCAGGTAGAGTTCGTCCGTGCCGACGCCGACGGTCAGGTGCGCGCCCGCCTCGCTCCGGCGGCGGTGGAGTTCGTCGAGCAGCAGGCTCGTGGGCGGGAAGTCGAAGCGGTGGGTGTAGGCGTCGGTGTCGAGGACGTCGACGGTGACGCCGCCCTCCTCGCGGCGGTCGAGGTTCGCCGTCGCGGTGTCGACCTCGGCGTCGAGTTTCTGCCGGAACTGCTCGCTGATGTGGCCGGCGAGGCCGCCGGCGTCGTCGAACAGCAGGTCCGTGATGAGTTCGCGCTTGTCCTCGTAGGACTGGTAGTACGCCTCCAGCGCGATGGCCTCGCGGAGTTCGCGCGTGCGGTCGGCGTCGTACCCCGCCTCGGCGGCGAGGTCGACAGCCGACTCGGGGGCGTCGTCCCAGTAGGAGATGGCCGGCAGGTGCGAGAGGTCGTCGGCCACGTCGGGGCCGACCGTCGCGGCGAGGGTGGCCGCGAGCGCGCCGGTCGAGAGGTCGGCGGCGGGGACGCCGGCCAGGCCGGGGTTGACGATGGCGTCGCAGTCGTCGGCGACGGCGGCGTCGGCCACCTCGGCGTCGACGACGACGCGCCGGGCGCCGTAGATGCCGAGCAGTCCCAGCCCGTCGCTGGACTCGACCGTGCTCCCGGTGCCGACCAGCAGGACCAGCGGGAGTTTCTCGTCGTGGCGGTCGCGGTCCTGGAGCATGCGGGTCACGTCGTTGGTGGCGTCGTCCATGTCGTAGACGGAGCCCTCCAGGGGCCGGCGGGTGAAGTAGTGGTACTCGGCGTCGGCGGCGGCGTGTTCCTCGCGGATCAGGGGGAGGACCGCGCGCTCGATGGCGGCGCCGGCGACGTAGCCGTCCGCGGTGGCGGCGTGACGGACCACCACGGGACGCGATTCGAGGACCGCGCGTCGGATCGTCTCGGCGGCGTCGATCAGCGACTCCTCGACGGCGTCGAGGGCGTCGTGCTCGATCAGCGTCGTCACCGACTCGGGGCGGGCCTCGGCCGTCAGCGCGTCGGCGAGGCGTTCCTCGACCGCCGCGGCCTCCTCGTCCTCGAGGATCGTCAGCGCCTCGGTCTCGACCTGGAGTTCCTCGTAGCGGCGTTCGACCTCGCCGTCGAGGCGGACGACGTTCCCGACTTCGGCGTCGGGGTAGGCGCGGACGCCCGCCTCGACGAACGCCGCGCAGTCGACGACGCCCGTGCCGTCGCGGAGTTCGAACACCGTCGGGCCGCTGGTCTGGCGGACGCCGACGAGTTCGCCCTCGAGGCGAACCGTCTCGCCGACGCGATCCTCGAGCGACTCGACGGGGACGCGGTCGGGGGTGGCGTCCGCCTCCGTCGCGTCCGCTCCCCTCGGGTCCGCGTCGGCGGCGTCCGACTCGCCGGCGTCCGACTCGCCGGCGCCCGTCTCGGCGGCGCCGTCAGTGGCCGACGCCGCGTCGTCGTCGGACGCCTCGGTGTCGTCGGACGCGTCCTCGCCGTTCAGCGCCTCGTCGTCGCGGGGGGTCGGCGTCGTCCTGACGGGGCCACCGTCGTCGGCGTCGTCGGTCGATTCGTCGATCCGTTCGCCGTCGGCGTCGCCCTCGGGGTCGTGGACCTTCGCGCCGCGGAACTCGCTGCCCGACTGGCGGATCGACCACGCGAGGTCGACGTTGCCGTTGTCGCGAACGTTCTTCACCTGGACGAACACGGTGTCGCCGGGCTCCCAGTCGAGGCTCTCGAGCCGGCGGTCGAGTTCGCTCCGGTGGAGCAGGCCGGTCACGCCGGGGGAGAGGTCGACGAACACGCCGAAGTCGGCGAAGCCGTCGACCGTTCCCTTGTAGTACCGTCCCGAAACCAGTTGGTCCGGGCTGGAGCCGCGGAAATCAAACCAGACGTCCTCTTCGTGGGTGATCCAATCCATTGGAGGAATCGAACAGCCGCAACCTAAAACGATTGTCGAAACTACTCGACGCGTTAGATGATGTACCAGGCCCGCAGCAGGGCGGCGAGGGCGCCGAAGCCGCCGAAGCCGTACCCGAAGAGGAGCGCGGCCGGGAGCGCCCCCGCGAGGGTCGCCCGCCCCACCGTCGTGTCGTGAACGACCGCGAGGCCGACGACCAGCAGCGCGGCCCCGTAGAGACAGGCGGCAACCCGGAGTTCGAGGACCGGAACCGCCGCGAGCGGCGCGGGCGCCGTCGCGTAGGCGATGACCTGTACCGTCTCGCTCACGCCCGCCCGGTCGCGGACCGTCGCCATCAGCGCGAGCGTCTGGAGCGCCGCGAGCAGGTGGAGGACGGCGGGTGCGACCAGGAGGGCCACGAGGAGGACGACCACGGCGGCCCGGAGCGCGCCGGTCGCGGGGAACCGCGCCGGGTCGAGAAGGGCGAGGCCGAGGGCGTAGGCCACGGCCGTCACGACGGCGAAGACGAGGCCCGGCGCCTGATCGCCGGGCGCGACCCCGTGACTGAAAAAGCGCCGGGGGCGCACCACCACCTCGACCCACGCGCGGGCGACGCCGCGCGGCCCGCGGTCCCGCCCACCGCGGGGGTTCTCGACCCACGTCGTCACGGACGTGTCTGTGCGGGCGCCCGACAAAGGGATTCCCATTCGGACGGCCGGTGAGCGCCGGCGGCGACGGGCAGGAGCGTGTGCATCAACCCCCCACGTTCTGGTCGCTCTCGAAGGTCGCCGGGTCGGGTTCGATGGCGGCGTACTCGACGACGCGGCGGCCGAGCGTGGCGACGCGCGTCTCGAGACGCTCGTCGACGAGGGCGCCGTCCTCGAACGCCGCCGACGCGTTGGGGACGGCCGCCTGATGGGGGAGGACCCACGCGTCGAGGGCGCGACAGACGGAACGGAGGTGTTCGAGCGCGGTGATGGGGAAGGCCCCGCCCGCGACGCCGAGCAGACCGACCGTCTTGCCCTCGAACTCGTCGAACCCGCAGTGATCGAGGGCGTTTTTCAGCACGCCGGAGTAAGAGCCGTGGTACGTGGGCGTGCCGAGCAACACGGCGTCGGCCCCGCGAACCCGGCGGGCGAAGGCGTCGGCGTCGCCCCGGTCGTCGACGTCGGGGTTCAGGGGCGGCAGGTCGAAGGTCCGGAGGTCGAGCATCTCGGCCTCGGCGCCGACCGCCTCGGCGGCGTCGAGGGCGCGGGCGAGCGCCAGGCGCGTGTAACTTCGCTCCCGGAGGCTGCCGGGAATCGCGGCGACGGTGACCATGGGTCACCGTGGCACGCCACGGGCAAAGGTGCCGCGGTGGGTGGTCACCACTCCAGGCCGCCGTTGACGCCGAGCACCTGGCCCGTCATGTAGCTCGCGTGATCGCTGGCCAGAAAGCGGACCATGCCAACGATGTCCTCCGGTTCGGCGAACCGGTCGAGGGGGATCTTCGATCTGATCCGCTCCTGGACGCGTTCGGGGACCTTCTCCAGCATGTCCGTCTTGACGAACCCGGGGGCGACGCAGTTGGCCGTCGACCCGTCGCCGGCGAGTTCGAGCGCCAGAGTCCGCGTGAAGGCGAACAGCCCGCCCTTGGAGGTGGCGTAGTTCGCCTGGCCGTAGTTCCCCTGCTGGCCGACCACGCTCGAGATGTTGATGAGGCGGCCGTGCTCCGCCGACCGGATGTCCTCGAAGAAGGCCTTCGTGCAGTTGAACGTCCCGCCGAGGTTGACGTCGATCACCTGCTGCCAGTCCTCGTGGGTCATCTCCTCGAACTTCCGGTCGATGGTGATGCCGGCGTTGTTGACGAGGACGTCGACCGATCCGAGTTCGTCGTGGACCTCCTCGGCCATCCGCCCGACCTGCGTGGGGTCGGAGACGTCCCCCTGGGCGGCCATCGCCGTCTCGCCCGACTCCTCGATCCGATCCACGACCGCGCGGGCCTCGGCGTCGGAACTGCGGTAGTTCACGGCGACTTCGCCCCCACAGCGCGCGAGTTCGAAGGCGATCGACCGACCGATGCCCCGGGAGCCACCGGTGACGACGCAGGTTCGACCCGCCAGGGGTCGGGGGTCCAGCGGTTCCAGCCGTTGAGTCGTTTCGGACATGCGTTCCACAATGGATCGTAATGCTTGTTAACTATTTGCGACATCCGGGGGGCCGTCGGGCGATAGCTTTTATTGTGGTGACTGGTAACGTGTGGCTAGCACGGCTCTGCGGTGGGGGAATCCGCGGACGGGTGACTTCGAGACTATGACCGACCGCATCGACCTAGACGACGTCGACACGGAGGAGGAGGGATCGGCCGAGGAGCCGAACCGCGGGGACTGGTTCTGGCGGGGGGAGGGCGACCCCGACGAGGAACCGGCCGGCGGGTTCGCGACGGCGGACACGCCGCGGGCGGACGAGGCCGACGGCCCCGCGGCGACGCCGCGGGTGCCCCGACAGGGTGACGACAGACCCGTCGGCATCCCCGTCGAGGGCGGCGGCGCCGGGAGTTCGCCGGCCGGGGACCGCGAGGCCGCCGAGGGGGGCGTGCCGGACGACGAACCCCGGGCGACGACGGGCGCGGCCCCGCACGGCGACGACGCCGACGACATGACGATGGCGCTGACCTACCGGGCGGCGAAGCGACTCGCGCACCCGGCCGCGGCCTTCGCGGACGCGGGGCGGTGGGCGGACTGGGTCGGCATCGTGGGCCGGGTGGAGACGCCGGTCATCAACCGCTTCCAGCGCGACCACGGCGTGGACGCCGACTTCTTCAGCGGCACCGGCACCGGGCCGGGCGAGCGCCTCTCCGAGGTCGGCCCCCGGTCGATGTTCTACGCCGACCGGATGGTGGTGGTCGGCGTCGCCGGCGAGGACGAACGCGTCGCCGCCGAGGCCGACTGGGAGTTCGTCCCGCTGGCGGAGGCGGCCGAGAAGGCCGGCTGGGACCTCGACGGGGAGTAAGCTTTTGACGGTCGGGATACAATTCCGTGTGTCGAGTTACCATGGGACTCAGAACGGCGTTCTCACAGGCGGGCATCGTCACCGTCGGCGTCCTCGCCGCGGGCGTCTGGATACTCCTGACGATCCTCCAGGTGTACGAGCGACTCGGGCCGCTGTCGAGCGGCGGCGTCGGTCAGACGCCGATATCGGGGCTCGTCGGCCTGGCCGTGATGGGCGGCCTGCTGGTGGTGATGGCGCTGCTCTACAGCGAACTGGGCGAGACGGAGCCGTCACCCGATCCCTGGCCGCCCGAGTGATGCGCTACGAGTGTCGCGAGTGCGGGCACTTCGCCCGCTTCGAGTTCGCCGAGCGCGACGTGTTCGCGACGACCTGTCCCGCCTGTGAGTCGTACGCGGAGTTCGAACCGGCGTTCCAGGGGGAGGGCGTCTCGTTTTGAGCCTGACCGTCGAGATGAGCGACCGCTTCCTCGACGCGGCCGACGAGTGGGCCGAGGCGCGGATGGAGGACCGCGAGGCCGCCGTCGAGACGAAAGTCGAGCAGGCGCTGCTCGAAATCGAGTATCTGGTCACGGGCGCCACCGAGATCGCGTTCGACGTCGACGTGGAGCGCGAGGTGATACGCTACACGCCGAGTGCCGACCTCGCGGACCTCCTCTCGGAGCAGGCCGCCGAGACCGGCCTCGACGAGAGCACGATCCTCGGCCTCCACGTCGACCTGTTCGTCGGCGCCTTCTCCGGCGACGACGACCGCCCGCCGAACGCGCCGCCGGTGTAGGCGACGGTCGCCCACCCCGGCGACAACTTTACTATCGCGGCGCCACGAGATGTGGTATCGCATGGCACGAGAAGACCTGAACTGGCGTCCGAAGGGTGCCGTGGAGACGTACAAGGGGGAGGAGGTCTGGGAGTACAACATCGGCCCCCACGAGCGCAACGTGGGCGAGGTCGACGGCGACATCGCGCTCGAGGACATCGTCGAACCGGTGGAGCAGGACTCCGTCATCAAGGACGTCGACTAGAGCAGGGGAAAGGCGCGCTCGTCGCGCGGCGGAACGTAGAAGTTCGCCCGCGACTGCACGTCGACGAAGTTCAGAATGCCGTTGTTCTCGCGGTCGGTGATGGCCTCGCTGTCGTCGCGGACGTACCAGCCGTTCATCGCCCGGCGCGTCCGCCGGAAGTGGTCGAGCGTCCGCTGGAGCGAGAGGAAGTGGACGCCGGCGTGGCCGCCGTCGGTCGTGTTGAAGTCACGCCGGAGGAGCAGCGGTTCGCCCTCCCGTCGGACCTGCGCGACCTTCTCGTGGTGTCCCACCACGTCGAACTCGCGGGCGTGCTCTCGGACGGCGTCGGTGAAGGGGACGTTCGCGCCGAAGTCGGCGATTTCGGCGGGATCGAACTCCGGCGAGAACATCCGCGCGACGCGGCCGGCGTCGTCCAACCCCTCCCACCACGTGTCGAGGTCCTGTGTCAGGTGTGCGACGTGGAGGGTGGTCCCGCCGTCGAAGCGGCCGCCGTCGATGGCGACCCGGTCCTCGCTCGCCTGCGTGCCCTGCCGGTCGGAGAAAAAGCCCATGAACGTCGGGTCGTCGGCCGAGAGCGCGCCGGCGGGGATGCCCTCCACGTCCGCGTGTTTCGCCGGGAGCCCCTCGCCGAGGAAGCCGGTGCGGCGCTCCGCGACCGAGAGGACGTCACCGAGGGGATGGTCGACGGGCTGGCCCTGCAGCGTCGTCGCGGCCCCGAACATGGCGTTCTCGACGGCCGAGAGGTGAGAGGGGACGTCGCTCTCCAGCACCAGCACGGCGTCGAACGAGAGGAGCGCGGGGTCGTCGGTGCGGGAGACGACCCGTGGCTTCGAGATGGGCGCCCGTCCCAGTTCGCCGATGCGCTCGAAGTAGTCGGTCCCCCAGGCGAGGAGGTGAAACAGGCCGTCTCCACGCCAGTCGAAGGCGGCCTCGACGGTTCGCATCGCGCGCTCGACCGTTCGGGCCGCCTCGACCGAAGGGTCGACGTCGAGGCGCAGGAGCAACACGCGCCGGTATCGCGGCTGCAGGTCGTTGCCCGCCGCGTCGGTCGGCAGGTAGGGGCCCTGGACGTACTGTCGGGCGGGCAGCGAGTCGGCGTGGGGGTTGGGCGGCAGGCCCGTGTCGACGCCGTCGCTCGCCGATCCGAGGACCCGCGCACACCCCGAGAGACCGAGGGTGCCGGCCACCGCCCCGAGGCGTGCGAGTGCCGACCGTCGGGAGGTCATAGGCGTGCCCCATGCAGGGCGCCGAGCGTATTAAGACTCCCGCGTCCGAGGCCGTCCGTCCCCGCCTCGACACGCCTCGCGGGCGGATCGACCCGAGGCTATTTACCGCTGAGCGCCCCAGTATCCGGTCACGAGGAGAGTTCACATGCACCAGAGTTTCGGTGCCACGTACGGTCCACTGCCGCTTCGGCTCGCCGTCCCGCTGTTGCTGGTGGGCGCCGGCGTCGCGGCGGTCGTCGTCTACGACATGTACCGAACGTACGCACCGGCCATCGGGGGTGAGGATGGCTGAGACCGAGTCGGGCGAGCGGGACGCCGTGGGGGCGACGGGCGGCGGCGCGGATGCGGCGGGCGGGTCGACGCCGGCGCGCGCGCTCGGCTACCTCCGCGGCGTGACCTACGGGCTGGGGACGCTGCTGGTGCTGGCGCTGCTGACCGTCGGGACCGTGGGAATCATCGCCGAGATCAAGGGCACGTGGCACTGGGCCATCCACCTGGAGTCGACGATCAGCTTCATGGGCGTGTTCGTCGCCGGGGTGCTGGCGCTGTTGCTCCCCTCGGCGGCCCTCCTCCTGATCGGGCGGGTGGTGATCGATGACTGACCTGTCCCGACCGGCGACGCTCCTGCGGCGCCTGACCGTCCTGTCGGTCGGGAGTCTGGTGCTGGTCGTCCTCGGCGCGGCGACGGTGGCCGTCCTCGCCGAGTTCGCCAAGACCTGGCGGTGGTACTTCAGGATGGAGCAGGCGATGGCGCTGGCGGCGCCGGCGGTGCTCGTCCTGCTCGGCCTCTCCATCGTCGGGCTGGTCGGCGTCGTCGCCCTCGCCGACCGCGACTAGCCCAGCTGGGCGACGAGTTCGTCCTCGAAGGCGAGCAGTCCCTCGTAGATGCCCGCGACCGCGACGTAGAGCCGGCTGTCGGTCTGCTCGCGTAGCTCCGTCGTGAACGGCTCGACCCACCGCAGGGCGTGTTCCTCGAGGAAGACCCGCTCGAAGCCGACCGCCTCCTCGGCGCCCGCCCGCTGCCTGTCGATCAGGTGGCGGAGGAAGGCGAGTTCGACGGCGACGAAGTCGTTCTCCTCGGGGTAGTCCTCGGGCGGCGACCAGCCGGCGGCGCCGTAGCTCGCCTCCACGTCGGCGAGGCCCTCGCCCATGAAGTCGGTGTCGTCGCGGTAGTACGTCTCGTGGGCGACCACCGGCGGTCGCGGGCCGACGAACACGCGCGTGTACTCGCGTTCGACGTCGTCGTGGACGGCCCCGGGGTCGCGGCCCTCGTTCTCGGCGACGAAGGCCCGCAACTCCGCGAAGCCGTGGTCCAGGGGCTCGTTCACCTCGCCCTCGGGCGTCCGGAACTCGCCGGAGAGCAGGCGTTCGACGAACGCCTCGTCGGGGACGTCGTGGAGCGCCTCGATCAGGAAGTCGACGAGTTCGAGTCGCGAGGCGTAGAGGGCGTCGTCGTCCATCAGCGGCCACCCTCCTCGAACAGCAGGGCACCCCGACAGTCCGCACAGTAGTCGAAGACGCTGTGGTCGCCGTCCGGCGCGATGCCCTCCACCAGGCCGCCGACCTGGTCGGCGACGTGTTCGGCCGTCCCCTCGCTGGCGAAGGGCTCGCCACAGCGGACGCAGGCTCGCATCTCGCCCTCGTAGACCGTCTCCCAGCGCTCGCCGCCGCGGTTCTCGGGCAGGCGCGTCAGGTCGAGGCCGTCCCGCATGGTGATGGCCGTCTCCGGACAGCCGTCCTCGCAGAGCCCGCAGTTGACGCAGTCCTCGTGGCTGAACTCGAGGTCGGCGTCGTCGGTGCGGCGGATGGCGTCGGTCGGACACAGGTTCGAACAGGTGGGCGTCAGGTTGCAGGCGTCGGACACCTCCATCCAGCCGAAGTCCGTCAGGCCGCGGATCACGTCGCGTTCGGGGTCGACGTGGTCGAGGACGGCGCGCACGCTCTCCAGGGTCCAGTCGTGACTGTTGAACGGCGGGTTGGGCTTGTCGTCCCTGACGGTCCCCGTCGCCTCGTGGTCGCCGGGGGGGACCGGCGTCGCGTCGAGGCCGACGACGAACCGGGAGAGGTCCTCGACGAAGGCCCCGGGTTCGGCGGGGTCCGGCGCGAGGAAGGTGACGCGCTCGCCCAGGCCGAGGTCGGTCGTCGCCCGGTCGAGACGGCGGACGAGGTCCCGCTTGGGGTCCGGGCCGGCGTGGAGACAGTCGCCGCCACAGCCGACGACCGCGACGCCGTCGGCGCCGGCCGCCAGGGCGTGGAGGACGTGCGCCTCGCCGACGGTGTCGGTGCAGGTCACCCGCACGGGCAGGATGGGGGGGTAGCGCAGGTCGTCGTCCTCGCGGGCCAGGCGGCCGCACCGACGGAGGGCGTCGGCGGCGCGTTCCGAACAGACGAAGGCGACCACGGGCGTGTCGATGCCCGCGTCGGCGCCGCGGCCGCCGAGGAGGCCGCCGCCGTCCGCGTCGGCCTCGGGGTCGAGGAGCGCCTCCACCTCGCGGGCGATGCGCTCGTTCGAGGGGTCACGGAGGGTCGTCGCCCCGGTGGGACAGGCGCTGGTACAGGCGCCACAGTCCTGGCAGGCGACGAGGTCGAAGGACACCTCGTCGATCCGGGGGCGGGAGACGGCGCCGTGGGGACAGGCGTCGACGCAGGCGTTACAGCCGACCTGACTCGACTCGCCGGCGGCACAGACGGCCATGTCCAAGTCGAGGTGCTGGGGCTTCTCGATCCCGCCGAGCAGGTCCTCGACGGCCGCGATCGTCGCGCCGTCGACGGGGCCGGTGTAGAGGCCGACCCGGCCGCCCCGGGTGGTGCCGGTCGCGGCCGGGTAGATCACCTGATCGGCTTCGAGCGTCCGCTCGACGCCGTCGAGGTCGATGGCGTCGACCGGACAGCAGTCGACCCACTCGCCGTCCGGCGCCTCGGGGGCGATATCGACCGGGCTGCGCGTCACCGTGCCGTCCGGCCCCTCGCGGACGCAGTCCAGACACGAGATGCAGTCCTCGGTGACCCGGGCGCGCAGTTCGAGTTCGAAGCCGCCGTACTCGCCGACCACGTCGACGACGCGGCCGCGGGCCAGGTCGACGCCCGAGAGGTCGGCGTCGGCGTCGTCGAAGTCGGCGCCGTCGGCGACGAGCGTCACGTCGGCGGTGTCCGCGAGGGCGGCCGCCGTCTCGGGGTCGCCGACGACGGCGACGGCGTCGCCCGCGTCCCGCGAGACGGTCCGGGAGACGGGTTCGTGGTCGATGCCGGCCCGGCGGGCGTTCAGCAGGCGGGCGGTCTTGGCCGTCGCGGCGTCCCGGTCGTGGACCCACGCCGCGCCCTCGCGGTGGTCGACGAACGCGGTGGCGTCGGGGTGGAGTCCCTGCTCCACGGCTGCCTCGCGGATGCGCTCCTGACAGCCCGAGTCGGGCGTCGTCACCAGGAGTTGGTCGAGGTCGTACTCGTCGATGAGGTGGACCATCCCCGGGAGCCCCTCGCCACAGAGGTGCGAGGAACTCGCGACGACTTCCACGTCGCGGACGCCGTCCCTGACGCCCTCCAGGTCGATGTCGCACGTGTCCACACAGGAACACACCATCGCGCCGACGTTCATACCCGTGTCAAATGGTACCACGGACATAAGAGTTGCTGCGAACCAAACTTCACTTTCAGTTTCCGTAACCACCACTTTCGTTCGAACAATTTAGGTCAACCTAAAAGCATTAATTTATATAATGTCATCCCTATGCCTCATAGTATATGCACGTGTGTGAATGACACGCGCATACCGAGGGGACGATACACACCATGAGCACTGAACCAGTCTCGATAGACCTCGACAGGCGCTCGTTCATGAAGGCGAGTGCTCTGGCCGGTGCCGTCGCTCTCGGCGGTGGCGGTGCGGGACAGGCGCTCGCACAGACGGGGAGCGAAGACCAGTCGGCCGCCGACACGGAGGGGGAGCTCACGAAGACCATCTGTAACTTCTGTGCCGTCGGCTGTGGCTTCAGAGGCGAACGGGTGGGCGACGCGTTCGTCGGCCAGGAGCCCTGGGAGGAACACCCCGTCAACGCGGGATCGCTCTGTTCGAAGGGCGCGGCGATCCTGGGTAGCGAACACTCCGACCGTCGCCTGAAACACCCGATACGGAAGGTGGACGGCGAGTGGGAGAAGGTCTCGTGGAACGACGCCTACGAGCAGATCACCAGCGAGGTGGAACGGGTCTGGGAGGAGCACAGTCGCGAGAGCGTCATGCTGCTCGGCAGCGCCCACCACGCCAACGAGGAGGCCTACGCCAGCCGGAAACTGGCGGCCTTCATGGGTACCAACAACATCGACCACCAGGCGCGGATCTGTCACTCCACGACCGTCGCGGGGCTGGCGAACACGTGGGGCTACGGCGCGATGACGAACACCATCAACGACTATCGCAACTTCGAGATGGATCTCATCATCGGCCAGAACCCCGCCGAGGCCCACCCCATCGCGATGCAGCACATCCTGGAGGGGCAGAAACGCGGCGGCACGGTCGTCGTCGTCGAACCCCGATACACGAAGACGGCGGCCCACGCGGATCACTTCTTCCGGATGCGCCCCGGCACCGACGCGGCGCTGATGATGGGGCTGATCCGCTACATCCGCGATCAGGGCGAACTCGACCAGGACATGCTCCAGGGGCGGGTGATGGGCTGGCCGGACCTCGAAGCCGAACTCGACCGCTACGACCTGGAGACGGTGTCGGATATCACCTGGCTGTCGGTCGACGAACTGGAACAGCTCGGCGACCTCGTCATCGAGAACAAGCCGCACGTCCAGATCGAGTGGGCGATGGGCGGCACCCAGCACAACAACGGCACCCAGCACATCCGCTCGTACGCGGCGCTGTCGCTCGCCACGGGGTCGGCGGCCCGGTCCGGCGGCGGCCTGCAGGTGATGCGCGGCCACTCCAACGTCCAGGGGGCGACCGACCTCGCGGTGGCGAGTCACATCCTCCCGGGGTACTACGCGAACAGTTCACCCGGGTCCTGGCGCTACTGGGCGGACGTCTGGAATCAGAGCCCGTACACGAGCGGGTCGACCTCGTTCCCGGACCTCTACGACCGGTTCGAGAAGATGCCGGCCGAGAAGTACGTCCGGCAGAGCCCGACGACCGAAGGAGTCGACGACATCGACGAGGCGATGCCGAGCGAGCGGTCGATGATGTTCCAGAACGGGCTCACGGTCGCGCGGTGGTTCGAGGCCGCCCTCGACCAGGAGGACCGGCTCCAGCAGACGCCGATCTACCAGCCGGACAAGGTGAAGATCGCCTTCTTCTGGGGGCACTCGGTCAACTCCATCAGCGAGATGGAGAAGGCCAAGATGGCGATGGAGGAACTCGACTTGCTGGTCATCGTCGACATGTTCCCCTCGGGGGCGGGCGCGCTGCCGGAACGCGAGGACGGCGTCATCATCCTCCCGGCGGCGAGCCAGTACGAACACTGGCGGTCGGTGACCAACTCCCACCGGTCGGTACAGTGGTCCGAACCGGTGCGACCCCCGTCGCACAACAGCCGGCCGGACATGCGGATCATGCAGGAACTCGCGGACCGCCTCGGCTTCGGCGAGCACTTCGACTGGGGCTCCGGTCCCGAACTCTACAACGGCAAGAGCACCTACGAGGAGTGCCTCCGCGAGATCAACATCGGCGTGCGGACCATCGGCTACATCCAGGACCCCGAGCGCCTCGAACTCCACCGCGAGTACGACTGGGCGTTCAGCCAGGAGGACCTCAAGGGGGCCACCGGCACCCCCGTCGAGGACGAGTTCTGGATGCTGCCGTGGCCGTGCTGGGGCGAGGGCCACCCGGGGACGCCGATCATCTGGAACGACGACATGGATCCGCGCGACGGCGGCCAGGACTTCCGCGCGCGGTGGGGGGTGCAGGCGCCGACCCCCGACGAGTGGGCCGGCGACGACTACCCGATGCAGGAAACCGTCGATCAGCAGGGCGAGGAGGGACTCGACCTCCTGCGCGATCCGTACGAACCGGACTGGTACGACGGCACCATCCAGGGGGTCCCACAGTATCCGGGCTTCGCGACGACGATGCCCGACGACCTCACCAACCCCGACGCGCTGACGCTCCCCTACGAGTACGCGTTGCGCGAGGACAAGTCCGTCTACGACACCGCGGTCGACATGAACGAGAAGTACGAGTGGGCGGACTTCGACGAGGAGTTCTACGAGCAGTACGACTACAAACAGCCGGACGCGCCGACCGGCAGGGGGCGGGCGCGGGGCGTCGTCTGGAACTTCCTCGACACGGTGCCGGTCCACCGCGAACCCCTGGAGAGTCCACGGCCCGACCTGGTCGAGCAGTGGCCCGCGAACGGCCAGCAGATCAACTTCTACCGCCTCGACCAGAACAACGCCCGCGAGCAGACGCGGGTGATGCGGACCATCCAGGAGCAGGGCCTCAACACCATCATGACCAGCGGCCGGCAGGTCGAACACCAGGGCGGCGGCTCGGAGTCGCGCTCCAACACCTACCTGGCGGACCTCCAGCCACACATGTACGCCGAGATCCATCCGTCGATGGCGGAGAACCTCGGGATCGACGGGGGTGATCTGGTGGTCGTCTCCTCGGCCGACCGGGGCTCGATCCTGGTGAAGGCCCGCGTGACCTACCGACCGAGCGAGCGCGAGACGTTCCTCCCCTTCCACTGGGCGGGGATGTTCCACGGGGAGAGCATGGAGGAACGCTACCCCGAGGGGAACATGCCCTTCGCCATCGGCGAGAGCGTCAACACCATCACGTCGCGCGGCTACGACGTCGAGACCCAGATGCAGGAGACGAAGGCCGCGATGGTGAAAGTTCAGCCCGCCACCCAGTCGCTGGTGGACGAACTGAACATGGACGTCGACCTGTCCAGCTTCACGTTCCCGCAGGACGAGGACGGGTTCGGCCAGCAAAAGGAGTTCGACGTCCGCGACTACAACGCGGTGCAATAACTCATGTCCACGAACCAAGAGCGGATGCGCGAGGGCGTGATGAGTACGGGCGACGGCGCCCGTATCTTCCCCGACGTCGAGGCCTGCATCGACTGCGGCGGCTGCGTCGTGGCCTGCAACCGGACGTGGGACACGCCGAAGGACGAACAGCGGATCAGCGTCTCGACGATGCTGGAGGGTCAGGAGGGTGCCCAGGGACTCAACGCCCACAGCGCCCGCGCCCTCGAACAGAACCGATCGCCCGGCGAGACGAGCGTCCCGATGCAGTGTTACCACTGCGAGAACGCTCCCTGCGTGTCGGTCTGTCCGACGGACTCGCTGTTCAAGAAGGAGGACGGCTTCGTGCAGGTGCAGGACGACCTCTGTGTCGGCTGTCAGTACTGCCTGTCGGCGTGTCCGTTCGGCGCCCCGCAGTTCCCGGAGTCGGACGACGGCGCCGCACGGATCTTCGGCACCGGCGGCACGATGGACAAGTGTACGATGTGCGAGGAGCGCCAGGACGTCGGCAAGGGACCGGCCTGTGCCGAGGAGTGTTCGACCGACGCCATCCTCGTCGGCGACGCCGACCAGATCTCGTCCGAACTGGAGCGGCGGGACAGCGGCACGTTCTTCAACGACGTCGCCATGGAGATCATCTTCGGACAGGAGGACGCGGAGGCGTTCTGAATGAGCTACGAAAGTGACCTTCCCGAGACCAGCAGTTACAGTCCGACGGCCGTGGCGATCAGCGCCGTGGGCGGGATCGCTCTCGCGCTGGTGTCCGTCTGGTGGGCCGCCGGAACGGCCGTCTTCTACGAGGGGCTGTTCCGCATCTCGCCGACGGTCGACGGCGGCGGCGTCGGCACCGACTGGGTCGTCGGGAACACGGTCCCCTGGCTCGACTTCCTGATCGCCTTCATCCACGCCGCGGACGTGCTCATGGGACTGTTCATCCTCCTGATGGTGTTCGTCCACTGGGGTGCGTTCCGTCGCCTCGCCGCGCAGATGCAGGACCCGGAGGAGGAGCGTCGGGAGGCCGTCGCGACCGACGGAGGTGAGACCGAATGACCAACCTCGATCACGGCAAGTTCACGCGGGTGACGACCACGTTCCACTCGCTGCTGGCGCTCGACGTGTTCCTCCTCTTTTTCACCGGCTACAGCCTCACCTTCAACGACGAACTCTGGTGGCTGCTGACGCTGATGGGGGGCGCAGAGGGCGTCACGGCCCTGCACCGGGTCGCGGGGTTCGGCCTCATCTCGCTCATCGGCTTCTGGGCCATCCTCATGCTCACGACCGACACCGGCCGGAGCAACTTCCGGGCGATCGTGCCCACCGGCGACGACGTGCGGGCGTTCATCCAGGACGTGCAGTTCGTCCTCGGCAACGCCGACGAACGCCACCCGAACGCCAAGCAGTTCGCCGGCGGCGACCACGAGTCGATCCCCCTGCTCTCCTACATCGGCAAGGGCGTCGTCTTCATCTTCGCCATCGAACTGTTCCTCCTGACGATCAGCGGCCTGCTCATCTGGAGCAAGACCGGCCTGATGCAGTACTTCGGCACGAAGACCGCCGCGATGGCGTTCGTCGTCTTCCACGGCCTCCTGGGGGTCATCATGCTGATGGGGGTCATGTTCCACGTCTTCGAACACGGCTTCCACCCGGCCTTCTACCCGGTCGAACCGAAGGCGTTCATCCCCCGCGAACTGATCCCCGAGACCCACGCCGACGGCGACATCTCCGACCTCACGCTCGCGCCGTCGTGGAACACCGTCAGCAACGTCATGGGCGCGCTCACGGTCGTCGGCATCGTCAGCGTGATGATCGGCTCCATCTTCGACGAGGGGTATCCGGTGCCACGGGAACTCACCGTCGGCGGCGGGCCCGAACACCTCCTGCTCACCGTCGGCATCAACGCCGGCATCTTCGTCCTCTTCGTCGGCCTCGTGCTGTCGATGTACGGCAACCTCCTGCGCGTGCGCTGGGAGCGCCGCCTCGAGGAGGAACGCGAGAGCGGCCGAACCACCGCCACCGACGGCGGCACGCCGGACGACTAGCCGACGCCGTCCCGCCGGCCCCGGCCGCCCGTGAACGATTTCGTGCGTCCGTTGTCGACTCTCGGGGCGTCGGTCATGTCCCGCCGGTTCGTCCTCCCTCTTGCTCGCCGCGCTCGCGCTCACCGCCGGCTGTGCGTTCCTCGGGCCGACCCCGGAGAGCTACGCCAGCAGTTACGAGTACGGCGTCGGCGTCGACGCGACGGGGACCCTGGAGGACGTGACGATTCGTCCCGCTCCCCCAGGTCGGCGGCGCCGCGACGTACGACCCCGCCGACCCCGACCACCAGAAGGTCGACCGGCGGACGGTGAGCGTGAGCGTCACCCGGACGGCCGACTACCCCATCGAGACGCGGACGCCGGTCGGCGAGTCGCCGACGTTCTACGGGACGGGAGCGGTGACGCGGGACCTGACCGAATGTCCGCTCCCGAACCGTGGCGAGACGACCTGTTTCGCCTACGACGCGCCGGCGTATCTCTCGTACGACGCGCCCGCGAACGCGAGCGTCGCCGGGAGCGTCGTCCTCGTCGGCTCGAACGAGTGGTTCGCCGGCGGGTGGACGGGGAACGGCTACGCCGACCGGGTCTCGTTCGACGTCACCGGGCCACGCGACGGCTGGGTGACCGCCAACGGGACGACCGAAGTCGGCAGGGGGACGTACCCCTCCCCGGAGCGTTAGGCCGAGAGCAGTTCCGCCCCCTCCGTCGAGAGGTCGACCGTCACGTCCTGTCGGGTCTGCTCGCTCATCTGATCGATGTTGCGGGTCAGGACTTCGAGGATGTCCTTCGGCTCCGGGTAGACGAGGAAGTTGCCGTCGTCGTCCTCCATCACGAGCTGCGTGTCCGAGAGGCTGATCCGGTCGTCCTCGATGCTCGCGACGACGACGGGGAGCGCCTCGGCGCCGCCGGGGTCGCCCTCCGACACCATCGTGATGTGGAGTTCGTCGAGGCCGATGAGGTCCTTGTACTCGCGGACCCGACGCGCACAGCGGACCATGTCCCGCGTCACGGCCGTCTTTCGCTCGTTGCCGTGCTCCCCCTCGTGACACAGCTTGCAGACCCGGAGTTCCATGCGCATGGTACACACGGAGTGGGGCAGAAAAATAAACCCTCGGCGGGGAGCGTCGGCGAGCCGCGCGACCGCCGGAGGGCGTCGCCGGCCCCGCGTCCGGGAGCCCCGGACGCGGCACTCCCCGGCGCCGTCGGCACGAGAGGTTCCACGCGCTCCGCGGTCACCGCCCGGTGAGCCGCGACGACCGCTCGCGGACGTCACGGAGCGTGCGCTCGGCCCAGCCCACCGCCTCGGGGCGGTCGGTGCCGAGTAGGGCGCGAACCCGGTCGGTCGTCTCGTCGTGGATGGACAGCCGCACGCTGGCGTCGCCGTCGGTTTCGAACAGATACAGCCCCGAGTGGAGCGGCTCGGCGTACTCCCGGACGGTGACGCGCTCCAGTTCGAGGACCTGCTCCAGGTCGGCCCCGTGATAGGAGCGCAACACGGCCACGGAGTCCGGACAGAGGGTCGCGTCGACGGCGAGCGACCCGTCGACCATCCGCTCGCGGACGTCGGCGGAGAAGGCCGGTCGGATGGACCCGCGGACGAGTCGGCACCGATCCGCGTCGAGGAACGCGTCGATCAGGCGTTCGCCGGGGGCGTGGGCGTCGTCGTCGGCCGTCACCACCTCGGTCGCGCCGAAGAACGTCGGCGGCGGGCGGATGGGTTCGTCGAGGCCCTCGAGATACGGCGCCAGCGACAGCAGTTCGTCGACGCTCGCCGCCGCGTCGCGGTAGAGCGCCGCGATCAGGTCGCCGGCGACGGTCGAGCGAATCCGACCGTCCGTCTCCGCGACGAGACCGAGCGTCGAGAGCTCCGCGACCGCGCGGTCGACCGTCGACCGCGAGACCGACAGCGCCGACACCAGCGCCCGCTTCTCCCGTGGCCCGTCGCGCAGTTCCCCGAGCAGGTCGGCGCGCCGAACCACGAGGTCCCAGACCTCCGAGGGGTCGCTGGACATGGATCGTTCCCGACTGCCGGCCCCACGGGCATAACCCTTCCCTCCGTGCGTGACGTGCGGCGCATCGCTCACGTGACGCACACCGACCGGGTGATCGTGCACGCAGTGAGCGGCGAGCGGTGTCGAGCGGACGCCGTGAGAGAGCCGCGACGGCGAGGCAGGAGATAACACTATGGCGCCCGAACGCGGGTGTAAGGGTATGTATCGAGGGGACCGGGGAGCGATCGGTGGCGGTGGGGAGCGAGCCGGGTGATCGATGTCACCGCAACTCTTTCCGGCCGACACCGACGAACTCACCAGGGACGCGCTGTTCTCGATGTTGCGAAACGAGCGCCGCCGGGAGGTCATCCACTACCTCCGGGACCACGAGGGACCGGTCGACCTGCGGGAGTTGAGCGAGTACATCGCCGCCATCGAGAACGACTGCGAGCGGAGCGCGGTGACGTACAAGCAGCGCAAGCGGGTGCAGACCGCCCTCTACCAGATGCACCTGCCCAAACTCGCCGACCAGAACATCGTCGACTACGACCGACGCGCGGGACAGGTCGAACTCGCCGACGGGGCCGAGGACTGCCTCCCGTATCTCGACGCCGTGACGGACGGCAACCACTTCCGGTGGTGGCGGTGGTACCTCATCGTCGCCGCCGTCGTCTCGGTCCCGGTCGGCTTGGCCGCCCTCGGCGTCCGGCCCTTCGCTTCGGTGTCGGGGCTCGGCTACGCCGTCGTCGTCTGTACGGCCTTCGCCGCCGTCTCCGTCGCACAGGCCGTCACCGAGCGCGGCCGTTAGTCGAACCGCTCCGAGATGGCGCCCGCCAGATCGGTCAGGTGGGCCGTCCCCCACACGGCGACGACGACGCCGCCGAGCGTGTCGAACAGGAGGTCGAGCATCGTGTCCTCCAGGCCGTACTGGACGAGGACGCTCCGCGTGCCCGTGAGTTCGGCGACGACCGTCACGCCGAACTCGATGACCTCCCAGAAGACGCCGAACGCGAGGACGAACAGCAGGATGAACACGAACATGAACCGATCGGGCAGCGAGACGTCGTCCGAGTGGAGTTCGACGGCGCGGGCGGTGGCGTACCCCGCCGCGGCGACGACCGACGAGGACAGCGTATGCGTCAGGTGGTCCCACCACGGAACGCTCCGGTAGAGGTTGACCGTCGACCCGGGCAACCCCGCGGTGCCGAGCGCGTGGAGGAACACCGCGGCGGTGATCCAGAGCGTCAGCGCGGGATCCATCGGGAGGTGATAGTCCCGCTCCAGCACCGCGGGGAGGTGGGTCACGCCCAGGCCGATGGCCGCGTTGACGACGATGCCCGCGTTGCCGTCGTAGAGGCCGACGAAGACGAGGCCGACGAGCGTCGCCTGCATGGCCCGCGAGAGCTGTCGTTGCCGGCGCTGACTCAGGCCGAGGTGGTCGCGCAGGCGCATCTCAGTCCTCACCCCCGGCGCGCTGGGTCGGATACCGGGGACCGGCGTCCGCGAACCGCCGGAAGTAGTACTCGAAGACCACGCCCGCGACGGCGCCGGCGACCGTCGCGGCCACGAAGTCCCACATGAGCGCCTCCTCGATCACGTGTTCCGGGCGGCCGTCGAGCAGGATGGTCGTCCCGAGGAGGACGTCCGAGAGCCACCGGGCCTCGGCCCACAGGCCCGCGGTGGCGACGGTGGCGATGACGACGAACACCACCGCGAAGGAGTGGGTCATCCGCACGGGCGTGAACACGTCGAGTTCGACCGCGAGAATGAGCGCGGCGGCGGCGACGGCGACGTACGTCGTGATCCGCCCCGTAAGCGTCACGTCGCCGACCGTCTGCCCGACGACGAGGAGTCGACCCAGCGCGGGGACGGAGGCGAGCGCGAGCACCTCCCACGGCACCATCGCGTCGACGCGACGGAAGGCGACCGCCGGCGCGACGGCGAGGGCGACGAGGACGAGCGTGAACCCGGCCCAGAGCGGTCGCCCACCGGCGACCGCCACGCCGACGGCGACGGAGAGGACGCCGACGAACCCCCAGCCGAGGGCGGCGTTGAGTCCACGACGCTCGAACAGGTCCCGAAGCCCCGGCGTCGATCCGGGATCGAGGCGCGGCATGCCACTCCGTTCGTCGCTGGCGAGGAAAACGCTTCGGGGCCGGGAGGCGAAGATACAAGCCGTCCCCGCGACCATCAGTACGTGATGTCGAACGATCCGTCCGGGGAGCCCTCGGCCGACGGGCAGACGTGGCTCCACCTCGTCGACGACGTGCTCGACACCGCCATCGATAGGGAGGAGGACCTGGAGTGTACCTTCGAGGACGTCACCGTCGACGTCCCCCTGCGGATGGACTCGGACTCGGAGTTCGCCCGCTGGCACCTCGACGGCACCGTTCGGGTCCACGTCGACGGGATGCGTGGCCCCCTCGCGGACTGGCTCCGCTGGTGGTCCAGACAGCTCTCGTAAGGCGTTTCGTCGTCGCGCCCGTCCGGTCGAACATGCCCGAAGCGACGTTTCAGGTGTTCGAAACCGACGCCGGCGAGTTCCGCTGGCGGCTCCGCGACGACGACGGGTCGATCCTCGCGACGAGCGGGGAGGCCTACCCGACGAAGGGGGCGGCGACCCGCCGGCTCCAGCGCGTCAAGCACACGGCCCCGACGGCCGGCGTCGAGTCGGTCTGAGACGGATTATCGTACCGATCCACCGTCCGACTACCAGCCCTCGAACTTGTCGCGGCGGTAGACGTCGATCTCGTGGACCGTCGAGTGGTCTTGTGCGGCGGCGAAGCCGACGGCGTCCGCGATCTCCTCGGGCTCGCTCACCTCGCCGGGGTCGAACCGCTCGGCGAAGGCGTCGCCGTCCTCGTCGCCGAATTCCGTCCGCACCTCCGTCGGGTTGACGACGGTGACGCCGACGCCGTCCGGCCCGACCTGCCCCTCGACGCTGTGGGCGAACCCGCGCAGCCACCACTTCGTCGCGGCGTACACCGGGTTCCCCGGCCGGGGGTACTGCCCCGCGAAACTCCCGACGAAGATCAGGTTGCCGTCGGACGCCGTCAGATGCGGGAGGGCCGCCCGCGTCGCGAAGAAGACGCCGTCGACGTTCGTGTCCATCATCGCGCGGTACTCCTCGGTCGAGAGGTCGGCCACCTCGCCGCCGCGGCCGAGTCCCGCGTTGTTGACGAGAACGTCCAGCCCACCGAACGCGTCGACGGCCGACTCGATCAGCCCCTCGACCGCCGCCTCGTCGCGCACGTCCGTCGGAACGACGAGCGTCTCCGTCCCGTACTCGGCTTCGAGATCCGCGGCGATGGCGTCCAGTCGCTCCTCGCTCCGCGCGGCCAGGGCGACCCCTGCCCCCCGGCTCGCTAGCTCGTGGGCGGTCGCCTCGCCGATTCCCGAACTCGCACCCGTCACGACGGCCGCGCTGTTGTCGAGACTCATGGTCGTCGAAGCCCTCGTTCCCGAGCCCCTTTACTCCCCGCCCGTCCGATATAGTGGAGTTTAAATATCGTCACACCCTCGCTGTTGGTGTGATCGGCGCGCGGTGCGTCGACGGGCTCCGATAGTGTAGTCCGGCCAATCATATTGCCCTCTCACGGCAATGACCTGGGTTCGAATCCCAGTCGGAGCATCTTCCTCCCGATCCCTCACCGGTTAGTTCGTCGGCGGTGTGCGACCGTCACACTCAGTGCTCGATCGACGGACTGCGGCGTCTTTTCCGAGTCGGAAAACGTGTGTCGGGGGTTATACCCCGAGGCGCCCGTCTTCCGTCCATGGGAGTCCTCCAAGCACTCCGCCGCACACCGGGGGCGCTCGCGCGTGCCCCCGGCCTGTTGGTCCCGCAACTGCTCGTGTTCGTGCTGCTGTTGCCCCAACTGCTGTTGCAGTCGACGTACCCGACGGCGTCGGTACTCCTCTCGTTGGGGTCCTCCGCGGTCCTGCTCGTCGGGATGCCGTTCGTGCAGGGCGGCATGCTCGGGATGGCCGACGAGGCGCTCACCACCCGAAGTTCGCTGTCGCGGTTCGTCGCCGAAGGGAAGGCCAACTACCTCCGGCTGCTGGCCGCCTACGTCGTCCTGCTCGTGGTCAACGGCGTCCTCGGTGCCATCGGGTTCGCGGCCGGCGTCGGCGCGTTCGTAACCCACGACGCCGTCAGGATGGCGTTCGTCGCACTCGCCGCCGTGGCGGGGCTGACGTATCTCGTCGTCGCGTTCTTCGTCCAGTTTTACGGCCAAGCCATCGTCGTCGACGGGACGACCGTCATCGCTTCGTTCAAGCGGAGTTATCGCGTGGTCCGGGCGAACCTGCTGGCGACGGTCGGCTACGTGCTTCTCGCGCTGGTGATCGGCGCGCTCTCCGGCGGCGTCTACGCCGGCGTCTCGGTACTGGCCAGTCCCGAAGCCGCCGCGACGTACGGCCTGCCGGCGCTCTCGACGCCCCTGCTCGTCGGCGTGGGGCTACTCGCGGCAGTGCTCGGCAGCGTCGCCTCGGCGTTCATGCTGACGTTCTCCGTCGCGGTCTACGACGAACTCGCCGACTGACGCCCGGTCGGTCGACACCCCGTCCGTCCCCGGGATCGGCGTCGGCCGTCCCGTCGTCTCGGAGTCAGGGTCGACGATAGAGCGAGTAGAGGATGCAGACCAGCCCGGAGACCTCGATGAGTCTGTTGAAAATCGGGGCGTAGTAGGTGTAGACCACCGGGTCGAAGCGGAGCGCGGTCCCGACGGACGCGACCGTCAGCGACACCACGAACGGGACGACCGTGAGCAGGATCAACCCCACCGCGAGCCACAGCATCGGCTGGCTCCGGTTGCGTCGGTACCCACGGTAGGCCTGGAAGACGATGGCGAGGCCGAGCACCAGACCCAAAAGCGTCACCGCCAGCAACGCGAGGTAGTTCACGTACAGTCCCGTGCTGATGGTTCGGAGCACGTCAGATCCCCTCCCAGAGGTCGGTGAAGCGGTCGGCCGGGTCCTCGGTCGCCTCCGCTTCGACGGTCACCGAGAGGTCACCCTCGTCCAGTTCGACGGTGAGGCTGTCGAGCCGTGCCTCGAAGACGCTGTAGTGGTGGCCGTCCTCGCCGATTTCGGTTCGTTCGGCCAGCAGGTCACAGTCGACGAGGCGCTCGGTGCGCCGGTATATCGTGGGCAGGGAGGCATCGCATCGGTCGCTCAGGGTTTTGGCGGACATCGGTTCGATACTCGTCCGAGTGAG
Source organism: Haloplanus sp. GDY1 (assembly GCF_023703775.1). Lineage (NCBI taxonomy): Archaea > Methanobacteriati > Methanobacteriota > Halobacteria > Halobacteriales > Haloferacaceae > Haloplanus > Haloplanus halophilus. The sequence continues at coordinate 131,955 of NZ_CP098514.1, read as the reverse complement.
GATCGCCCGCGCATACTCGTCGTCGAGGAGCGCGAATAGTTCCTCGGTGGAAGGACCCTCACTCACGTCGGAGCCTTCAGCCCGGACCAATTAATACCCTCCACTCGTTTTCCGGGCCGGAAAGTCTACACCCGCGCTTTACCGTCCGGCTGCCCTCCCTCAGCGTGCCGGTCCCCGCCCCGACCTCCCCCGCTTCGCTCCGGCCCTCCGGGACCGGTCCGTCCCCCGCGGTTCCACCCGCGCGACGGTTTCCGAGCCGGAAAAGAACCCGCGGGTTTGAACTCTCGACGCGGTGAACCCCGGCCCATGGGTCTCCACGTTCGGCAGGTCGTCGCCGGCGGTCTCGAACGCGCCCTGACGCGAAACGGTGCCCTCCTGATGACGACCCTCTTCGTCGCGAGCGTCCTCCAGAGTGCGTTCGTCTGGGTGTTGGCGACGACGTACGTTCCCCTCGGGATGGCCGGGGCCGCGGCACCGTCCGGGGCGCCGGCGCCCGGCACGACCCTCCCGACGGTGGTGTCGGCGACCGCTGCGCTCCTCGGTGGGATCACCGGCGGCGTGCTGACGATCCCGATACAGATCGTCGCCGTCCGCACGCTCGTCGACGACGGACGCGACCGTCTCCCGGAGCTGTTGGTGTTTCGCAGACTCGGATGGACGACGCTCCGATACTTCGTCGCCACGCTGCTCAGACTCCTCGCCATCTTCGCCCTGACGTTCGCCGGCGTGATCGCCGTCTTCCTCGGGACGATAGCGGTCGTGGCCGTGCTCCCGCAATCGCTGCGGACGGCGCTCACCGGATCGGCGTACACGCCGCTTCTCTTCGTCCCGGCGCTGGTGGTGGTCCTGCTGCCCGTCGCGTTCGTCCAGTTGAGTTTCTCGTTCGTCGGGCAGGAACTCGCCGTCCGGGACGCGACGGTTCCGACGGCGTTCGTCCGGAGTTGGCGCGTCGTCGCGGGGAACCGGCTTCGACTGGGAGCGGCGGTCGTCGTCCCCTACGGGATCAACCTGGGATTCAGCCTGCTGATCGGGGAGTTCGTGCCGGAAGCGACGTTCCGGTCACCGGTGGCCCTGCTCGGTCAGACGGCGCTGGCGCTCGAGTCGTCGGTCGTCTCGATACTCATCCTCGGCATCACCTCCCAGGCGTGGATCCAACTGACCGGTGTCGACGGTCCGCTGGAGGACTACTGGGCCGGGAGCCCGGACGGGCCGGACCCCGACGGCGAGGGATCGGCGACGGCCGACTGACGCCCGGCGTCGCGGCGAGCCGGTGTGACGAGTCGCCCGCCCGGCACGGGGGCGTCCCGCCGGGACAACAAAGGGGCCGGCCCGCCACGTTCGGCGTATGCCCTCCAGACGAGCGGTGGCCGTCAGTCTCGCCTTCGGCCTGAGTCACGCGGCGGTGCTACTCGCCGTCGCCGGTCACCTCGGCTACGCCGTCGGCCCGTCGAACTACTCGCTCGTGGGGGTCGGGTGGCGGTACGGCGGGCTGGTCGTCGTGTCGGCGCTGCCGGCGTATCTCGCGGTCCGGTACGGCCTCCTCGCGCCCGCCGTCGCGCTCGTCCTCACGACGGGCTACGTCCTGGGGATGGAACTCACGCCCCCCGGTCCCACCTTCCGGGACGTCGCCGAACTCGAAGGGCTCGCCGAGCCGACGGGTATCACGGTCGTCGAAGACGGACTCTACGTCGTCCGCTACATGACCAACGCGTCGGTGTGGACGGTCGGGTTCCTGTTTCTGGGGGTCGTCGAGTACGTCGTCCGGCGTGCGTGGCGTCCCCTGCCGTCGGTTTCGGACGCGGCCCCGCGGCCGTCGCTGCCCGCCCCGCGGCGACGCGCGGCCGCCGTCGCCGCCGCGGGCGGACTGCTCCACGCCGCCGTGATGGTGTGGTTCGCCGCTCGCCTCGGAGTGACGCTCACCGGTGGGATCGGGTGGGTGCTGTATCCGTTCGGTGCCGTCGGCATGTGGCTGCTCGCGGCGGTTCCGCTCTACCTCCTGGTTCGGCACCTGCTGGTCGCCCCGGCGACGCTGCTCTCGGTGTTCGTCCTCGTCGACGCGAGCGCCGAGTTCACCGCGAGCGTGGAGGATCCCCACGCGCTCTACTTCGGTGGCTGGTTCCTCTACCTGGGCGTCCTCCTCGCCGTGGCGGGCGCCGAGTACGGCCTCCGCCGACTCGACGTCGCACACCGGATCGCGTCGCGGCTGCGACGGTGACGGCGTGTCGCGGGCGCGACGGCCCGGCTCGCGCCCACGTCTCACCCGGGGCGACGTGGAGAAACGTTGATACGGCGACGACGGATACCGACGTGCATGCCAATCTCCGACGACGAGTGGGACGACGGGTCCCGGGCGGATAGTGCGACGGCCGCGGGGACCACTCCCGTCGGCGACTACGAGGACGAGAAGGAGTTGATCGTCGCGTTCCTCTCGGAGAACGTCGACAACGCGTACACGCGCACCGAAATCGTCCGCGGCGTCGACTTCGGCAACGACGCCCGCCCCGAGACGATCCGCGAGGTGCTGACCGAGATTCAGGACGAACTGGTGGATCTGGCGGGCGACGTCGTCGCCAGCGGCATGCTGATCGACGACGTCGACGAGGCGCTCGACGAACTGGTGGCCGAGGGAACCGTCGCGGAGAAGGAAGTCGAGACGGGCGACGGGACGACCACCTACTACAGGCTCAACACCGACGACGCCCGGGAGTGACGTCTCCGAGAGAGCGACCGACAGCAACGTTCTTTTCCGGCGGAACACATCTCCGGACCATGGTCTCCCGCAGAACCACCCTCCAGGCCGTCGGGAGCGTCTTCGCCGGCGTCGGCGCCGGTTGCATCGGGTCGTCCGGACCCTCGTCGGATCGGATCCGCTGGCGGCGGAGCATCCGCGGCACGCCCCTCCTCGACGGCGGCGTCCTCTACGCGATGGATCGCCTGACGCTGTACGCCCTGTCGCCGGCCGACGGAGGCACGCAGTGGACGGCCGAGTACAGCGAGAGCGAGTTCGACCGCCGGCTCTGCCTGCGGAGCGACATCGCCGTCGACGACGGCCGGGTCTACGTCCCGGGCTGTGACGGCCTCCGGGCGCTTCGGCGGCCGGGCGGCGAGCGGGCGTGGTTCGTCGGGTCGCCGCTCAGGGGGGGCGTCGCCGTCGGCGACGGGCGGGTGTACGCGAACGCCGACGACCTGCTCGCCGTCGACGCCGAGGCCGGCACGGTGGACTGGCGCGTCGACACCGGCGGCGAGCGCCTCACGACGCCGGCCGCGACGGCCGACGGCGTCGTCTTCACCAACCGCGTCGACGGCGTCGTCACGGCGTTCGATACCGACGGCGAGCGTCGGTGGCGGTATCGGACCGACGCCGAGACCCGGAGCCCCACGGTCGAAGGGGAGACGGTGTACGTGGCCACGTCGACGGAGCCGGGTCGGGCGGGACGGCTGATCGCGCTGAACCGCGCCGACGGCTCCGTCCGGTGGGCGGTCGACACGCCGTCGCCGAAGCGGGGGACCCGACCCGTCGTCGACGGGGACGCGGTGTATCTCGGCTGTAGCGGGCGCGACCACGGGACGCTCGTCGCGCTCGATCGGTCGGACGGCGCCGAGCGCTGGTCGTACGCCGACGAGAACAGCACCGTCTACCAGCCGGCGGTGACCGACGACGCGGTGTACGCCGGCTCGAACGACGACCGGATCTACGCGTTCTCGCGGGCCGGCGAGCACCGGTGGCAACTGGAGACGAACAGCACCGTCGGAACGGTCGTCGCCGGCGACGACGCCCTCTACGCGGCGAACAACGAACGGCTGTTCGCCATCGAGCGCTGAGGGCACACCGACCGATGATCGACTCCCACGACGCGACTCGCGCGATTCTCCGCCGGCTACTCCTCGGCGAGCAGGTCGACCGCACCCTCGAGGTCGTCGGCGCTGCCGCCGTCTTCCTCGGCACGTTCGCCGCGTACGCGACCGGCGTGTTCGCCGTCGCGGGCGGGGTCGTGTTGCTTCCCGGTGACGCGACTGCCCTCGGCATCGTCGTCGCTGCCGGCGTCGGGTATCGGAACGGCGGACTCGTCGCTGCGTGGGTCGCGCCGTTCGCAGCCTACCTCGGGTTCGACGCCGAGTGGGCACTGCTCGGCCTGTCCAGCCACGGTCTCCCCGGACGGCTCTCGTTCCTGTTCGACCCGACCGGTCTCGCCGTCGCCGCCGCCGGGGCGCTCGTCTTCGGAACGGCCGGGTTCGCCGTCGGCTCCCTCGTCCGGGCGTCCGTCGACTACGTCCGCGAGGGAGACGCGACCCCGTGAATAGCCGCCCGCGTCGCCACGGCCGGGATCCGGGGCCGACGACACGTTCACACTCCCGGATCGGTGAGTCGTCGCCCGGCGGCCGCGACTACGGGGGTCCGAACAGCCCTCGCCCCAGCACGATCACCGCGAGGTTGTTGGCGAAGACGGCCAGGCCGACGGCGACGAGGACGCCCAGCCACCCCTCGATCAGGAGCGCGAAGTAGTGGTCCGCGGGCGGCGGCGTCAGCCGCAACCGGTCGAGGAGGAGGCGGAAGAAGCCGGTGACGACCACCACGACGGCGAGGTGGGCGCCGATCACGACGAGCGTGGACCGGCCGACGAGCCACCGCATCAGCGGGTTGCTCTCGGCGCCGCGGCCGACGAGCCGTGCCGCCGCGAGCGTCGTCAGCAGGTCGACCGTCAGCAGGAGGAAGAGCGCGACGGCGATCCAGTCCCAGTACTCCTCGATCCGCGACTCGGTGACGTCCGGGGTCACGGAACCCCTCCGGGCCGACGCGGCGACCGTCGGGCCACGGCGTCAGGCCCGGTCCCGCCGGGCCGACCGGTCGTCGCGCTCGGAGTCGCCGGCCTCGCCGGAGCCGCCGGCGCGACGCGGGTCGTCAGCCTGGCCATCGTCCCGTCGTTCCGTTCGGTCCCGGTCGTCCTCACCGTTCCGGTCGCTCACGCCGTCCCGGGAGCGGCCGTCCCCGTCGGCGCCGACGGGTCGCGAGCCGTCGTCGCGGCCGCCCGAGCGGGTGGCGTTGCCGTCGGCCGAGCGGTCACGCGTCGACCGGTCGTCGGCCGTCCGCCCGTCCGTCACGCCGGCGTCGACCGAGCGGTCGTCGGTCGCCGGGTCGCCGGCGGCCGTCCCGCCGGTCGCGTCGTCGCTCGCCGCCTCGACGGCCGCGAGGGCGTCCAGCGAGTCGCCCTCGCCGTCGGCGGTGCGTTCGAGGATGGTCTCGACGCGCTCCGGCGAGGGGTCGCGGCCGGCGGACTCCATGAGCGCCGCGGTGCCGGCGACGTAGGGGGCGGCGGCCGAGGTGCCGACGAGGTCGGACGCGGCGCGCGTCCGGGCGTCCCCCGGCGCGACCAGGTCGACGGTGCCGTTCGCGGAGCGGGAACTGTAGCCGGCGAGTTCGCCGTCCGCGGCCGCGCCGACGGCCACGACGCGGTCGCCCGTCGCCGGCGCGACCATGCTCCCGTGGGCGGTGGCGTGTTCGAGTTCGTGGCGCGCGGCGAACACCTGGATCCGGGCCGGCCGGAGGGGGGAGTCGTCGGCCACGTCGTCGGCGTAGACGGCGAGGTAGTACCGGCCGCGCGGGACGGCCACGTCGACGCCCTCGACGGTCAGTCCCGGGCCGCTCTCGTCGGCCGCCGACTTCGCGACGACGCGGTCGGGCGCGTTCGGGAGGTTGCGATAGAGATAGAGGTCGTAGTCGGCGCTCGACTGCCAGCGCAGGCGGGCGACGACGCGGCCCCGGATGGGGTCGCCGTCGGCGAGGTGGTTCGCCGCGTCGTCCTCGGCGAAGGTGACCCAGCCGTCGACGGCCCCCTCGCCCGCCCAGTGACGGTTGGCGTAGTTCCCCGCGGAGGTGACGAACACCACGCCCTCGTCGGTCGCCCGCTCCGCCGCGGCGGTGATCCGACTCCCGTCGCCCGCGACGCTCGGGAAGTAGCTCCCGGAGTCGACGACGACGTCGACCCCGCGGTCGGTCAGCCACTCGACGGCCCGGGCGTACTCCGCCGGCGTCGGCGTCCGGCCCACGCCGACGAGGTAGAGGTTCGCGGAGGGGGCCGTCTCCGAGACCACCTCGGCGACGGCGGTGTCGTGAGCCGTCGCCCCCGCCGGGCCGCCGATCCGCCGTCGCTCGACTACGTGGGGTGCGATCACCCCGTTGCTCGCGTCGAAGCCGCGGCCGATGACGCCCACGTCGACGCCGGAGCCCGTGAGGCCGCGAGCGTGGACCGCGTCGGCCCGGACCGACCGGAGCGCATCGGCCGTCGCGCCGGCGCCCGACGGGTGTCGCTGGACCGCGGAGCCGATGGTCGTGCCGACCTCCCCGCCGCCGTCCGTGGCCGCGGTCGCCGGCGGCGTGTCGGTCGCACCCGCCGGTACCGGCTGGACGGCCGCGAGAACGACGACGAGCGTGAGGAGGGCGACGCGTGCGCGGGGGGCGTCGAACATGGCGGATCAGCGGGCGTAGTAGTCCCAGACGACGAGGGTCGCGACGATCAGGAGCCCGCCCGCGAGGAAGGCGAGGCCGGGGGGAAGCAGCCCCAGCAGGGGCCCCGTCGCGTTCCCGACGCCGTCGCCGACGCGGGGCGCGGTCCCGGGGCCGCCGAGGTCGACGACGCCGGCGCCGAACGCCCGCTGGACCGCGAACGCCCCCACCGCGAGGACGGCGAGGACGCCCACGAGCCGATCCAGCGAGTCGAGGAAGCGCTCCTTGTCGGCGTCCGACCCCACGCAGACGACGAGCGAGTCCTGCGTCGGGGCGTACACCTTCATCTCGCGTCCCTTCACCGAGTAGCGCGTGTCCGCGACTTCGACCAGCCCGGCCTCTTCGAGGTTGCCGAGGTGGTGACGGACGTTCTGGAGGGACGTCGACACCGACTCCGCGAGTTCCGACGCCGTCGCGGGGCGATCCTCCAGGGCGGTCAGGATCGAACGGGCCGTCTCCGAGGAGATCGAACCGATGAGGTCCTCGGCGTCGTCGTCCGTCAGGGACAGGACGCGGAGTTCACCGTCCCCCTCCGCGCTCACGTCCCCCTCCAACTGTGACGGTAACAGCCCTGACATCACGCCGTGAGTTACCAATCCAGGGTAAAAATCCTTCGCCAGAATCTCATTCAGTAACCTAGTTGATACTTCACTCGGCGGTGGGGAAGGCACCGCGCAGATACAGGGCCGCGAGGAGCGCGAGGAGCGCGAGGAGGCCCAGGGCGAACCCCCGGAAGATGGCGTCGAAGGGGTAGATCTCGCCCAGCAGTCCGACCGCGCCGCTCCCGGTGGCCTGCACGAGGAGCGCGAGGCCGCCGTAGACGGCGTAGGCGCTCCCGCGGTTGTCGGGCACCGTCCCGAGGACGTAGGCGTCGAGGGCGGGAAAGAGGCTGTGGGCGACGAGGCCGAGCGCGACGCTCACCGCGACGAGGGCGGGGAGCGACCCGGCGACGGTCAGCGCCGCGACGCCCGCGGCGACGCCCGCCCCGAGCGCCAGGATGTAGGGCACGTGTGGGAGCCGGTCGGCGAGGCTGCCGCCCAGCCAGAACGCCGGCAGCCCGGCCGCGAAGGCCACCGTCAGGAGCGTCCCGGCGCGCCCGGCGACCATCCCCTTGGTCGTGACGAGATACGTGACGTAGAAGTTGAACACGCCCTGCCAGACGAAGCCGGCGCCGCCGACCATCACGACGGCCGCGAGGATGACCCGCCAGTGGGCCAGCGCCGCGAGGAAGTCGTGGTCGGCGCCGCGGGGAACCCCGCCGTCCCGCCGCCGGGAGACGACGAGAAACAGGAGCGAGAACGTCGCGCCGACCGCCGCGAGCAGCCAGAAGACGGCCCGCCACGATTCGGCGGCGACGAGGGCGACGGTGAGCGTCGGCGCGACGACGGCCGCGGTCTGCGCCGCCGTCCCGTGGACCCCGGCCATCTGCCCGACGCGGTCGGGGTAGAGGTCGCCGATGAGGGGGACCGCCGACGCGTAGTACGCCCCCGAGGCGACGCCGACGGCGAAGGCGCCCACCTGCAGGAGGGGCAGCGAGTCCGTCGTCGCCGTCAGCGCCGACGCGACGGTGAGGAGGAGGCCCGCGCCGAGGACGATGCGCCCCCGCGGAATCCGCGTCACGAGGTAACCGACCGGGATCCGCGGCACCGCCGAGCCCACCCAGACGAGCGTCGCCACGAGGCCGACGGCGCCCGTCCCCACCTGGAACGTCGTCCGGAACGTCTCCAGGAGGGGGGCGAAGGCCACCCGCCCGAAGTTGGCACAGAGGACCAGCCCACAGAGCGTGCCGAAGAGCCGACGGGTCACGTCCCCGGCGTTCGACGGGGGGCGGTACAAGGGTTGCGTTCGACGCCGGGGCGAATAGTATAACGGCCGCGGGGGCGAAGCCGGGGTATGATCTCCGCAGACCGGATGGCGGCCGTCGACGAGAACGCGGCCGCCCTCGGGGTGCCGCGCAAGCAGTTGATGGAGTCGAGCGGCAACGCCGTCGCGGGGGTGGTGCGCCGGGTCGCCGACCCCGGTGCCGCCGTCGCCCTCGTCTGTGGCCGCGGCAACAACGGCGGCGACGCCTTCGTCGCCGCGCGCTTCCTCGACGACTACGACGTGACCGTCCACCTGCTCGGCCGCCCGGAGACCATCGGCACCGACATCGCCCGCGAGAACTGGGACGCGCTCGTGGCCGCGGAGTACGACACCCGGGTCGTCGCCGATTCGCGGAGCCTGGACCTCGGCGACCCCGACGTGGTCGTCGACGCCATGCTCGGGACGGGCGTGACCGGCGCGCTCCGGGAACCGGAACGGTCGGCCGCCGAAGCGATCGACGACTCGTCCGCCACCGTCGTCGCCGTCGACGTGCCCTCCGGCGTCGACGCCGACACGGGCGAGGCCGCAGGCACCGCCGTCGACGCCGACCACGTGGTCACCTTCCACGACGAGAAGCCCGGCCTCGACGACTGGGCGGTGACCGTCGCCGACATCGGCATCCCCGAGGCGGCGGAACTGTTCACCGGACCCGGGGACCGAAACCTGCTCTCCCGCCCCGGCGACGCCCACAAGGGCGACTTCGGCGAGGTGCTGGTCGTCGGCGGGGGGCCCTACACCGGCGCGCCGGCCCTCGCCGCGGAGGCGGCGATGCGCGCCGGCGCCGACCTGGTTCGGGTGGCCTGCCCCCGCGCCGTCGCCCGCGAGGTGCAGGGGTTCGAGGCGGGGCTGATCCTCCGGCCGTTCGACGGCGACCGACTGACGGCCGAGAACCTCGACCACGTCCGCGGCCTCGCGGCCGACCACGACGCCGTCGTCTTCGGCCCCGGCCTCGGCGACCACGAGGCGACCCTGGCGGCCGTCGGGGACTTCCTCGCCGACTTCGACGGCCGGGCGGTGATCGACGCCGACGCCCTCGCGGTCGTTCCGGACGTCGACACCGAGGCGACGCTCCTGTGTACGCCCCACGGGGGCGAACTCCGGGAGATGGGCGGCCCGAGCGCGGACGACTGGCGCGACCGGCTCGACGCGGTGTCGGCGTTCGCCGCCGAACTGGGCCACGCGCTGCTCGTGAAGGGCGCCTACGACGTGATTTCGGACGGCGAGACGTCGCGGGTGAACCGCACGGGCAACCCGGGGATGACCGTCGGCGGGACGGGCGACGTGCTGGCCGGCGCCGCCGGAGCGCTGCTCGCCACGCAGGACCCCGTCGACGCCGGCGCCCTCGCCGCCTACGCCAACGGCCTCGCCGGCGACCGGGTGGTCGACCGACAGGGGTACGGCCTGCTGGCGAGCGACCTCCCCCCGGAACTCCCGCGGTCCCTGTGGGGTGAGGGCGATGAGTGACGAGGACGCCGGCGCCGACGACCTGACCCACACCGACGAGTCCGGATCGGTGCAGATGGTCGACGTGGGCGACAAGCCCGACACGGCCCGCCGGGCGGTCGCCGAGGGGACGATCCACCTCCAGCCGTCGACGGTCGACGCCATCCGCGAGAACGACGTCGAGAAGGGCGACGTGCTGGCGACGGCCCGCGTCGGCACCGTGCAGGCGGTGAAACACACGTGGGAGACGATCCCGATGTGTCACCAGATCCCGATCACGAACGTCGAGACGGACTTCGAGGTCGGCGAGGACCGGGTGGACCTCGCCGTCGCCGTCGAGACGACGGGCAAGACCGGCTGCGAGATGGAGGCCCTGGAGGGCGTGACGACCGGGCTGAACGTCGTCTGGGACATGGTCAAGGCGGCCGAGAAGGACGCGGACGGCGAGTACCCCGACACGGCGATCAGCGACGTGCGGGTGACCGAGAAGACGAAACGGCGGTTAGACTGACTCGACGGCCGCGAGGTTCCCCGCCTTGGCGCGGGCGCGCTCCACCACCGACGGCGGCGCCTCGAACTCCAGGACCACCTGCTCGCCCTCGTACTCCTCGGCCTCGACGTTGCCGTGGTCGTGGACCCAGGAGACGAGGCTCATGGTGTCGTCGGCCATCGGGAGGACGAGCCGTTCGAACTCCCAGTCGGGGAGTTCCCGCTCGATCCGATCCCGGAGTTCGTCGACGTTCTCGCCGGTCAGCCCCGAGACGGCGACGGGGTTGGGCGCGAGCGCGGACAGCGCCTCGCGCTTCTCGGCGAACGCCTCGTCGTCGACCCGGTCGACCTTGTTCAACACCGTGACGATGGGCGCCTCGTTGCGCTCGTACAGCGTGTCGTGACAGGTGACGAGTTTCTCCCGCATCTCCTCGACGGGTTCGCTCGCGTCGACGACGAGGAGAACGAGGTCCGCGTGGTAGACGGAGTCGAGCGTCGACTCGAAGGACTCGACGAGCCAGTGGGGCAGGTCGGAGACGAACCCGACGGTGTCGGTCAGCAGGACGTCCCGGCGTCCGGTGTCGGCGCGGCGGGTGGTGGTGCCGAGGGTGGTAAAGAGGCGGTCCTCGCTCTCGGCGGTCGTGTCGAGGTCCGGGTGTCGGTCCTCGTTCTCGTCGACGTCGAGGTCCTCGGCCAGGCGGCGCATCAGCGTCGACTTGCCGGCGTTGGTGTAGCCCGCCAGCGCCACGAGGTCGAACCCCGATTCGCGGCGTCGCTCCCGGCGGGTCTCCTCCTTCTCCGCGATGGAGTCGAGTTCCCGCTTGATGTCGGCGATCTGGTTTTTGATGTCGCGCTCGCGGCTCTCGTCGTACTCCCCGAGGCCCATGAACCCGGGGCGCTCGTCGCGCTTCGCGAGGCTGGTCTTGGCCTCGGCCCGCGGGAGTTCGTAGCGGAGTTCCGCGAGTTCGACCTGCAACTGCGCGGTGCGGGTCTGTGCCCGCTGCCCGAAGATGTCCAGGATGAGGGTGAAGCGGTCGACCACCTCGACCCCCTCGGGGAGTTTCCCCCCGATGTTGTACGTCTGGTAGGGACCGAGCCGGTTGTCGACGATCACCGCCTCCGCGTCGCGTTCGGCCGTCAGCGCCGCCAGTTCCTCGACTTTCCCCTCGCCGAATCCGTAGGCGGCGTCCTCCTCGCGGGTCTGCGTGAGTTCCCCGACCACCTCGTGGCCCGCGGCGCGCGCGAGGTCCCGGATCTCCTCGGTGTCGGCGTCACCCCGATCCACCCGCTTGGCGACGACCGTCCTCATCGGTCCACCCGCCCCGTCGGAGCCGTATGCGTTCCCTGCACGTTCTACCGGCGAGGTAGGCGCTCGAACCACTTAAACTCCGCTCGCGTCGGCCTCGGTTCCCCGGTCCATCCGCGCACGGCGAGACGCCACAAACGACTTACCCCCCCACGACACACGGGAGGTATGGACGGGTTGATGTTCGCGTTGCAACTGGGGATCGATCCCCAGCAACTGGGGATCGAGTTCGGGAGCGGCGCCGTCATCGGGGGCATCGTCGGCTTCGCGGCCAAGAAAGTCGCCAAGATCGTCGCGCTGATCGTCGGCCTCGAACTCGCGCTGTTCAAGTTCCTCGAATCCCGCGGGATCCTCTCGGTGGACTGGGCGGCGCTCTCGGCCGGCCTGCTGAAGACGGGGGAGAGCGCGGCCGGCGGCCCGCCCGGCTGGGCGTCGACCATCCTCTCGACGCTCTCGGTGTCCGTCGGCTTCACCGGCGGGTTCCTGCTCGGGTTCCGGAAGGGATAGTTACCGGACGTTGAGGTCGTCCTCGTCCTTGACGATCCGAGTCTCGGCCTCGCCGCTCGTCACCTCGTTCACCAGGTCGTAGAAGTCGTTTTGCATCCCCGCGGGGAAGGTGAGGACGCCGATCCACGAGCCGTCGGCCTGCCACTCCTCGCGGTCGAGGTCCCCGAACTCGCGGATCTTCGCCTGGGCGCTCCCGGCCTTGTCGGCGGGCACCTGCACCGCGACGGTCACCTCGGCGAAGCGGATGGGGATGACGGGTCTGAGCGCGTCCAGCGCCTCGTCGACCTGCGACTCGACGCGCTCCATGGGATCGACCCGGAAGCCGGCCTCCTCCAGCGCCCGCTCGATCCGCTCGGGCGGGTGGGGGGCGTCGTCCATCTGCGGGTTGACCGCGTTGCGCGCGATCCGGTTGATCAGCTGCTTGCGCTTTTGCTCTTGCATCTCGCGGCGCTGCTCGGCGGTGATCTGGATCTCGCCGCGCTTGACCACCTCGGGGATGATCGCCATGGGATCGGTCGTCCCGAACACCTCCTCTAAGTCGTTCTCGGCGGGGCGATCACCGCGGGAGGCGTCCTCGAAGACGTCCTCGGCGGCGATGACGTCCTCCAGATCCCCCTCGAACTCGCCGCGCTTGATGGCGAGGGCCGCGTCGGGGTCGATCAGTACCTCGAAGCGCTCGCCGTGGGATTCGAGGCGTGCGGTGACGGCCTCGTCGAGCGAAATCATACCGCGAGGTAGACCCTCCGGGGGTATATACTCTCGGCTCGGGGGCGCTTCCGTCCGGTGGCGAGGGCGTCCGCGGACCCGTAGCCGGCATCGGCGGAGTTCGTCGACGCCTCCCACAGGGATCGCGGTCCCGTCCCCAGCCGTGGTCGCCCGCCACCCGGCCGGCGCCGACACGCGCCGTCAGTCGGGGTGGCCGAACCCGGTCGCGATCAGCCGGCGAGCGACCGCGACCAGGCCGTTGTCGAACCCGCGCCCGAACACCGCCCGTTCCCGGTGGTGCTCGTTCCCCGACGCTTCGGTGATCGAACTCACGAGGATGGTCCGTCGGTCGACCAGCAGCAGCCGGCTGATCTCGGTGTCGTCGCCGGGGACGGCCGACTGGCTCAACCACTCCAGCCCGGAGACGTACGTCTCGATTCCCGGGAGCGCGTCCGCGAGTCGATCCCGCACCGCCGCGTCCGGCGTGCCGACCACGACGTCGATGCCGCGGTCGTCGGCCCCCCGAAGGCCGTCGATCAGGTCGTCCGTGAGGGCGGATTCGGTTCCGACGACCAACAGCACCTCCGACTCGGCGCCGTCGATCAGCTTCCGGAGCCGGGACTCGATGCTCGTCTGCCCCTCCAGCGCCCACACCTCGTGGGTGACCTCCCCCTCCCCCCCTCCCCCGATTCGACCGGATCGAGGTTCGAGAGCGCCTGCCGAAGCCGTCCGATCCGGGTCTCGTAGGCCGCCCGGAGCGTCTGGACCGCCTCGTCGATCGGGATGGCGCGAAACTGCTTCGGACTCGAATGCTGGGTCTCGACGAGCCCTCTCGACTCCAGTACCCCGACCGCGTCGTACACGCGCGTTCGCGGTACCTCCGACGTCTCGCTGATCTCCTTCGCCGTTCCCCGTGGGCGTCGCGAGAGTGCGACGAAACACCTGGCTTCGTACTCCTGAAGCCCCAGTTGTTGAAGCAGTTCGATCGCGTCTCTGTGTGCGGCTGTCGCATTCATGGGTCCCAACCTGACGACGGAGTGCCCCGTCGTCCGTCAGGCGAGGCGGCCACGAGGGAAAGATATTTCGTCTGACGGGACTGGCGGGGCGTCCACCGGTCGGCGGCGTCTCCCGGTCGCCGCGGAATCGGCGTTCACCTGGCTCTGCACGACAGTTCTTTGCCGGACCGCTCCAATGTAGGTATGCACGCCCGGCCGGAACGGGTCCCAACCTCACCGACGGGGCGTGCCGAACCCTCCTCGGAGGGTTCGACCGTCGACGGCCGCGACGCTCCCGGGCGGGGCGCTCCGCCGCAGAACCGTCGAGGGCGATGTGTGGCGGCGACCGCGGCCGCTCGCGTCGTCGGCCGTGACCGTTCCGAGACGGCCACCGTCCAGGGCAGCGACCGTCTCACCGACGGCCGGCGTTCTCAGGAGAGGTCTTCGACGATCTCGATCAGGTCGGCCTTGTCCTGCACGCCGATCAGCCGCTCGGCCTGCTCGCCGTTCGCGTAGAACTCCAGCGTCGGGACGCTGCGGATGCCCCGCTCCTGGGCGAGTTCCTGGAGTTCGTCGATGTCGACCTTCAGGACGACCGCGTCGGTCTCGGACGCGATCTCCTCGACCGTCGGCTCCAGCATCTTGCAGGGGCCACACCAGTCGGCGTAGTAGTCGACGAGGACGACTGCGTGTTCCGAGAGGAGGTCGTTCAGGTGGTCGGCGTCTTCGACGTGGATGGGTTCGGACTGCTCCGCGGTCGACTTGCTCATACCACTCCGTACCCACGCGAACCCCTTAACGGTTGAGTCGTTCGGGCGTTCCGACGCACGACCGCGGAGCCGGGGAGCGGACGGCGACGACCGCCGAGTCAGGGGCAGCGATACCGCAGGACGACCCCGTCGTCGACCCGGTTGACGCCCACGAGGTCGAGGTCCGGGAACGCCTCGACGAACCCCTCGCCGTCGGCGAGCGTCGGCGCCTCGCGGCCGCCGATCACGAGCGACCCCACGAAGACGCTGAGTTCGTCGACGAGGCCGGCCTCGAACAGCGAGAAGACGAGTTCGCCGCCGCCTTCGGCGAGCAGGCGGTCCACGCCCTCGCGTTCGAGTTCGTCGAGGGCGGCGGCGAGGTCGACCCGATCCTCGCCGGCCTCGACGACCGTCGCGCCCGCCTCGCGGAGGGGGGCGAGGCGCTCCTCGGGCGCCGCGGCGGAGACCAGCAGGTAGACGTCGGCGTCGTCGTCGAGCAGCGTCGCGTCGGGCGGGGTGCGAGCCCGGGAGTCCGCGACGACGCGTGCCGGATCGGCGGGGCGGCCGTTGCGCAGGCGCTCGATCCGTCGGTCCTCCGATTTCACCCCGAGCTGTGGGTCGTCCGCGAGGACCGTCCCGACGCCGACGAGCACGGCGTTCGCCGACGCTCGCAGACGGTCGACCCGGTCGAAGTCCGCCTCGCCGGAGATGCGGACCTGCCGGCGCTCGCGGGTCGAGAGCTTTCCGTCGACGCTCGTCGCCGCGTTGACGACGACTTCCATACGCCCCCCTTCGGTCCGGGGGAGTTACGGCTTTCGGTGACCGGTCGGCCGCGACGAGGGGTGGGGATTTCCGTTCCCGTCCCCAGCGCGACGACCGGCCGATGTGTCGTTTTTTATGATCGCGCGACCAACCTCCCCCCGATGCAACTCGACGACCATGCCGAGGACCTCGCCTCCGACCTCGGCGTAGACAAAGCGGAGGTCAAAGAGGACCTGCAGAGCCTGCTCGAGTACAACGTGCCCATCGAGGAAGCCAAGGGGAGCGTCCGCCGGAAGCACGGCGGCGACGACGGCTCCGCGGCGACGCCGACGGCGAAGTCCCTCGACGACGTCTCCCCCGACGACGGCTCGGTGACGGTCACCGTCCGGGTGCTGACGAAGGGCACCCGCTCCATCCGCTATCAGGGCGAGGACCGGGTCATCAGGGAGGGCGAGTTCGCCGACGGCACCGGGCGCATCTCCTACACCGCGTGGGAGTCGTTCGACTTCGAGCCCGGCGACTCGATCACCGTCGGCAACGCGAACGTCCGCGAGTGGGAGGGCGACCCCGAACTCAACCTGGGGACGAACACGACCGTCGCGCCCGCGTCGGACCCGGTCGAGACGCCCCACGAGGTGGGCGGCGAGCGCGACCTGATCGACCTCGAACCCGGCGACCGCGGGCGGACGGTCGAGGTGACCGTCGTCGAGGTGGAGCGCCGGACGATCGACGGCCGCGACGGCGAGACGGAGATCCTCTCGGGCGTCGTCGCCGACGAGAGCGCCCGACTCCCGCTGACCGACTGGGACCCCCACGCCGACGTCGAGGCCGGCGCCTCGCTCCGCCTCTCGGACGTGTACGTCCGCGAGTACCGGGGCGTGCCGCAGGTGAACGTCACGGAGTTCTCGACGGTCGAGACGCTCGACCGGACGGTCGAGGCACCCGACTCGGCGCCGCGGATGGGGATCGGCGAGGCCGTCGCCACCGGCGGCCTGTTCGACGTGGAACTCCTCGGCAACGTGATCGCGGTGCGCGACGGGTCGGGGCTGATCGAACGCTGTCCGGACTGCGGCCGGGTCGTCCAGAACGGCCAGTGTCGCGCCCACGGCGAGGTCGAGGGCGAGGACGACCTGCGGGTGAAGGCCATCCTCGACGACGGCACGGGGACGGTGACGGCCGTCCTCGGCACCGACCTCACCGCCGCGGTGTACGGCGGCGGCGTCGAGGACGCGAAGGCGGCGGCCCGCGACGCCATGGACAAGGAGGTCGTGGCCGACGAGATCCGCGACCGGATCGTCGGCCGGGAGTACCGGGTCCGGGGGTCGCTCTCCGTCGACGAGTACGGCGCCAACCTCGACGCCGAGGAGTTCGTCGAGAGCGCGGACGACCCGGCCGACCGGGCGAGCGAACTGCTCGCGGGGGTGGCGCGATGAGCGCCGGCGACGACTCGGGGCCGGGACGCCGCGAGGTGGCCCACCGCCTCTTCGCCGCCGAGTTCGACGACGCCACCGTCTCCTACGCCGAGAGCGACGAGGAGCGCGCGCCGAAGTACGTCGTCACGCCGACGGGCGCGCGGGTGAACCGGCTCTTCGCCGTGGGCGTCCTGACGGAGGTGGAGTCGGTCAACGAGGACGTCCTCCGCGCCCGCGTCGTCGACCCGACGGGCGCGTTCGTCTCCTACGCCGGCCAGTACCAGCCTGACGCCGCGGCCTTCTTCGAGCGGACGGACCCGCCGGCGTTCGTCGCGCTCACCGGCAAGGCACGGACGTTCGAACCCGACGACGGCGACCGGATCTACACGTCGGTGCGCCCGGAGAGCGTGGCCGAGGTGGACGCCGAGACGCGCGACCGGTGGACCGTCTCCGCGGCGGAGGCCACGCTCCGCCGGATCGCGGCGATGGCGGAGGCCCGGTCGCTCGACGCCGAGGGCGACGCGCTGGAGGCGGCGCTCGGGGAGCGCGGCTACGACGCCTCGCTCTCCGCGGGCATCCCCATCGCCCTCGACCGCTACGGGACGACGACCGCCTACCTCGACGCCCTCCGGGAGGTCGCCCTCGACGCGCTGGAGGTGGTCGCCGGCGACCGAGACGCCGTCCGGTCGCTCGACCGGGCGCCGGACGACGCGGGCACCTCGTCGCTCGGCCCGCTGCCGGCGGCGGTGACCGGCGGCGGGGGCGAGGCCGCGACGGCCACCGAGACCAGCGACGAGGCGGCGGCCGCCGAGACGTCGACGGAGCCCGTCGACTCGACGCCCGAGGGCGAGGCGGCGTCGACCGGGACCGCCGCGGACGCGGAACCCGACGCGGACGCGGAACCCGACGCGGACGCGGAACCTGCCGCGGACACCGAACCTGCCGCGGACGCGACGGCGACGGACCCCGACGACGGGACCGCCCCGGACGCCGCGTCGACCGAGGCGTCCGCCCCGGACTCGACGGCCGACCCGAGCGTCGACGACGCGTCGGTCGGCGGGACCGACGACGCGGGGAACGACCTCGGCGACTTCGACGACGACGACCTCTACGAACTCGACGAGGAGGAGCGTCGGGAGGTCGAGGAGTCCTTCGACGTGGGCTTCGAGAGCGGGGTCGACGTCGACGACCCGGGCGAGGCCGACATCGACGTCCCGGGACCGGAGGACGTCGCGGGGTCCGGGGCGGCGTCGGACGAAGCCGAGGAGGACACCGCAAAAGCGGCCGACCCGGACGGGGCAGCCGCGGACGAGGCGGCCGCCGAGAGCCCGGGGACGGCCGCCGACGTGGACCTCGAGGCCGTCGCCGTCGAGGCGATGGCGGACCTCGACGACGGCGACGGCGCGGACCGCGAGGCCGTGATCGCGGCGGTCGTCGAGGAGTACGGCGCCGACCCCGGCGCCGTCGCCGACGCCATCGAGGACGCGCTGATGAGCGGGAAGTGTTACGAGCCGAGCGAGGACAGCCTGAAAGCGATCTGATGGCGCTGGTCGAGCCGGTTCCGGGGGCGCCCGCCGCGACGGCCGACTGCGGCGACGAGCGCGCGCTCGTCGTGGCGGACTACCACGCCGGCATCGAGGCCGGCCTCCGGTACGAGCGCGGGGTGGAACTCCGCAGCGACGCCGACGGCCGCCGGGAGCGCCTGCTGGCGCTGGTCGAGCGCACCGATCCGGATCGGGTGGTCGTCCTCGGCGACCTGGTCCACCGCATCGGCGACCCGGGGGCGGGCGAGCGCGACGAGGTCGTCGCGCTCCTCGACGGCCTCGACGTCCCCCTGACGCTCGTCCCCGGCAACCACGACGGCGGCGTCGCCGACGCCTACGGCGACCGGATCGACGTGACCGATCCCGCCGGCGTCCGCCGCGGCGACGTTGGCTTCGTCCACGGCCACACCTGGCCCGACCGGGCGGTGCTGGGCGCGTCGACGGTGTGCGTGGGCCACGAACACCCGCAGGTGCGACTGGAGGACGAGGTGGGCGGCGGCCGCGCGGAGAAGGCGTGGCTCCGCGGACCGCTACGGATCGACACCTTCGCCGACCACTACGGCGTCGCGCCCGAGGCGCTCGCGCCCGCCGACCACCGGCCGGAACTCGTGGTCTTCCCCGCGTTCAACGACCGCTCGGGGGGGACGTGGATCAACGTCGAGGGCCAGGAGTTCCTCGCCCCCTTCCTCCCGGCTGGCGTCGGCGACGCCGACGCCTACCTGCTCGACGGGACGCGACTGGGGTCCTTCCGCCGGGTCTGACGGAACGCGGCAGCCGCCACGACCCGAAGCGGTGTCCTTAATCGGTTCGCGCGGGTACCGTGACCGATGGCGGACCAGGAGGCCGTCGGCGGGATGGACGCGTTCACCCACCTCGGCGAGCGGGTGCGCTCGGCGCTCTCGGAACGCGGCTTTTCGACGCCGACGGAGCCACAGCGGCGGGCGATCCCACCCATCGCGGCCGGCGAGGACGCCCTCGTCCTCGCGCCGACGGGGACGGGCAAGACGGAGACGGCGATGTTGCCGGTGTTCGATTCGATCCACCGCGCCGAGGACCGGTTCGGGATCTCGGCGCTCTACATCACGCCGCTCCGGGCGCTCAACCGCGACATGCGCGACCGGCTGGACTGGTGGGGCGAGTACCTCGACGTCGAGGTGGACGTGCGCCACGGCGACACCAGTCAGTACCGGCGGGGCAAGCAGGCCGACGACCCGCCGGACGTGCTGGTGACGACGCCGGAGACGCTGCAGGCGACCCTGACGGGCGAGAAGTTGCGAACGGCGCTCTCGGACGTGGAACACGTCGTCGTCGACGAGGTTCACGAACTCGCCTCCTCGAAGCGGGGCGCGCAGTTGACGGTCGGCCTCGAACGCCTGCGGGACCTGGCCGGGCCGTTCCAGCGCATCGGCCTGTCGGCCACCGTCGGCTCCCCGGGCGAGGTGGGGCGGTTCCTGACCGGCGACCGCGACCCCGCGCTCGTCGAAGTCGACGCGGGGACGAACGTCGAGTTCCGGATTCGGGAGCCCGAGGTGACCGAGGAGGACGAGGCGCTGGCGGGGAAGCTGGCGACGGACGTGGCGGTCGCCAGCCACGTGCGGGCGATCCGCGACGTCGTCGCGGACAACGAGTCGACGCTGATCTTCGTTAACACGCGCCAGACGGCCGAGGCGCTGGGGTCGCGGTTCAAGCGCCTGGAGGAGCCCATCGGCGTCCACCACGGGTCGCTCTCGACGGAGGCCCGAATCGAGGTGGAGGACGCGTTCAAGGCGGGCGACCTCGACGGCCTCGTCTGCACCTCGTCGATGGAACTCGGCATCGACGTGGGGCGGGTGGACCACGTGATCCAGTACGGCAGCCCCCGCGAGGTGGCCCGGCTGCTCCAGCGGGTCGGCCGCGCGGGCCACCGCCGCGACGCCGTCTCGGAGGGGACGGTCCTCACGAGCCACCCGGACGACACGCTGGAGGCGCTGGCCATCGCCCGCCGGGCGGTCGACGGCGCGGTCGAACCGGCCGCGATCCACCACGGCAGCCTCGACGTGGTGGCCAACCAGATCGTCGGACTGGTGATGGATCACGGCGAGATCGACGCCCGCGAGGCCTACGAGACGCTGACGCGGGCCTACCCCTTCCGCGACCTCACCGAGGCCCAGTTCCGCGAGGTGGTGCGCGAACTCGACGCGAACCGCCTCCTGTGGCTCGAGGAGGACGCCGACCGCCTGGAGAAGTCCGGCGGGACGTGGCAGTACTTCTACGCCAACCTCTCGATGATCCCCGACGAGGAGACCTACGAGGTGTACGACCTCTCCTCGCGGGAGACGGTCGGCACCCTCGACGAGCGGTTCGTGCGGAACTTCGCGGCGCCGGGCGAGACGTTCATCCAGCGCGGGGAGATGTGGCGCATCACCGAGATCGACGACGAGGAGACGCGCGTCGAGGTGACGCCCATCGAAGACCCCGCGGGCGAGGTGCCGTCGTGGACGGGCCAGGAGATCCCGGTGCCGGCGGCCGTCGCCGGCGAGGTGGGCGAGATGCGGGACGTGGCGACGCGGCAGTTCGAGGGCGGCGCCGACCGGGCGGCCGTCGCCCGCGAGTTCCTGTCCCGGTATCCGGGCGACGAACACACCGTGAGCGAGGCGCTGGCGCCCGTGGATCGACAGGTCGAGACGGGCGCGCCCACGCCCACCGCCGACCGCCTCGTCGTCGAGGGGCAGGGCCGCGGGGTCGTCCTCAACGCCCCGTTCGGCCACGAGGTAAACGAGACGCTCGGCCGCCTGTGTTCGGCGCTGATCGGCCAGAAGACCGGCTCCTCGGTCGGGATGGAGGTCGACCCCTACCGGATCGAACTCGACGTCCCGGGGCGCACCGGGCCGTCGGACGTGGTCGAGGTGCTGGAGACGACCGATCCCGACCACGTCGAGGGCCTGCTCGAACTCGCCCTGAAGAACTCGGGGACGCTGAAGTTCACGCTGGCGCAGGTGGCCGCGAAGTTCGGGGCGCTCAAGCGCTATCAGGGGTCGGGGCGGTTCGGCGCCGACCGCCTGCTGGCCGCGCTGGAGGACACGCCGGTGTACGACGAGGCGGTCAGGGAGGTGTTCCACAGGGACCTCGCCGTCGAGGAGGCCGCCGAGGTACTGGAGCGGATCCAGTCGGGCGCGGTCGACGTCGTGACCGCCCGGGAACACACGCCCATCGGGACGGGCGGGCGCTCCAGCGGCCGGGAACTGCTCGTCCCCGAGAACGCCGACGCGAGCGTCGTCCAGACGCTGAAAGAGCGCATCCGGAACGACCGGGTGATCCTCGCCTGTCTGCACTGCACGGAGTGGACGCGAAAGACGAAGGTAAAGCGGGTGCCGGACCAGCCCCGGTGCCCGGAGTGTGACTCCACCCGGGTCGCCGCGCTCAACCCGTGGGCCGAGGACGTCGTAACGGCGGTCCGGGCCGAGGAGAAAGACGACGAGCAGGAGCGCATGACCGAGCGCGCCTACCGGTCGGCCAATCTGGTCCAGAGCCACGGCAAGCAGGCGGTGATCGCGATGGCGGCCCGCGGCGTCGGCCCGCACAACGCCGCCCGGATCATCGCCAAACTCCGCGAGGACGAGGACGACTTCTACCGGGACATCCTCGAACAGGAGCGCCAGTACGCCCGGACGCAGTCGTTCTGGGACTAGGCGTCCCGCAGGTAGGCCTCGACGTACGGGTGGAGGTCCGGGAACGGCGGCTCGACGAGTCGGAGCGCCGAATGCTGGGCGTCGGGTGCGAAGGCGTCGCTCACCGGACGAACGACGAACCCGACGGCGAGGTAGTGTTTCGAGTCGACGTCCGGGACCTCGCTCTCGTCGTAGAGATGTTCGTAGGCGCCCAGCCGGTCCTCGATCCGCACGTCGACCCCGAGTTCCGCCTCGGCGATCCGGTGGACCGCGTCGGCGAGCCGTTCGCCCTTCCGCACCCGGCCGCCGGGGACGAACCACTCGCCGCGGGCCGGGGCGTTCTCGCGCCTGCCGAGGACGACGCCGCCGTCGTGACGGACGACCAGGTCGACGGAGGGGATCGGGACGTTCGCGACGATCGTCCGCCAGTCGTCGTCGGGGATCGGCCGGTCGGTCATCGCCTGGGGCTACGACGAGACGCGACTTGAATCCCGCTCCGGGAGCGACGGGGCCACGGCCTCCAGCGCCGCGTCGAAGTCGGCGGCCGTCAGCGACACCTCGTCGGCGTGGTCGTTGGCGTCGGCGCCGGGGTAGGCGTCGGCCACCGCGCGCACGGCGAGCATGGCCGCCTCCCGGCAGACGGCGGCGAGGTCGGCCCCCGAGTAGCCGGCCGTCCGCGCGGCGACGGCGTCGAGGTCCACGTCCTCGGCCAGCGGCTTTCGGCGCGTGTGCACGTCGAGGATGGCCCGCCTGGCGGTCTCGTCCGGGCCCGGCACCTCGACGTGTGACTCCAACCGACCCGCGCGCAGGAGCGCCGGATCGAGGGCGTCCTTCCGGTTCGTGGCCGCGAGGACGATCAGGTTGGGGTTGTCGGCGACGGCGTCGAACTCCGTCAGAAGCTGGGAGACGACGCGCTCGGTCACGTCGCTCTCCCCCCTGTTTCGGTCGGTCGCCACGGCGTCGATTTCGTCGAAGAAGACGATGGCTGGCGCCGTCTGCCGGGCGCGGTCGAACACCTCGCGGACCGCTTTCTCGCTCTCGCCGACGTAGCGATCCAGCAGCTCCGGCCCCTGCACGCGGACGAAGTTGACGCCGCTCTCGGCGGCGACGGCGCGGGCCAGCAGCGTCTTTCCGGTCCCGGGCGGTCCGTAGAGCAGGACGCCCGAGGGCGGGTCGGCGTCCGCCGCCTCGAACAGCGGGCCGTAGGTGAGCGGCCAGGTGACCGCCCGCTCCAGGGTCGCCTTGGCCTCGTCGAGGCCACCGACCGACTCGAACCCCTCGGTCGGCGCCTCGGAGACGTACTCGCGCATGGCGCTGGGATCGACGGCGGCCATCGCCGCCTCGAAGTCGTCCCGGGTGACCGCGATGTCGGCGGTGGCGGTCCCCTCGCGGCGGGCGCGCCGGAGCGCCGACATGGCGGCCTCCGTCACCAGCGATTCGAGGTCGGCGCCGACGAACCCGTGGGTCCGGGCGGCGAGGCGGTCCAGATCCACGCCGTCGGTCATGGGCATCCGGCGGGTGTGGACGTCGAGGATCTCCCGACGGCCGGCCTCGCCGGGGACGCCGATCTCGATCTCGCGGTCGAACCGGCCCCCGCGTCGGAGCGCCGGATCGAGGTCGTCGACGCGGTTGGTCGCGCCGATGACGATCACCTCGCCCCGCGCCTCCAGCCCGTCCATCAAGGAGAGGAGTTGGCCGACGATCCGGTCTTCCATCCCGCCGCCGTCCTCGCGTTTCGGCGCGACCGAGTCGATCTCGTCGAAGAAGACGATGGCCGGGGCGTCCTCGCGGGCGCGCTCGAACACCCGTCGCAGTCGCTCCTCGCTGTCGCCCTTGTACTTCGAGACGATCTCCGGGCCGGAGACGGAGATGAAGGTGGCGTCCACCTCGTTGGCGACGGCCCTGGCGATCAGCGTCTTCCCGGTTCCGGGCGGGCCGTAGAGCAGGACGCCCTTCGGCGGGTCGACGCCCAGCCGAGTGAACAGTTCCGGCTCCGAGAGCGGGAGTTCGATCATCTCCCGCACCAGGTCGAGTTCGTCGTCGAGGCCGCCGATGTCCTCGTAGGAGACGCCGGTGGTGGGGCGCGCCACCGCGCCGCCGGGGGCGTCGTCCCCCGCCGCCGACCCCTCGGTCCCCGACGCTCCGCTGTCGCCAGTCGAGTCGCCGCGCAAGCGCAGGTCCGTCCCCTCGACCACCCGGACGGCGCCGTCGGGGCGGGTCTCCCGCACCACGAACGCGTCGGCGTCGAGGCTCTCGACGCGCACCCGGTCCCCGACGCGGAGCGGCCGGCCGTCGAGCGCCCGCCGGAGTTCGCGCCGCGTCGCGTCGCGGACCTCGACGCCCGCGGGCGACGAGAGGGTGACCGTCTCGGCGTCGGCGACGTCCGCCGTCCGCACGCGGACGGTGTCGCCGACGGCGACGCCGGCGTTGGCCCGCGTGCCCGCGTCGACGAGGACGGCGTCGTCGGGGACGCCGGCCCGCGCCGGCCAGAGTTTCGCGACCGTGGTCCGCTCGCCCTCCAGCAGGACGGCGTCGCCGCTCAGGACGCCGAGGCGTCGCCGGGCGGCCTCCGGCAGGCGCGCGATGCCGCGGCCCGCGTCGCGCTTCTCGGCACTGTGTACCGTGAGTTCGATCCCGGCGCTCTCGCTCATCGCCCGCCGGTAGGGTCGGCCGACCCTTTACCCTTCGCTCCCGGTCCGAGCGGGTGCCCGCCCTCACGCGAACGGCCACCCGTTCCGACAGGTGTGGACGGATGCCGTCCTAATACACCTAAAGGCGACTGTATGAGAACTGTTAACCGTAACGGCAGATACACGTGTGATATGTCATCACGGGACGTAACGTACGTCGAGAAGGTCTGTGCCTACATCACCCGCGACGAGTCGGAGGTCCTCGTCTTCGAGGGGCCGGGTCACGACGGCCTGCAGGTTCCCAAGGGGACCGTCGAACCCGGCGAGCGGCCCCGCGAGGCGATGGTCCGGGAGGCGATCGAGGAGAGCGGGCTGGCGACGTTCGGAGGGCTTCACCACCTCACGACCGACGTCTGGACCCGTCGGCGGTCGCCGCCGAAGCGGTACGTGCGAAACTTCTATCACGTCCCCGTCCACGAGCCACGCGACTCGTGGACCCACACGGTCACGGGAGCGGGTCCGGAGCGCGGGACGGCGTTCGAGTTCTTCTGGGTCGACCTCCCGACGGACGCCGCCTTCGCCCTCGACCTCGACGACTACCTCCACGCGCTGACCGGGGCGGCCGACGACCGGACGGACCCCGGCGTGGTGGCGGACTGACCGCCCGCCGTCGGGCACACGTACGCTTTTCAGTCCCCCGTCCGCGTAGGGAGTATGACCGACGACGAGTGGGAGGTACTGCTCCCCGCCACCATCGACCCGAGCGGTCCCGACGCCATCGCCGACGTCGCGACGTTCACCGCGATGGACGACTACCCGGATCGAGCGGCGCTCCGGGCCGATATCGACCGCTTCGAGGCGATCATCGTCCGGGTGTCCGACCTCCCGGCGGACCTGCTCGACGCCGCGACGAACCTGCAGGTGGTCGCGAAACACGGCGCCGGCCTGGACAACGTCGACGTCGAGGCCGCGACGCGCAACGGCGTGGTCGTCGCGAACACGCCGGGCGCGAACTCGCGGGCGGTCGCCGAACACGCGATGACGCTGCTGCTCGCCGTCCGGCGGAACGTCCTCCCGGCCGACCGGGCGGTGAGAGGCGGCGACTGGGAGCGCCACCGGTTCGAGGGCCGCGAACTGGGCGGCGACACGCTCGGCCTCCTCGGCTTCGGCGACGTCGCCCGCGAAACCGCCGGACTCGCCCGCGGGTTCGACGCCGACGTGGTCACCTACGACCCCTTCGTCCCCGCCGAGTCGGTGCCCGAGGGCGTCGAGATGGTGGCGGCGAAAGCTGACCTGTTCGAGCGCGCGGACGCGGTGTCGGTACACACGCCGCTGACCCCCGAGACGCGGGGCGCCGTCTCGACGGCGGAACTCGACGCGCTGGGGAGCGACGGGGTCCTCGTCAACACCTCGCGCGGCGGCGTCGTCGACGAGGCGGCGCTGGTCGACGCGCTCGAATCGGGGGTCGTCGCGGGCGCCGGCATCGACGTGTTCGCGACGGAACCGCCGGCCGACGACCACCCGCTGCTGGACCGCGAGGACGTCGTCCTCACGCCGCACCTCGGGGGGCTCACCCGCGGGGCCATGGAGCGGATGAGTCGCCGGGCCGCCGCCAACGTGCGGACGGTCCGCGATGGCGGGATACCGGAGTCCGCGGTCAACGCCGAGCGCCTGTAGTCCCCGCCGTGTGCCAAGGTTGATTAGCGCCGACCGAGGGGGTTCGGGTATGGCTCTCACCACCCGAGAACGCACCGACGCGTCGACGACTGCGGCCGACCGGAGGGCCGCGTGATGCGGTATCTCGCCCGCACCGCGAGCGGCGACCCACACCTCGGCGACGACGAGGGGTTCGTCCCGCTGTCGGCGGCCTATCCCGGGGCGACGTCCGTCGCCGACGTCCTCCCGGAGGCCCCCGACGGCCTCGTCGACCCGGACGGGACCCCGGCCGGTCGGGTGCCCCGCGACCACCTGACGTTCGGGGCGGCCCTGTCCGACCCGGGGAAGCTCTTCGGCATCGGCCTCAACTACGCGGCACACGCCGCCGACCTCTCCGAGGAGGCGCCGGACGAACCGGCCAGTTTCTTCAAGCCGGCCACCGCCGCCACGGGGCCGGGCGGGCCGATCCGGCTGCCGCCGACCGACGTCTCTGAGCGGGTCACGGCCGAGGCGGAACTCGCCGTCGTGATCGGACGGACCTGCCGCGACGTCGGCGTCGACGAGGCCGACGACGTCATCGCGGGGTTCGTGCCCGTCATCGACGTGACCGCCGAGGACGTCCTCCAGCGCAATCCGCGATTCCTCACCCGGGCCAAGAGCTTCGACTCCTTCCTCGTCCTCGGGCCGCACGTCGCGGTGCCGGAATCCGGACGTGACCTCGCGGACGTCGAGGTGCGAACCGTCGTCGACGGCGAGGTGACGGCGCGGAACGTCGTCGGCAACATGCACTTCTCGCCCCGCGAACTGGTCGCGTTCCACTCCGAGGTGATGACGCTGGAACCCGGCGACGTCATCTCGACGGGGACGCCCGGCGCCGAACCCGTCGCCCACGGCGATCACGTCCGGGCCGAGGTCGACGCGTTCGGGGCCGTCGGGGCCGACGTCGTCCGCTAGTCGACCGGTTCGAAGACCGGCTCGCCGTCCTCGAAGGACAGCGACAGCCACTCCTCGACGGTCACGCCCGCGGGCGCCTCGCGGGCGAGCGCCTCGGAGACGCGGAACTCGGAGAGGTGGCCGGTGTCGCGGATCCAGGCGATCCGAACCGTCTCGGGGTCGGAGACCCCGACGGTCGAGAGCGCAGCGGCGACGGCGCGTTCGTCGTCAGGGAGCACGACCGGAATCGCGGCCTTGCGCAGCGAGTTGCTGGTGAGCGAGTTGGTGTACACCTGATCCAGGTCGAGCTGGTCGACGACCCGCCGGGTCGTCACGTCGGCCAGCCCGATGCCGCTGCCGTTGCCGTGGGTGGCCTCGGTCAGCCCCCGGACGACGATGCGGTCGACGTCGGGCGAGTCGGGGTCGTCGGCGTTCAACACCCGGTACCGCCCGATCACGTTGGTGTCCATGCCCGCGCCGGAGACGTCCTTGCCGATGCGGTCGACGACGAGGACGTCGAGGTCGTCGTACGGCAGCGTGGGCATGTACTCGTCGGCCTGCTCCTTCAGGGGCTCCTCGGCGTCGGGCAGGGCGTCGGCGGGGAGGCCCTCGATGGCCGCGGTGCGGTCGTGGAAGTTCTCGACGATGGCGAGGCCGCCGAGCAGCGGCACCGCCTCGCGGATCACCTCGAACGCCGCCTCGATGACCGGCACGTAGCCCGTCCCGAGCGCGTGTTCGTGGGCCACCTTCGCCCCCTCCCGTTTCCCGAGGCCGATGGCCGTCATCTTGGTCGGGCCGCTCTCGAAGCGCCCCGTGAAGTTCGTGTGTGCCTTCACGCGGTTGACGACGAGGACGCCGTCGGCCTCCAGCGCGGCCGTCGAGAAGGGGACCGGCGCGCCCACCTCGGACTCGCCGAGCACCTCGGTGTCCATCCGGGCGTCGATCCGGCAGTCGAGGGCGTCCTCGGTGAGGCCGAGGGCGGCGAGCGTCTCGCGTTGCCCCTCGGCGGTCGCCCCGCCGTGACTCCCCATCGCGGGCACCACCACGGGCTCGAACCCCCGGGCGCGGAGTTCGTCGACGACCGTCCGCGCGACGGGCACGACGTCGTGGATGCCGCGGCTGCCGAGTCCCACCGCGACCGTGGCGCCGTCCGGCAGGGCCGAGAGCGAAAGCGCGTCGAGTTCCTCGCGGGTCCGCCCCGTCACGTCGTCCAGTGCCGGCGTCTCGGGCGCGTAGCGCACCGCCGCGAACCGCGGGAGCGTCGGCGCGGAGAGCGCCTCGTCGACGACGTCGCCGTCGGGAAATCGCATGGGAGAGGGTAACGGGAACGGCGTGTAAACCCTGTCGGTGGCCGTGAGGCGGCCCCGTTCACGTAGACATTTAGTACCACACGCCGAACCCCCGGCCATGGCAGCCACAGACGCCGAGCGTGGTTCGGCAGCGACGACCCTCGAAGCGCCCGCATCGGTCGACGGGGACGGACTCGGGAGGCCGCGGTAACCATGCGCGACTACGGCGACGGGAGCACGCGGCGTGCCGACGGTCGGGACGTCCGGATCACGGGAATCGAGACGGCCGTGATCGAGGGGAACTTCGACTGGAACCTCGTGCGGATCCACACCGACGCCGGCGTGACCGGCCTCGGGGAGTCCTACCGCGGCGGGGCGATCACCGACATCGTGGACTACATGGCCGACTTCCTCGTGGGGGAGAACCCCCTCGACGTGGAACGGCTCTTCCGGCGGATGATCCAGGAGACGTCGGGACACGGCGGCACGACGGGGAAGGTCGTGACGGCGGCCTCGGGCGTCGAAATCGCGCTGTGGGACCTCGCCGGCAAACTGCTGGACGTGCCCACCTACCAGTTGCTCGGCGGCAAGTACCGCGACGAGGTTCGGATCTACTGTGACTGCCACGCCGGTGAGGCCTACGCCGTCGACACGGGCTACACCGAGTACGGCGAGACGGAGTCCTACCGACCCGAGGCGTACGCCGAGACGGCGCGGGAGGCGGTCGAGATGGGCTTCGACGCGATCAAGTTCGACCTCGACACGCCCGCGGACAACGACCCCGACCCGTTCAACGGTCGCCTCTCGGCGGCGGACGTGGCCGACAAGCGCGAAATCGTCGAGGCGGTCCACGAGGCTGTGGGGGGCGACGCCGAAGTCGCCTTCGACTGCCACTGGGACTACGCCATCGACAGCGCGAAGCGCCTCGCCCGCGCGCTGGAGCCGTACGACCTGCTGTGGCTGGAGGACGTCGTGCCCCCCGAGAACGCCGACGCCCAGCGAGAGGTCGCTCGCTCCACGTCGACGCCGCTGGCGACGGGCGAGAACCGCTTTCGCGTCCACGAGTTCTCGGACCTGCTCTACGACTTCGCGGTCGACGTGGTGACGCCCGACCCCACCACGTGTGGCGGCCTCGCGGAGTCCCGCGCAGTCGCCAACCGGGCCGAGGAGAACTACATCACCTTCTCGCCGCACAACGTCTGCAGCCCCGTCGGGACGATGGCCTGCGTCCACCTCGGCGCCTCGGTCGCCAACTTCGGCTACCTCGAGTATCACGCGCTGGAGGTCGACTGGTGGGACGACCTGCTGGTTCGATCGGACCCGCTCATCCGCGACGGCCGCATCGCCGTGCCCGAGGCGCCGGGCCTCGGCGTCTCCCTCGACGAGGACGTCGCCGCCGCCCACGCCACGGGCGACGGCCTCTGGTCGTAGCCGCACGGCTTACCGCGTCCGGACGGATTTATACGTTCCCGACCGGAGGGCACGGGTATGGACCTCGAACTCGAGGACACGAGCGCACTGGTCACCGCATCGAGCAGCGGCCTCGGCAAGGCGTCCGCGACGGCGCTCGCCCGGGAGGGGGCGAACGTCGTCGTCAACGGCCGCGACGCCGACCGCCTCGACGACGCCGTCGCGGAACTCGACGACGTCGGCGCCGGCGAGGTCGTCGGCGTCCAAGGCGACCTGACCGAGGAGGACGACATCGAGCGTCTCGTCGAGCGCACCGTCGAGGAGTTCGGCGGCCTGGACACGCTGGTCACGTCCGCTGGCGGCCCGCCCTCCGGCCCGTTCCTCGAGACGACCGACGAGGACTGGTACGACGCCTACGACCTCCTCGTG
Organism: Haloplanus sp. GDY1; assembly: GCF_023703775.1. Classification (NCBI taxonomy): domain Archaea; kingdom Methanobacteriati; phylum Methanobacteriota; class Halobacteria; order Halobacteriales; family Haloferacaceae; genus Haloplanus; species Haloplanus halophilus. Next base: position 101,684 of record NZ_CP098514.1, on the reverse strand, counting down.
ATGAGCGTCGTCCGCACGGTTCGCGAGGCCGCGCCCCACCTCCGGGAGTCCGACCACGGGACCATCACCTGCATCACCTCGCGGTCGGTGAAGGAGGCCATCGACTCGCTGGTGCTCTCGAACTCGGTGCGGATGTCCGTCGTCGGCCTGGAGAAGACCCTGTCGCAGGAACTCGCGCCGGACGTCCGCGCGAACGCGGTCCTCCCCGGCCCCCACGAGACCAGCCGGATCGAGGACCTGATCGAACAGGCCATGGAGCGCGGCGAGTACGACAGTTACGAGGCGGGGCTGGCCGACTGGGCCGAGGGCAACCCCCTCGAGCGCATCGGCGACCCCATCGAACTCGGCGACACCGTCGCCTTCCTCTCCTCGCCCCGCGCCGGCTACATCAACGGCGTCGCCCTGCCCATCGAGGGCGGCGTGGGCGCGTCGAATCTGTAAGCCAGGCGACGACCGGGATGGCGGTGTCACCGCCGCAGTCGACAGGGACAAATGGTCGGCGACGCCCGTTCCACCCATGGTCCCCACCCGCCGACGCCTCCTCCGAACGGCCGCCGCGACGACGGCAACCGCCGTCGCCGGCTGTGCCGCGACCGACTTCACCGGCTCCGAACCGGCCGCCGAGTACGTCCTCACAGTCGACTCGGCCGGCGCCTCGCCGGTCGCGCACGCCATCTACGAACCAGACGACGGCGCGCTGTTCGGCGACCCCGCGCGGGCCGCACTCGACGGGATCCTCCCCGACGGCCGACACACGACCTACGGCTACGAACCGCTCCCCGACGGCGCCTACGTCCACCGCGACGGCACGTACTACCGGATCGCGTCGGTCGTCACCGGGCGGAAGCGACTCCCCCGACTGCTCGTCCGCGTCGACCCCCTGCCGGAGGATCGAGTCCCCGAGGACGCCGTGCTGATCGACACGCTCCCGCGGCCGAGCGCGCGAGCCCTCAAGATGCTCCACACCCACGCCCAGACCGACGGCGAGACGGGGACCGCCGACCTGCTCCGGGGCGACGCCTACGTCCTGCGCCGGCCGGCGGAACGGGAGAGCCGACTCGCGACGGGCGACCTGGACGGTCGGGTCGTCACGATGACCGAGAGCGGGTCGTGGGCCTACCGGGTCGAGGTCGCCCGCGAGCGGATCGTCGAACCGGCCCACACGGCGCTCGCGCTCCCGGTCGCCGACTCCCGGTCCGAGTTCCGGGACGTCGTCTTCGCCGCGCGCGTCGACGCCGAACTCGCGCCGGACGCGCTCTCCCGGGAGTCCCGGGAACGCCTCGAGCAGGCCGTCGCCCGCGGCACGTACGCCGAGACGGAGCCGGTCTCGGAGCCGTTCGACGCCCTGCTCGACGCGCTCGGCCTGGGCGCCGTCGACGACGCCGTGAACGGACGGCTCCTGTGGTACGACGGCGAACTCCACCGGTACGGCCTGTACGTCTCGGAGCCGTCGTAGGCGGGGGCCGTCCGACCGGGCAGGGGCGACCCCGCCGTCCTCCTCGGCGTCACGCCGCCCGTCCACGACGTCCGGGCCGTCGACGCCGACTCCCGCGGCGAGGAACCGACCTCGTTCCTCCGGAACTTCGCCCTCCTCGGTGCCGCCCTCTTCGGGTGGGCGAGCGAGCGACGACGAGGACAGGGCCGGCCGCCCCAGTCAGGAGCGATACGCGTGCAGGGCGAGCAGGAAGACGAGCAGCAGCGGAACGAGCGGCGCGGCGGCCTCGAGGGGAACCAACAGCAGCACGAGTCCGGCGGTGACGACGAACTCGACGGCCACCAGCACGCCACCGACGTCGGCCGGACCGGTCATCGTCCGGCGGCCCCCGCGGGTGGTCGCTCGGTCCCGGTCATGTGTCGTGTGAACGGCGGCCGCGGAGGGATGAGTCTTGTGCACGGGGCCGTAGCGGTCGACGACGCGAGCGATCCCGACGACGCGGAGCCGAGCTTTTTATCCGGGGACGTCGCCAGCCTGTGAGTAGCATGGGCGACACGTGGCGGACGGTGTTCGGCCACGAGGAGCCGTACCCCGAGCAGGCCGACGGCATCGAGACGGCCATCGAGACGGCCGACCGGGGCGGGTTCGCCGTGATCGAAGGTGCCTGCGGGACGGGCAAGACGATGCTCGCCCTGACCGCCGGGATCGACCGGGTGCGCGACCCCGACTCGTCGTTCGAGCGGGTGGCCGTCCTCACGAGCGTCAAACAGCAGCTCCGCCAGTTCGAGGCGGACGTGACGACGATAAACGAGAACCTGCCGGCGGACTGGCGGCCCGTCTCGGCGCTGACGCTGGTGGGCAAGGCGGACGTCTGCCCGTACAGCCGGGAGCGCGTCGCCGGCGTGGACGAGACGACGGTCTACGAGCGGTGTGACGGGCTCCGCGAGCGGACCCGCAACCTGACGGGACAGGAGGGACCGACGACGGCCGCGGCGCTGGCTTCCGACGCCCGGCAAACGGGGGCCGGCCACCTCGACACCGGGAGCGGGAGGACGGTCGACTTCCTCGAAACCGCCGGCGAGCCGACGCCCTACCCGCCCGACACCGCCGAGTACGAGGACACGGAGTACTGCCCCTTCTACGCGCGGTATCTGGAGGACCTGCCGGAGGACGGCGACCCCGTCGAGGCCGTCCCCTTCGACTTCGCGGACCGGGGGCTGCTCGACACGGAGGACCTGGTCGCCCTGTCGGCGGGTCACGGCACCTGCCCCCACTCGATGCTCGGGGCGCTCATTCCCCACGTCGAGGTGGTCATCGGCAACTACTACCACGCCTTCGACCCGCAGACGGTCGGCTCCTTCACCGGCGCGCTCCTCGACGAGTCGACCTTCGTCGTCTGCGACGAGGCGCACATGCTCGAACCGCGTGTGCGCGACCTGGTGAGCGACGGGGTGGGCGACGCCACCCTCCGCGACGCGGAGTCGGAACTGACGCGGGTGATCCAGGCGGTGGAACTCGACGAGGGGGGAGCGGGTGCAGCGGCCCGGACGGGGTCGGCCGGCGACGCCCGGGACGCCGACCTGGTTCGCGGCGAACTGGAGGAGGCGGACGTGAGCCTCGCGGAACTGAAGGCGACGCGGTCGTTCGTCCGGGACCTGCGCGGAGAACTCGACCGACAGGTTCGAGCCCACCTCGACCGCGAGCGACCGGGCTGGCGGGCGTCGATGGACGACCTACCGGACGACGAGATCCCGCTTCGGGACCCGGAGGAGCCGGGGGTCGACGCCATCACGGAGTGGGCCGACGGGGAGTACGGCGACGACGTGTGGGCCCGCGCCGAGACGGTCGGCGCCGTCGCCGCGCGCGCCCTGAACGAACTGGACGAGGCCGACCGGGAGCGCGCGGCGCCGACGGTCGGCCGCGTCCTCGGGGCGTGGTACCGCGCGGACCACACCCGCTACTTCCGCTCGGTCGACCTCTCGCGGACGTGGAACGAGTCGGAACCGGGGGACTCGTGGCGGCGGGCCTACAACGCGCGTCTCTCCCTGCACAACTGCGTCCCCGGCGAGGCCATCGCCGACCGCCTCGACGACTTCGGCGGCGGCGTGTTGATGTCGGCGACGCTCGAACCGCTCGACGTGTTCCGGACGGTGACGGGCCTCGACGCCCTCGCCGAGGACGGCCGGCCGGTCGTCGAGCGGACCTACGGCCTCACCTTCCCGGAGTCGAACCGCGCGAGTTTCGCAGTGGACGCGCCGGCCTACACCCACGAGAACCGGGGCGCGGTGGGGGCGGACACCGACGCCCGGCGGGTGTACGTCGACGCCGTCGCCGAGGTGGCCCGCCGGGACGGGAACGTCCTCGTCGGGATGCCGAACTACGCCGAGGCGGAGTGGATGGCCGGCCGCCTCGACGAGCGCCTCGACTCCCCGGTCCTGCTGGACGAGTCGAGCGACGACGGCGCGACCGAGCGGCTGAAATCCGACTTCTTCGCCGGCGGGTCGAAGACGCTCGTGACCAGCCTCCGGGGGACGCTGACCGAGGGGGTGGACTACCGCGGCGACCGCCTGCACGCGGCGGTGGTGTGTGGCGTCCCGCTGGTCGACACGACGCGCCCGCGGACGCGAGCGGTCGTGACGGCCTACGACCGGGCGTTCGGCACGGACGGGAACGGCGGCCGGAGCGGCTTCGAGACGGCGCTGACGGTGCCCGCGGTCCGGAAGGCCAGACAGGCCATCGGTCGGGTCATCCGCGGCCCCGAGGAGCGGGGCGTCAGGGTACTGATCGACGCGCGCTACGCCCGGGACCGCTGGAACGGCGTCCGGGAGTACTTCCCCGAGTGGGAGCGCGAGGAGTTCGGGCCGGTGAGCCCGGATATGCTGTCGCTGGGGCTGGATCGGTTCGAGGAGAGCGGCGGGTCAGTTACCCACGACTGAAGTCGTGGGCTTGTCAGTGGACTCCCCTTCTGCCGACGCAAGGTCGGAGGCGTGGAAATCGCCGTTCAGGTTCAGCGTCCCTGACGGTAGCGCACACTGACAGGGTGCGCCTCCACTCGAAGACTTCTGCCCCGGGTGGAGACGTTTGAGAAGTTTGCGCGCAATATTCTTGCTCGCGTTATAATCCGCGTTCAGTTCGTACTCACACTTCTGACAGACGAACTGGGATTTCGACCGCCGATTGCTCTCGTGCGTAAATCCGCACGACGAACACCGCTGGCTCGTGTATGCGGGACTCACCTGCTCCACCTCGATGCTGTCCATCTCGGCTTTGTACTCGACGTACTGGTAGAGGCGTCGGAATGCCCATGCGTGGAATCGCTTCGCACCAGCCATCCGGTCGCGAATATCGGTCAGGTTCTCGAACGCGACGTGTGTACACCCATGGTCGCGGGCTTCGTCGAGAATCCGGTTCGATGCGCGGTGGAGTTCGTCCTGCATCCAGCGGTGTTCGCGGTCGTCCATCGACTGAATCGATAAGTGGGCCGACCGCGTTCCCGCCTGTTGCATCGAGCTGCGCGTCTTCTCGAACTCTCGGCGCCGATGATTCATCTAGTCGGCGTTCCCGATGAACGCACCTGTGGAAGTCACGGCGAGCGAGCCGTCCACGTTCAGGTCAACGCCAAGGACTGTTTGGTGCTTGGCGTTGGATGACGCAGTAGCGGACTGCTCTTGGTCGTTGCTTCCAGTTCGGCGCATTCGTGCGTGGAGGTAGAACGACTCCGTTGAGGGGTCGTACTGCAACGTGGACATACGGAACTCGTAGTCCTCGTTCAGCACATACTTGCCAATCGGTGTCTCCTCTGGTTCGGCGGGAAGCACGTAGTCACACTCGACGCGACCAGTCACCGTAGACAGCGAAACGTGGTCGCGGTGGAACGTCGCTGACCGCTTGTCGTAGACGACGCTCCACGCATCGAAGTGTGGTTGACTCGTCTTCTCGTCCTTCTTGAGTCGAGCGACACCGCTTTTCGTGGCCTCGATAGCACGTCGAATCCCCTTCTGGACGAGGTTTGCAGTCAACTCCGTTTCGTCTCGGAGTTGGTCGTAGAGGGCGTTCTCGGCTTTCTGTTTCGAGGTTACGCTGTCGTCGTTTGGATATCTCCACGCCCACTCTGCGGTCGTGTTCGCACAGTGGAGGAACTGGGTTTTGGTTTGATGGAGGTCGTCGCACCGCTCGTCTAGAACGTCGAGTTTGACTTTGACGGTGCGAATCATGCCCCCATCCCTATTTCACATCTCGGGCTTATTTTTTATGAATTCTATGGCTGGCGTGGGGAAGTCGGGCTGCTATCGCTCGTGGGTTGATGCAAGCCTTGTTGGATTCCTCCCACGGCTAAAGCCGTGGGCTTCCTCCTTGCCCCCTGTGAACCGGCCCCACACCGACCGGACGGCCGCCGATCAGCGACTCGGTCGCCGGCCGCTCCAGGCCTCGCGGCACTCGTCGTCGCAGAAGTGGAGGTGTTCGACGGCCCCCTCGTCGACCCACGAGACGACGCGGTGGTTCGGCTCCTGTACGATCTTCTTCCCGCAGGTGTGACAGGTGGGTGCGGTGCTCTCGTCGACGTCCTCGCCGATGTCGGATGTGGGGTCGATCATGTTTCCAGTCAGTAGCGGGGACCTCTCCTTAAATCCCGCTACCTCGACCGGCGGGCGGTCAGCCGCCGGGGTGGGTCGGGCGGAGCGTCGCACACGCGGGCGGGTCGGTGATCGTCCGCTCGCGGCCGTCGGGCCAGCGGACGGCGACCTCGTGGGGGGTCGACGATCCGAGGCCGAAGTGGGCGACCGGTTCCATCTGGCAGAGGTAGCCGCTGCCGGCGTCGACGATGCGGACCTGCCGCCCGGCGTCGGTGCGGAGGGTCACGCGCGCGCCGCGAGCGGGGGCGCCGGCTGGCGTGAGCGGCCGCACGCGGAGCCAGTCGCCGTCGTTCGGTGCGCGATAGAGCGAGAGCGACTGCGGTTCGGCCTCGCCGTGGACGACGAGGAGTTCCAGCGTGCCGTCGCCGTCGAGGTCGGCTACCGCGGCGCCGGTGCCCATCCCCTCGGGTTCTGAGGCGTCGCCGATCCCGGTCTGTGTCCACCCGTCGTCGTACGTGAGCAGGCGGTTGGGCGCGCCGAGGCAGTTGACGAACAGATCCAGGCGGCCGTCGTTGTCGAAGTCGGCGGCGACGACGGTGCGGACCCGCGCCGGGCGGGCGAGGTCGGCCGGCGCCGCGTCGCGGAAGGCGTCGCCCTCGCGGGCGAACAGCCGGTTCGCGCCGTTCCAGTTGCCACAGACGATATCGGGCGACGTCGCCCCGTCCGGCGCCACGAGCGCCGCACCGCGGGCGTTCTCCTCCGAGTCGGCGACGCCGTACTCCCGGGCCACGTCGACGTACTTCCCGCCGACGTTCCGGAGCAGGAGGTTCGGCCCGCGCTCGGCGCCGACGAACAGGTCCGTTCGCTCGGAGATGATGGGACCGGCGGCGACCGACCGGCCGCCGGTGACCACGTCGAGGCCGACCGCGTCGGCGAGGTCGGTGATGCCGCCGTCGTCGCCCACCTCGTAGAACCGGGCGGGGGCGCCGTAGCCGGTGACGAACAGGCCGTACCGGCCGGTGCCGAGGCGGTCGACGGCGGCGACCGAGCGGCCGACGCGGTAGTTCTCCCGCCCCCGGTTCACCGGGTCGGCAAAGAGGTCCCGCCACCGGGCCCGGTCGCACTCCGGGTCGAGGAGGAGGTCGGCCTCCGCCGAGGTGCCGCCGAAGGCGGCGACGTTGTGGACGTACACCTCCTCGCGGCCGTCGGCGTCGAGGTCGGCCGCGGCGACGCCGATGGCGTGGCGCCCGTCGTCGGCGAGGACGCCACAGGCCGTGTCGACGACGGCGTCGCCCTCGAACCGGAGGACGCGGTTGGCGTTGCCGAAGCCGGCGACGAAGACGAGCGGACCGTCGGGGCCGGGCGTGACGGCCGCGCCGTACCCTCGAAACGGGGGATTGTCGGCGAGCAGGCCCGAGCGGTCCTCGAACATATCTCCCCCAGACGACGCGGGGTTAAGAGTCGCACGCTCCGACGGGCCACGACGGCCCTGCATACTGGGGGTCCCGACCGGGCCGTCACTCCTCCCACGCGTCGGCGAGGGTGCGCTGGACCGCCTCCTCGCCGACGGCGGCCGCGAGGTGTTCGAACCCGCCGCGCTCGGCCCGGTCGCTCGCGTTGGCGACGAGCCGCGAGACGATGAACTCCGGCGTGGACTTGCCGACGGTGCCGAAGCGGGGCTGGTAGTCCACCCGCAGGTCCAGGTCGGGCGTGAGTCCCTCGGCGAAGATGCCGTCGACGCGCGCGGCGTCGGGGAGCGGGCTCAGGTCGTCCGCGAGGTGAGTGACGTAGACCCCGAGGGCGCCCCGGTCGACGGTGAGGTCGACCAGCCCGTTCAACAGGTCGGCGGCCCGGCCGGGCTCCGTGATCGCCTCGAACTCGTCGACGAGCATGAGCGTCCGCCCGTCGTCGGTCAGGGGCGGGACGATGGACTTCAGCGTCGACTCCAGCACGCCGGCGTTGAAGCTGGCGTGCCGGCGGTGGAAGACGACGGCGTCGAAGGAGCCGACGGCGGCGCGGTCGGCCGGGACGGGCAGCCCCATCGCCGCGAGCAGGGCGATCGTACAGCAGGTCTCCAAAAGCGTCGTCTTCCCGCCGCTGTTGGCCCCGGTCAGGACCGCCACGCGGTCGCCCGTCGGCGGCGACAGGTCGTGGTCGCCGACGGCGTAGGTGACGGGCTCCGGATCGGACAGGAAGAGGCTGCGCGCCCCCTCGACGGCGAGGCAGTCGCCGCCCAGGGTCGGCCGGACGAGGCCGTGTGCCTCCGCGAAGCGGGCCAGCGAGAGGTCGAACGCCACGTCGTCGACGGCGGCGAGCACCCGGTCGACGTCCTCGCGGGCGTCGGCCACCGAGGCACGGAGGTCGTCCTCCACCTCGCGTTCCCGCTCGGCCGCCCGGCGCTCCAGGTCGTCGACGAGCGCCCGGAGCGCCGTGCTCACGAAGTCGGCGGCGTCGTGGGCCTCCGCGGGCGCGGCCTCCTCGATGGCCGACCGCGAGAGCCGCGTCTCGCGGTCCACGTAGTCGGCGAAGGCCCCCCGGAAGTCAGCCAGATCGCGCACCCCGGTCTCGCGGACCCGCTCCAGGACGTCGAACGCGGAGTTCTCCAGGTCGCGGGCGTCGGCGAGGCGGGCCCGCAGGTCGTCGAGGCGGTCGTCCGCCCCCTCGGCGACCCCCTCGGCGGTGACGTACTCCAGTGCCTCGGCCGCCTCGCGGAGGGCCTCGGGATCCACGTCGCCGAGAGCGTCGAAGGCCGCCCCGCCGAGGCCCGCCTCCCGGAGCGCGAGGGCGGCGTCGACGGCGGCGCGCTCGGAGCCCTCGGCGGCGTCGTACGCCTCGAACGCGTCGATCACGGCCGCCCGCCCCGCGTCGTCGAGGGCGGTCCAGGCCTCCCGGGCGGCGTCGACGTCGTCGAGGCGGTCCTCGACGGCCGCCCGGGAGGAGAGCGGCGTCAGCACACGGATGCGGTCGGCCGCGTGCCGGGTGAGGGCGTACTCGCTCGCGAGTTCGAGCAGGTCGTCGTACACCTGTCTCGTGTCCCGGGTGGCGAGGGCGTCCATCCCGGCCTCGTCGTTCGCCCGGCGGAGGATGCGCGTCGCCCGGCCGCGCGTGATCCCCGCGTCGGTCAGCGCGCGCACGTCCGCCGACTCGATGGCCTCGACGGCCGCCGCCTCACCCAGTTCCTCGCGGAGGCGCTCGCTCGTCTTCGGGCCGACGCCCCAGTAGTCCTCCAGTCGCATACCGAATGGACTCGGGCGGAGGGGTTATAGTAGCCGGCGTCGAGCGCCGGCCCTGCACACGCATGCAGCGGATTGACCCGTCCCGAGCCGTGAGTGCCCGCCGATGCGCCCTCCGACAGGACGCCCCGCCGACGACTGACCCATGTTCGGGGATCGAACCGGACCGCGAGCGGCGGCGCTGGCGGTCGTGATCGTCGTATCGACGGTCGCCGGACCGGTCGCCGGTGCGGCGACGGCGAGCGGAATCGACGGCGAACACGTGGACGACGGCGGCAGCGAGGACATCATCGTCGCCGAGACGACCGTGACCGAGGCGTTCCGCGACGCCGACGTGCGGGCGGTGACGGTCGTGTTCGACGAACCGACGACCGGCGCCATCGCCATGGAACCGGTCGACAGCCTCCCCGCGGACGTGTCCGCACCCGAGGGGGAACTGCTCGCGACCGTCCGGATCGGCGTGCCGGACCTGGCCGACGGCCGGGATCCGCGCGTGAAGATCACCCTGCCGCGGACGGAGTTCACGGCGAACGACGCGCCGGCCGAAACCGTCAGGATCGTCCGCCTGAGTAGCACCAGCCCGGCGGACCGGCTCGAAACGTCGGTCGCGAGCGGCGACGGGGAGACGGTGACGGTGGCCGCCGAGACCCACGGCTTCTCCCTGTTCGCGGTGGTCCATCCGGAGACGACGGCCACCGCGACGCCGACAGCCACCCCCGAACCGACGGCCACGGGAACGCCGACGCCGACCGCCACCGCGACGCCGACCGCCACCCCCGAACCGACGGCCACGGGAACGCCGACGGCCGAGCAGACGGCCGGTGACGGCGCCGGCTTCGGTCCGACCGCGACGCTCGCCGCCCTCGTCGTCGCCGGCCTGGCGGCGCTGGGCCGGCGCCGCGGCTGAGCCGCCCCGCCCGCACAACGACACGCCTTTTCGGCCCCGCCCGGTAAGGCGGGGTATGGACGCGAAGCGGGAACTGACCAGCGTCGACCTCGCCGCCCTCGTCACCGAACTCGGCCGGTACGAGGGGGCGAAGGTCGACAAGGTCTACCTCTACGACGACGACCTCCTGCGGTTCCGGATGCGCGATTTCGACCGCGGCCGCGTCGAACTGCTGATCGAGGTGGGCGACGTGAAACGCGCCCACGTCGCCGACCCCGAACACGTCGCGGACGCGCCGGGGCGACCGCCCAACTTCGCGATGATGCTCCGGAACCGCCTGAGCGGTGCCGACTTCGCCGGCGTCGAGCAGTACGAGTTCGACCGCATCCTCGTCTTCGAGTTCGAGCGCGACGACGAGAACACCACCGTCGTCGCCGAACTGTTCGGGCAGGGCAACGTCGCCGTCCTCGACGAGAGCGGCGAGGTGGTGCGGAGCTTGGAGACCGTGCGCCTGAAGTCGCGGACGGTCGCTCCCGGATCGCAGTACGGCTTCCCGGACTCGCGGGTCGACCCGCTGACCGTCGGCTACGACGGCTTCGTCCGGCAGATGCAGGAGTCGGACACGGACGTGGTGCGCACCCTCGCCACCCAGCTCAACTTCGGCGGCCTCTACGGCGAGGAGGTCTGTTCCCGCGCGGGCGTCGAGAAGACGCTCGACATCGCGGACGCGGGCGAGGCGGAGTACGAGGCGCTCTACGACGCCATCGGCCGCCTGGCCGACCGGCTCCGCGAGGGCGACTTCGACCCGCGGGTGTACCTCGAGGACGACCGGGTCGTCGACGCGACGCCGTTCCCCCTCGAGGAGCGGGCGAACCTGGAGGCCGAGGGCTTCGACTCGTTCAACGCCGCCCTGGACGACTACTTCCACCGCCTGGAGCGCGAGCCCGAGGAGGAGGCGACGGGGACCGAGCGCCCGGACTTCGAGGCCGAGATCGCCAAACAGCAGCGCATCATCGAGCAACAGGAGGGCGCAATCGAGGGGTTCGAGGAGCAGGCCGAGGCCGAGCGCGAGCGGGCGGAGGCGCTGTACGCCCACTACGACCTCGTGGACGAGATCATCTCGACGGTGCGGGCCGCACGCGAGGAGAGCGTCCCGTGGGAGGAGGTCGAGGAGACACTCGCGGAGGGCGCGGAGCGGGGAATTCCGGCCGCCGAGGCCGTCGTCGACGTGAACGCCGCCGAGGGCGAGGTGACGGTCGACCTCGACGGGACCGAGGTGCCGGTCGACCCCTCGATGGGCGTCGAGAAGAACGCCGACCGCCGGTATACGGAGGCAAAGCGGGTCGAAGAGAAAAAGGAGGGGGCCCTGGAGGCCATCGAGAACACCCGGGAGGAACTGGCAGCGGTCAAGCGGCGGCGCGAGGAGTGGGAGGCCGACGACGAGGACGACGAGGACGACGAAGACGACGAGGACCGCGACGTCGACTGGCTCTCGCGGTCGTCCATCCCGATCCGGAAGCCCGAACACTGGTACGAGGAGTTCCGGTGGTTCCACACGAGCGACGGCTTCCTCGTCATCGGCGGCCGGAACGCGGACCAGAACGAGGCGCTGGTGAAAAAGTACATGGACGGCAACGACCGCTTCTTCCACGCGCAGGCCCACGGCGGCCCGGTGACGCTCCTGAAGGCGACGGGGCCGAGCGAGAAGGCCCGCGAGGTGGACTTCCCCGACAGCAGTCTGGAGGAGGCCGCGCGGTTCGCCGTCTCCTACTCCTCGGTCTGGAAGGACGGCCGCTTCGCCGGCGACGCCTACGTGGTCGACCCCGAGCAGGTGTCGAAGACCCCCGAGAGCGGCGAGTACATCGAGAAGGGCGGGTTCGTCATCCGCGGCGACCGCACCTACTTCCGGGACGTGTCCGCGAGCGTCGCGGTGGGGATCCAGTGCGAATCCGAGACGCGGGTGATCGGCGGGCCGCCGTCGGCGATCGAACCGCGCGCGGAGACGTCGATCCGGCTGGAACCCGGGAAGTTCGCGCAGAACGACGCCGCCAAGCGGTGTTACCGGGAGTTCAAGGAGCGGTTCGCGGACCAGTCGTTCCTCCGGAAGGTGGCGAGCCCAGACAGGATTCAGGAGTTCCTGCCGCCCGGCGGGAGCAGCATCGTCGAGGAGTAGCGGAAAATCATTTAGTTCCCGCGCGCACCAGGGTAGCACATCGATGGGTGGGGCGTGGACGCGGCGGGAGGCGTTGCGGACGATGGGCGGGACGGCCGTCGGAGGAGCGATGGCGGCGGCGACCGGCGTCGCGAGCGGGCAGCGTGCCGACTCCTGGCCACAGTTCGGATACGGGGCGGCGAACACGGGATACGCGCCCGAGAACGCGGGACCGGTCGGCGGCGTGAGCGAGTCCTGGCGGGTCGAGCGGTCCGGCACCGTCACGTCGCTCGCCGTGGCGAACGACACCGTCTACGTCGCGACGTCGGACGGCCTGTACGCGCTCGACTCGCTCGGCGGGAGCGAGCGCTGGCAGGTCGGCACTGAGTCCGTCGTCCACAGCGCCGTGGCGGTGTCCGGCGACACCGTTCACTTCGCGAGCGACGAGACGGTGTACGCGCTGGACGCGAGCGACGGGAGCGAGCGCTGGCGAGTGTCGGTCGACGGCGGGATCTCGGCCGGCCCCGCGGTGACGGACGACACCCTCTACGTCTGTACGACCGACGTGTACGCGCTGGACGCGAGCGACGGGAGCGAGCGCTGGCGGTTCGACGCGAACGAGCGGATCCGCCGGACGCCGGCGGTCGCCGACGGCACCGTCTACGCGGGTGACGACGGCGGGACCCTCTACGCGCTCGACGCCGACGGCGGGAGCGAGCGGTGGCGCGTCACCGTCGACGGCGGCGTCGGGACGCCCGCGGTGGCGAGCGGCGTCGTCTACGCCGGCGGCTACGAGTCCCCCCTGTACGCGCTGGAGACGGCCGACGGGAGCGAGCGGTGGACCGCCGAGACGGATCGCGGGTACCCGTCGCCCTCGGTGGCCGACGGCACCGTCTACGTCGAGCGGAACGGTGGCGTGAGCGCGCTGAACGCGGCCGACGGGAGCGAGCGGTGGTCGTTCGGGATGGACGGGCTCACCGGGAAGCCCGCCGTGATCGACGACACCGTCTACGTCGGCGGGACCCAGGGCGTGTACGCCATCTACGCGAACGACGGGGACAGAAACTGGCGGTTCGGGCTGCCCGACTGGGCGCGCGCGCCGGTCGTCGCCGACGGGACGGTCTACGTCAACGACGCCGAAGACAGGGTCTACGCGCTCGAGGATGGACTCGACCGCGTCGGATCGGCGGGGGCCGACCTGCCGGTGCTCGGTCCGTCCGGGGAGCTGCTTCTCGAGCGGGTGTGGCCCGGCGTCGTGGCCAGCGTCTTCGTTCTGTGCGCCGGGGTACTCTGGTGGGGCCTCCGAGGCGGGGGCGACGTCGACGCGGACCGCCCCCGCGACGACGACCGACCCACGGCGCTCGAACGCATCCGCGACGACGACGGCGACGAAGGGGAGCCGGACGGCATCTCGTGGCCCGAGGAGGACATCGAACGCCTCCGGAACGACGCGGACGAGGGGGGCGGTGCCGGGACGGCGGGCGAGGCCGGCGAGGGAGCAGCCGAGATGGCCCCGGAGCCCGACCCCGCCGCCGACCTGATCGACGACGGCGACGGCCTCGAAGTCGAGGCGACGAACCTCGTCGCGGCCGGCGAGTACGACCGCGCGCTCTCGCTGGTGGACGACGCCCGGGCGGCGTACCGCGAGGCCCGGGAGGCGGCGAGCGGGAGCGACGCCGTGGACGCGGCGACGGTCGAGGAGCGGCTCGACCGGCTGGCGGGGACCGAACGGGAGATCTACGGGGCGCGATTCGCCGACGACCCCGGCTCGCTCCGGGAGGCGGTGGGCCGCGCGGAGGCGCTGGCCGACCGGGCGACAGAGGAGGGGTTCGACGACCGCCGCGAGGCGGCGGCACGCGACCGACGCCGGGGGGACCTGCCGGCCGAGGCCGGGCGTGCGGACCGCCCCGGACCACCCGAATCGATCCCGCGCGCCCCCGACGTGACCGTCGACTACGACGCGCTGACCGACGAGGAACCCATCGGCGCCGGCGGCAACGCCGACGTGACGCGGGCGACCCTACCCACCGCAGACGGCGAGGTGACGCTGGCGATCAAGCGCCCGCGGATGCAGGGGACGCTGCACACGGACGCAGTCGAGCGACTGCTGGAGGAGGCGGAGACGTGGGACAGACTCGGCGGCCACGACCACGTCGTGGGGGTCGTCGACTACGGCGCCGAACCGCTCCCCTGGATCGCCATGGAGTACATGGACGCGGGCGACCTGGGCGAGCGAGCGGGCGCCATGGAGTTCGAACAGGCGCGGTGGACCGCCGTCGCCCTCGCGAAGGGCGTCCGCCACGCCCACCGGCACGGTGTCGTCCACCTCGATCTGAAGCCGGCGAACGTCCTCTTTCGCTCCGTCGAGGGGGCGTGGGACGTCCCCAAGGTGGCCGACTGGGGGCTCTCGAAGCACCTGCTGGAGCACTCCAAGAGCGTCGAGGGGCTGTCGCCGGGGTACGCCGCGCCCGAGCAGTTCGACGAGGAGTACGGCGAGGCCGACGACGTCACGGACGTCTACCAGTTGGGCGCCGTGCTGTACGAGCTGTTCACCGGCGAACCGCCGTTCGAGGGCAAGCCGGCGAAGGCGATGCACCGCGTCCTGCACGAGGAGCCGACGCCGCCGAGCGCGGTGGCCGACGTGCCGGAGGCGCTGGACGACGTGCTCCTGACCGCGCTGTCGAAGGAGAAGGCCGACCGCTACGAGTCCGTCCTCTACCTCCGGGACGGGCTTCGAAACGTGCCGGCGGAGTGAGCCGACCACCCCGTCGACGCCGCGGGGAGCGAGCGACTGTCAGTCGGGGTATCTTTAATACCATCAGACGCGTTATATGTCCGAGCAACCGCGGATCGGTCCGTCCTGCTCGCCACCATGATCAACGAATCACTCACCTACCTGCGCACGAGCGACGACTGGGTAAAGACGGTCCTGATCGGCGGCCTCCTGACGTTCTTCGGGTTCCTGCTCGTTCCCGTCGTGTTCGTCGCGGGCTATCTCGTTCGCGTCCTGCGGGCGACGATGCACGGCGACGACGCGCCGCCACGGTTCGAGGACTGGGGTGACCTCGGGCGCGACGGCCTCTACGCCGTCGCCATCGCGTTCGTCTACGGGATCGTCCCCGGCCTGCTGATCGGCCTGACGGCCGCGTTCGCGGCGCTGATCGCCGGGCCGGGGCCCCGAAGCGGCCTGCTCGTCGGGGGCGTGACGCTGGTGGGCGGCCTGCTCGCCCTCGTCGTCGGCCTACTTGCGGCCTACGTCGTCCCCGCGGCGGTCGCCAACTACGCCGAGTCGGGGTCGGTCCGGGCCGGCTTCGCGGTCGGTGACCTGCGTCCCGTCCTCACCTCGGGGACCTACGCGACGGGGTGGCTGCTGGGCTTTGCCGTCCTCCTCGGCGCGGGGGTCGTCACCGGCCTCCTCAGCGTCGTGCCGCTGCTCGGGACGTTCGTCGGGGCGTTCGTGAGCTTCTACGCGGTCGTCGCGGCGTACTACATCGTCGGGCACGCCTGGGGCGACACTCGCGGGCTGACGGTCCACGACGACGACGGCGAGACGGGGGCGGAGCGGCCCGCCATCTGATCGGGACGGAGCGACTTTTTCGGCGGAGAACGAGGTCGAATGGCAAGGTATGTGGCCGTGGGCGGCGAGCGTTCGGTATGCGAATCCAGAGCCGTGGTCGCGGCGAGGAGGGACGGACCCGGCTGACGGTCGTCCCCGAGAACGTCGACGACCTCTGGCACCTGTCGTACGTCCTCGAACCCGGCGACGAGGTGGCGGGGGACACGAGCCGACGCATCCAGCGCGACGACGACCAGATGCGCGACACCGGCGGCGAGCGCGAACACATCCACGTCACGCTGGAGGTGGAGGACGTGGAGTTCGCGCGCTTCGCCAACCGCCTGCGCGTGGGCGGCGTCATCGTCGGCTGCTCCCGGGAGGACCAACTGGGACATCACCACACGCTGAACGTCGAGGAACACGACGAGCTGACGATCGAGAAACGTTTCAAGCCGGACCAGATGGAGCGCATCGAGGAGGCGGAGGCGGCGGCCGAGAACCCCGACGTCGCCATCGCGACGGTCGAGGAGGGGGAGGCACACGTCCACACCGTCGCCCAGTACGGCACCGAGGAGTACGCCTCGTTCACCCGGCCGACGGGCAAGGGGGAGTACGCCCGCCCCCGCTCGGAACTGTTCGCGGAACTGGGCGAGGCGCTCGACCACCTCGACCCCGACGCGATCATCCTCGCCGGACCCGGGTTCACGAAGGGCGACGCCCTGGATCACTTCGAGGAGGAGTTCCCCGAGGTGGCCGAGAAGACGTCCACCGTCGACACCTCGGGCGTGGGCGACCGGGGCGTCCACGAGGTGCTGAAGCGGGGGGCGGTCGAGGACGTCCAGGCCGAGACGCGCATCGCCCGCGAGGCCGAACTCATCGACGAGTTGACCGAGCGGATGGCGACGGGCGAGAAGGCGACCTACGGCCCGGAAGCGGTCGCCGAGGCCGCCGAGTACGGCGCCGTCGAGACGCTGTTGGTCCTCGACGACCGACTGCGCGAGGAGCGCGGGGGGCGCGGCGACTGGGACGTCGACGCCGACGAGGTCATCACGTCGGTGGAGCGCCAGGGCGGCGACGTCGTCGTCTTCTCCGGCGAGTTCGAACCGGGACAGCGACTGAAGAACCTCGGGGGAATCGCGGCGCTGTTGCGATACCGACTGGAGTGATGCGACGCTCCCGACTCGCCGGACAGGCGTTTCTCGGCCTCGCGAGCCTCCTGTTCGTCGGAAGCGCGGCGGCGGTCCTGCTGGGCGTCATCGGGGTCGACACCCTGTTCACGGTGGGCGTCGTCGCGCTGTGCTGTCTCGTCGGCGGCGGGATCCTCGCTCGGCCGCGCTGACTACTCCCGGCCGGTGAGCGCCTCGCTCGCGGGCGCGAAGGGGAGTTCCTGGCCCAGCCCCTCCTCGCGCGCCTTCTCGTAGAGCATCGCGGCGGCCGCCGTCGTCTCGATGCCCGTCCCGCCGCTGTCGAAGACGGTGATCTCCTCCTCGTCGGTGCGGCCCGGCGCCTCGCCGGCGACCACCTCGCCGAGTTCGGCGTGGCAGTGGTCCGCCTCGACGGCTCCGGACTCGACGGCGTGCATGTACGCCCCGGCGTCCCGGGTGAGTCGACCGCGGAGGTCGATCACGTAGGTCGACCGCGCGACCGTCCGGTCGTCGAGTTCGCGCTTCTCGGGGTGGTACTGGCCCATGGCGGTGACGTGCGTGCCGGGTTCGAGCAGGTCGCCGTCGAACACCGGTTCGGGGGAGTCGGTAGCGGTGACGACCACGTCGGCACCCTCGACGGCGGCGGCGCTGGAGGAGACGGCGGCCACGCTGGCGTCGAGGTAGCGGTCCATCTCGCCGGCGAAGGCCTCGCGGCTGGACTTGGTCGGCGAGTACACCCAGACGGTCTCGACGTCCCTGACGGTGTCGATCGCGCGCAACTGCCCGCGGGCCTGCGCGCCGGCGCCGAACACGGCGACCGCCGAGGCGTCCGGGCGGGCGAGGGCGTCGACGCCGACGGCGCCCGCGGCGCCGGTCTTGAACGGGTTCATGCTCGCGCCGTCGAGGAGGGCGAGGGGTTCGCCCGACTCGGCGTCGAACAGCGGCGTGACGAACCACGCGTCGCCCTCGCCGAACCCGGCACTGTACGTGTAGCCGCCCATCGCCCCGGTGTCGGGGAGGACGGCGGCGTAGGAGGTGAAGAGTCCGGGTGGCTCCTCGTTGTACAGCGCCGTCCGGGGTTCGGCGGGCGCGCCCGCGCCGCGCTGGCGGTATCCCTCGCGCACGGCGTCGACGTACTCCGCGGGGGTCGCCAGGCCGGCGACCGCCTCGCTCGAAAGGAACAACGCGTCGGTCATACCCTCCCCTGTGCGCGGCGGGCAGTTATACTATTGGCCGAGCGAGCGGGCGGCGACGAGGGACGCGAACGGACCTCCGTCCGTTTCGGGAGCAGACTCCACCTAAGCAGCAGCGGGCGGGGCGGTCGAACGACGTCGACGCAATCAGTCGGCGTTGACTGGACCGTGGTCCGACGCCGAGCGGACCGACCCGCTCTCCTCGGGTGCGACCGGACCGTTGACGAACATGGCGTGTCCCACGACGAGCGCGGCCGCGGCCGCACCGACCGACACCGCCGTCAGATAGCCGACGCCGACGGCGGCGAGGACTGCGGTGATGCCAACGAGGGTGACGGGAACGAGGCCGAGGACGTAGTCGTAGTATCCGGTCATAGGTACCATCCGTACGATACTATCGGAGCCGCTCACATAATTCTTTCCCGTAGGCACTGCGAATCCCAGTTGCAGCTTTTTCGAAACCATCTCATAAGTTTTCCATGATAGATGCGGACGTACTATCCACACCGACGATGATTATGTTCAGTCAGTCATCTAGTAGGAATTAAGTCGATCGGCGTCGTGTGAGCGACCGTGAACGGGAACGACCGGGCGATCGTGGGGCTGTCGATGGTGGCACACGGGCTGGTCCACACCTACGAGCTCTCCATCCCCATCTTCGTCTCCATCTGGCTCGCCGAGTTCGAGGTCATCGGCGTCGCCGGCGTGGAGTTCGGCGTCACGCAGGCGACGCTGGGGCTGATCGTCACCGCGGGGTACGGCCTGTTCGGCGTCGGCGCCCTCCCCGGCGGCGTCCTCGTGGACCGACTCGGGTCGCGACGGCTGATCGCCGCCTGTCTGTTCGGCATGGGCGGGTCGTTCCTCCTCCTCGGCGTCGCCCCGGACCTCGTCGTGGTGACGCTTGCCCTCCTGCTGTGGGGACTCGCGGCGAGCGTCTACCACCCCGCCGGCCTGACGCTCATCAGCAAGGGCGTCACGGAGCGGGGCACCGGCTTCGCCTACCACGGCGTGGCCGGCAACGTCGGCATCGGCCTCGGGCCGCTCCTCACGGCGCTGCTCCTCCTCGTCTTCGACTGGACGGCGGTGGCGGCGGTGCTCGCGGTGCCGGCCCTCGTCGCCGGCCTCTACGCGCTGCGCGCGGAGTTCGACGAGACGGCCGCCAGCGACGGGATGGGCACGGACGGTGGCGTCGACGCCCGCACGGAGGGCGGCGTCGACTCGCTCGCCGAGTTCGTCACCGAGTCGAGAAGGCTCTTCGCCGGCGCGTTCGTCGTCGTGTTCGTCGTCGTCATGGCCAACGGCCTGTACTACCGTGGGGTGTTGACGTTCCTCCCGAACCTGCTGGAGGGACTCCCCGGCTTCGATCCCGTGCCGCTCTCCGCGTTCGTGCCGGGCGTCGAGTCGGGGCGCACCCTCAACCCGGAGCGGTACTTCTACGCCGGCCTGTTGCTCGTCGGCATCGGCGGGCAGTATCTCGGCGGGAAACTCACCGATCGCTTCCCCCCCGAGTACGGCATCGCCGCCGTCTTCGCCCTGCTCGCGGTCCTCGCGCTCGCCTTCCTGCCGGTGGCGGCGCTCGGGTTCGGCCCCCTGCTCGTCTTCGGGGCGCTGTTCGGCGCCACGCTCTTCACCGCCCAACCGCTCTACCAGGCGACCGTCGCCGATTACACGCCCGCCGGCACCCGCGGCCTCTCCTACGGCTACACGTACCTCGGCTCGTTCGGCGTCGGGGCGCTCGGCGGCGCCGTCGCCGGCGCCGTTCTCACCTACGCGGACCCCGGGACCCTGTTCGTCGTCCTCGCGGGGTTCGCGGCCGTGGCGTCGACCCTCGCGGTCTACCTGATCCGGCGGGATTGAGCGCCGGGGGGTGTGTCTACCGCAGTTTGAAGAAGGCCGTCCGCCAGAGCGCCAGCCCCACGAGGCCGACGCCGAGGGAGACGGCGACGAACGTCAACTGGACGCCGCCGCGGACGAACGGCGTCGCCCGGATTCCCAGCGCGATGGCGTCCGCGACCAGCCACGACCGGAGCGCCAGCGGGACGGCCGCCTTCGACGACTCGGCGGCACCCGGGGCGTACGCGCCCAGAAGCGGCGCCGCGACGATCCACCCGATCAGGAAGGGGCCGACGGCACCCGCCAGATACCCGGGGTTCGCGGCGACGAACGCGAAGCCGTTGTGATGGACCGTACCCGCACTGAAGAGGACGGCGACGACGATCAGGTCGCCGACCGCGAGCGGCGTCGCACGGCCGTCGAGACGACGGTCGAAGAAAGCTGCGACTGCGTTGGCCATACCCGCGCTTTCGACTGGGGCCTAATGGCTCCCTCGCTTCTTCCCGACCACCGTGTACGCGAACCCCCGGTCGAGGACGGACGGGGTCAGTCCCGCCGCCGCCACGGCGCTCGCCGTCGCGTCGGGGCCGCGGAACGTCGAGTCGAAGCCGACGAGTCGCTCCGCCGCGACCAGCGCCCGCCCCCGGACCGTCCCGGGATCGAACTCCCGGATCACGAGGACCCCACCCGGTCGGAGGACCCGCGCCGCCTCCGAGAGCGCGGCCCCGGGGTCCGGGAGGTGATGCAGGGCGTCGAGGACGACGACGGCGTCGACGGCCTCGCCGTCTGCCCGAGGGGGCTCCGGTCCCTCGCTGTCGACGGCCTCGCCGTCTGCCCGATGGGACCCATCACCCTCGCTGTCGACGGCCTCGCCGCGGAGGGGGAGTCGCCCCGCGTCGGCCTGTACGGCCGCCGACCCGCGGCGGGCCGCCCGGCGGAGCATCGGTCGCGAGGCGTCGACGACCAGGGTCTCCGGAGCGCGCCACCCCGTCCCCGGTTCGCTCACGGCCCGCGCCGCCCGGCCGGTGCCGCCCGCCAGGTCCAGTACCCGCTCGACGGGGCGGTCGGCCCGCGCGAGTCCGGCCCAGAGCGGTTCGGGATCCGTCGCCGGCGCGAGTCGGTCGTAGAGGGTCGCGACGCGGTCGAAGAATCGGACGTCGCCGGAGCCGTGCATACCGGGGACTCGGCGGCCGAGCGCCAAAGGTTTCGGGGGCGCGGGCGAAGGGTACCCATGGAGTTCGCCTGCCTCGGGTGGCCGCCGAACGCCCCGACGCTCCGCCTCGACTACCGGCGGTTCGCCTACGCGGGCAAGTTCGTCCTCGGATCGACGGGCAAGGCGGTGGTCCGCGATGGTGTGGGGGACGAGGAGCCACGCTCCTCGGAAACCGACCGCGAGGAGCCACGCTCCTCGGAAACTGACCGCGAGTTCGACGACGGCGTCCTCGCGGCCGCGTCGTTCAGCGCCGACCGCACGGACCCCGACCGCCTCGTCGTCCGCTACGTGACCGTCCGGGACGACCGGCAGGGGGAGGGCCTCGGTGCCCGACTCCTCGCCTTCGTCGCCGGCCGCGCCGCCGCGCGTGGCTACGACCGGGTCCGCATCGCCGTCAACAACCCCGCCGCCTACCGGGCCGCCTACCGCGCCGGCTTCGCGTTCACCGGCGCGGAGACGGGGCTGGCCGAACTCGTCTGCGAGCGACCGGCGGCGCGGCCAGCGACGCGGGACGTGGGCCGATACCGCGACGGGCTACGACGGTATCGCGAACGCGACCTGGACGACGAGCTGGCGGCCCGCCTCGACGACTGGCTCGACGACCCGCCGGCGGTCGTGGATCCGCCACCGGGGGTCGACGCCGCGGGCGAGCGGGTCGCGCGCCGGGACCGGTCGGAGTAGAGCGACCCCGTTCGGAACGCGAGGGGCTCCGACGACGCCGGGAGGGTTCGGGGGATCGCCCGCGTCTCCGACCGCAACCCGCGGGACGGGCGTGGATTTAAGTCGTGCGTGGGTCAACGTATCGAGGGGTTCGAGCCATGGTTTTCAAGAAGATCACGCTGATCGGCCGGAGTTCGGACAGCTTCGACGACGCGGTCGACGACGCCATCGACCGCGCGGACGAGACGCTGAACAACGTCAAGTGGATCGAGGTCGACGAACTCGGGGTGGAGGTCGCGGCCGTGGAGAACCGCGAGTACCAGGCAGAGGTCGAGGTGGCGTTCGAACTCGAGAACTGACCGCGGTCGGGAGTCCCCGCGGGGGGCTCCCAACTGGCCGGATCGAATACATTGAAACCGCCCGGTCCACTCATTGGTTCCATGACGCTGGTGGTCGTCCCGGTCCGGTACCCGCTCAGCAGACACTCCCGGGCGACGCTCGCGGAGGCGATCCGGATCGCCGAGGACCGCGGCGCCGACCTCACGGTGTTGCACGTCGACCTCTACCAGGAGGGCCGGGAGGTGACGCGGACGGACCTGAAGCGCGCGGTCGAGGCGGAGTTCGGCCACGTCGACCGCGCCCGCTACGTGGTCCGCCGGGGATTCCTCGTCGAGGAGACCATCCTCGACGAGGTGGCCGCCGAGGACGCCGACGCCGTCGTCATCGGCTCGAAGCAGGTCGGCCGCTGGCGCCGCACCTTCGCCCGCTTTCTCGACGACCCGGACATCGATCAGTTCCTGCGGGAGAAACTCGACTGCGACGTGATCACCGTCAGCGCGTAGGGGTCACTCCGGCGGCGGTCCGTCGGGGTCCGCCTCCGCGTCGGCCGCCGGATCGGCGTCCGTCACGCCGCTGGCGGCCGCGTCGCCCTCCCGGCCGGTCGGGCCAGCCGTCCGCTGGGGGGCGGTTCCGGTGCCCTCCTCGACGGCGACCCGCGCCTGTCCGCTGTTCTCGTCGAACAGGAGGTGCTGGTGGGGGTAGGCGATCTCCACGTCCGCCTCGGTCAGGTTCTCCCAGATGCGCTCGCGGACCGTGGACTCCACCCGCGGGATCTTGTACGGCGTTCGCACCCAGAACCGGACGACGAGGCGGACGCCGCTGTCGGCGTAGGCGTCGATCAGGCAGGTCGGTTTCGCGGGGTAGCGCGCGCTCCCGATGCGGATGTCCGGGCCGCCCTCGATCACCCCCTCGCAGTCCCGTGCGGACTTCTCCATGATCCGCCGTGCCGCGTCGAGGTCGCCCTCGTAGGTCACGAGCAGGGGGATCGACAGTCGGGTTCGCTCGTCCTCGGCGGAGAAGTTGGTCACGTCGCGCTCGCGCATCGACGAGTTCGGGACGACGAGAAAGGTGTTGTCGAGGGTGAAGATCTTCGTGTAGCGGAGGGTGATGTCGTCGACGAACCCCCGGCGGCCGTCCTCGAGTTCGATCATGTCGCCGATCTCGTAGGGGTTGTCCGCGAGGACGAACACGCCGTTGATGATGCTGCCGACGATGGGGGCGAGGACGATACCGAGGACGGCGGAGAAGACGGTCACCGAGAGGACGATGTCGCCGATGCCGAGGCCGACGATGCTCCCCGCGACGAACGTCGCGGCGACGACGGTCGAGACGCGGAGCAGGCCGAGGACGGTCTGGGCGACGCTCTGGCGCTGGAACCGGCGAGCAACCGGTCGGCCGAGCAGCCGGACGAGGAACTTCGAGAGGACGACCCCCCCGAGGACGATCAGGACGGCGACGGCGACCCGGACGGAGGCGAAGCCCCACAGCCACCGGAGCCACTCCCACGTCCCGATCGGTGGTGTCGTCCCCGCCAGTCCGATCGCCCCGAGGTCCATGTCGGTCCCTCACCGGCGCCGAAAAAAAGGGTTTCCACGGCGCGCCGCCCGCCGATCACAAGCTACTATACCGTCCCCGGCCGAGACCGTACCGGATGGACCGACGGACGCGTGAGTACCTCTCGGGGCGCTTCGGCGACTACTACCGCGGCGTCGATCCGACGCTGCCTCCCGATCCGGAGCGGCGGGAGTGGGGCCACATCCCCTGGACGGACGGCGCGGCGACGACGATGGTCCGCCACCAGTCGATCTACGACCTCGGCGAGGTGCCCGACTTCCTCGAACGCGAGGCGCCGCGTCACGTCTACTTCTCGGCGGCGCGCTACGACGACCCGGGGGCGGCGGAGATGGACGCGAAGGGCTGGCAGGGCGCCGACCTCGTGTTCGATCTGGACGCCGACCACCTCCCGAGCGTCGACCCCGAGGCGGCGACGTACGCCGAGATGCTCGCGGCCTGCAAGGACGCCCTCCGACGGCTGCTCGACCTGCTGGAAGACGACTTCGGGTTCGAGGACGTGACCGTCGTGTTCTCGGGGGGCCGCGGCTACCACGTCCACGTCCGCGACGAGGGACTGGCCGGCCTCGACTCGGCCGCGCGGCGAGAGGTCGTCGATTACGTCCGCGCGGTCGACCTCGACGTCGAGGGACTTGTGCGGACGCGGGCGGTCGACGGGGTGACGCGGCGCGAACTCCGCACCGAGGGCGGATGGGGCCGGCGCACCCACCGCCGCCTCCGCGAGTTCGTCGAGGAGTTGCGGACGCTCGACGAGGACGAGGCGACGGATCGCCTCACGGCGTTCGACGGCATCGGCGAGAAGGGCGCGGCGACGCTGCTCGACGCCTTCGTCGACAACGACCGCGCGGTCGAACGCGGCAACGTCGAGGTGGGCGGGCCGGGCGCGCGCACCCTCGTCGAGGCGCTGGCGACCGAGACGGTCGCGGCGGAGACGGCGCCCATCGACGAACCCGTGACGACGGACACCCACCGCCTGATCCGCCTGCCGGGGAGCCTCCACGGCGGCAGCGGCCTCGTCGTCCGGCGGATCGACCGGGACGCCGTCGACGACTTCGACCCGCTGGTCGACGCCGTCCCCGAGCGGTTCACCCGGCGCTCCGTCCGGGTCGACGTGACCGATCCGGGGCGGGTCGAACTCGACGGCGACACGTTTACGTTGGACGCGGGAGAGCAAACGGTACCGGAGTGCGTCGGCGTGTTCCTGATGACGCGCGACCGGGCCCGGAAGGTCAAAGAATGAACGTGGAGGAACTGCGCTCCGTACAGCGCACCGAACGGCAGAAAGACAGCCTCCAGCACCTCCGGGACTCGTTTTACCGCGACGTGGCGGACTACGTCGCCGAGCGCAAGGCCGAACGCGAACGCGTCGCCGAGGAAGCCGACGATCCCTTCTCCTCGCCGGAGGTGAGCCGCCTCACGGACGAAATCGAGACCGCCGAGGAAGTCGTCGAGAGCATCTACGAGCGCCGGATCGGAAAGATCGTCAAGCGGGCGACCTTCGCCGCCGCCGGCATGGCGACCGAGGACGAGGGCCTCACCAGCGAGGAGCGCGACCTCTTCGAGGATCTGGTCGCACGCATCGAGACCAACCGCGAGACCGTCCTCGACACGCTCGCCGGGGACGTCGAGACCGACGACGCGGACGACGCGTCGGACGCGGGGCCGGCACCCGGGGCCGCCGATCCCGCACCCGATCCGGAGCCCGCGTCGTCGGCGACGGATCCGACCCCGCCGCCGGAGGCCGACGACCCCGCGGCAGATCCGACCCCGCCGCCGGAGGCCGACGACCCCGCGGCAAATCCGACCCCGCCGCCGGAGGCCGACGACCCCGCGGCAGATCCGGGGCCGGCGCCCGATCCCGACGACCTCCTCGCGGAGGCGATGGGCGGTGACGGCTCGCGCGACGGGGCCGGGGCCGGGTCGGGGTCCCCCGCGGCGACGTCGGCCGACGGGGCGGCACGGAGCGACGAGGACGGCCCGGAAGTCGAGGCGCCGACGCCGGGCGGCGCGGACGGGACCGAACCGACGCCCGACGGCGGCGAGGCCGCCGACACCGACCGCACCACCCTGCGGATCACCCGCGACGTGGGCGAGATCTTCGGCGTCGACGAGCGGGAGTACGACCTCGCGAGCGAGGACGTGGTGACGCTGCCGACGCCGAACGCCGAACCCCTGCTGGATCGGGACGCGGCCGAGCGCCTCGACTGACCGGCCACAGATACTTGCCCGACGGTTCCCAATGCGCTCCATGACAGGCCGTCGGCTCGGGGTGTCGGGAACGCTGCTCGTGACCGTACTGCTCGTCGTCGCCGGGGCGGCGCCCGCGCTCGCGACGGTAGACGGCACCGGCCCGTGGACTGCCGCGGCGACCGCGCCGGGCGACGGCGCGGTGGCGCCACAGGGGGAGCGCCCGACCCTCGACGAGCGCATCGTCGCCTCGCGCAACGCCGAACCCGGGAGCGTGACCCTCACCTTCGCGTACCGGGTGCCGGCCTCGGTGACGGGGCTTCGGGTGATCGTCCCCGTCCTCTCGATTCCCGGCATCACCGTCGCGGGCACCGACGGCTTCGAGCGAACGGAGTCGACGCGGTTCCGCTGGGACGCCGAGACGGAGCGCCCGAGCGTCTCGCTCCGGTTGGCGGTGGGCGACGAACTCGGGAGCGGCGTCCGCGGCGTCGAGCGCGGCGACTGGGCGCTCGTCTCACAGCCCAACACCCGCGTGCAGGTCCGCGCGAACGAGCGCCCGATCCGGACGACGTCCTTCGGCGTCGCGGCCGCGGAACCGGGGTACGCGAGCAGCCACCTCGCCTACCTCGGCCCCCACGACGTCCGGAACGTGACCGCCGCCGACGAGCGAGCGACGTTCGTCCTCGGGGCGGAGGGCGCGGATCCGACCCGGGCCACTGCGTTCCTGCGCACCGCGAACGAGCACTTCGACTTCGGCGTCCGGCGCGACCGGATCACGGTGTTCGTCCTGCCGGTGGGCGACGACGCGACGACCGGGGTGGACGCCGCCACCGTCGACACGGCGTTCTGGGTGGGCCAGTCGGGGCTCCGCATGAACCACACGGGCGCGGTGTTCGCCCACGAGTACGTCCACACGCGCCTGGGGACGGTCGGCGCCGACGACGCGGCGTGGCTGACCGAAGCGAGCGCCGAGTACTACGGCCACCTGTTCGCCCTCAACGACGGCGTCGGCGGCTACGAGTCGTTCCGGTCGGGCCTCCGGGCGACCGAGTACGCCCCCGATCGGCGGGCGGTCGTCCTCACCGACCCGGAGACGTGGACGGGGACCACCGCCCACTACGACAAGGGGGCTCACGTCCTCGCCGCGCTCGACGCGGAGATCAGGCGACGCACCGGCGGGGAGCGGACCCTGCGTGACGTGTTCGCCGGCCGGTCGGAGCCGTTCCGCGACTACCGCGCGTTCCGGGCGGCGGTCGTCCGCGTCTCGGGCGACGACTCGCTGGGGCCGTGGCTGGATCGCTACGCCACCACGAACGCCCTGCCGCCGCTTCCCGAGGACCCGCGGTACTACGTCGCCGAACCGTCGCTCGACCCGGACGGCGACGGGGTGGCGAGCGGCATGGAAATCGACCGCGGCCGGCACCCGTTCGTCGCCGGCGCGGGGCCGGCGGGAGCCGTCGACGCGCCGACGCGGACGGCGGACCCGACGACGGGCGCCGAGGGGACGAACGCGGACGTGACCGGGACGCCGTCCGGAACCGAGGGGTCGGCCCCCGGCTTCGGCGTCGGTGCCGCCGTCGCGGCGCTCGCGGCGCTCGCGGCGCTACTCGTCGGCCGAGGGCGATAATTCAGGCCCGCCGCAGTCCCTCGCCGAGGCCGGTCGCCTCGCCGCACTCCGGACATTCGTACGTCCATCCGTCCTTCGTGGCGCGGCCCTCCGGGAACTCGGCATCGCACTTTCGACAGACGAGGAGGTCCCGCCGGGTAGAGACGTGCATCTGCGGCATAGTCGGAGCATCGACAGCATCCACTATGAACGTGTCGCTTCGGTTCCATACCTGACGGATTCGCGGTCGGAGTGGTGGTCTCTCCGTTCCGTCCGCGGGTCTCGGGTTCGTCGGGTTCTCGAAACGCGGCGACGTCTCGGGGCTCCGGATCGGTCGCCCGGCCGTCGTCTCGAAGGGAGCGCGGTCCGTCGGCGCCGGTGTGGCGTCGGGGCGCCGTCACGACGGGAGCCGGGTACAGCAGCGCCGCTCACTCGTCGTCGGCGCTCAGGATACCCCGGTGGGTCATCCGCTCGGGGTCGAGCACCTCGTCGGCCTCCG
This sequence comes from Haloplanus sp. GDY1, assembly GCF_023703775.1. Taxonomy (NCBI): domain Archaea; kingdom Methanobacteriati; phylum Methanobacteriota; class Halobacteria; order Halobacteriales; family Haloferacaceae; genus Haloplanus; species Haloplanus halophilus. Next base: position 73,601 of record NZ_CP098514.1, on the reverse strand, counting down.
CCTCGGTGAGATAGCCCTTCTCGATCGCCACCTCGCGGACGGTCTTGTCCTCCTTCAGCGCCGTCTTGGCGACCTCGGAGGCCCTGTCGTAGCCGATGGCGGGGTTGAGCGCCGTCGCGAGCGCCATCGATCGCTCGACCGCCTCGGCGCAGTGGTCCTCGTTGGCCTCCAGTTTCGCGACGAACTTCCCGGCGAACGTCTCGGCGGCGTTCGCGAGGAGGTCCGCGGACTGCAGGAAGTTGTGCGCGATGACGGGCTTGTAGAGGTTGAGGTCGATCTGGCCGCCCGCGGCGCCCGCGGAGACGGCGGCGTCGTTACCCACCACCTGCGTGTGGACCTGGTTGACCGCCTCGGCGACGACGGGGTTGATCTTCCCGGGCATGATCGACGACCCCGGCTGGTTCTCGGGCTGTTCGATCTCGCCGAGGCCGTTCCGCGGCCCGGAGGCGAGCAGGCGGAGGTCGTTCGCGATCTTGTTGAGCGAGCCGGCGACCGTCCGCAGGGCGCCGTGGGCCTCGCCCATCGCGTCGTGGGCGGCCTGGGCCTCGAAGTGGTCGTCGGCCTCACGGAACTCGATCCCCGTCTCCTCGGCGACGTACGCCGCGGCGCGTTCGGGGAACTCGGGGTGGGTGTTCAGCCCAGTCCCCGTCGCGGTCCCGCCGAGGGCGAGTTCCGAGAGTCGGGGGGCGACCGACTCGCAGCGCTCGATCCCCTTCTCGACCTGGGTGCGGTAGCCGCCGAACTCCTGGCCGAGACGGACGGGCGTGGCGTCCTGCAGGTGGGTGCGACCGGTCTTGACGACGCCGTCGAACTCGTCGGCCTTGGCGTCCAGCGCGTCGGCCAGCGTCTCCAGGGCGGGGATCAGGTCCTTCCGCACCGCCTCAAGCGCGGCGACGTGCATGGCGGTGGGGATCACGTCGTTCGAGGACTGCCCGAAGTTGACGTGGTCGTTCGGGTGGACCACCCGGTCGCCGACCTCGCTCCCCAGCAGTTCGGCCGCGCGGTTGGCGATCACCTCGTTCGCGTTCATGTTCGAGGAGGTCCCCGATCCGGTCTGGAAGACGTCGACCGGGAACTGGTCGTCGTGGTCGCCGGCGATCACCTCGTCGGCGGCGGCGACGACGGCGTCGGCCACGTCCTCGTCGAGCAGGTCGAGGTCGCGGTTGGCCCGCGCCGCCGACTTCTTGACGACGCCGAGCGCGCGGACGAACCGCCGCCCGAACCGCTCGTCGCTGATTGGGAAGTTCTCGACGGCACGCTGGGTCTGGGCGCCCCAGTACGCGTCCGCGGGGACCCGAATCTCGCCGAGGCTGTCCCGTTCGACGCGGAAGTCAGGGTCGTCGCTCATGCGCGAGCGAAGGGGAGCCGCCTCGTAAAAGCTACCGTTACGCCTCCGGCCCGTGTTCCTCGTACGCCTCCGGCGTGTAGGTCTTCATCTCCATGGCGTGGATGTCGGTCGTCATGTGACCCTCCAGCGCGTCGTAGACGAGCTGGTGTTGCTGGACCAGGGGCAGCCCCTCGAAGGCGGGCGAGACGACCACGGCGGCGAAGTGGGCGTCCTCGTGGTCCTCGTCGGGCACGCGGGGCTTGGTGACCGTCGCGTCGGCGTCCTCGATTCCCTCCTCGATGAGTCGTTCGACCTCGGCGGTGTCCATACCCCTACGGCGGCGGCCGGCGCACAAAAGTTACCCGCTACATCTGGTAGCGACGCTCGTCGTCGCGCTGGGGGTACTGGTCCGCGCCCGTCATCTCGTCGTAGGTCATCCCCGAGAGGTACTCGTCGTAGGTCACGTCGTACCCCTGCCGGAGGTGGAAGTCCAGGTCGCCGGTGTCGACCGTCGAGCGGTAGAGTGCGTGGATCGCCCGCCGGACGAGTTCGCCCTCGTCGGCCCCGATGGCCGCCGAGAGCATCGCGAGTTCGTTGCGCGTCTCGCGGTCCAGTTCGACGGCGAGTTCGTCGCCCAGCGCGCCGTAGGCGTCCTCCACGTCAGCGGTGAGTTCGTCGAGACCCATGCCCCGGGAAAGGTCCGGCCGCCGAATACGGCTTTCGGCTCCCCGGCGAACCAGCACGCCTAACGGGCCGCGACGCAACCGTCCGACGATGAGCGAGGACGACGCGCTGCCGGAGGACGTCGAGGCCGTCCGCTCGGCGCTCGTCGAGTGGTACGAGGCCGACCACCGAGAGTTCCCGTGGCGGCGGACGACCGACCCCTACGAGATACTCGTCTCGGAGGTGATGAGCCAGCAGACCCAACTCGACCGCGTCGTCGACGCGTGGGCGGCCTTCCTCGACCGGTGGCCGACCGTCGAGGCGCTCGCGGCCGCCGACCGGAGCGACGTGGTGGGGTTCTGGTCCGACCAGCGCCTCGGCTACAACAACCGCGCGCGCTACCTCCACGAGGCCGCCGGGCAGGTCGTCGACGACTTCGGCGGCGAGTGGCCGGAGACGCCGGCGGCCCTGCAGGACCTGATGGGCGTCGGTCCCTACACCGCCAACGCCGTCGCGAGCTTCGCGTTCGACAACGGCGACGCCGTCGTCGACACCAACGTCAAGCGCGTCCTCTATCGCGCCTTCGGGATCCCCGACGACGACGCGGCGTTCGAGCGGGCGGCGGGCGAACTCATGCCCGACGGCGAGTCCCGCGTCTGGAACAACGCCATCATGGAGTTAGGGGGCGTCGCCTGCCGGCAGCGGCCCCGGTGTGACGAGGAAGGATGCCCGTGGCGCCGGTGGTGTCACGCCTACGAGACGGGGGACTTCACCGCGCCCGACGTGCCGACGCAACCCGAGTTCGAGGGCAGTCGGCGCCAGTTCCGCGGGCGCGTCGTGCGCGTCCTCGGCGAACACGGCGCCCTCCCCCTCGACGAACTCGGCCCGCGGATTCGCGTGGACTACGCGCCGGAGGGCGAGTACGGCCGGGAGTGGCTCCGCGGACTCCTCGCGGACCTGGCCGACGACGGCCTGGTCGAAATCGAGGACGGCGACGACGGTGCGGTGGCGAGACTCGGGGAGTAGCGGGGACGAGCGGACCGAAAAGGCCTTGTCACCTGGCAACGTATCCCAATGAAGTGTTAGTATAATGACCAGTGACTGGACCATCGCGGGCGACTACGTGGAAGCGTGCAACTGCGACGTCGCCTGTCAGTGCATCTGGATGGAACCGGCCGACGACGACGGCTGTATCGCCTCGCTCGCGTGGCACATCCGCGAGGGCGAGTACGGCGACGTGGACCTGAGGGCCCGCTCCGTCGCGATGCTGATCACGGCCGAGGAGGGGGTCATGTTCGCCCCCGAAACCGGGTGGGACGTCGTCCTCGTCGTCGACGAGGCGGCCGACGACGAGCAGCGCGCGGCCATCGAGGACGTCTTCCTGGGTCGGGCCGGGGGCATCTGGGCGGCCGTCGCGGACGCGCACGTCGAGAGCGTCGAGGTGACCACGGCGCCCATCGAGTTCGCCCGGGACGGCGACGAGTTCTCCGTCTCGGTCGGCGACATCGCCACGATGGAGGCCGCCGGAGCGCCGGGGTTCAACGGCGAACTCGGTCGGGTCTCGCCGCACCCACTCACGAAGAGCCAGGAGATGATCGCCGGCAAGTCGACGACGGCGACCGCCTCGTACGGCGACGGCTTCGACTGGGACGTCTCCGGAAACAACGCCTACCTCGGCGACTTCGAACTCGCCAGCGCCTGACGTCGACGGCCCATGGCACGCGCCACTCCGGGGCGGTTCGTCCCCCGCCGGGTCCCCGTCGTCGCGCTCGTCACCTACGGTATCGCCCTCCTCGCGTGGCTGAGCCTCGTGGGGCGGTGGCTCCCGATGCCGGGGTCGGTGCCGGGACTGCGGATGTCCGACCCCGGAGCGCCGGAGGCGATGGCGCTCTCGAACGGTCCCGTCGGCGTCGGCCTCTATCTGTTCATGTGGGGCGTGATGATGGTCGCGATGATGTACCCTTCGTCGGTGCCGCTGTTTCGGCTGTACTACAAGACGCTCGACGGGACGACGACCGGGGGGAAGGCCGCACGCGTCGGCGCCTTCATGGGGACGTACGCGCTCGTGTGGACGCTGACCGGGGTGGTGCCGCTCGCCGTGAACGCCGTCCTCCCGATAGCGACGGTCGCCAGCGAGCGCGGGGCGCTCCTGTTCGGGGGGACCCTCGCCGTCCTCTCGGCCTACCAGCTCTCGCCGTACAAGCACCGGTGTCTGAAGTACTGTCGGACGCCTCTCGGCTTCCTGATGGAGTACCACGAACCGGGGGTCCGCGGCGCGGCCGCGATGAGCCTCAGGTTCGCCGTCTTCTGCGTCGGCTGTTGCTGGGCGCTCTTTGCCGTCATGGTCGTCGTCGGCTCGATGAACCTCCTCTGGATGGCCGGCCTCACCGTGGTGCTCTCGCTGGAGCGGACGGTGGGATGGGGTGACCGGCTGGCGCGGGGGGTCGGCGTCGTCGCCGGCCTCGGGAGCGTCGCCCTCCTGTTCGTCGCCCTGTCGTGAGACGGGGGCGTCCACCCGGCGCGCCGGCCCTCGCGACCCTCACAGGTCGGTCACGAGTTCCGAGAACGTCTCCGTGTCGACGACCTCCATGGTCTGGACGTCCAGCCCGTGTCGTTCGAGGATGACGTCGGCCTGGAACGCCGTCTCGGTGCCCGACCCATCGAAGATCACGAGGAAGTCGTGTTCGCCGAGCGCCGCGTACGCGTCCTCGATGGACGCACCGATGCGGTCGAACTCCCGGGTGATGTCCCCCCAGACGGACGCCAGCTCCTGCATGTTCTGGACGTTCGGGTCCGCGACGTCGATGAGCGCGACGTAGGTCGTGAACGTGGGTTGCTGTGACATGGGTGACGTGTGCCGAGTTTTGCCGCGGTCGCCCGTCACACCGAGAGTTCGGTGGTTCGAACCGCCGTCCGCGACCGGTCGTCGTAGCGCTTGCGGCCGACGTGATCCGCCGGCAGGTTCGCCATCACGGTGCTGTGGAGGTCGGCCGCGGACGCGTATCTCGTCGCCGAACTCCGCTCCAGAACCGTGCGGACGTCGGTCGTCTCGCCGTTCGGGGAGTCGATGCCGACGTCGCCGACGGCGTCGACGACGGCCGCCTCCTCGGCCGGGAAGTCGCACTTCCGAGCGAACAGCTCACGGGTGTCGGAGGGTCGAAGAATCATGGGGTCGTGCCTCGTCGTTCCGGACGGATACATGTTGGGCCGGGGACCGAACCCGGACGTTGAAAGCCCGCGCCCGCGTACCGGGTGCCGATGGGCAACGCAGACCTCAGGCAACTCGCCGCCCTCTCGGACGTCTCCTGGGACGAGGTGGCCGACAGCGTCGTCGCCGTCGACGCGCACAACTGGCTGTATCGCTACCTCACGACGACGGTCAAGTGGACGAGCGACGACGTCTACACCACCGCCGCGGGCGAGGAGGTGGCGAACCTCGTCGGCGTCGTCCAGGGGCTCCCCAAGTTCTTCGAACACGACCTGACGCCCGTCTTCGTCTTCGACGGCGGCGTCACCGATCTGAAGGACGACGAGGTGGCCGAACGGCGCGAGCGACGGGAGCGCGCCGAGGAGCGGCGGGCCGAGGCCGAGGCGCGCGGCGACGCCGTGGAGGCGGCCCGCCTCGACGCCCGAACCCAGCGGCTCACCGACGTGATCCTGGAGACGACGCGCGAACTGCTGGCGCTGCTCGACGTGCCCGTCGTCGAGGCGCCCGCCGAGGGGGAGGCACAGGCGGCCCACATGGCCCGCCGGGGCGACGCCGACTACGCGGGCAGCGAGGACTACGACACCCTGCTGTTCGGCGCGCCGCTGACCCTCCGCCAGCTGACGAGCAAGGGCACCCCGGAGCTGATGGACCTGGACACGACCCTCGACCGCCACGGGATCACGTGGGAGGCGCTCATCGACGTGGCGATCCTCTGTGGCACGGACTTCAACCCCGGCGTCGACGGCGTCGGCCCGAAGACGGCGCTCCGGGCGATCCGGGACCACGGCGACCTGTGGGCCGCCCTCGACGCCGAGGGCTGGCGGGTGGAAAACGCCGACCGGGTGCGAGCCCTCTTCCGGAACCCGCCCGTCACCGACGACTACGACCTGGACCTGGACCTCGATCCCGACGTGGCCGCCGCGCGCGAGTACGTGACCGAGGAGTGGGAGGTTGACGCCGACGAGGTGGAACGCGGGTTCGACCGGATCGAGGAGTCGCTGGTGCAGACGGGGCTGGATCGCTGGACCTGACGGGGCGCTCCGCAGGGGGATTTTTCTCTCCGGCCCACGAGGGTCGTCACCATGTCGGAGTTCCGGCTCTCCCGGTTTCGGCTCGGGTGGTGGAGCCTGGGGTTCACACTCGGGGCGGCGCTGCTGTACGTCGTCTACTCCTTCGTCGGCACGTTCGTCTTCGGCGTGTTCATCTACTACGCCACCCGGCCGATCTACCGGCGCCTGCGTCGGGTGATCCGCCCGCCGAGCCTCGCGGCCGCCATCTCGCTGTTCGCGCTCGCGCTCCCCGCGCTCCTGTTGGTGGTCTACGCCCTCAGCATCGCGCTCAACGAACTCCTGAAGTACGTCAACTCGGGCGCGTTCGACCCGGCGCGGTGGCCACTACTCGATCAGGAGACGCTGGCTCGGATCGCCGATCCGGCGACGCTCATCTCCCTCGACCCGGAGCAGTACCTCTCCGTCGAGCGCCTGCAGTCGCTGTTCTCGTCGCTGGGGTCGGCCGCCGACACCGTGGCGTTCGTCGGCGTCGGCGCCGTCCACCTGTTCGTGATGCTGGCGCTGGCGTTCTACCTGCTCCGGGACGGCGGCCGACTCTCCCGGTGGGCGCTCGCGCGGTTCGGCGACGACCGGGGGATCCTGGAGGCCTACGGCCGCGCCGTCGACCGCGACTTCAAGGGCATCTTCTTCGGCAACATCCTCAACGCGGTGCTGACGGGGAGCATCGGCGTGCTGGCGTACTCGATCCTGAACGTCTACGCGCCGGCGGGACTCCGGATCCCCGCGGCCCCGCTGGTCGGACTGCTCGCCGGCGTCGCGAGCCTGATCCCCATCGTCGGCATGAAACTCGTCTACGTCCCCGTCGCGCTCTACCTCGCCGGGATCGGACTGCTGACCGATCCGACCGGCCTCTGGTTCGTCGCCGTCTTCGCGCTGGTCTCGTTCGTCGTCGTCGACACCATCCCGGACCTCGTCCTCCGACCGTACGTCTCGGGGCGGAGCCTCCACGTCGGGAGCCTGATGATCGCCTACACCTTCGGCCCCCTGCTTTTCGGCTGGTACGGCATCTTCCTCGCGCCCATGCTCCTCGTGTTGGTCGTGCACTTCGCCCGACTGGTGTTGCCCGAACTCCTGGGGGCAAAGCCCATCCAGCCGTACGCGGTCGATCCGGGGAGCCTGGCCGACGTCGATACCGGCGAGGCCGAGGACGCCGCCCCGCAGGACTGACGGACGCGGGGCTCGTCGAATTGGTACAAAAGGAAAGCAAGCCACGCGAAAATCGCGTGGAAGCTTGCCGCCCTGAATTGGTCCCCGCTGACGCTTCGGCCCTCCAGACGAAGCGTCACCTGACAATCCGGAGTCCGATAGTATAAAACTACCGCCTCGTCGCTACATGTGTTCCTCCTCCAACACCCAGCCGAGCGCTCGCTTGTAGTGAGTGAACAGCTGTCTGACGCCCTCGTGTCGCATCTCCTCGTCCGCGAGCTGTTCGGCGAGGAACTCGTACTGCTCGCGGACGTCGCGTTCGTCTCGCATGGCGTCACGTGGTGGTTCCGGCTACCTGTATCCTCGGTCCGGCGGAACGCCGACCTTTTGTCGCCGCCGGGCGAACGCGACCCATGGAGATTCGCGGCCGACGGGAGTGTCAGGACTGCGGCTGCCGGTGGTCGTACTACGAGACGGGGAGCGTGTCGTGCCCGGACTGCGGGAGCCTCCGGAGCGTCGGCGTCGACGACCGCACCCTCCACACGGACGCCCCGGCGACGCTCGACCTGACGCCCTACCGGAACGCCGCGGCCGACGACGAACTCGCCGACGCCGTCGACGACTGCAAGAGCGACCTGCGGAGCTACCTCCGGCGGCGCGGCTTCGTCGACGGCGGCGAACTCCGCCCCCTCGACGAATCCGTCGTCGCCGCGGCCGAACTCCTGCAGGTCGTCGACGCGTTCGACCGCCTCCGCGACCCGACCGACGCGGAGTACACCTACCTCCTCGCCCTCCTCCGGGACGCGGATCGGGGGGAGCGACCCGGGCCGGCGGCGGTCCCCGAACGGCTGGCGGCGGCCCGCGGCCTCGGCGACGCGAAGGCCGTCGACGCGTACCGCCGCGACCTGCTCTCGTGGCTGGACGAACACCCCGACGCCGAGGCCCGCCGGACCCTCGGGACGGTCCGCGAACGGTGCAAGCGAGTGGAGGCGCTCCAGGGCGACGTGTCGCCGTCCGAGGCCGAGTCGCTGGTCCGGGCGGCCCGCGAGGTGGGTTCCTACCTGATCGAGGGCGACGAGTCGGCGCTCGCGTCCGCCCGCAACCGGCTGGACTAGGGGAGGGAGACCGGCACGTCGGCCTGCCGGCTCGTCGCCTTGACCGTGTTGTAGAGGAGCATCGCCCGCGTCATCGGTCCGACGCCGCCGGGGACGGGCGTGATGGCCCGCGCCGTCGCCTTCGCGCTCTCGAACTCCACGTCCCCGACCAGCGTCGACTCGCCGTCGCGTTCGACGCGGTTGACGCCCACGTCGATCACGACCGTTCCGTCCGAGAGCATCGACCCGTCGACGAGTTCGGGCACGCCGACCGCGGCGATCACCACGTCCGCGCGCCGGGTCTTCTCGGCCAGGTCGTCGGTCCGGGAGTGACAGACCGTCACCGTCGCGTTGCCGTAGTCGGCCTTCTGGACGAGGAGGTTGGCGAGGGGTTTGCCGACGATGTTCGACCGACCGACGATAGTCACGTCGGCGCCCTCCGTCGCCACGTCCGCGGCGTCGAGGAGTTTGAGGACGCCGTGCGGGGTGCAGGGCTTGAACACGGGGTCGCCGGCGACCAGTCGGCCGACGTTCTCGGGGTGGAAGCCGTCCACGTCCTTCGCGGGGTCGATGGCGCGGATCACGTCCCGGTCCTCGATGTGGTCCGGGACCGGCATCTGGACGAGGATGCCGTTCACGTCCGGGTCGGCGTTCAGGTCGTCGACCGTCCCGAACAGTTCCTCGGCGGGCGCCTCGGGATCGAGTTCCACGTCCCGGGCCTCGATACCCACCTCCGCGCAGTCCTGCTGTTTCATCGAGACGTACGTCTCGCTGGCTGGGTCGTCGCTCATGAGGACGGTGGCGAGCGTCGGCGTGACGCCTGCGTCGTCGAGCGTGCCGATGGCATCCGAGAGGCCGTCGCGGACGTCCGCCGCTACCGCGTCGCCGTCGATAACGTGAGTCACGTCCGAACCGGGACCGCGTGTGGTCTTCAAGCCTCCGCTTGACGCAGTATCGCCCCGTGGGAGTCACGGTGGGGGCTTTTCACGCCGGCCGCCGAAGCCCCGACCATGTACGAGCGCATCCTGCTCGCCACGGACGGAACGGTCGCCTCGGACGACGCGACGGCCCACGCCATCGGGTTGGCCGACCTCCACGACGCCATGCTGCACGCGCTCTACGTCGTCGACAGCGACGTCTACTCGGCGTACAGCGGTGACGAATACGTCGACGAACGCGAGGGGCCGGAACACGGGCTGGAGGAGGTGGGCGAGGAGGCGCTGTCGGCGGTGACGACCCGGGCCGCCGACCGCGGCGTCGAGGTCGTCGAAGCGCTGCGTCACGGCCGTCCCCACGAGGAGATCGTCGACTACGCCGACGAGGAAGGGGTCGACCTGATCGTCCTCGGGACGCGTCGCCACCCCGAGGCGTACCGGAGTCTGCTGGGCTCCGTCACCGACCGCGTGGTCCGACTGGCCGACGAACCGGTGGTGGTCGTCAAGACGGACGTCGCGTGAGTAACGTTCCGGCGAACGACCGCGTCCGAGCGAAAACTGTTAACGGCCCCTATCGAGTAGCGTGACCCGATGACGGACTCCCAACTCGTCACGGCCATCAAAGCCGACTTCATACGGTTACTGACCGCTTGGCGACAGGTTCTGTTCTCGGCCGACTCGGACGGGCATCCGGTTCGGGGTCGCTGGCAACCCCAGACGACCCGGGACCGGCTCGCGTTCTGGACCTGGAGCGGGCTGGGAGCCGTGTTGATCGTCGCCGCGTACCCGTTCGCGGTCGCCGGGTTCTGGGCCCGGTACGTGACCCGACAGCTCAACCGCATCGCGACCGGGCTGGGACTGGTCGCGCTCGTCGCCGTCGTGGCCGTCGCCTGGAGCGCGCTGACGGCGCTCGCGTGGGGCCGGTTTCCGGCCTCGGGGTTCAAGGCCGTCCTCACGGCGAGCGTGGTCGCGACGGGGTCCACCGCGCTCGCGTGGGGGACCGCCAGCGTCGGCGGTCGGCGCCTGACCCTCGCCGCCGCGTACCCGTTCGTCGTCGCGGCGATCTGTCTGCCCCCGGTGACGGCCGCGCTCTTCTCGCCCACGCTGGGCGAGGTCATCCTGCCGCGGAGTACGTCACTGGCCGCGTGGCTCCTCGACAACGTCCTGGCGGTCGGTAACCTCAACGCCGTCCTCCGGCGGGAGTTCAACCTCTCCGGGATCGCGTTCGTGGGAATGTGGGCCGGACTCGCCGTCCCCATCGGGTGGGGGCTGGGCCTTCTCGTCGCGTTCGCGAACGCGGTTCGCCCCCGCAACGACGGGGACGGGCGCAGGTGAGTCCGGCGGGGAGCGGTCAGTCCGACTCGTCGGCCGCCTGGACGGTCCGACTGCGTTCGTACTCGACGGCCTGCCGTTGCATCGCGTCGATCCGCGGGACCTCGGTGACGTTGGACAGCAACACGACCGCCGAGACGGTCGAGGAGCCCGTCCGCGGGTCGTCGCCGGCGAGCACCTCGACCGTCTCCGTCTCCTCTTCGAGCCACTGGCGGGCGCTCTCGAAGCCACGCCGGGAGAGTTCCTCCGGCGGGCCGGACAGCACGACGAGCACTCGCTCGGCGCTTGACACCTCGCACGGCAGCGTCAGCCGCGAGTTGAGCGCCTGTCGGACGAGCCCCTGAATCTTCCCGGCGTCGGTCCGGTCGTCCGACTCCTCGTCGCCCCGGTCGCCGGGGAGGAGCGAGAGGACCCACGACAGAAATCCGCCGCCGTCGTCGAGATCGGTCTCGGCGTAGCCGACCGAGGTGACCCCGCCCGGCGAGAGCGTACGGATGATGTCGCTGGAGTCCATCGTGTTCGCCCCGATGGAGTCGGGGTCGGACTCCTCCCTGGCAAACAGCGAAACGATCCGGCCGGCCAGTTCGCGGTTCGCCCGTTCGTACTCCTCGTCGACGTCGGCGGCGTCGGGGTCGAGCCAGCGGTCGTTGTCGAACAGGATGACGCTGTCGGCCGCCGGGACGATGGACCTGAGCGACCGGGCGGCGTTCAGCGCCGCGCGGTCGGGCGCCTTCGCGGCCGGAAGGACACCGAGGACGTACACCGGTTTGTCGTACAGCTCCTGGAGCCGCTCGACGAGGACGGCCCCCGCGCCGCTGCCGGTGCCGCCGCCCAGACACGCGACGACCAGCACGCCGTCGAGCTTGCGCATGGGGATCGAGTCGAGCGAGCGTTGGATCTCGGGGAAGTCGGCGCGGACGACCTCGACTGCGAGCTCCTGTGCTCCGTCGACACCCTCGTCGACCTCGCGGTGCGTGTCGCCGATCGTCACGTGCTGGTCCGGGGAGACGTGCTCGAAGTCGTCGTCGACGGTCCGTGAGATGTCGATCGTGAGCAGATGCCCGTAGCACAGCTGCCGATCGCCGGACGCCTCGAGGCCGCGAATCGTATCGACGAGGCGGCTGCCGCCACCGCCGACGCCGACGAGCGCGAGCTTCATCGGTTCCCTCGTCGATGGGCAGGGGTGCGTTCGGTTCGGTTCACGGTTCAGACTACGGGGTCGAGGTCGTCGTTGTCGTCCGTGATCAGGTCGTTGATCTTCTCCTCGCGTTCGGCCTGTTGCTCGGCGATCTGTTCCTGTGCGTCGATGGCCTGGTTCTGGATCGTGTCGATCCGCGGGGCCTCCGAGACGTTCGAGAGGAGTACGGCGGCGGCGAGTTGCGACGAGCGTTCGCGCGGGTCGTCGCCGACGAGCACCTCGACCGTCTCGGCCTCCTGTTCGAGCCACTGGCGGGCGCTCTCGATGCCCTTCCGGGAGAACTCCTCGGGCGGGCCGGACAGCACGACCAGCACCCGCTCGGCGCTGGACACCTCGCACGGCAGCGTCAGCCGTGAGTTGGTCGCCCGGCGGACGAGCGCCTTGATCTTCGTCGCCTGGCTGGCGTCGTCGAGGTCGTCCTCCTCGCTACCGCTGCCGCCCCACCTGTCGAGCAGCCCCTCGGGCTGTGCGTCGACCGCCGTGGCGGCGTAGCCGATGGAGGACACCCCGTCGGTGTTGAGCGTGCGGATGATGTCGCTCGAGTCCATCGCGTTCTCGGCGACCTCCGAGTCGTCTGTCTCGCCCGCGGCCAGCAGCGTCACGATCCGGGACGCGAGCTCGCGGTTCATCTGCTCGTACCCCTCCTCGATCGTCTGATCCCGAGCGCGCCAGGCGTCGTTGTCGAAGCCGATGAAGTTGTCCGTCTTGTTGACGAACGACTGGAGGGACCGGGCGGCGTTCAGCGCCGGTCGGCCACCCTCGTACTCGCCGGGGAGGACGCCGAGGGCGTACACCGGCTCGTCGTACATCTCCTGGAGGGCGTCGATGACGACGGGGCCACCGCCGCTTCCCGTGCCGCCGCCGAGGCCGGCGGCGACGAGGATCGCGTCGACGTTGTGGATCTCGATGTCGTCGAACGCCCGGCGGAGTTCGTTGATGTCCGCGGACATGACCTCCGCACCGATCTCCACGTCGCCGCCGACGCCGTGCCCTTTCGACTTCTGGTTCGTGTCACCGACCAGAACGCGCCGCTCCTCGGGGATGTACTCGGGCTTGGCGAGGTCCGTCCGCGCGGTGTTGATCGCGTGGACGTGTCGACAGAGGTTCCGGTTGGTTTCGGACTCGAACTCCACCATCCGATCCACGATCTTGCTTCCGGCGTTTCCGACACCGATTGTAGCGAGTTTCATGACTCTTGGTTCGGTTGTCTGCGTTGAGGGGTATAGTTAATTTGGTTCGGAACTGATACGTCCCGAGCGCGAGTCGTCGGGGGCGGACGACCCCCGCGGCCGTCGGAGCCCCGCTACTCGTACAGCGGGTGGGCCGCACACAGTTCGTCCACCCGGTCGCTCACGTCGTCGCGGACGGTCCCGTCCTCGGGCGCGTCGAGGACGCGGGCGATCAGGTCGGCCACCTCGCGGGTGGCCGCCTCGTCGAAGCCGCGGGTCGTGAGGGCGGCGGTGCCGGCGCGGATCCCGCTGGGGTCGAACGGCGACCGGGTTTCCCCCGGCACCGTGTTGCCGTTGAGGACGATGCCCGTCGCGGCGAGGGCGTCCTCGGCGTCGCCGCCGGAGAGGTCGGGGTGGGAGTCACGCAGGTCGACCAGCACGAGGTGGGTGTCGGTGCCCCCGGAGACGAGCGAGAGCCCGTGGTCCGCGAGCCGGTCGCCGAGCGCGCGGGCGTTGGCGACGACCTGCTCCGCGTACTCCTCGAACTCGGGGTCGAGCGCCTCGCCGAACCCCACCGCCTTGCCCGCGACGTTGTGCATCAGCGGGCCGCCTTGCACGCCCGGGAACACCGCGTCGTCGACGGCGTCGGCGTGTTCCTCGCCGCACATGACGATGCCGCCCCGGCCGGCCCGGATCGTCTTGTGCGTACTCCCGGTCACGAAGTCGGCGACGCCGACTGGCGAGGGGTGGACCCCCGCGGCCACCAGCCCGGTGATGTGGGCGATGTCGGCGACGTGGTAGGCGTCGACGGCGTCGGCGACGGCGTCGATGCGCTCCCAGTCGACCTGCCGAGGGTAGGCGGAGAAGCCGGAGACGATGGCGTCGGGGTCGAACGCGTCCGCACGCTCGGCGAGGCCCTCGTAGTCGAGATAGCCCGTCTCGGGGTCGACGCGGTAGTGGTCCACCTCGTACAGTTGCCCGGCGAAGTTGGCGGGGTGGCCGTGGCTGAGGTGGCCCCCGTGTTCGAGTTCGAGCGAGAGGATGCGGTCGCCGGGGTCGAGGACCGCGAGGTAGACGGCCATGTTCGCCTGGGTCCCGCTGTGGGGCTGGACGTTGACGTGGTCGGCCCCCCACAGCTCCCTGGCCCGCTCGACGGCCAGTTCCTCGACGGCGTCGGCGTACGCGCACCCGGCGTAGTAGCGCTCGCCGGGGTAGCCCTCGGCGTACTTGTTGGTCAGGGCGCTGCCCTGCGCGTCGACGACGGCCCGACTCGCGTGGTTCTCCGAGGCGATCATCGAGAGCGTGTTCCGCTGTCGCTCGGCCTCGCCGACGAGCGCCTCCGCCACCGCGGGATCGGTCGCACGGACGTGGTCGTGTTCCATGGGTACACGCGGCCCAAGCGACGCATAAAGCTGTCTCTCCGCTCTGGACCCTCTGTGCAATTCTGCCGACGAGAAAAAATTAATCAACTGTCTGGACAGAAATTACTCTGTTACGGAGACCGTTGGTCGTTAAAATTAAATACGGATGTGGCGATATTCACGCCATGGTCGCCGGGGAGAACCTACACGGACGGGAGTTCGAGGAGGTACTCGCAACCGTCTTCGAGTCCGCCGAAGAACTGTTGCTGGTCGACCCGACGGCGGAGGCGGTGCGCGCGCTGACGGCCGTCACGACGGCGGCGGCCGATCCGCCGTCGGTGCGGATGCTGGCCGACTCGCGGCTGTTGAAGGAGGTGATGGACGACTTCGTGGTGGCGAGCAACGCCGCCGACCACGTCGACGCCGGCACGCTCTCGATTCGGACGGGCGGCACCGGCAGCACGAACGCGCTCGTCGTCACCGAGGGGGCGGTGTGGGCGCTGGTCTCCGTCGGCGACCGAGTGGCCGCGCTCGGCACCGACGAGTCGGAGTTCGTCGACGCCGTCCGCGAGACCTACGGGGCCCAGTGGGACCCGGCGTCGGCGTTCGACCTGCGGACGCCCCCGCTCTCGACGGTTCGCGAGACGCTCGGCGAGGAGATCGGGCAGGACGTCCGCGCCGACTTCGACGCCGCGCTCGACGCCCTGGACGAGGCGCGCGACGCCGCGAGCGAGTTCGACGAGGTGACGCTCACGCTCCTCGTGGCCGCCCACAACGACGTCCTCCTCTACGACATCAGCAAGTGGGGCGAGGACGTCGGCATCGCGAGCAAGGCGACGTTCTCCCGCACCAAGACCACGCTGGAGGAGGAGGGGCTCATCCGGACCGAGAAGGTCCCCATCGACGTCGGCCGCCCCCGACTCCGCCTGAAACTCAACGAGGACCGCTTCGACGAGGTGACGCCGGCGGAACTCGCCGCGGTCACGCTCAACCACTCCGCCTGAACTCCCCACTTCCGACCACTTTTCCCCACGGCGGGCGTCGGCCGTCCCATGCAGATCGGTATCGCGGGGAGCGGGCCGGCCGCGGAGTCGTTCCGGGCCGCCCTCGACGACATCGACGCGACGGCGACGACGGCGGCGCCCGGCGAACTCGGCTCGTACCCGCTCGGCGTCGTGATCGCGCCGGCGGGCGCGCCGGCGTTCGAGGCGGCCGACCACGCGGCGAGTCGCTGGCTCGCCGTCGAGATCGGCGGCCTCGGCGGGACGCCCCGTCCCGACCTCGACGCCGCGGTGACCGTCTTCGCCGGCGGCGTCGGCCACCGCGACCTGCGGGCGCGCGTCGAGTCGGCGGGCGGGGAGGACGGTGACGGCCAGCCCTCGGGGGACCGGAGCGCCGTCCGCCTCGCGGGGGCGGTGGCCGGCCACCGCGCCGTCTCCCTGCTCTCCGGGGCGGATCTCGGGGGGACGGTCGTCGAGGTGCCCGGCGGCGAGCGGCGCGTCCTCGCGGTGCCCCGTCCCGAGGCCCGGGACCGCGACCTGCGGCGCACGCACCGTGAGGCGTCGCTCGACGACGCCGTGACCCGGGCGGAACGCGCCGTCGACGACCGGGTCGGCCTCCTCACGCAGGTGGGCGAGCGCGAGTCCTTCCCGGCCCCCTACTATCTGGCGGCGACCGCCGACACGACCGCCTACAGCGACGCCCGGGCGGCGGCGTACACCGCCGGCGTCGACGACGACTGGGACCGCGCCTACGTGAAGGCCCTCGGCGAGGGCCTGGAGCGCTACTGCGCCGGCGTCTATCGTGCCGAGGAGTTCGCGACGGCGCCGCCGGCGGCGCGGGAGCGGGGCGTCTCGCCGGCGGCGTTCGTCCGTCCGGACGACCGGGCGGTCGACCCCGACGCGCCCATCGAGTGGGTCGCGGGTGAGGACCTGGCGACCGGCGACCCCGTCTCCCTGCCCGCCGAGTTCGTCCACTACCCGCCGCCGGCCGCCCGCCACCGCCCGGCGATCACCACCGGCCTCGGCCTCGGCAACGCGGGCGTCGAGGCGCTGCTGTCGGGGCTCTACGAGGTGATCGAGCGCGACGCCGCGATGTGTGCGTGGTACTCGACGTACGAACCGCTGGGGCTGTCGGTCGACGACGACGGGTTCTCGAGGCTCGTGGACCGCGCCCGCGCCGAGCGCCTGACGGTGACGCCGGCGCTGATCACCGGCGACGTCGACGTGCCCGTCGTCGCCGTCTCGGTCCACCGCGAGGAGGGCTGGCCCCGCTTCGCCCTCGGGTCGGGCGCCGACCTGAACGCGACGGCGGCGGCGCGGTCGGCGCTCGCCGAGGCGCTCCAGAACTGGATGGAACTCCGGGCCATGGGACCGGAAGACGCCGCCGAGGAGGAGGGCGCCATCGCCCGGTACGCCGACCTGCCGCCGGAGGCCCGGGAGTTCACCGACGCCGGCGACGGCGTGCCCGCGGCGACGGTCGGTCCCGACGCGGTGCCGGACGGCGAAGCGGAACTCGACGCCGTCGTCGAGCGGGCGGGCGCGGCGGGGCTGTCGACGTACGCCGCACGGGTCACGACGCCGGACGTGGCCGACCTCGGCTTCGAGGCGGTGCGCGTTCTCAGCCCCGAGGCCCAACCGCTGTTCGTCGACGACCCCTACTTCGGCGACCGGGCCGAGACGGTGCCCCCCGACCTGGGGTACGAGCCCCGACTCGACCGGCCGTTCCACCCCTATCCCTAGACGCCGAACGTCGCCCGGAGCATGTCCCGCGTGCCGGGACCCAGCCCCACCGCGAGGATGGCGATCAACAGCAGGATGGTGTACTGCGGGCTCTCCTCGAAGATCCGTTCGTCGAACAGCCAGACGACGAGCGTCGCCGCGACGAGTTTCACGACGAGGAACGGCCAGGTGTCGCCGGTGAGCGCGAGCACCGACGCCGGGAGCGTCGCGGCCGTGATGTCGACGATGGCGCTGTTGACCGGGTGCTTGGGCACCAGGTTCGGCCCGGCGCCGAGCGCGACCATCCAGTCGAGGCCGACGACGTTGGCGACGCCGTCGACGGCGTGGCCCCAGACGACGACGAAGCCGATCCGGCCGGTGCCCGCGTTGACCGCGGGGGCGTAGCGCTCGACCAGCCACCAGGTGCCCCCGGCCGCGGCCGTCGCGCCGGCGAGGGTGACGATCAGCACCTGCGGGTGGAAGGTGCCCGGGCCGTCCGGCGAGAGGGCGCTCCACAGCAGGAAGGCGAGCGTCGCGACGAGGACGACGACGCCCGACCCGGCGAGCGGCCGGGTGTAGTCCTCGACGGCCTTGCTGCGCTCGAGGGCCACGCTCCCGACGAGCGCCAGGAGCGTCACCGCGAAGACGGTGAAGTAGATGATCGGGCTGATGATGAGCGTGTTCAGCGGGTAGTCCACGAGCGCCGCGGGGCCGGCGGTGTCGGTCACGTCCTCGACGACCCGGAGCGCCCCGCCGAAGAAGACGAACGGCAGGAGGGCGTAGAAGAGCTCCCGGTCCGAGCCGACCTCCAGTCGCCGCAACACGAAGACGAGGCCGGAGAGCGCGATCAGGAGGACGATCACGTACCCGACCTCCGAGACGAGCGTGTACCCCGGGTACGCGACGGGTTCGGCGGCGGCCCGGCACGCCGCCGCGTCGTAGAGGTACCGGGTGGTGCCGCCCTCGCGGATGGCACAGACGGCCGCGTTGGCGTCGGCCTGCACCGGCCCCCAGAAGAAGTGCCAGACGAAGCCGTCGTAGACGGCGCGTGGGAAGGCGAGCGACCCGCCGATCAGCGCGGCCAGCAGGGTGAGGACCGATCCGAGCCAGAGCCGCGCCGGTTCGACGCCGAGGCGTTCCGCGACGGTGGGCATACGGGAACCCCGACGGCGCCGCGTTTCAGGGTTGTGGTTGCCGGTCGGGGCTCAGGCGGTCGACGGCGACGCCGACTCGACCGCACCGTCGAGCCCCATCGCGTCGGCGAAGCCCTTCCCCCAGACCCAGGCGGCCGCGACCTGTGCGTAGAAGCCGACGAACACGCCGACCACGGGGACGAACCCGAGGAGTCCGGCGACGACGCTCGCCGCGAGGAGGAGCGCGACGCCGTAGAGCCACGCGACGGCGTAGGCGCCGTCGAGGGCGACGTCCCGGAGCACTCCGGTGTCGAACGCCGCGCCGGCCGTCCCCTCGCGGGTGTAGTTGGCGACGCCGATCGGCGTGACGTAGCCGAAGACCAGGGCGAGCGCCGCCGAGAGCGCGAGCCCCGCGAGCAGTCCGAACAGCCCGACTCCCACGCCGACCTCCGACCCGGTGAGCAGCGCCAGCACCGAGCCACCGACCGTCAGCGCCGCCACGAGCAGCGGGACGAACTGGTAGACGAGGACGATCAGGACGGCGACGACGCCGTCGCGAAGGAGCGTCCACCAGTCGTCGAAGACGGGTGGTTCCCTCCCCTCGGCCATCCCGTCCCGGAGGACGCGAAGGAGGTAGCCGTACAGGAGAAAGGCGGGCACGATCAACACCGACAGCGCCGTCAGCAGGCCACCGACGAGCAGGGTCTTCGCCCAGTCGTCGCCGGTCGCCGGGTAGCGCACGAGTCGTTCGAGGTCGACGGCCATACACACGAACGAACCCGACGGGTAGTAACTCTTGGTCCCCGTCGGGCCTACGTCGACCCGGTCGGCGCCTCGGCGGCCGACAGCGCCTCGGCCAGGTCCGTCGTCGTCAGGATCCCCACCCCGTTGCCGTCGGCGTCGGTCACCGGCAGGTGGCTGACGTCCGCCTCGACCATGCGGCGGGCGACGGTCGAGAGCGGGTCGTCGGGGCTGACCGTCTCCACCGTCGTCGTCATGTACTCACCGACGGTCGCCTCGTCGGTCGGTCGCCCGTCGGCCGCGACCCGCAGCGCGTCCGTCGAGGTGAAGATGCCCTCCGGACGGCAGCCCTCCCCGACGACGACGAGCGATTTGATCCCCGCTTCGAGCATCCCCTGGGCCGCCTCGTCGACCGGGGTCTCCGCGTCCAGCGTGAGCATCGGTGCGGTCATCGCGTCCGCGACCAGCGTGGATGTCATGCGTTGGCGTTGAACGCGCGGAGTGATAACGGTTGTTCCGTACGGGCGTCGAGCGTGCTACGGCGGAGCGGAGCGATGGCGTCGTCCCCGCCCCTCCGGTGCTACGGCTGCGGCCCGAGATACCCCCACGCCTGCAGTCTGTCGCCGTCGCCGTCGGTCCAGCGCTCGCCGATGTCGTCGCGGTAGTAGAGGTTCGGGATGACGATGTTGTCGACGCGCTCGTAGGCCCGTTCCCGCGCGTTCTGCATGGTCTCGCCCTTCCCGGTCACGACGAGGGGCATGCCGCTCTCGCCGGCGACCCGCCACTGTCCGTCGACCCGTTTCGTGTCCTCCAGGTGGATCCCTTCGCGGCTCTCGGTGTCGAAGACGACCGCGGCGTTGCGGGAGTTCTCGTCGTAGGTCTTCTCGTCGTCGAACGGGAACGGCGGGAGGACGACACGCACACCGATCTGGTAGCCGTTGTGCACCGCCAGTTCTGGGTCGTTTCCGTGTGCGAGGTCGTAGAAGAACTGCCCGGTCGCGGATTCGAAGGACTCCTCCTGCAGCGCGATGGTCGGATACCCGAACCGCGGGGTGAACTCCAGCGGGTAGATGCCGGTCTCGTTGACGATGCAGTTGAGGTCGATGCTCCCGACGTAGCCCTCCTCGGCGAGCCAGCCTTCGAGCTTTCCGAACGTCTCCTCGAACAGCTTGTTTCGCCCGCCCCAGAACATCGACGTGCCCATCTCGCCCGTCGACGGGCCGATGTTTCCCGGGAACAGTTTCTTGTGCTCGAAGTTGAAGTTGACCTGGTCGATGAACCGCTCACCGTCGAAGAACCCGCAGATGGCGACCTCGACGCCCTCGACCTTCCGCTGGAGCTGGAAGCCCTTCATCCGGTGCCCCCACGCTTTCTCGTAGGCTCGAAGGACGTCGACGACGTCGCTGCCGTCGTCCTCGTTCCCGACGTAGAGGAGTCGCTTGACGTTCTGGACCTCCCCGAGCGGTTTGATCACGTACGGGGCCGGATTCGCCTGGACGTGCTGGATGCCGGCGTCGAAGTCCTCGAAGACGTGGTGCTCGACGGTATCGACGCCGTGTTCCTCGAGGACCTCCATCGCGTAGCCGCGGTCCTCTTCGAGGCGGTCGGTGTTCGGCGTGCCACCCACGACGGCCTTCCCCTGCTCCCGGAGGTCCCGGGCGAGCGCGCCGGTTCCGACGTCCGAGCCGACCCAGATGTCGTCGAAGACGATGACGTCGGCCCACTCCACCTCCGCACGCCAGTCGTCCGTCTTCGGGACGAACCCGTTGCCGATCTCTTTGTCCGATTCGGCTTCGATGTAGTACTTCACGTCGTGGCCCTCCTCGTGGACTTGCCACGCGAGGTCGGTGATCAGTGCGGCGTCGGCCGAAACGAAGAGGAAGTGATTGGAGTCCATCGTGGTGGTTCGGGCGAAATGTACCGGTGCGTTCGGCCCGGACGTATAATAGCTCCCGGGAGTGGCAACCGGCGGTGACGGCTGCGTCGACCCAACGGGAAACGCGCGTACACGCCGCGGTCGGCCCGGATACGGCCACCGGCCGCTCGCGGATGGCGAGGAGTGCACTTGAGCGGCCGGACCGCAGCGCCGTCGGGCCGGGCTACCCTAGCAATTAACCGTGTCCGGAGTGGTGGACCCCCACACGGACGGAATGAATCCGGTACTGCTCGGTCATCTGTTCGTGTTCGGCCTTTCGGGACTCGTCTGTCTCGCCAGTATCCCCCGGGCACGGGGGATCCAGCACGCCGGAACCCGAACGGGGCTCGTCGGACTCCTCCTCTCGGTCGCGCTCTGGTCGGGCAGTTACGTCGGGTATCTCCTCGCACCAACCACGTCGAGCAAACTCGGATGTTATATCCTGGGTTTCAGCTTCGCACTCGTCGCCGTCGGGGCGTTTCTGTACTTCTGTGCCGCGTACACGGGGCGCCCACCCCGCCGCGCGCCGTACCGGAAGGCGATCGTCGGCGTCTTCCTGCTGATTCTCTCGCTGAAGATCACGAACCCACTCCATCGACTGTATTTTACGTCGACGTGGGCGACGGACCCCTTCCCACACCTCGCGATCCAGCACCAGTTGCTCTACTGGATCGTCCTCGGGGTCTCGTATGCCCTCGTCGCGGTCGGCTTCTTCATGCTCGTCGAGCAGTTTTACCACACCGGAACGGATAGCCGTCCGCTCGTGGTCCTCGCGGGGATGACGGGGATTCCGGCGATCGCCACGATCCTGGGCCCCCGGATCGATTCGCTGCTGCCCCTGATGTACGAACCGCCCGGCGTCGCCATCTTCGCGGTCGGAACGCTGTTCGTCTATCTCCGCCGCTTCGAGGCGATTCGACTGACGGGCGAGACGAGTGAACCGGCGATCTTTCTCGATTCCGAGTCCCGGATCCGGGACTACAACCAGGCCGCAGAGGAGATCGTTCCGGCGTTACGGGGGTCGACCGGGAGGCCACTCGAGGAGGTCGACCAGTCACTCGTGGATCGCCTCGCCGACTCGGAGATCCTCACGCTCACCCGGGACGACGACGTACGCCACTACCAGATCTCACACACCCCGTTCACCTCGGGAGAGGTGATGACGGGACAACTGATCACGATCACCGACGTCTCTGCACGGGAGGAGTACCGACAGCAACTCGAGGCGAAAACCGAGCAACTCGAGGCACTGAACCGGGTCGTTCGCCACGACATCCGTAACGACATGGCCGTGATTCACGGGTGGGCGAGCACGCTTCACGAACACGTGGACGACGACGGTGCAGAGGCGCTCGAACGGGTGATACAGAGAGCCGAGCACGTGATCGAACTCACGGACACGGCCCGGGAGTTTATCGACTCACTCTCCGGGGATCGGACCGTCGAGGTAACGGCGGTGGATCTGGGACACCACCTCCGGACGGAACTCACGGCCGTCCGGGAGTCGTATCCGGACGCGCAGTTCACCGTCCACGGGAGCGTTCCCGACACGGCGGTACGGGCCAACGAGATGCTGTCGTCGGTCTTCAGAAACGTCCTCGAAAACGCCGTGCGCCACTCCGACGTCTCGACCCCCGAGGTCGACGTCTCCTGCGAGGAGGACGGAGACACGGTCAGGGTTCGGATCGCCGATAACGGGCCGGGCGTTCCGGACGATCGGAAATCGCGGATCTTCGGGAAGGGTGAGAAAGGGATCGAAAGCCCCGGCTCCGGAATCGGCCTCTATCTCGTGTCGACGCTGACCGAACAGTTCGGCGGACGGGTCTGGGTCGAGGACAACGACCCCAGGGGCGCAGTCTTCGTCGTCGAACTCGAGAAACACGGGTAGCGTTGCCCGCGGGACGCTCTCGCGTGTCTTCGGCGCTCCGTCGCCGTCGTCTCGACGCCCGTGTCCCGGTGCCGAGCGTGAGACGATCCGGGACACCTTTCACGGAGGTGTCACAAGGGGGGACCGATGCCCTCCATCGAACGCAGGACGTTTCTCGGTACGCTCTCGGCCGGGGTCGTCGCCGGACTCGGCGGCTGTTCGTCGTCGTGTCCCGACGGCGAGCCCCCGGAGCCGACGACGACGTTCGGCACGGGCGAGGCCGCCCGGGGGTTCGACACCCTCCCCGGCGGGGCCTGGCCCGCGCCGAGGTTCGACGCCGCCAACACGGGCTTTGCCCCGTCGCGGCGGCCGCCGACCGACGGCCCGACGCTCCGCTGGCGAACGACGCTTCCCGCCCCGTCCGTCGACGACGTCGCGACCGACGTGAGCGCGCCGACCGTCGCCGACGGCCGGGTCTTCATCACGACCGGCGCGGGCGCGTTCGCGCTCTCGCTCCGGGACGGCCAAGAGCGGTGGCACGACGACTCACTCGCGCCGGCGTCGGTCGCGTCGTCCCGGGGATACGGGCGCGAACTCGCGCCGCCCGTCCTCGACGACGGCACCGCGTACGTGCCGACCGCCGACGGCGTCGTCGCCCTCCGCACCGACGACGGGACGGAACGGTGGCGTGCCACCGACGTCACGCCTGCCGGTCCGCCCGTCGTCGCCGACGGCGCGGTGTTCGTTCCCGGCCGCGGCGAACTGGTCGCCCTCGACACCGCCGGCGGGAATCGGCGCTGGGCGGCCGCGACGTCGGGCGGGTCGCTCCCCGCGGTGGCCGACGGCACCGTCGTCGTCGCAGGCGAGGAACTCCGCGCCCTCGACGCCGCGACCGGCGACCGACTGTGGTCGTCGTCGGTGCGCCCGGAGTCCGACCCCGTCGTCGCCGACGGCACCGTCTTCCTCGGAAGCTACGAGGGGGTCGTCGGCGTCGCCCTCGACGACGGGTCGGAGCGCTGGAGCGTCGACCGGGGCGGCGGCCGCACCTACTCGATGCCGGTGGTCACCCCCGAAACCGTCTACGCCGTCGAGCGGCCGGGCGAGGCCGGCGACGCGACGTTCGCGCTCGACCGGCGCGCCGAGGGCGCCCCCGAACCTCGCTGGTGTTCGTACGTCGGCGACGGTGCGGTCACCGCCGCCGCCGGCGGGCACGCCTTCGCCACGGGGTCCGGGTCGGGCGACCGACGGGCGCCCCCCCGCTTGCTCGCCTTCACCGCCCGCTTCGGCGAGGCGACGTGGGGGTTCCGGAGCGTCGAACCCCTGCTGGCGCCGGCGGTCCTCGACGGCGGCGTCGTGACGGCGACGCGACGCGGGACCGTCGTGGCCGTGGGGGGTGAGTGACCGTGTGGACCCCGGGCCACCGGTTCGTCGGCGGCCTGACCGCCCTCGGCGGCCTCCTCGCACTCGTCGCGAGCGTCCCGACCCGGTGGGTCGGCCCGATGCCGACCGACTCCTACGTCTTCGACCCGCCGCGGTTCAGCGCCCTCTGGTTCGAGCGGGCGGTCGTCCCCGCCGTGGCGCTGGCCGCGGTGCTACTGACGGTGCTCGGTCTGATCGCCCTCTACCGGCGCGACCGGGAGCGACTGGCGCGCTGGCAACGCTGGACCGCGGTCGTGGCGCTGATCGGGGCGGGGATCGGAACGCTCGCGACGGTCCTCCTGGTGACCGCCGGCAGGGGGACGATGGGCGACCCGACCAACACGCTGAACGCGCTGCTCGGCGCCGCACTCGCCCTGCTCGCCCTGCTCCTCCTGTTTCCCGGACTGCTCGCGTGGGGGGTCGGCTACCTCCGTAGCGACAGGCCGGTCCTCGGCGCCGCGGTGGCCGGGGGGCCGGTCCTCCCGGTGCTGGTCGTGGCCGTGAGCATCGCCCTGGACGTGGACGGGAGCGCCGCCGGCTCCCTCCCCGTGGTGCTCCCGGCCGCGGCCGCCGTCGCCGTCGTGGGACGGGACCTCTGGATGCGGGCCGGGTGAGGCGGCGGCCGACGAGCGCCGCGTCGGGGCGGTGTCCGGCGCCGACCGCCGCCGTCACTCCGGCACCATCGAACGCGGCGGCGCGTTCGCCCGACCTCGACGAACGGTTATGTCGTTTCGGAAGCCTATCATCTCGGGTCATGGCAGAACGGCTGGATCCGGGGTCGTACATCGGCTTTCACGGCCACTTCGAGAGCGAGGGTCCGACCGAGGAGAGATACTGGGTGTTGAACGGCCACGCCCGTCTGCAGGCCGAGTACCGGGACGTCACGATGCGTCAGTTCGACTGTGCGTTCGTCCCGACCGGCCGTATGCACACGGTCGGGAACACCGGTACCGAGCGGGTCTGGGTGGCGGCGTGGCCGTCGAAGGGGGCGAGGACGGTGCGTTCGACACCGACGACCTGGAGACGTCGGAGCGACCCCGCATGCAGGAGGGGTTCCGGCGCGTGATGGCCGCACGGGAAAAACGCGGACTGCCGCTGCCGCCCGACGTCGAAGTCACGTTCGAGTAGCGACCGGGGGTGCCGCCGACCGGTATCGAACCCCCGGAAGGGCGACGGGGACGAGTGGCCGAGGCGCTCGGTGGAGCCGTGCGGGTGATTCAACACCGTGGCCGTGTTCAGTACCGACCGTGAGTACCGATATCGCGATCGTCGCCGACTACGGCTGCCAGGTGGCGGAGGGGCCGATCTGGCACCCCGACGACGAGGCGCTCTACTGGATCGACGTCCCCGCGGGGTCGCTGTTCCGATACCGTCCGGCGACGGGCGAGCACGCGCACGTGTTCGAGGCCGACGTGATCGCCGGCATCACGGTGGAGGCGGACGGCAGCCTGCTGCTCTTCGAGGACGGCGGAGTCGTCCGTCGTCTCGATACGGGGACGTGGGAGGCGGACCCGGTCCTCGAACTCCCCGAGGAGTCCGATACCCGATTCAACGACGTCGTCGCCGACCCGGCGGGGCGCGTGTTCGCCGGGACGATGCCGACGGAGAGCCGTCCCGGTCGACTCTACCGGATCGATCCCGACGGCACGTACCACCGCCTGGTCGACGATCTGGCCATCCCGAACGGACTCGGGTTCACGCCCGCCCGGGACGGCCTGTACGTCACGGAGTCGGAGGCGCGTCGCATCCGGCGATACGCCTACGAGGAGGCGACTGGGCGGCTCTCGGATCGCACCGCGTTCGCGGCCGTCGACCGCGACGGCCTTCCGGACGGACTCACCGTCGACGCGACCGGGGACGTCTGGTCGGCGGAGTGGAACGGCGGGCAGGTGGTCCGGTACGACGACTCGGGAGCGGTCGTCGAGACGGTCGCCTGCCCCGCGGAGACGGTGTCCAGCCTGACCTTCGGCGGCGAGAACTACGAGACGGCGTACGTGACGACGGGGCTCGGTTACTACGAGCGGCGTTCGAAGGGCGAACTGGGACCCGCCGCGGGCGCGCTGCTGGCGGCGGATCTGGGCGTCGAGGGTCGCCCCGAGTTCCGGTCGCGGCTGACGTGCCCGTGAGGCGCCGTGCCGTCGGGAGCGGTGGGGTCGCGGCAGCGACGGCGGCACCGAACCACGGCCCCTCCGCGCGGTGGGAACGGCGCCACCGACCGAATCTTGATCTGCCCGCTCCCGGAACTGGGCGAACATGGCAAGCGCGGCGGCCGACCTGACCGAGCCACAGGTGTTCGCGCACACGGAGCGACGGCTCCTCCCCGACGTCGACGAGGGATACGTCGTCGTACGAACGAGAGACGCCTGACCCGCGCAAGGATCGGTTAGGACAGTACAGCCGGAGCGCGAAAATCCGTGAGTCGCCGTTGTGGAACGGAGACCACGTCAATGAGGAGTACGACCCTGCGTGTCTCGATGTGCCGCAGGAACGGAGAGTGCTGACAACGTCGGCCTGAAGCCTGCATTTTCACGGTATTTCCATGGGTGGCGGCGGTCGTGAGAAAGCGGCATACAACAGTGTTGCTGCCAGAGGTAGTCGAAATCGTCATCCAGGATTCACCGGGATTGCATAGTACTGTTCTTACTTACAGAACCAACAGTAGGACAAGTTTTAACATAATATAGAGAGTACTGTCAGAGTGAGGATGACCGTGACAATGGAAACAATTGGCGACGGCCTCACGTTCGAGCGTGAGGTTTCAGAGAGTACCGCCCTCAAAATAATGGAACTCACACTACGTGACGACGTAGAAACTGGCCAGGGATCAGTCGCCGTCTCCCTCAGCGGGGAGGGCATCGGGTTCGACAAAGAGGTGTCCGAGACCACTGGTGTCGAATTACTGGACGTGGCTGTTCACGATGGGAGACAGACTCTGCTTGAGGAAGAGACCGGCAGCGACGGGCTCCCGGATGACTTCTTCGACAGTCTATCGAAGAAGCAACGAATCATGCTGAAGGTCCTACTGGATGCTGATGGGGAGTGGCTAAAGGGAAAGGAGATTCGGCGGAGGATGAGGGAAGACTACGATGCAGATGTGGGGCAGAGTGGACGTGCATCGGCGGGTATCATCGCAGGACTCACGCGGAAGTACGGTGAAGACCTACGACGGGATGTGATCGAGGGACGGTGGGCGGACGAGACTCACCAGAACTCCGAGCACAGAATCGGTGACAAGTACAAAGAGGAGATCAGGAAGGGACTGGAAGAACAATGACCGTACCGGACGACTTTTTCGAGAGATTGTCGCCGAAGAAAAATGCATTACTGAAGGTATTGCTGGACGCCGAAGGGGAGTGGGTGCGTGGTGTCGATATCCGTCAGCGCATGCGGGACAACCATGGGCTGTCCGTCCCGCACGACACGGGAGCGCTGAATATACATCTCAGCCACTGGGTTCAGTGGTACTCCGAAGAGTTCCGGAGGGACCTAATCCCCGGTCAGTGGGAGGATGACTCCCACACGCACGTGGAATTTCGAATCGGGGAGAAGTACGAGGACGAACTCCGTGACTGGTTCGGAAAATAGACGTAGTCAAGTCTTTCTCGGGGACGAACGGTGTTGCCGATTATAAAATCGGGACAGAGGCGTGACGACACTGATGTCGGCCGCTTTCACGGCGTCGACAATCTGAACGACGAGATTACGGCGGTCAACGATGAAGTGCTCGGGTCGGAACAGGGACTGCCGATGTTGGTGGGTGGCTACGAAAAAACACTCCGGAGTGTCGCTAGCTGTGGGACTGAGGAATCGGTGGATCTGGTCGCAGAGTCCATCAAAGAGCATTCGAACTCACGAGGATCGCCCGGAAAACCAGACAGTGCGACGGGACGCACGAATGCTCCTCACGGAACAAGGAATCGCTCCGGATTCCGATCTGAACCGGGCTTGAATCCGAACGAATCCAGAGCTTGCGAATATCCCCAACTGGAGATTCGAATTACTTGAGAACGTCCGGCAGGTCGCCGCGACCCGGTGTGTTCTCGTCGGGATCGATTCCGAGTTCTCGCAGCTCCTCCTCGGTGGGTTCACGCCCACCGTCGTTTTCGATCGCGTCGACGACGGCATCGAGGTTTTCGAGGGCCTCGTCTCGCATTTCGTCCTGAGCGGACACCTCGACTTCGAGGTCTCGGGCGGTCCAGGTCCCGTCCTCGTTGTGGGTCAGGGTGATTCGCGATTCCCGGCCAGGTCCGTGCCCGGAATCGATACTCATGCCCAAGCGTACATCCGGAGAACGGATAAATTCCCCTTCCTCTCTCCGTCGGTGCGTCGGCGTTCTGAGCGAGATTCTCCGGAGTCGCTGCTCTACAGTACCGAATGAAATCTCCGTCTCAGAACATCGTTTGTATCAGCTAACGAGGGTGCAATAGAGCAGAGAGTGCTAATTACGGCGGCCCTGTTTCTTCGATAGCTCCGGCTAACCGGTCGAGAAAGGCCGGGTCAGAGGATTCGTCGACGTGGTCGACGTTCCACAGACCCGAATTTCGGATCTTCTCGCTCGGGCTGTCGGTACCGAGCCATCCGTCGGCCCGTGGATCGATCGCTTCCCGGCGGTAATTGCTCGCGAGGGCGATGGTGTTTCGTTCGACGTAGGCTCGGTCGCTGTCGGAACTCGGTTCGTCGTCGATCTTCACCCAGAGGAACGGGAGTTCACGGATATAGTCGCTGACGCGTCGCTCCAAGTCGAGCTCCGCGAGACGCCGGTCACGGCTAGCGCTGCTTCCGTGCCCCCATTCGGGATAGTCGTCGTGGAGGTCGTGACGTTCAATGAGTGCTTCGCCGACCCGTTCCCGAAAGACCGACCCACGATGGTTACCGCCGTCCTCGTACGTTCCGCTCAGGGCACCACGGTGCGTTCGAAGGCGATTCCAGAGGGACGTGTCGCTCCCGTCGGAGACTGCGTGCGTGCCGACCCGCGTGAGGCGGCGCTTGTCGCCGTTCGTGCGGTACTCGTCGGTGGCGAAAAAGAAGTAGACACCGCGGTCCGGCCAGTCCATGTAGCCGTCGCAGTCCCCGAGTCGCTGCATCCCTCCCACCTGTCGTTCGAGGTCGTCCAACAGCGAGTACAACCGGTCGAGTAGCGCGTTGCGTTCCATACGAGGTTCTACTCGGCCCACTCCAAGTCAGAGGGGGCGTACGAGTACTGTTTGATTCCCTCGCCGTCACAGTGTGATTCCAGAGCGCCCGGAAACATCTCCGGATCCTCAAGCTGTCCAGTGTAGACCACCGACACCGGCTCTGAGGTGGCGCCGTCAGTACGGGCGACCACGACGGCCTCGTCGGGATCGTCGTGACTCGCCTTG
Source organism: Haloplanus sp. GDY1 (assembly GCF_023703775.1). Lineage (NCBI taxonomy): Archaea > Methanobacteriati > Methanobacteriota > Halobacteria > Halobacteriales > Haloferacaceae > Haloplanus > Haloplanus halophilus. The sequence continues at coordinate 43,943 of NZ_CP098514.1, read as the reverse complement.
ACGACCCGGTCGCCCGGCGTGAACGGATTCTCGGCGAATTCCAGGTTCGTGTGCTTGTACGTGTACAGCTTGATGTCCTGGTCGTCGCAGTACGACGAGAGGAGGGCCGGGTCGATATCTCGCCAGTTGCTCGGCCCTTGATCGAGGCTACTGGGGAACGCGACACAGACAGCCTCGCCGTCCATCGACTGGCCGTAGACGCCCACGTCCTTCTCCGGAGGGAGTACTTCGACGACGACCGCCACAGATGCATCTTCGTCACCAGCTTTGATGACGCGGTCGCCCGGCGAAAACGGGTTCTGTGGCTTCTGGTTCATGTGGGCCGTGTTCGGGCCGAGATCCATCAGCTCGTTCATCGGGCGAGCGGCGAGGTGGTCCAGTTTCGTCGGTTCGTCGCCCGAGTACGCTTCCTGGGTCGACACTTTCGATGTGAGCGTCTCGACGCGCTCCCAGCCGAGGAGGATGAGCCCGTCCTCGTTGTCACGGTGCCACACCATCACGATGATTTCGTCGTCAGGGTCCTGATCGAGGAGTTTCGACGGACGGAACGCGGAGACGTCGCGGGAGGTCTTCACGTCGATTTCGTAGCCGAACACCTCGAAGTCGTACGCGGAGAAGCTCTCGGGGTTGCACTTGCGAATCGCCTCCTCGTTTTCCCACTCCCACATTTCGACGGGAAGGTACTCCCGACAAAACTGTTCGAACGCGAGTTCTCCGAGGTTGCCGCGGCGTTTGGTGGGGACGTCGTCGGCGTCCTGCTTCACGGCCTGGTGGTGGGCGCGCTTGCGGTCGACGTCATCAGGGGTGTAGAGGTACACTGTGATGACATCTGAAAGTGACAAAATGAATGTATCGGCAGCTGACGTGCGAGTCGAATCCGTCAGAAGGAGTTACCGAACTGGACGCCGGAGAAATAGAGGTCCGGTATCTCATCAACTGCGAGCCATAACGCGGACATCTATTTCGAGTCGGAATTCTATGCCCAATAGGAACGGAGCGATACCAAAGACGCCCGCCCTGTGAACTTATAGCCCACCACGATTTCGATGGATGCGAGTCCCGGACGGAGGCGAGAGCCGCACACCAACATGGGTTCCGAAAATTCAGCGGGTACTCGAACGCCGACTGAAAATCCAGTTCTGTTCTACAGAGTCTAAAACGGAAGAGAATTGGTTTTACCAATCGTTCGGATTACGGATAGATTAGGGCGGATTCGAACGCTGTCGGACTCCCTCCGGTCGTCCGCTGCTTCCCGCCTCGCTCCGCTCGGCGGGAACGCCGGCCTGCTCCAACTCCTTCACGAGCGTCAGGAAAGCGAATGGGTTGGGGCGGATGCGGGTCGTCATTCGTCAGCACCTCCGTTATCGGTGTCAGCATCCAGATCCAGCTGATCCAAGTGCTGACGCCGGCGTTTCTCCATTTCCTCGAATTTCGAGGGCTTATCGTAGTGTTCCTCGATGACACTTGGGGAGCTGTTCACCCGCTTCGAGACGACGTCGACCGGCACGCCCCGGTTGCGCTGCCAGGTGATCGAGCCGGTCCGCACTTGGTGGGGACTCCGGGATGAGGGGCACTGCGAGATCTTCGAGTAGTCGACGAACTCGCACGTCTCGCGTTCCCGACCGTGCGGACACTCGGTGTAGTGGCACGGGACCGTCGCGAGGTACATCCAGATCCGGAGCGTGTTCGTCGTCGGCCGCCCGAGTTGGCTCGCGAACAGCGGCCGGCGGTTGTGGTCGTCGAACGCCTCGTGACGCTCGCGAGCGAGGTACTCGTCGAGGATCTCACACACCGCCTCGGGGAGGCCGACGAGGCGCTCCCCGTCGGTGCTGTTCTTCAGCGGTGTTTCCTTCCGCGGCCGGTGGTGGAAGGCGACGTACTGCTCCTCGGCGTCGTAGTCGTCGACGTCGAGGCCGCGCAGCGCGCCGAGGCGGGCGCCGGTGTGCCACGCGACTTCGAGGACGGCGTGGCCGCGGGTCGCCCGCTTCTCGGGGTGAGTGCGGTAGTGCTGAAGGAGCGCCTCGGCGACCTCGGGCTCCAGCATCGACTCGTCGACGTGGGCGTCCCGAGGCACCTTCGGCGGCGTCACCTTCTCCGGGAGCGCATCGTCGACGAGTTCGATGTTCGCACAGTACTCGAGGAAGTTCGCCAGTGTCTCCAGTTCCCGCTTCAGCGTCAGCGGCTCGATTCCCTGGTTGCGCCGGTGGGTCTCGTAGGACTCGATATCCCACCCGGTCAGGTCACTGATCGAGTCGATGCCCTCGTGTTCGGTCCAGTCGACGAACAGTTTGAGCCGGTAGGCGTACGAGGAGACCGTCGACTCGGCGCGGTCGACGCGGAGCTTCCCGAGCCACCGTTCGAGGGCCTCCCGCGGCGTCAGGTCGGGGATGCGGCTCCCGCCGTCGGCGGTGCCGGCGATCCGGACCCGGTAGCTGTGGCGCGCGGTCCCGCTCACGCCTCGTGCACCTCCCGAAGGAAAGTGACGCGGTGGGTCGGACAGAGGATAGGCGTTTCGTCGACGTCGTCAGGCTCGACGCGGGCAAGGAGGGCGGTGGCCCCGCACTCGGGATAGCCACACTCCTTGGCATCGGGTAGCGGCGTGATCGTAGCATCGGTCGGCATCTACGAGCTCACCCCCATCGCGTGCTTGCAGGCGTAAGGATCAGCCTCGTCGGTAGTGACAACGTCCTCGAGTTCTATACTCGTCGGACAGTCGAGGTGGTTGTACATATCGATCCAACTGCTCGACCAGTCCGTGTCGATCGTGGTAGTTTCGTGTTCAGCGCTCATCGGTGGCGCCGGTTGCGGCCCGGCGAAAGCCGGACGGCGCCGAAAAGTCCTTGTCGCACCAACCCGTAGGTCGACGCGACGAGGCCCGCCCGGCGTCGTCGTTGGTGTAGTTCGCCGCGAACAGGGCTGGTTTGGGTCCCGTCCCTGCCGCGGCGTTCAGTTCAACAGTCATGAGAGTCATCCTTGTGCTCCTGCAGTAGGCGCTCCAGTACGTCCGAATACCGCTCCTGCCCGCGCTTCAGGGAACGGAGTTCGTCCCGAAGCGCGGGGTCGACGGAAATGGTCGTGTACTCCTGCGCCGTCATATACCCCTATTAGGCCCCCTTGGACATAATCATTATGTGCGTCGGCATAATCGGATTTAGATATGGTTGTCGATAGAGACCGGGGGATCCTGACGCAAGGCGACCGGGAGTATCTCGCTGGCGAGAGCAGCATTGACCCGAAATCACAATCTGAACGGAATGCCCGCTCGCGGATTCGGAACCGCGTCCGAAACGGGCTTCTCGACTTCCGATACTTGTCCGATCCGGAGTACTTCGAGGATCGCGACCTCGACCTACTTCGTGAGTATGTTGACGAGGATGGCGAGGCAGTGACACAATCAGTGTACCAGCTCGATGCCGGCGTCTCACACGAGCCCATGCTTGATCCGGAGGTTGAGCAAGCGCTCGCCGAACTCGTTGCGTTCGCCTTCCGTGTGAGCCCGTCGACGATCGAGACAATTGTTGAACAAGGCGTGAAACGGGGCGTGCAACGGCTCTTTCCCGAGGCCGAGGTCGGGGACGTCCAGGTCCCGATCGAGGATCCGGAAGGGATCACCGACCGCATTAAGGGGCTAATCAAGGATGACACGCCTCTGACTGAGACCGAGATACGGGTGGCGCTGGAGCAGGACGTACGACCGGCCGAGGAGATCGCCGCCCACGTCCGAAAGCATGGGACGCGCGAAACTGGGGGTAGCAGATCCATCGATAGAGGTCCGGCAGGGATGTTCGATCCGAAGAACGCGACCGCGGCGATGCTGGGTGTTGATCCGTACAGCAGCATCGACGAGGACGAAAACGGGGAAACCGAGTAAACCACCGACGCGGACACTTCTCGTCGATAGGCGTCGATCATCTTCTAAGAAATCCTCGGAGAGGTCGGAAAATACCTCTCTCCTTGGATTCGAAGTCGGCCAACGTAACGGACTCATCCGCGGTCAGTTTCTTCCAAGCTTCTGGGTGGTGGATGGCGTTCATATCGCTCGCACTGATCGTCAGTCCTCCACCCATACCCAACAGAATCAGCCACGGGATGTGTAACCACAAGCCAGCAAACAGCGGTATCCAGAAAATCATCCCGACGATGCCCGTGACTCGAACCTGCCAATCCGTCATCGCCTTCGGCGTTTTAAAGTCTACCTGAGTCGGATAGAGGCCGAACGTATACCGACTATAGAACGTCCCTCCGCCGAATATTTTACCAAAGACGAAATGCCAGAGTTCGTGAACGATTCCGCCGAGAAGAATCCATCCAATCCACCTCGCTGCCAGTATTACGTTCTCAATTATGACGTTCGAAGGCATGGCGTCATTCCTCGTCGGCGTTGTCGCACACCACCTCGCGGAGTTCGTCGCCGAGCGTGTCGTGGGTGTCGAGCGCGGGGAGGTCCCTCTCCAGCAGCTCGATCTTGTTTCTGACCCGCGAGACGACGACGCCGTAGTACTTCTCGGTGACGTCCTCGCCGTTGTTCTCCAAGATCTCGCGCTCGCGCTCGGTGAGGAGCGCCCGCCGGTTGTCGGCCATGTGTTCGGTTGCTTGAGCCGCCATATTACTGCTTGTGGTAACCCATGCTTGTAAAACCGTACTTGGTAGCCTACCACATCCAGTAGACTTATGATAAAGACTACCGTATACGGTAGTGTAGACAGAGCCCGTTCCTTGGGGTGCTTCTTCTCAGAGAAGTGCCCGGGTGTTGGAGCACCCGAGCGGGGCTGTCTCGCCAGAGAGCAGCCATGTCAACCGATGTTTCCGGGTCACTTGAACGTGACCTCACGACAGACCGTACCGACCTGGAGCAGCGCACGCGCCGCGCCCTCAAGCAGTACCTCACCGTCCTCGACGACATCGACGAGGCAGCCGGCGCCGACGACCTGTACGTCATCATTTCTGAGAGCGGCTCGCAGTACTGCGTCGATGCCCGTGACGGCAGTTGCACCTGTCCCGACGCGGAGCACCGCGATCCCGAGGGCGGCTGTAAGCACGTCCGTCGCGTGGCCTTCGCAATCGGCGCCGAAGCGATCCCCACGGCGGCCGACCCCGACGCGGTCGACGATCAGCTCGGCGCCCACGTCGACGGCCCCGTTCGGTGGGCGTGCGAACACGGCCGCGAGTTCTGTGCCGAGGCACCTGTCACTCGCGAAGACGCCATCCGGTGTTCGGACTGCGAGATCGAGGCCGTGGCCACGCCTGCCGAGCGCGTCGTCGCCGACGGCGGGATCATCGAGGCCGGCGACGAGGGCGAGATCCTCGACGAGGAGGACGGTCGTCCCGACGACTGCGACTGCGGCGACTGGAACGATGGGATTGGCCTGCCATGCTGGCCCTGCTACCGTGAGGGCTTCGAGTCGCCGGCCAGCGCCGGCGAGGAGGGCGACCGATGACGCGCCCGACGACGATCGAGGCCGTCGACACGATGGTCGGGATCACTGACGGCCGCGTGTCGATGTCGGCCCAGGATGACGCCACGCTGTACGTGGACACGCCCGACCGCCAGCCTCTCGCCGGCATCGAGACCCACGCCACGCTCCGCGTGAAGGGCGACGACTACCAGGCGACGGTCGAACTCACCCACGACGGCGCCGCGGCGCTGCACGCCGCCCTCCTGGAGGCCGTCGACGATGGGTGACCTCACGGCACCGGACGAGGGCACCGCCTCGTCGCCGCGGGCGATCGCCGACGAGCTTTCCGAGGCCCTCGTCGCGTTCGATCACGTCGACTACAACGCGGTCACTGCCGACGAACTCCGGGAGCTGCTCGACGCTCGCGACACGGTCGAGGAGCTGTGTCTTCGGTATCGGCGCCAGCAACCCCAGCGTGGCAGCCAGGAGGCCGACTCGTGACGACCCGCACCCGCACCGAACGCGACGAGTGGACCCTCGCCGGGGAGCTGGCCTCGGGGATCCCGCGGGCACGGGTGGCGCTCGCCCTGGCCGGCGCGAAGGCGAATCACGAACGCGCGGAGGGCATCCGATGAGCGTCGTCGACGTCGATCCCGAGCGCTTCGAGGGCGACCCGCCGGCGGTCGTGCTCACCTTCGGCGGCCATGGTGGTCGGGTCTACCACCGCGTTCACGAGACGCTGGAGGGTGAGCACCTGACGGCGTGCGGCCAGCAGGGGCGCAATCCCTACCTGAAGGAGCGCGCGGTGATCAAGAGCCACTACACGCCGTGTCGGCGGTGCTTTCCCGACGGCCTGGAGGACGCCGATGAGTAGCCGCCTGCGCGCCGAGGCGACTGCGTCCGCGCTCCCGCCGGCGACGACACCCATCGGTGTCGACGTGGGCGAGGACCCGCTGTATGCCGTCGCGACGCCCGGGACGGCGCCGAGTGAGGCGCGGATGATCAGCGGCGACGGCCTCGGGAGTACTGTCGACGCGCTCGTCGAGACGATCCGCGTGCTCCGATCCGGCGCGCCCGTTGCCGACGCCGTCGAGGCGGAGGTCGTCGCGAGCTACTGGCGGGAGCTCCGGAGCATGGTCGATGGGGCGGTCCCGGCTGTCTTCGAGTATGCCCGCGACCACACGGCGCCGGTGCTCGTCCTGGAGGACCTCGGTCACGACCTCCCGACGCTGTGGGCACTTCGCGACGCCGAGTGGTTGGCCTGGAGCCCCTGGATCGTGACGCTCGTTCAGGCCCGCCTCGTTGACGCCGCCGCCGCCGGCATCCCGATCCGATGGACGCCGCTGGACGGGACGACGCGGACGTGTCACGCCTGCGGTGAGCGCGGCGAGCTCCCGGGGTTCGGTGCCGTGTTCCGCTATACGGCCTCATCGTGCCCTGTGGATGTCGTCGACCGCGATAGTGGTGCCGCAGTGTCAATCGCGAAACAGGGGATGACCCTCGGGATCGACGAGTAGACCTGTCATCTCCCATCGTCTATTTGATACACGTCCGGCACGCTTTTCTTGCCGACCCGTCTCGGCAGATGATAGAACAGATGACAGACGCCGACCCCCGAAGAAACAACCCGGACACGGACTACACCGACTTCGTCACGTACCCAGACTCCCAGATCCGGACGGAGATCGGCATTCAGGAGGGGGCTGTCCGCTGGTTTCGCGTTCAACTCGAATATAATGCGGCTTCGGATCCGTACTTAAACTACGACTGGCGGCAGGTGGCGGGATTCGACCATCATCCACGGACTAACTGGGGGCACGACATTACCACCGAGCGACTACACCTCGACATATATCGCAATGGGCGGAAAGAGGACGTCAAGCATGGCTTCCCTGAGGTCACACTGAACGAAGCACCACGCTACTGCGAGCAGTTTCTACGAACCCATGCTGACCGCTATATCGGACAATTCGAGCGATGGCACGACTTCAGGTGAGATTCGGCAGAAAGACTTAGCGTTCGTCCTCGGGGACCGACTCAAGATCGTCAGGATCCGGCATCTCTACACCCTCGGATGGCGTGAACTTCTCGATCGGTTCACCCGTCTCTTCGGCCAGTTTCCGCGCGGCCGACTTATTCCGCTGCGTTGGCATGACTAACCGGTCTTAGTATGACTATGTGTATAAGTAGTTTGGAACCTTTCTGATATATCAGAAAATAACTATCATTTGATTGGGTTACATCGTCGGTGTGTTGGAAAGAATATCTGATTCTATATGTTTGACATTAATATTAATCACAGCCCTTGTCACCGCCGAACAACGCGGAATGGCTCGAACTCCGCGGACGACTGCTCCTCCTTCGCCTCGGCCTGCCGTTCGCGACGCCGGCGCTGTTGCTCCTGTTCGGCCAGGTAATCCAAGCGTTCACGCGACCGGATGTCGACGCCAAACTGGAGGCCCCGGGCGAAGTACGGCCCGAGCTTATACCAGTCCGGCGCGGTCGCGATCTCCTCAAGTTCCTCGTCGTCGAGGGTCTGCATGAACGCACGCTGCTGCTGCCGTCGACGGTCGACGTCTGTCGCGGACATGGCTCCGGGTAGGCACGCGACGCCTATCAAACGGGGCGACGTTTTACGCCGGGTTGCAGGGGACGGTGACCGTCCCCTGCCACCCCCTCGACTCGGAGGGGGTCGCGAAACTGCGGGGGGTGGTGAAGGGTGGTGACCCACGTGGTGAGAGGGCGGTGCCGGGGGTGGTCCCCGGGGTGGTGCCACCTGCCACCACCCGCAGGGGGATGGGAGGGGGATGGGCGAAGGTCGGGGCAGGGTTGGGCCCGGGGATGGGGCAGGGATGGGCCCGACCCCGCCCATCCCCGAACGGTTTCGACCCCCCAATCATCCCCCTTCAGCAGTGACGGGGGTCCCACCGTTGTAGTATGTGTGAGGAGGGATACGACCGAACGTCTATTCAGGGAGATTAGCGCTGATGGCTAACCGTGGCGAAATGTATAGAGATTATACGCTCTCAGGTGGAGCAGTTGGAACGAAAAAACGTAGCAGAAGCGCTACGTCGGATTACTAATCGCTCCCTGATTTAGGATCAGTAGCGATTAGTGAGTCATACTCGCCTCGAAGATACTGGAAGGACACAGGCGGGCGGAAGTCATCAAGGCGTTGTTGGGGGTCAATAGATTCAGTGAAGCGACGAACATCCGCCACCTCGAAAGCATACCCTGTCTCAGTGTTTGCGAAGTAGTCCATGAACCGTGATCGTTGATCAATCCCGGAATCGGAGCCGAATTCGCGCCAGAGTTCGGCTGGCGTACCCTCGGATACGCTGCTTAGCGAGAACGATCCCACAATCTCTTGCACGGGAGAGGAGGCGTACATGTAGATCGTCTCGATAATAGATGGATCGCGGAAGGCGGTCTTGCGGAACTCATACCTCTTCTCGCGGCCAAGGATCTTCTCTGCAAATTCGGGCTTAATTGACAGTAAAACGTCCATCTATGCCTCCGTTCTCGCGGATATACTGGTAGCTCGATTCATCGATTTCTTGTATAGATTGGAGTGGTCCTGATAAAACGTCTTCATCCAGCAGCACCTGATAGTGGAGTGGATTCTCAAGCTCGAAGTGCCATTTGAATAATATTACTGTCGTAGGAGACTCTACCATCTCAGCGATCTCCCGATCCGTGAATACGGATCGTTTGCCTACCAGTTCCTGTACGGCCTCGGCTTCGGTCACTTCGTACTCCACTTGCTCACAGACCCCCAAAGAGGTGATCTCCATATGGTCGTGTGTCCGGTAGAACAGTAGAACGTCGTCCTGTTCGATCTGTCGAGTATTCGCGTGGGAGAGGTATGCCTTCTTGATGGCGTTACCTTCGGAGAGAAGCTGTCCGGAGAATTCTGTTAATTTCGGTTGCCGGTTTTCGTAGGTCGGAAAGAGTCGTCCGTGGAACTCAGGTTGAGTCGGGATCAGAAACTTACTCACTGAGGGACCATCGTAGAAACTCGGATAAAATCGAAAATGAACCTCCGAGGGATCGGGATCATCTCCCGGCCCAGGAGTTAGCCGCTTGACGAAGACCGTCTCACCGGTGGCGGTCTGTGACGCTCGGCCGAATCCATACTGGGAAATCAACTGTACCAGATAGTCGTCTTCCTTGATATAGTGTGTGAGATATATCTCCTCGAGTTCGTGTTGGATGGCTTCGCGTATGGCGATACTCACCAAGAGTTCCCCGATTTTTGAACCGCGTCGATGGGAAGCGACCTTGAGCGTACAGATCTTCAGTCGATCTCGCTTGCCGAGCTCAGGCTCCTCACCGATATGCTCCGCTTCGTTCGGTTTTAGGATAAGAACAGCGCCGAGTGTGCCGTCCTCATTCCAGTTCACGTAGACATCTCGTTCGTCGGGGATGCTCTCGAACCAGTCTCGGAAGTCGTAATCCTCTTTCAGCGAATCGAAAATTGGATCGTCGACATCAAGATCCGCGACCTGTTGTTTCTGAATCGATGGCGGCCCCTCGTAGGCCGCAGGGTCTTGTTTGAACCGCTCTCTGGCCTCCTCGATACTCAATACGCTCTCTTTGATACCGAGTTCGTCGGCCTTTCGATGCATGTCCCCATCTTCGGTGATGAGAATATCGGTGCGGCCCTTGAATACCGTATAGAGGAGTGCGTTGTCTACTTGCTCGTTGAAGCTATCCGCTTCAGGGACGTGGTTGCGGAACTCCGTCGATGAAGGATTCGGATACGGAGGGAATCCTAATTCGGCGTAAGTTTCGATCTTCGATTCGTCCGTTTCACGCCGTTCATCGTTCTCGTAGTTGCGGATCTCCTGTTTCGAGTGAGGGTGGATCAAGATGGTGTGTCCTTCCGTCTTCAGTAGCTTCTCGAGTTCTTGCAGTGGTTCTGGGACCGTCCAGTCACCCTCTCGTTCGATAAATACGTTCGTATCGATAAGCACCTCCATCTCGTTCACCTTTCTGACATGTGGTTAGAAACCGACGGAACAGATTGTAATAAAAGATTGGACCTGTGAACTCAGTATTCCTTGATAACAGGCCTTTTCATAGCAAAACGGCTCTGATTATCTTGACGTGAAGCTAATTCTGGAGCAGTTTCCTACTCATCGAGATCGAAGTGCTGGTAGAGTCGATCCAACGTGAATTGATTCCTCAGCTTCGTCACCGTATTCTGATTTGCGTACATCCCCGTCTCCCAGTATGCCTCGTCAACTGGACGGGTATCAATCCATTCGACCCCTACGAGATACTCCCGCAGAGACTCATCCTCAGAGTTCTCACCCATTGCACTGGCATCTAATTCGGCGTCAAGGATCTTCTTTGAATCTTCGTCAGTCTCAATCTCAAATTCTGTGACCGGTGTTTTCGGCTTCGTTACTGTGCCGACACCGACGTACCCCTCTGTAGGTATGTGAACGAAGATACGGTCGTCAATAGAGAGTTGATCCAAGGTGCGGCTATACCACTCTCCCTGACCGCCAGACACAAACCCATATTCACGAGCGTCTGACCACGATCGGTTCTTGCCCTGTCCAAAAGCAACGTAGTAATCGCGTCCGTTCCATGCCTCTCGTTTGCTTGGGGGCTCTGGCGTCTCTTGAGGATCGATAAGCCAAGTCCGACCAATATACTCCCGACCGTCGTCCTCGTAGTAATTGAAACGGACAGCATTGACCGGCACGCTGTATTCTTCTGCAAGATACTCTACGATCCGTTCCGTTGCAGCATCCAGTTCTGAGGCAACAATAGTGAGGCTGTGAGTTTGATTGATGTCTTCTGGGACACCAGAAGCGCCTTCGGGCCTCGCAGAACTGAACTTCTCGCTGAATGCTTCCTCAAACTCACGAGTATCATCAAAGTCTTCGTAGAGATCGGTAACATCGTCGTAGGTCAGATGACGAACCCACGACGCGTAATCAAGGGCCTGCGCTACAACATCTCTCGGTGTCCGATCACGCTTAAGTTCAATAATGTGGAGGTCTCCTTCAGCGTCGATACCCAAGAGATCGAGGCGCTTTCCACTTGAGGTCCGGACCTGTTGTCCCACGATAAGGAGATCTCGTCCTAACAGATTCGGATCTTCGACCAGTAGTTCCTCAAGTCGAGACTCATCGTCAAGTTTGTTCGAGGAGAGCCGCTGGAAGTCTGGTCCATCAATCCGCCAGAGTCCGAACTCTATTGGCACGCTTTTTCTTCCCACACGCGCTATGTTATATTTGGGGCAGAAGGGGAAGGATTTACGCAATAGATTCGCTAAAATGTCCAAACTCAGTTTTGAATATCAAAACCAAATTCTATGTAGTCAACATCAAAACTGGTTGGTATGCGTGATCAAGAACTCGTCCGGAAAACTGTTGAAGATCTTACAGAGGTTTACGGGGAGGATAGAGTCGTAGTCGAGCCGTTTGTTGAGGATCAGCTGAGTTTCCGGCCGGACATTGCCGTCCTTGACGAAGATCTGGACGGGTTCTATGTAGTCGTTGAGTGCAGCACCGTTATTTCGGAACATAGGGAACGAGAAGATCTGAAAGAACTCCGTCGCCTGATGAACGACTCGGGGGCATCATACGGCGCACTGGTTTCCGAGTCCTTCGAATACGTGTTTAAATTGGTTCGGAGTGAAGAAGGCAAGCAAGTAGAGCGCGAACTCGCCAGATTCCCCTGTGATGACGGGCAGGAACGACGGGCCTTAGAATCTGCAGAAGAGATCCGGATGAAGTTCTGGCGGCTTGCCGATTACTTCAGAGGGAAGATCGGTAGAGACATCGAGACTCAGCTTTACCACAGCCTGTTCCGGAAGCTGGTCGCTGAACGACACAACTACGACCTGGATATCGACACCCTCTCCGAGGAAGATCTGACGGAGATAGACGAACTGATTGAAGAGAAGTATCCGCCCTTCAAAGCCCAAAACCATCCCCATGATATCGAGTTTCAGAGACAGGTGTTGAATACGTTCTACGGCATCGACCTGGATAAGACACCCCCGAAACTCGCTGAAGCGTTCGTAGGGCTTGAAGAGCAATCCAAAAGAACCGCGCCCAAAACCACACCTCTCTGGCTGAGCAAAGCCTTTCTCGACCTATCAGAGACAGGTGAAGGAGACGTTATCCTCGATCCTGCCGCAGGCTACGGGAATATACTCCGGGAAGCCAATACTCGAGGTGCGGACGCACACGGCGTTGAAATCAATGTCGATGCTGCAAACAGCGCCGTCTTCCTCAACGAATTGTTCGGCACTAATGTCTCCTACTCGATGGGCGACTACCTGAAACTCTCACAGGTAGATCACAGCTTGCCAGCGGAGTTCGACCAAGTCTTCATCGACCCTCCGTTCAACCTACAATACGAGAAGCCGGAGGGAACACCGGCCCGGAACGGTGACGAAAAATTCGTTCTGGACTCACTGGAACGGCTCAAGCCTGGCGGCAGTCTAACAGTTATACTGCCGGTTGGGAAATTGTATAAGAGCAGATCTTCCGACTTTCGAGAGACACTCCGCTCAGAGTACACCATAGAATCTCTGATCGAGATCCAGCCCCCGATCTATGACCATACTGGTATCTCTACGGTAATACTGCAAATAGCAAACGAGCCGTCTTCACCGAGCGACGAGATCTCCTACGCTATTGTCGACAGTGACGAAGATCCGGAGCAGAAAGTCCCGGAGGTCGTAGATGACATCCGGCTCGGCAAGGCCGATACGCTGGAGCTTGGTAGACTGGAGGGCAGATCCTATCTTCCCAGTGAAATCATCCAGATGGACAAGACCAGCCGTGAGCTGCAAAAGCAGTACGCCGAAGTGCGGGAGATTCAGGATATTGCTGAGGAAATCCGGGGCGGCACCAAGAAGCCGGATCAGGTCTTCGAGGAAGAAGGTAAAAGCCGGCTTCCGTACGTCAATATCCGAGATATTCAGCAGGAACAATACTCTGAGTTCCTCAACGTCGACGGGAATATCGTCAGAGCGGACAAAACGGACGTCCTAGTTTCTGTCACCGGGGCAAAGATCCACGTCCACCATCCCGAGAGGGAAATAGCCCCAAGCTCGATGTGGGCTGTCGTCCGCTTCCGTACCGAAGAAGAGGCACTGGTGTACGCCCACTTCCTGGATACTGACCTGGCTAAAAACCAGTTAGAATCGATGCAGGGCGGAGCGACAATACAGCATATCCCGATCCGACGGCTGCGGGAACTGCTGGTACCAGAGTTCTGCAAGAAAGAAATTCAGGAGATGGCAGAGGCCATCCGGAAGCGCTTGGAGAAGATCGCTGACTTGGAACAGGAACAGGCGCAGCTCCAGGACGATGTCGAAGGCCTCTTCGGAGGTGAATAGATATGAGCCAGTCTTCTGCTCCGCCCACTAACGAGGAGATGATCGAAGAGCAGATCGACAAATGCTTCGACCTGCTGGCAGACATCATCGAACCTCGGATAGACGTCGATAGCGACGACGACGTCTACCAGAAGATTGACGAGTACTTTGGCTGGGTTAAACAGTCTACGCGGGATACGTTCCAGGATCGGTTTAATACAGCACAGCTGTACAACTACCTGCGATACGTCTTCCTTGGTCTCGCCGATGAACAAGGATATCGTGACAGGCTGCAGCGGGAAGTCGGTGGGGAAATCCGAAATGAGGACAACGTGGTAAATGCTTACCGCTGGTTCAAGACGTACTCAACGGTACTCCTCAACGAGGAGGTGGATATTTCATACACATTCGCCCTGGAGAACCTGAACGAGTACCGGGAAGACCAGATCGCTCATCCGAAGGAACTTCCGTCACCCGACCAGCAGGCCGATCCTGTACTCCTGAGTTCGCTTCTTCTCATCTGGAACGCACTCGAAGGTGTAATCCGGACTTGGGGACGGATTCTGGAACTGGATGATGAAACATACGAAGATCGCCGTCGTCTCCTCAACGAGGGTCACAACTTCCATATTGGATTTGTAGACCACGTGGAAGGGCGGGTTAGTTACATCACTTCGTTCCAAGAAGGTGAGGCGGGACAGAGCATCCGGATGGAGCCGCAGCACGTCGAGTACTTCCCGTCAGAAGGAGACGTAGTCATCCTGAAAGCTAAACAAGAGTACAATCATGACGACGAACCGTTCTCCAGCCTCACGCCAGACATCGAAAACAACAACAGGGTTAAAAAATTCGTCGAGAGCGATATATAATGAGTTTGCATATCGTTCCACATGGGCAAACAACCGTCCATATTAAACGAGGGCTGCAAGCCTATGGATCAGCTGATAAAATCAATCTCTTGACCAGCGAGAAATTCCGGTCGGTCGGTAATGAACTGGCCGAAGAACTCACAGAGTTCGGGTACACTGTCGAGATAAACCTCGTAGATGCTTTCGATCTACGAGATGTCGTCGACACGGTTGTGAGTGTTGCCAGAGAAAATCCGGATCAAGAAATCTACGTCAATATTACGGGCGGTACGAATCTAATGGCTGGAGCGGCTACGGCTTCGGCCTTCTTCATCGGAGCTACTCCATACTATGTCCTGGAGCCACAGACCGGGGAGGAGTCGGTCGACGATTTGGTCATGAAGCTACCCTCACCCACCCAACCGCTAACATTCGAGATTGAAGGACTTCAGCTCGACGTTCTTCAAACACTCGGTAGATGGGACGAAGAGGGACGGAAAGGCGTGATTCTCCGTGAAATAGGAGAAGAACTCGGAGAATCCTCTCAGAAGATTAGCTACCATATCAACCAGTTACAAGAGAAGGGGCTTGTCGAATCAAATATAGAAGGACGAACCAAGCACGTCTACGTAACAGATGTCGGTCGATTGTACCTGCAGTGGACTAATTAGTGGTAGAAAATCCTCTTTTGATAAGGCCGAATAAACCCAATCTGATCAAGACCGGGGGGACTGGAAGATCTACCTCAGTAAGTTCATCAGGTATTCGGCAAAACTCCCTCATGCGATTATATCAGTTACCGGCCGGATTCAGGCTATCGTGTGCTTATAGATCGTCCCCAGAGAAAACCGACCGACTGCTGTGCGGGTTCGATTACTGCGACGTTGCTGTTATTACGCCGGCGCGTATCTGCTGGAATATGTCTAATAGCGACCAGGCCACCCTGCCTGGAACAGAATCTGATATACTCACTCTCGATACGCTCGAAAACCATCTGTGGGCGGCCGCAGACAAACTCCGTGGAAGCATCGACTCGGCCGACTACAAGAACTACATCTTCGGACTGCTGTTCCTCAAGCGGGCCAACGACCGCTTCGAGGAGGAGACCGAGGAAGTCGCCGAGGAGCTCGGAATACCGGTCAAGACGGCCAGAGATGATCGAGACCTCCACGAGGAGTTCTGGATCCCGGAGCGTGCTCGATGGGATCACATCAAGGCTCAAGAGACCGACGTTGGCGCGGCACTGAACAAGGCACTTGCGGCGGTCGAAGACGAGAACGACGCCATCGCGGACCGCGTGCTCACCACAGTCGACTTCAACGACAAGGAGCGCCTACCCGACTCACTGCTCTCGGATCTCGTCTCACACTTCTCGAAGCATCGCTACCGGAACGAGGATCTCGAAGATCCCGACATTTTCGGGCGGGCCTACGAATACCTCATCCGCGAGTTCGCGGACGACGCCGGCAAGAAGGGCGGCGAGTTCTATACGCCGCGTGAAGTCGTCCGGCTGATCGTCAAGTGCGTGAATCCGGAGCCGGGCCATCGTGTGTACGACCCTTGCTGTGGCTCCGGCGGGATGCTCATCTACTCCGCTGAGCACATCCGTGAGCAGGGTGGCGACATGACGGACATCTCGCTGTACGGCCAGGAGAAGAACCTGAATACGTGGGCCATCGGCCAGATGAACGTCCTGCTCCACGAGCTCTACGACGCCAAGATCGAGAAGGGCGACACTATCACCGACCCCAAGCGCGTCACCAAGCACGACGAGCTGGAGGTGTTCGACCGGGTCATCGCGAACCCGATGTGGAATCAGAAGGAGTGGAACAAGGACTGGGTGCAGGACAACGAGCCGTACAACCGCTTCCCGTACGGGCTCCCGCCGTCGAACCGCGGCGACTGGGCGTGGATTCAGCTCATGATCGCCTCGCTCAACGAGACTGGAAAAGCGGGCGTCGTGATGGACAATGGGGCGCTATTCAGATCGCGATCGGAGTGGAAAATTCGCAAGCCATTGATTGAGGATGATCTCTTGGAATCAGTCATCACACTTCCTGAGAAATTATTCTATAATACAAATTCTCCTGGGTGTGTATTGATATTCAACAAAGACAAACCAGAAAGTCGCCAAGGCAAGGTACAATTCATTTTTGGAGAGCAGAAACATCTACAAACTTCTGGCATCCAGATATATGACGACGAATCAACTCAGAACGTGCTCACTGAAGAGGGGGTCGAATATCTTGCGGAGACGTATATGTCTGGTAGGGAAGAAGAGCACCACAGTCGTTTTGTTGATATTTCTGAGATAGAAGAAAACAATTGGAATTTGAATATTTCCAGATACGTCGATACTACAACACCCTCGGAAGAGATCGATATACATGAAAAATTACAGAATCTGAAACAAATTGAGGAAGATCGAATCGCAGCTACTGAGGAGATGTATGAATCTCTTGAGAGGTTAAATAGATGAAAATCCAAGAAATCGGAAATAGAGTCGAATTAGAGGGTGAATGGACTAAGACGAGGTTAAATAATATCGCTACAAAAATCAAGGGAACAAAACCCGAAGAAGTTACAGAAGAACCGGCGGATGGGTTAGAGCCATATATAACAGCGGAGGCGTTTGAAGGTGAAATAAATTCATATGCTGACCCCGAAAGTGGGAAGCGCTGTTATGAATCCGATGTTCTATTGGTTTGGGACGGGAGCGTTGGGAAAGTTCTCAAAGGGTTCAATGGCATACTGGGATCAACAATGGCGGCGTTACGTTTCGATGAAGACAAAGTTGACCCACGGTTTGCTTATTATTATCTCTATGAGCACCGTGAGCAAATAGCAGCTTTGTCGGAAGGTACGACCATTTTGCACGTGCCTAAAGACTTTATGGAAATATTTGAAATTCCCACTCCTCCTCTCGATGTACAAACCCAAATCGCCGATTTTCTCGATCTCCTCAACAACATCTCCTCACAGACGAGCAATATTAAAGAAGAAACTCGACAACTGAAGCGCGGTGCAATAAATAAGGTGCTTAGAAGAGGCTTAGAAAATCACCAGGCAAAAGAAGTTAGATTTGGACCAGTTCAGCGAACTATTCCAAAAAAATGGGAAGTGAAATCTTTAGAAGAAGTCACGCTAGAGGGCAAGAATGGCTTAAGAGGCGGGCCACCTGGCGGGAAAATAAAGAAAGAGGTCCGTACAGATAGTGGTTATAAAATATACGTCCAAGAAAATATCATAAACAGAGATTTTGACATCAGAGAGGATTATATACCTGAATCAGAGTATCAGGATCTCGGGTCGGTCTCTACCCATCCGGGTGATATTTTAGTTACAACGGAAGGTTCGATTGGTAGGGCTGCGGTATTACCGGATGATGCTGAAGACGGAATCATCAACAACCATTTAGCTAGACTGCGAGTAGACCAATCAGAGTATTCCCCGAATTACATCGCGGAGGTGATTGATGCCTCGGATTTGGTTAAATCACAGATCACCTCGCTGAGTAACAATTCAGGCCGACCGGGAATCAATCTAAAAATAGTCAAGCAGATAAAAATACCAATACCAAGTTATTCTGAGCAGGTAGAAATATCAAATCTATTTGATTCGATAGACTCAAAGATGGAGAAGGAATGGATGTTCAGTGACGAAATCGATTCGCTCAAAAAAGGAGTAAGAGGCCAGCTCGTAGAAGGAAATCCAGTATTCACTAATGACAAATGAGTACGCCGAGTCTGAGCGCCCTGCCCTCAACGTGCTCCAGCAACTTGGCTGGGAGGTCGTCGATCAGCAACAGTCCACCTGGGTTGATCCCCGCGAGACCGAGTCCTCGGCTGTACTCGAACCACGGCTACGCAACGCTATCAAACGCCTGAATCCCTGGCTCAACGAGAACAATCTGAACAAGGCTGTCCGCGAGATCACGCAGGTCGCAGGGACCAGCACGATGAACGAGAACGAGCAGATCCACGAAAAGCTCGTTCGACACATCTCCGTCGAGCAGGATCGCGGTCACGGCAAGCAACACCAAACGGTCCAGTATATCGACTACGAGAATCCCGAGAACAACGACTTCTTCGCACTCAACCAGTTTCGGGTCGCGGGGCCGGTCGAGGTCGTCAAGCCCGACATCGTGTTGTTCGTCAACGGCATCCCGCTGGGTGTCGTCGAATGTAAGAGCCCTCAGATCCCCGAGCCGCGTGCAGAGGCGCTCGATCAGCTCACTCGCTACCAGAACGAACGCGACGGTGAGTCAGAGGGTGCTGAGGAGCTGTTCCGGTACAACCAGTTCTCGGTGGCCGCCTGGATGGAAGGCGCGGTCATGGGAACGTACGGAACGCCGAAGGACCAGTACAAGCCCTGGCGTGACGCCTACCCACTGGAAGACGACGAACTCATCGAGCTGTTCGATCTCGATGGCTATCTCCCGGATCAGTACCGGATGCTGTACGCGCTGTTCGAGCCCGAGCGCCTGCTCGACCAGTTACGACACTACACAGTGTTCGAGAACCGGCAGAGTGGCGCGATCAAGATGGTCGCCCGATACCAGCAGTACCGGGCGGTTCGGAAGGCACTCGAACGGATAGACAAGCGAGGTCGTCACGAGGCACAGGGCGGTGTCGTCTGGCACACTCAGGGCTCGGGGAAGTCGCTCACGATGCTCTTCCTCGCTCTGAAGCTGCGCCGGAATGAGGACGATCCGACACTTCTGTTAGTCACGGATCGCCGGGCGCTCAACGACCAGATTCACGCAACGTTCGAACGCTGTGGCTTCCCGAATCCGAAGAAAGCCGAGAGCATCGAGGACCTCCGCGACCGACTCTCCTACGACGCGGGTGAGACGATCACGACGCTGATTCACAAGTTCCAGACCACGGACGACGAAGAGGAGTTTCCGGTACTCTCTCGCAACGAGAACATCTACGTGATGGCCGACGAGGCCCACCGGACGCAGGACAAGGAACTCGCGAACAACATGCGGACGGCGCTCCCGAACGCCTTCTACGTCGGATTCACCGGGACGCCCATCGAGAAAGACGAGCGCAACACCCGTCGGACGTTCGGGAACTACATCGACACGTACACCATCGACCAGTCGCTGGAAGACGGCGCGACGGTCGAGATCCTGTATCAGGGTCGTCTCGCAGATATCCACCTCGAAGGTGAGACGCTCGACCGCCTGTTCGATCGCATCTTCTCGGACAAGACGGACGAGGAGAAGGCGGAGATACAGAAGCGATACGCTCGCACACAGGACCTCGCTGAAGCCCAGCCTCGAATCGACCGGGTCGCGCTGGACATCATCGAGCACTTCGAGAACGATGTGCCCGAGCCGTTCAAGGGCATGGTCGTCACAACGAGCAAGGAGGCGGCGATCCGGTACAAGGAGACCCTCGACGATTTGAACGGCCCGGAGTCGCGAGTCATCGTCTCCGAGGGTCACAACGACCCAGAGCACATCAAGCAGTGGACGCCCAGCGACTCCGAGAAGAGTCAGTACAAGGAGTCGTTCGTCGATCCGAACGGCGAGGTAGAACTGCTCATCGTCTGTGATATGCTCCTGACCGGGTTCGACGCGCCGGTGGCTCAGGTGATGTATCTCGACAAGCCTCTGCGAGAGCACAGCCTACTACAGGCGATTGCGCGCGTGAACCGGCCATTCGAGGAGAAGACCCACGGGCTCATCATCGACTACTACGGCGTCTCGGACGAGTTGAAAGAGGCGCTCGCGATGTTCAGCTCCAAGGACGTGGAGCGAGCGATGGTCCCGGTCGAGGACAAACAGCCCGATCTTGAGGCGGCCCACAGCAAGGCGATCTCGTTCTTCGACGATCTCGACGACGTCGAGCAGTGTGTCCAGTCGCTCGAACCAGACGACCGCCGGATCGAGTTCAAGAACGCGTTTAAGCGGTTCTCGAAACTGATGGACATCGTCCTTCCAGACCCGATGGCGAACCCCTATCGAGAGGACCTTGATCGGATCAGTACGATCTACGGGAAGGCGAAGGAGCGGTACCGCGATGAGACGATGAACCTCGAAGGCGCTGGAGCGAAGGTCCGCAAGTTGATTCAGGATCACATCACCTCACGGGGTATCGAGGTGCTGAACGATGAACCCGTTTCGATCATGGACGAGGTGGAATACGACGCGAAACTTGAAGGCTTAGAGAGCGACGAAGCCCGGGCGAGTGAGATGCAGAATGCGATCAAGCACGAAATCAACGTTCGGTTCGACGAGGACCCGGTACAGTACGGCTCTCTCAGAGACCGGCTCGAGGAACTCATCGAAAAGTACCGGGAGGGGCGTTACGACGAGCGCGAGACTATCGAGGAGCTTCGGGCACTGATGGATGAGATTCGCTCTCGCGACAAGCAGGCGCGGAACAAAGGACTCCGTGACGAGACGGATCTCTCGTTCTACCACGCTATCGAAGACGTGCTGAGCGAGCACGAGGCTGACGAGGAAGACCTCATCGAGCTTACGGCTAATCTGGTTGGAACCGTTGAGGAGTTCGTGACGAAGGTCGAATGGAAGGAGAAGACACAGCTACAGAACCGGATGCGGAAGGAAGTGACGGGGGAGTTGTATCGGTCTGAAATCGACATCTCGGGTGACGAGCGCCGGGAGCTGACTAACCGGGTCATCGAACTCGCACGGAATCATTACCAATGAGTGAACGCCTCCAGCGCCGGTATCATATCGGTCAGACGGTCGTTCCCTATACGATCGACTGGTCGGAAAACCGGGAGACGATGGAGTTGTCGATCGACAAGTCTCTGGAGCTGACCGTAACGGCCCCCATGACTGCGACGACAGAGGATGTGGAGGTGGTACTTGAGTCTCGCCAGGAGTGGCTCCTTGAGAAGCTCTACGGGCTGAAAGAGCAGGAAGGGCCGCCGTATCCGAAGGAGTACATGACCGGTGAGAAACTCCAGTACCGGGGACGACAGTACCCGTTGGAGGTCGTCGAGGCGGATGTTCCCGAACCGACATTGTCGTTCGACGAGCAAACGTTCACCCTTCGTGTCCACCGCTTCGATGGAGGCGTGGATGATGTGAGCGTTCGCCGAAAGCACCAAGCAGTGGTTGACTGGTTTATCGAACGGGCGGAGGAGGAACTCCCGACCCGAGTGTCACGGTTCGACTCGCGATTGGGGCTCGACGACGTGCCCGTATGGGTCGGAGAGATCGACGGTCGATGGGGTGAGTATGAAGACGGAACGGTTCGTCTCAATTGGCGGTTGATTCGTGCACCTGTTCGAATCCAAGATTACGTCATCGTCCATGAGTTGGCCCATTCAGTACACAATGAGCACTCCGGCGCGTTCTGGAATACGGTTGGTGCTCTCATCCCGGATTACGAGGATCGCCGCGAATGGCTCCGAATACAGGGCAACTCTCTAACGATCTAATTGCTGCTCAGGTTCATCTTGTCCTCTTTGCATTTTTAGCACCCAACTTGTTGGATGATCGCCGCGACTGAAAGGCAAGAAGAGGATAAGAAGGCTCGCACGACATTGATGTCACAGATGTCCGTAGATTGTTTTAAATATCAGTGATCGGTACTGAATGACGCTTTATCACTCAAAGCGTCACTATCACACCACCGAGTTGACTGAAAGCGTCGAATACGGGCGTCTCGAAGCTCAAGAATATATCATAATAAGGACTAAACGCGAGACCTTGTTAGCATAAAGCGTCATGCGAATAGAGGAAGAAAAACAGTCGAAGGTGTGGCTCACCGTCGACGACGTCAATCGCCTCCGCCGTGTCGCCGCATCTCGCCGGGACGAGTTGATAATCGACCTCGGGGCGCGAGTCGGCCTCCGCGCGTTTGAGATACCGCAAGCGACTCCCAGCGGCGTGAAACGGACGAGCGACGGGCACCACTATCGGATCCACATCCCGGAGGGGAAGGATACGAAACACGGCGAAGGAAAACCCCGCGACGCGTACCTCCCTGAATCGCTGGAGCGTCGGCTCCATTCGTACGCTCGCGACGAAGACCTCAACGACGACGACCCGTATATCAAGCTCTCGACGCGGGGTGTTCGGGCAGTGGTGAAACGAACCGCCGAGGCGGCGGCCGAGGAGTACGGTAACGATGACTGGAAAAAAGTATCGAGTCACGATCTCCGCCGCCACTTCGCCCAGCGACTTCTCGTCGACGAGGACATGAATCCCCGCGTGGTGATGGATGTTGGTGGGTGGAATTCGTTTCAAGCTATTGAACCGTATCTAAATACACCTACCGAGCGCGTGATTAACGAGGCGTTCGACAAAGTCGACCTATAGGATATACCTGACAGACATTAGCCAAGGAAGTATATTTTATCCACATGAGGCGCATCCTACGTGGGTATCAGAAACTTCAGACGGGGATATTTATTTGTTGAGGATGATCTGTCGGTAATGGATAATATAGAAACTGCGGTTGGGATGTGTCGGGATCTTGCCGATTGTACACCTGGATTGGAAGTTGTTAATTCGGGTCCGGTCCATCTTGAACTTACTCGGCCTGGCATTGTTGCGTATCTGTACCCGATCAGCGACAAGAGTACAACCAATATCTCAAACTCACCTGCTCTTTTCAATCCGGTGCTTGAACTGGCCGAAATCGATAAGAAACCAGTAATTCCGTGGCTTTCGCCTCGGCAACACCAACTTTCGACTTACAAAGCTACGCCGGATGAACCAATCGTGGTATCATTCGTTTCGGGAGAATATACCGGAAAGAGGGTGGAAGAACTCTCTGAACGAAATATATCCGCAGAACAACGACTCATCATCCCGCTCTATGACAAGGTGGGAGAACCACTCTTTCATCGTTTGACATCGTACTACTTGGCACGCGAAGGATGGCTTGTTGCGAGCGAACATCAATATCCGATTCACACAGGAACTGTCCCGTCTGATAGTCCTTGGACAGTGCGTGGTACTCCAGATATCGTCGCCTGGAAATCGCCGTTTCTCCAGACACTGCGTAATGAGGGGCTTATCCGGAATGGAGCGACACTACAGGAATTGGCGTTTTTGAGCACTCAGAATCATTCGGATTTGCACGAAAGACCCGAAAGTCAATCAGTAGTTGACACAAAGACACTCGTTGCTGAAGTGAAGGGGTCGGATCGCTCCCCGGGCGATCTTGATCAAGTAAACAAATACATTCGAAGCCGATTCTACGATGTCGCTTATGGCGTCATACCCCATCACTCAAACAAGACGAGTTCTGCTCATGGGCTCATTACCTGTGACGAATCAGGCTTCCAAATGATTCCAGATCCGATTGAGAATGATACTGGCCGTCAAACAAGCCATGCTGAAGAAGACGAGAAGGAGTGGTTTCTTGACCTGATGGATGGGGTAGCGGCACAGACACTACTGTGCAATCTGAGCTACGAAGAACTTATGTCATTTGTGGAGGGATCAAGAGATTGGAGGCCTGAACAGCCCTACGATCTTGTAGAGAATCTCTGGGAAAGACCGCTTAGTGACGTGGCATCCGAGGTCGCAACAACTCTCACAGAACAATAGAAAGGCCCGACGAGATATGACCGAGGAACCTCCAATTCCAACACGAAAGGCACCGGATGACCTTCCAGACGCGTTACCGATACCGCCGCCCACATCGGACGAGCTATACCAACTCTTGGAAGTCTGGAAGAATGTGAGTTCCATCAACTCCTTACGAGCAGGGGATTGGAATGGAACAACACGAAGTGAATACATGCTATGGACTACTGAAGACAATCGACAGTTCCGAGTGATCTGGGATTCAGAGGAGGATACATACTTAGTTTCTGAACGAACAAAGCCTCTCTAACCTTCCGATTCGTCACCGCTCACTTCTCGCTATTCAAGC
Organism: Haloplanus sp. GDY1; assembly: GCF_023703775.1. Lineage (NCBI taxonomy): Archaea > Methanobacteriati > Methanobacteriota > Halobacteria > Halobacteriales > Haloferacaceae > Haloplanus > Haloplanus halophilus. The sequence continues at coordinate 19,474 of NZ_CP098514.1, read as the reverse complement.
GTTGCTGGATTTTGCGCGCTGTATCTCGCACTGCCTTGCTGAACTATAGACCGCATATCAGCATTCGTCGGCGCCTTCAACAGACGACACCCCAAGGTGAACACACATCCGCATCCGGCATGTCCTCCAGTATCCTTTCAAGCGTTAGTGTTGAGATGATATCAGAGGACACCGATAGTCTGAGTCTCATTCATCTGTTATCCCCAGCCGTTTCGACGTAGATGGGTGTTAGTGACATCTCTATCTTTTCTGTCGACACGACGCGAGTCAAACTTGCGATAACGACTTCATTAGATCTGCGTTGCGTCCTTGATCTGAGAGGCGGTATCGGTGCGGATTATTGCTTGCTTTGTACACTCTCTTCAGGTAGCCTTGATCGTATAGACGCCACAATCGCCAGCCAAGTCTCACATCGGGATTGAGTCCGTTGAAATCTTCATTTACGAATTCATCGTTGATATCCTGATACAGGATTCCATCAATATCGCGCTCAAAGGGCTCTTTTTTCACTTGTTCTCTCGCGACGGCTTTCAGTATCTGTCGATCAGTGTCGTCCAAACTCATGACTGGTTTCTTTGCTGGGAGAGATCCGATGACCTATGTCGAAGTATCCACTGAGCGTTGGAATCAACCGTAATCTGATCGCCAGTCTCAACAATAGAACGAATCTGAGGGCAATTAATGATGGCTGGAATCCCTAACTGTCGTGCGTACGTCGGTCCACGACCCGTTAGTCTCTCTTCATCATAGACGACAAATCCATCGGCGTCATCCACCAACTCACACATGGCTGGCAGTAGGTCTGGCATTACAACGATATCGCCCGTCTGAACATCTTTGACACCGCTAAGATGATCACTACGGAGTTGCTCTCCCCGTGGTCGATCAGCCTCAATACACTGCGCAGATCCCGTCGCCCGGCCAGGACTGCCAGTTTCCCCCAGAATCATAGAAGCCCCAGTGTGATGCATACCCTTGATCGTTACCACTGGTAATCTTCCTCCTCAATCGCGTCTTCATCAAGGTATCTAATCTCCTCTGCCGTCGGGAACAGCCGTTGGGGTGCGGTCAGATTTCCCGTATCAGACGAAGGGATACCGACCTTGACCGAGACCACATCACTATCAGATGAAATATCTCGAACATCGTACCGGACGTGCTGTTGATTGAGATCTGCCCGAAGCATCGCTCGCGCATGTTCCTCTGGATCTTGAGAGCCGTTCCAAGGATAGCTTACGCGGTAACCGTACACCGTTGGCGATGGCGGTGGAGTTCGTTCATTCGGATCTGCGGGCCGACATGTCTTCAGTCGTGCTCCCGAGAGTAATGGGTGAGGGTCATTATTGTTTAACAGTGCGATGCGAACTTTTGGGACAGGTTTCCGTTCAAGTTGCTGTGCAAAGGTGACATCTTGGAACGTGATGTGCGACCGTCCCTTAGCACCCATAATGGGTTCTCGAATCCACGATCTATACCCCTGTTTGATATCTTGAGGCGTGTGTGACTCTCGCTCATCAACTACCTCATCGTGATTGACGACGACAGTGGCCTCCATTACTGGCCGAGAAGTGTGGTCAGTCACGGTCTATCTCACCGTTGTTTATTTCTCGAATTTTTTCGCGCGCGAGTTGTTGCGGTTCTTCGTTTGAGGACTGATTTGCGATTTCGACCAGTGCCGGAATCGCATCTTTCCCAAAGGTTGCCAGCGTTTCAATCGCATCAAGTCGATTCGCCCCATATGACGAGAGTGCGTTTTCTTTGAGTCCCTCGACGGGATCGGTAGTATTCTCTGTCATCGACAGATTGTATATACCACAAACAAAAAAGTGCTATTGTTGAATAAGGTTTGGAAGCTATTGGATAAAATTTGGAAGTCATTGAGTGGAATTTCTAAGCCATAGAATCGAATAGATGATCTTCCTAAGGAGTCGTAGAAGGTAGAGATAACGCCCTGACTCTATGCTGGGCTGATCGATGTGAAGTCGGTAGAGAGACTATATTAAAACTGTTCGCGAACCGTTTTTACGAACTCTCGTATCTCAGCAGGATTCTCGGCTGCGGTCTCGTCAATCCGCCACCGATCTTCCTCGGTTTGAATCAGGCCAGATCCTCTGAACTGAAAGTACGACTTCTCAGAGTTCATCCATCTGTAAATCAGATATCCGCCGATCGCAAGGAGAATTAAGCTGACTGCAAAGGTTTCTGGTCCTCCGAAAGGCAACAATATGAGGACACTGAGCACTATCGCAAAGCCACCATATCCCCCGATTTTGTCGTTACGTCCGGTGTTAACCAGACTAATGGCCGATATTTCATCAAACGAGACGTCGTGGAGCTGTTCACTACCGCTCGAACCTGTTTTGTATTTTAGTACCCGTCGGTCAGTACACACCCACGCCCAGTAATCTGTCATGCAGTACTCTCGTACCTCTTCATCTCGCATCAAATGTTTTTTCACAGACATTATTTGTGTCTCTTCACTCCAAGCATGTAGGAACCGTGATAGTCATCCAAATTAAATATTTGGCCGAGTGTTGTAGGGAAGTCTCACGTTAGTAAGGACGACCTTGTCAACACGGGATACTACGGAAGTCGCTATAGCGGATCGTTTGCTTATTCGCGCCGCTATCAGAGGCAGTTCACAGAGTCGCCAAGATCGGATTAGTCGCCGTCGTCAGGCGGCCGATCACCCCCATTTGGAGCGGAAAACGCTTGGTCAACATCGGCACGAAGGTCAACGAGTTCACTCGCGCGGCGTAACCACTCGGCCGCCGAGTCGATTTCGGTTGCGAGAGCCGCCAAGCGGCGCTTTACCGCCACTTCGACATCGGCGTTATTCGTTAGAACCTCTAACGCCCGTGTCAAAGTGGCGCCGTCGGCTGAATAGGGCACGCCTTCGCGGGGTGCGTAGTCGCCGGCGTCGACGAGTCCGAGCTCCTCCAGGTCCTCGATCCAGCGCCGGACCGTCCGCTCACACACGTCGTGCCCGGTGACGCGAGCGACCCGGTGGACCTCCCGGATCCGGAACCGGACGCCGTCGCCGTCTCGTTCGACGAGCGCGGCGGCGCGGAAGCCGTCGGGTCCCTCACCGGCGGCGATGTTCGCGAGCGTCCCGGCGAGGTCGAGCGCCCCGTCGGTCACCGGCAGCATCGCGGCCGGCGTCTCGGCAAGCTCCTCAAGCGTACTCACCTCATCGATTGGGAGCGATGTCGGGACGTTCGTGAGGAGTTCGACATGGACGGGATTGTCGGGATCAGCGAGCAGCGGCCGCACCCGGTGGACCACCTGTTCAAGCTCCTTCTCCCGAGCCTCGCGGAACAGCGCACCGACGAGGCCTGTGTAGTGCTTGGTCGCGACGGCCCGCCCACGCCCCTCGTCGTCGGTGTACCGGAGTTTTCGGTAGATAGGCGGATTCCGACAGTCCTCACGCGTGGAGTACTCAACGCCCCCAACGCGCAGGTCGTCACGCCCCTGCGCGAGGAGTTCAGCCTTGCGGCGGAGATCCTCAATATTAGGGTGGGGCGCACCGACGACGATGACGGCGTCGCACTCCTCGAAGTTCAGACCACGGGCGGCATGAAAGTGGATGGACCGAGCATTATCCGGAAGATCAAGCAGCTCCAACACGTCTTGGCGGCCGACGACGAGCGGGTGGTCGTAGACGACCTCTGCGCGGTCGAGGCAGGACTGCACATGCCGAGCAGTCGACCGATCCTCGTCGACAGCCTTCCGGAGCGTCGAAGCGTGGTACTGTCCGTCGAGGATCTGCGTGACGTGGGCACCGGGCAGAGAATACTGCTCGGCGCCGGCGATGTGGATGTCGTCCTGGTCAGCGCCGTAGAGCGCGGCGATCCGCTCAGGGGTCGCCGTCGCGTCAAGTACGAGCGGGTCAGTTGGTAGCTCGTCGACTCGCGGGAGCCGGCGGCGGACGAGGGCCGGCTCCTCGGCCGGGTCACGCGGCTCGGCGTCGATCCAAGCCAGAATCCGCGCCAGCGTGGGGTTACCGCCCGTGAGGGTGCGCTCCTGTTCGCTCCAGGCGCACTCGGGGCAGTGCCGTCCGCCACCGCCGAACTCCAGTTCCGAGGTACACACCGGACAGCGGTCGAGGTCAAGCGGACGCCCGGCAACCGTCCGGACGAGGTCCTCGTCGAGGCCGGCGGCCGCCGCGGCGGCGAGCAGCGCGTCGAAGGCCAGCGGCGTCCCGTCCCACTCCCGATCCGGGTCTCGAATCGCACCGAGGTGGTGATCGAGGAACGCCCGCCGTGCCCTCGCGAGCGCTTCGGTCGTTCGACCGTCCTCCTCATCCGCCTCGACGTACTCAATGTAGTGTCCGGCGGCAGCGTCGTGCCTCTCGGAGCTGTCGACCACCGGAGTTGGCGGCGTGATCGCGTCGAGCCCCTCGCCCGCCACCAGCGCGTCAGCAACATCGCGAGCAAAGCGGCCGACTCGCCGGAGCGTCTCCCCAACGCGGTCGCGGCCGTTCCAGTCTTCGAGGGTGTTCGCGAGTCGGACGAGATCGCGGACCGTCAGCCGCCGGTCGTCGGCAAGCACGCCCGGGCTTTCGTCAACGAGGACGTCCCGCGGCTCGTCGCCAGTACTGCGGACTGTTTTGAGCTGTTGGTACTCGTGGACACCGACAACAGCGTCGGTGCCCTCGAGTTCGGCGAATTGGTGGGTCCAAGCACACCCGTCGCCCCCGTGCGGTTTGAGGATGAGATGGGCGCGGACCGGCCCAACCTCGGCCGCCAGGGCTTCGAACTCCTCGCGGTCGGCGTGTCCCTTGGGAAGGTTGTAGATCGGGCACATCCGTGGGCAGTTCGACGGGTCGCCATGCTCGTCGCACACTTCGCCCTCGTAGGTGGCGCGGGCGCAGTCGTCCTCACGGGGCTGGGAGGCACCACGGAGGTGGAGGTCGACGTCGGGCGTGATCCCGTCGGCGCGGTGTTCGTGGGCCTTCGCGTGCTTGTCGAAGAGGGACGCGAGCGGGCGGTCGCGATCGTCGGCCGCGAGGTTGGCCGTCGTCGTCTTACCGGCGCCGGGATCGTGGGCGCAGACGGTCGGCGCGTCGTCGCGCTCAACGAAGCCGTCGTAGATCGGGCCGCGGAGCTGCTCGCGAACGACGTCAATATCGACCGACTCCAAGTCGTCAGCCGGCGGCACACACTCGACGACGCGAGGGGTACTCGCCGACTCACTCGATTCGTACTCGGGGATATGCGCCCCCCGCTCCCGTAGCGCGTCGACAGCGTCCCAGAACGCCTCACCGCTGGGGTACTCGTCGACGCGGGAGATGATCCGCTCCTCAAGGGCGACGACTTGGAGGGCGTCGAGGCCGACCATGCCCTTCCGGTAGACCCATCCGTCACCGACTTCGGCGAGGCGGGTGCCCGACTTCGACTGTGCCCACGACGGATCCATCGACTTCGTCCCGTCGGCGCGTTCGTGGGTGACGGTCGACCGAAGCCGGATGTCGCCCGGTCCGGTGTGCTGGATCGCGTCGAGAACGTCTTGGAAGTCGTCGGTCGTCTCGATGTCGCCGATCTCCTCGGCGCTCTTCTCGGGCTCCTGTAGGAGTTCATCGGGCGTGCCCTCGGCGACCGTCGCGAACTCTTCGGCCAGTTCCTCAAGGAACGCCTGGCAGTCCGTCGTGTAGTCGGGTGTTCCCGCAAGGTGGGTGCCAGTCATCGCGGAGTAGCGGGCAGAGTCGTAGACCTCGATCTCCGCGTCAGGGAACCGCTCGTCATGGGGAAGCGCGGCCTCGACGACTTTCACGCCCTCGGGGAGTTCGCCCCGACAGAAGATGTGGACGCCCGTCCCGCTCGTCGAGACATCGGCGTAGGAGTCGGCTCGATCGACATGTTTGTCAACGGTGGGGTGGATCGCTCCAGTCTCGGGGTCGCGGACGTCGTCGTAGTCGATGAGGACGTATGGATCACCCTCGTGACCGTACTCGTCGTTATTCGGGTTTTGAATGACGAACGCGACACCGAAGCCGTCCCAATCGGCGGCGTGTTTGACCGTACTGAAGTCGCTCCACACGCCAGGATCCTGCGAATCGACGAACCACTCTGGGTGGTCACGATGGACGTATGGCGCGCGGGGAACCTTCCGCCCGTCCTCGGTGGGGAGCCACGCGAGCCACTGGTGGACATCAAGGAGGTCGTCAGGGTACGTGTCCTGCTCGACGCTCGGGACGGGGTAGGACTCCGAATGCGGACTACCGAATTTATCTGCCGCTGTAGGTTCTGAGGAGGTCTCAGCCGTCTCGACGGCGTCGGTGCAATCCAAACAGAGGTATTCCCCACCGAACGACTGGGTCGCGGGAGCCCCACACCGGAAGCACTCCGCGGCAACCTCGTCGTTCATGGGTGGCACCTCCCCTCGGTCTGCGCCGAGCACTCCTGGTCATCGGAGAGAATGAACTCGCCACAGTATTCACAGATCGGCGGGTCGAGTTCGACGACCTCGCTCACGCCGACCACCTCCAGAACCGCTCGGGAGTACTGACAGGTCGGCGTTCAAGCGCTCGTGCTATGCGTCGAAAAGTCGTATAAGAGGATGGGTTGGGGCGGATTCGAACCGCCGGCCTGCTCCGTGTGAAGGAGCCGTCATAACCGGACTAGACCACCAACCCGGCAGCACGGAGGTACTGCCGACGCCGACTTAAGGGTTGTCTTACTCCGACGACCGGTACTGGCGGATGCGCTCGCGAGCGTCCTGGATGGCCGTCTTCGTCTCGCCCTCGGCGCGCGCCTCCAGGTTCTTCAGGTCGTCCTGCAGCTTCTCCAATCGGGACGGCTCCGGCTCCTCCTCCTTGCCGGTGAGCTCCCGGAACCGGGCTTCGAGGGGGTCGAGTTCCTCCATCACGCCCTCCTTCGCGTGTTCGCCGGCCCGTCCGATGTAGTACAGCGCGTCTTCGAAGTGCTTGTTCATATATGACCGAACGGGAACGACAAATATAGCTTTTGTGGGGTGTGATCGCCCGCGGGCTCAGTACGTCGGCCGATCCTCGCGGACGCCGTCGCGACGGTTCACCAGCCGAGCGAACGTGAAGAGGGCGTCCGAGAGCCGGTTCAGGTAGGCGATGGCCTCGGCGTTCACGGGGTCGGTGCCGGCGAGGTCGACCGCCCGCCGCTCGGCCCGGCGGACGACCGTCCGGGCGTGATGGAGGGCGGCGCCGGCCTCGCTTCCCGTGGGAAGGACGAACGACTCCAGCGGGTCGAGTTCCTCGTCGGCCTCGTCGATCCAGCCCTCCAGTTCCTCGACGTGGGCCTCGCGGACGACCGGGTCGTCGTCGTCCGGGTCGGGGTTGGCGAAGTCCGCCTGCACGACGTGGAGGTGGTTCTGGATCCGTTCGAGGCGGTCGTCGACGTCGTCGTAGCCCGTCGGCCGGATCGTCCCGAGGAGCGCGTTCGCCTCGTCGACGGTGCCGTAGGCCTCGATCCGGGGACTCGTCTTCGAGACGCGTGACATGTCCCGGAGGTCGGTCATGCCCTCGTCGCCGCGGCCGGTGTAGATCTTCATGCGAGGGTTCGCTCGACGTACTGCAGGATGTTGTCGCTCTCGGCCATGGTGACGCCGTGGTCGTCGTCCACGAGGACGGGGACCGCCCGCTGGCCGCTGACCCGCTTGACCTCGTTCCGTTCGGAGTGCAGCGCCTCCACCCACACCGTCTCGTACTCGACGTCGTTGGCCGACAGGGCGTCGTGAACCGTCTCGCAGTACGGACAGCCGTCGAGCGCGTAGAGCGTGATCGCCATACCGTCCGTTGGATCGCTGCGGGCAAGTAGCTTGGCCCGGCGGGCGGCGACCACCGACCCCGTCGGACGAGCGGATACCGGTCCGGAAGTCGAGAGCGATGCGTCGACTGCGAGAGCGACCGGCCCTGGAACCGATCGCGTTCCGAACCGCACCGGTCGGGGATCCGGGGTCCCGACGCGGGTGTCGGCGTCGTCTGTCGAGTCTCCGGTTCTCCTTCCCCAGGAGGTCGTCGTGGGCGTGGAGTTCCATGCTTCCGTCCCGTTCACTGAGGGCGTCCGTCGAGCGGCGTATCGAGTGCCCCTGCGTGGAGCGTTCTCCACGGAGGTGCCAGATCGGTGATCGGCCGATCGGCGGCCGCGGAAACAACGGCGGAAGAGACCAGTACGGGTTCCGTTGCCGACCCTTCGAGCGGTGTCCGGACGGTACTGTTGTGAGTATCCGAGTGACTGCTCGCTGATTTTACTCGCGACCGTCGTCGAGTTGCCAGGTGAACAGGGCTTTCAGCACGACGACGAGGCTGTTCATCTCGCCCGTGCCCCAGATGGCGGTTTCGTCGCGCGGTTCGGGCGGGTGGTCACCGTCCCCGTCGACGAGGACGCTCACGAGGGTCTGCTCCTGGTCGACCATGAGGAGGCGTCCGGCGGGCGTCTCCGACCAGTCCCACAGCGACTCGAACAGTTGCGCCTCGGGGACCCGCCGTTCGAGCCGATCTTCGGCGGACTGGGACATCTCGGCGAGGCGGATCGACACCCCACGGTCGCTCGCACGGGAGATGTGTGCCGTGATCTCCTCGGTTAGGAGCTCCTCGGCAGTCATGTAGACGACCTCGTCGTCAGCCGTCGAGATGAAATCGACCACGCGCTCGGTCACGACGTCCCGGCCGGTCACCGTCCAGACGCCGCGCTGTTCGGTGGTACGGCCCGCGGTTTCGAGCCGATCGAGCGCGCCCGTCAGGGCGGTCACTCGGTGGTCGTACTCCTGTTCGAAATGCCGACCCGTCGTCTCCGTCGAAATGGCCCAGAACCGCTGTGGACTCGACTGCTTCACGTCGACGAGACCGCGGTCACGGAGTTCGTCGACCGCGTCGTACACCCGCGTTCGGGGGACGTCGGCGACGTCACTCACCTCCCGAGCAGTCCCTTCGCCGAGGCTGACGAGCGCGACGAACGTCCGGGCGGCGTAGGTACTGAGGCCGAGTGCCTTCAGTTGCTCGACGGCCGTGGATCGTGCCTGATCGGGTGGGTCACCGGACATCGGATCGTCACCGGTCCCGTGAAAACCACCTGATAGGTGGTTTCCGGTGTGTAGCGACAGAGAGGTTGGGACCAGATCTGGGGCTACACACCACGCTACCGTCCGTACTACCCGCACATAGTTGTGTTGTGATTAATTGAGTGAACAAATAACCAACACTGCTTTCGCTGGCCTCGAAACGCGTGGATACTGCACAATCGTGTGACTATCGGAGTTACTGGGTCTAGCCCAGTACGACACAGTGAACTACCCTACCCGCTCACGGCAGACGCCGTTCGCTCCTTGAGGGGAGGGCTTCCTGCTTCCACGACGCGCTTTGCAGATCCAGGCGTATCCACAGGGAGCGCAGTCTCAACAGGCGGGTTCACGCGGGGGGTCGAGACTACACCGGATTCATCGGGGAGTTCAGATGGTCTCTTCCGATGTGATTACGACCGTTCCCTTCGCGCGACCGTCCTCGACGTATCGGATAGCCTCGGGAACTTCACGCAGTTCGTATCGTCTATCCATAACGGGCGTGAGGTCACCGGATTCAAGCAGCTCCGTCACGAACGCCAAATCGTCACGATTGACCGTTAGATTGAAGCCTCCGAATTTTCGGTTGCCAGGCATCGAGAGCACTGGACCGAGGATCAGCGCCCGCAGGAATCGCTCGGTCGGCCCGCCCACCATGACGTACCGTCCCGTCGGGGTGAGCGCACGCCGGTAGGCGCTCATCGAATGGGAGCCCGCCGTATCGAGGATGAGGTCGTACTCCACTCCTGCAGTGGTGACGTCAGTCTCGGTGTAATCGATGACGTGGTCGGCGCCGATCGAGCGGACCAGTTCCATCTTCGCGGTACTACAGACCCCGGTGACTTCGGCTCCGAGGTGTTTTGCGATCTGCACTGCGAACGTCCCCACACCGCCGGACGCCCCATTGATCAGGACGTGTTCGCCGGCTTGGAGCCCCCCGGCATCGCGGAGCGCCTGGAGGGCGGCGACGGCCGACGTCGGGGCCGCCGCTGCGGCCTCGAACGGGACCGTGGCCGGCTTCGAGACGAGTGCCGTCGCCGGCACGCAGACGTACTCGACAAACCCACCGAACCCGTGTTCAGAGAGGTCCGCGAGAACCTCGTCGCCCGGCTTGAAGTCGGTGACGTCCCGGCCGACTGCTTCGATTCGACCCGCGATGTCGACGCCTGGGGTCGGGAACTTCGGACGGCGATAGCCGCCGTAGATGAGCCGGACGAGGAACGGCGTTCCGCGCATGAGGTGCCAGTCACCGGCACCGACAGACGCGGCGATGATCCGAACGCGTCGCCTCGTTTTCGGTGGATCCCACGTCCGAGAGGACGCGATCGTGGCGTGCTGCCCAGGCGTAGAGGAATTGGAACGCGGGGGCAAGTTCCCTTGCCATGGCTGTCAGTTCGTACTCGACGCGAGGCGGGCTCTCATCGTACGAATGCCGAGTTACGAGCCCCGATTCAACAAGTTCCTTCAGTCGTTGTGAGAGGACTTTCGGTGAGGCGTTGGTTGCCTGCGCCAGTTCTGTGAATCGAATCGGTTGCTGTTTGCGTGAGAAATAATACAGGAGTGACATCGCGTGTGCACTGGCGAGCAGTTTGAGGAGGGTACTGACTGTCCCATGGAGTTGCTCCGGTGCCCTCTCAATGGATGGTACTCCTTCGAGTAGATAGGCATACTCCTCTATCACCGCAGTCGAATCTATGCGTGCGGGTGCCCCCGGGTATTCGGGCGGAGAGTGACGAGGACCCAACTCGTCTGTCGGTCTCATACCGGTTGAAACGCGCCACGATGAGATATAGACGCTGTATGGTAGAGGAACCTGCGGAACGGGGATGAGTACTTTCCGCTGAGATAGTTGCTTTCCTTCGAGATACTGAATGGTTCTTTGCTCAGCCGCACGTCAGGTGCAGGTGACACATGGAGCAACGAACCCCATCGAAAGTACTTGTCGCCGGAGCAAGTGGCAGAACTGGCCGTGAGGTTCTCAGTGAGCTGGCCGGTCGACCAGTCGACGTTCGAGCGATGACTCGGTCGGCAGACAATCGCGAGTCGCTGGTGGCCGACGGCGCTGACGAGGTCGTCGTCGGGGACCTGTTGAACCCGACGGACGTGCAGAACGCGCTCGAAGGCTGTGATGCAGTCCTGTGCGCTGCAGGGTCGAGCCTGACTACTGGGCTCACTCGACCCAGCCGCAGGGTCGACGGGGACGGTGTGGTGAACCTCGTCGAAGCAGCCGCTCGTGAAGGCGTCCACACCTTTGTCCTGCAGAGTTCGATCGGCGTTGGTACGTCTCGTCTGGGAATGCCGCTCTGGGCTCGGTCGGTCATGCTCCGCTGGGCAGTCAAAGAAAAAGCCTATGCGGAACGAGCACTTCGCGAATCGGGACTCGGGTACGTGATTTTCCGTCCCGGATGGATGAACGACGATCCAGCGACAGGGGACGTCCTCGTCGCGGAGGGCTCGGAGAAGATGACTGGATCAATTCCGAGAGCGGACGTCGCCCGTCTCATGGTCGCGGCGCTGTACACGCCCGAGGCGATTGATCGAACGTTCGAAGTCGTCGCCCGAAAGGACGCGGAGAAGGTCGCCACGCCTACCCTCGTCGACGTCGAGTGGAACCAACAAACCGGTCTGAAGGAGACGACTGTGAAGGCGTAGTGTACTGGATGCCCAACTGCATTCGCGCTATCAATCAACAGAGAACCCTAACGGCCCAGCCATGAGTAATACAAACCGCATTGCGAGTAAGCCCGGATTTGATCCTAATGGTGTGTGGAGCGGTCGTACTCGAGAGACGACCGATGTTGACCGCACGATAGGCCCGAGTAGCGATAGCCATAGCTTCGCCGGTACGCCCAGCAGCCAGCGTACCGGAGACAAATGAAATCCTTCGCAGCGCTTCAAGTGGACGTGAGCGTCCTGTCGGGACGGCCTCTCGTCTTTTTGCTCGTGGTTTCGGCGGTTCTCGGTGGGCTCATGGCCGGGTTTTTCTTTGCCTACTCGGCGAGCGTCGTGCTGGCACTACGGACGCTCTCGGCATCGGAGTACACGACAGTAATGCAGGAAATCAACGAGAAGGTCCTAAACGTCGTGTTCGGCGTCGTGTTCTTTGGAGCCGTCGTCGTACCGATCGGTGGCGCGATTCTCGTGGTACTCCTGGGAGACTGGACGACGCTGTCCGGACAGCTGTTCCTTGCAGGGGTCATCGTCTACCTCGTCGGAACCTTCCTCGTGACTGCGCGAATCCATATCCCGATGAACGACCATATCGCCACTTGGTCTCCGACGGCGCCACCGGACGAGTGGGCCACAGTTCAGGCACGCTGGAGGCAATGGAACCACGTCCGGACGACGGCCGCGGTCGTCTCGTTCACACTCTATCTCGCCGCGATCGCCTCATTCGGGGCATGAGCAGAGCTCTCGTAGGGAGAGACCCCGCTCTCGGGACTGGCTGTCGAACGCTGTGTACGAAAGAGCCACTCTGTCAGGCCCCCTCCTTACCCGAATGAATCGCCCACTGAGTGGCACCGACCGTCCGTACCGGCCAGTCGACACTGAAACCGGCGGAAACGACTATCCGGTTACTGTCGAAGATCTGTCGACCGGGGTCCGTATCACCTTCCTCAAGCGAGGCGTCGATGAACAGGGATCGTATCTGCTGATGGACGGTATCCTCCCTCCCGGAATCGACAGTGGACCGGCCCGTCTCCATCCACGGTCGGAGGCACGGTCGGAGGTGATCGACGGACGCGCCGTCGTCACCGTACGCGGCGAGGAGACGGTGTTGCTGCCCGGCGAATCGGTCGTCCTCGACGAAGGCGACCCCCACACCATCCGCAACGACGACGAGAGACAGCTGGTCGTTCGCACGACACTCCGACCACCGGGCGAGTTCGAGACCGCGATCCGGACACTGTACGGACTCGGCGCTGGCGGTCGACCGAACCCACTCAGCATCGCTGCAGTGCTGTACCGACACCGGGAGGATGTCCGGCTAGCGAGCGTTCCCTGGCGTCTCCAGCTCCCAATCCTTCGGGTCCTCACCGCGGTTGCCAGGGCTTTGGGACGTGACCCAACGTAGACTCGGTCGGGTGCGTCTTCGAGCGTAGTTGCAGATCGGGTTCTCGACCCACGAGACCTCGGAATAGGAACTGTTCAGGTTATGCTTTCAGCGAGCATTAACGTATTTCGTGATGAACAATGGCGTCAGCGAGTAGTACGGCGATAGAGAGGACCGAGCCATCGGTCAAGCCGGGACGATGGAACCTGCAGACGGTCGGTGGCCTCGCCGCTCTGACCGAAGCAGCAATCTACGTCGCGGGAATCGCGTATTTCTTGATCATACTGGACTATGCGAACGTCACGGCTCCGCGACAGCAGGTGGAACTCTTCGTCGCGAACCAGACGAGTCTATACGCAGTGTCCCTGCTCATCTACGTGGTGTTCGGCATCGTATTGATCGCTCTGGTCCTGGCACTCCACGACCGTCTGAGGTCCGGTTCCCCGTCGCTGATGCAGGCGGCAACCGCGTTCGGGCTGATCTGGGCCGGGCTTGTGATCGCCAGCGGCATGATTGCGAACATTGGGACGGCTACGATCGTTGACCTCTACGCTACTGATCCGAGCCAAGCGACGACTACTTGGCTGGCGATCAATCCGGTCGTCGAAGGGCTGGGCGGCGGCAACGAAGTCGTCGGCGGCATCTGGACGTTGCTCGTAAGTGTAGCGGCGTTACGAGCAGGCATGCTTCACCGGGCACTGAACTATTTCGGTGTCATCGTCGGTATGGCGGGGATCCTCTCAGCTATCCCAGCACTGGGCGAGATCGGCGGTGGAATCTTCGGGCTGACCCAGATCGTCTGGTTCGTCGGACTGGGGATTGTCCTATTGCAGACGAGTCGCCGGAAGATGAAGTAGTACCCACCTCAAATCGTATTGCAGTTTTTGACAGACATCGTACTATCAATTCGCACAGCGATGCACAAGGCGTATGCATTGAGACGAGGAGTCGCAACTTCGTTTCACGCGGCTTGCTATCGCGACATGCGGTTTATCGCCGATTTCGGGAACCAGTATCTTCAATGTGGGCTGGGGCCGAGGAACGGCCATGAGCCTGCAGATGACCCACGACTGCCCGGCGTGTTCGAACGACCAGTTCTGGCGGACCGCGAGCACGACGCTGCACCTGGGCGAGAAGACGAAGTGGACCTGCACCGAGTGCGACTACGGGCTAGTCCGGATCGACGGCATCGACAGCTCCGAACACGCGGATTTCTGAGGACGGCTACTCGATCTTTTCGCGGTACTCCTCGGCGGTCAACAGGCCGTCGAACTCCTCGTCGGAACTCGGCTCGACTTCGAGCATCCAGCCGTCGCCGTAGGGGTCCTGGTTGAGCAGTTCCGGCGCGTCGAACAGGGCCTCGTTGACGCCGGTGACGGTCCCCGAGACGGGCGAGACCAGATCCGAGACGGCCTTGATGCTCTCGACCACGCCGAACTCCTCGCCGGCGGACACCTCGTCGCCCTCGGCCGGGAGTTCGACGAACACCACGTCGCCGAGTTCGTCCTGTGCGAAGTCCGTGATGCCGACGCGAACCGTCCCGCCGTCGGTCGTCGTCCACTCGTGCGATTCCAGATACCGCCGGTCTTCGGGTACGTCGAAGCTCATGTGTCGATGAATGGGGGCGTCACTACGTTTGCCTGCTTCGGTTCGCCCCGAACGAGGACCCGGACGCGGGTCCCGGGGGGTGCCTCGTCGGCCGAGAGGTAGCCGAGGCCGATCGGTTCGCCGAGCGTGGGGCTCATCGTCCCGCTGGTGAGGTGGCCGAGACGCTCGCCGTCGGCGTCGACCACCTCGTAGCCGTGCCGCGGGACGCCACGCTCCAGCAACTTCACGCCGCGGAAGCGTTCGTCGACGCCCTCCCGCTCGACGCGTTCGAGGGCGTCCCGGCCCACGAACTCCGTGTCGAGGTCGACGGTCCAGCCGACCCCCGCCTCGTACGGCGTCCGGGGCTCCTCCTCGGGGTGGAAGTCCTCGCCCGAGAGGAGAAAGCCCATCTCCAGTCGGAGCGTGTCGCGGGAGCCGAGCCCACAGGGCTGGCAGTCGAGCGCCGACCACACCGTCTCGGCGTCGTCCCACGGACAGAGGAACTCGAAGCCGTCCTCGCCGGTGTATCCCGTTCGGGACGTGAAACAGCGAACCCCGCTCACGTCGAGGAAGGTGGCGTCGAACCGGGAGACGTCCCGCGTCGCGCCGTCCGTCGCCTCGGCGGCGATGTCCTGGGCGTCGGGACCCTGGAGCGCGAACATGGCCCACTCCTCGGTGGTGTTTCGCACCGTCGCGTCGAGGCCCCACTCGTCGCGGTGCTCGATCCAGCGGTCCTCCATCTCGGCGTCGTGTCCCGCGTTGGGAACGAACAGGTAGTGTGGACCCCCGTCGTCGGGGAGCCGGAACACCATGGTGTCGTCGAGGATGATCCCCTCCTCGTCGGTGATACACGAGTACTGCGTGTCTCCCGGGTCGAGTTCGCTCACGTCGTTCGTGGTCAGGCGGTTCGTCAGCGCCAGCGCGTCGGGGCCGGTCACCTCGATTTCGCCCATGTGCGACACGTCGAAGCGCCCAGCGGACTCCCGGACGGCCGCGTGTTCGGTTCGGATGGAGTCGAACTCCACCGGCATCTCCCACCCGCCGAATTCGGTGAACGACGCACCCTGCGAGGCGTGCTGCTCCCGCAAGGGTGGTTTCCGTAGGCCCATAGCGGATCCACGTCGCCTCGTGACCTAATGCTTTTGTCCGCTGTGGAACGGGCGATCATTGGATAAACCACATACCGCGATAACAAATCGGATCGCGGGCGGGAGTCAGCGACGGACCCGCATCGGGTCGCCGGCGACCATCACGAGGTCGCCGGTAGCGGGGTCGCGAAGCGAAAGGGTGCCGGACGCACACCGCGCGGGAAAGACGGGCGCCTCGGGGATGCCGTAGTCGGACGGCTCGTGGAACCGGGCGGCGAGCACCCACCGTCTGGCGAGCATGCCGCTCATGGCCGGAGCCGGGCGAGCGAGGACGGTCGGAGATGCGTCGGCGTCCGCCCGAACCGCACCGCGAGCAGTTCGGCGACGATGCTGTGGGCGATCTGATACGGCGTTCCGCCGCCGAGGTCCAGGCCGACCGGGGTGTAGAGCCGGTCGAGTTCCGCCTCGGTCACCTCGCGGCCGTCGGCGTGCCACTCGTCGAGGATCCGCTCGAACCGCTCGGTCGGCCCCATCAGTCCGACGTACGGTACGTCGGTCCGCAGGAGTTCGTCGACGGCGATGGCGTCGTCGACGAAGTTGTGCGTCATCACCACGGCGTAGGTGTCGGCATCCAGGTCGAGTTCCTCGCGAACCGCCGCCGGCGACAGCGAGCGGACGGCGTCGGCGGCGGGGAAGCGCTCGCGCTTCGCGTCGGCCCCGCGAAAGCCCGCGACGGTGATCCGGAAGTCGCTCCGGTGGGCGAGTTCGGCGACCGGGGCCACGTCGTGCCCGGTGCCGAAGAGCACCAGTTCGGCGGGCGGGGTGACGCAGTCGACGAACACCTCGGTCCCGTCCGCGCGGACCGTTCCCGAATCCCGCTCGGCGACCACCGCGCCGGCGGCCGCGGCCAGGTCGTCGTCGAACCACGCAGGCGGGTCGGTCGGCGCCTCCCCGTCGACGACGGTCACTCTGTCGCCGACGGTCGCCGTCCCGTCCGTGCCGACGACGGTGTAGACGACCGCGTCGCTCCCGTCGTCGTACGCGTCGACGACCGGCCGGTAACCCTCGTCGATCGGTTCGAGCAGGATGTCGATGACGCCGTTGCAGCCGACGCCGAGCCCCCACACGTCGTCGTCGCCCGTCAGGTCGAACCGTTCGACGCGGGAGCGTCCGGTCTCGCGCACCTCCCCGGCGAGGTCGACCACCACGTCCTCCAGACAGCCGGCGGTGATGCTCCCCACGCCGGCCTCCCGGTCGACGAGCATCTTCGAACCCGGGCCGCGGTAGGCGCTCCCCTCGACGTCGACGATGGTCGCGAGGACGGCCCCGTCCCCGTCGATGCCGCGGCGGATCGCGTCCATCACCGCCGTCTCGGGCGCGCTCCACTCGTCGTCGAGGCTCACGACCGCCCCCGAGCCGTCGGCGGCCATCCGTCTCGGTCGGTCGGTCGGCAGTTCGGCGTCCGTCTTCGTGTGCTGTGTGTCATCGTGTATCGTTGCGTCGCCAGTCGTGTTCGTAGCCGACGGGCTGCCGTCGGCGTCGAAGCTGTCGGGCCAGATCGAACAGGTCGGCGGGGTCGGCGAAGGCGAACAGGCCGTCGAGGTAGGACCGAGCGACGACCATCCCGCGGGTCGCCGGCTCGTAGGCCGTCGAGGCCGCGAGCGGATTGAGCCAGAACACCCGTCGCGCCCGGCGGTCGAGCCACGCCATGCCGTCTTCGAGGCGGTCGAGGTCCCCGGTTTCGAGGCCGTCGCTCACGATCAGGACGACCGTCTCGCGGTCGACGGCCGTCGGCGCGCGGTCACGCACCGTCGTCAGCGCGTCCCCGATCCGGGTCCCGCCGCCCCACGCGGCTTCGAGGCGGTCGAACTCCTCGAGGACCGCCGCCGTCGAGTCGGCACCCAGCGCCCCCGTAACCTCCGTCACGTCGGTGTCGAAGAGGAAGGTGCGCACCGACCGCCACTCGGCGTCGAGCGTCCGGAGGACGTCGATCAGGAAGTCGCGGTCGACCGTATCGAGGACCGACCGGCTCACGTCGACGAGGACGAGGCCGCGGACGGTCGTGGGCTGGGCCGCCCGTTCGGGCACGTCCATCACCACGCCGCCGGTGGCGTGACTCCGGCGCATCGCCCGCCGGAGGTCGGGCCGACCGTCCGCCGCCCTCGCCGACCGTCGCCCGGGCCGGTCGGCGAGGGCAGCGGTGAGCGCGCGCACCGCAGGCCCCGGATCGTCCCCGAACGAGGGGCGCTCGGCCTCGATGGGGGCCGACGAGCCGGTCGGACTGAACCGGGCCGGCGAGTCCGTCGCCTCGGGGGCGCGGGAGCCGTCGTCGGTCGGGCGCCGCGAGACCGACCGTCCCCCGTCCCCGTCGTGGGGCTCGCGGTCGGCCGTGGCCTCCTCGATTGCGGGGTCGCCGGCGGCCGCGTCCGACGAGAGGCCGCCGTCGAGATCCGAGGCGTCGACGCCGCCCGCCGACCCCTCGTCGAGGGCGGCGCTCACCGCGCCCCAGAACCGGTCGAAGAGGCGGTCGAACGCCTCGGCGTCCTCGGGGCGCGAAAGGAGGGCCGACCGGAGCGCCGTCCGCGCCGTCGACCGCTCCGCGACGCCCACGACGGCGAGCGCCTCGGCACCGACGAGCGCACCGTCCGCCGGCACGTCGACGCCGGCCGTCCGCAGGTCGCTCACGAAGCGAACCAGGGCGGTTCGGACCCGGTCCTGGACGTCGGCGAGGGGCAGCGCGTCGTCGCCGGGGCTGGGGGCGTTCATCGGGGGTCAGGTGGCGTCGGCCTCGTCGCCTGCCGCCGCGAGGAGGGCGGACACGAGGTCGTCGTCGAGTCGGTTCACGTCCTCGGCCTCCTTCAGGAGGCAGCCGACGGTCGTCCTGATGTCGTCCGCGGTGAGCGGGGGCTCCCCCTCGGCCGTGCCATCGTCGAGCGCGTCGAGCGCCCGCGCCCAGTCGAGCGTCTCGGCGACGCCCGGCGGTTTGAGCAGCGGTTCCTCCCGGAGCCGGGCCGTCACCCCACAGACCGCCGCCGCCACCGCGTCGTCGAGTTCCGGCACCTTCCGGCGCACGATGTCGCGTTCCTTCTCGACGCTCGGGGGTTCGACGTGGAGGTAGAGACACCGGCGCTTGAGCGCGTCGCTCAGGCCCCGGGTCCGGTTCGACGTGATGACGACCACCGGCGGCCGGTCGGCGCGGATCGTCCCGAGTTCGGGGACCGACACCTGGAAGTCCGAGAGCACCTCCAGCAACAGGGCCTCGAACTCCTCGTCGGCGCGGTCCACCTCGTCGATCAGGAGGACGGGCGGCCGGTCCCCCTCGTGACGGAGGGCGCGAAGCAGCGGGCGCTCCAGCAGGAACTCCTCGGTGAACACGGAGTCGCCGCCCTCGCCGGACTGGACGGCCAGCAGTTGCTTGGTGTAGTTCCACTCGTAGAGGGCGCTCTCCGCGGCCAGCCCCTCGTAACACTGGAGGCGAACGAGGTCGGTCCCGAACCCCTCCGCGAGCACCTTCGCGAGTTCGGTCTTGCCGGCTCCGGGTTCCCCCTCGACCAGCAGGGGTCGCCCGAGTCTGAGCGCGAGCAACACCGTCGTCGTGATCTCGTCCTCGGCGACGTAGTCGGTCGCGTCGAAGACCGACTGCAGTCGCTCCCTCGTCAGCGTCTCGAACGCGTCGTGAGTGTCCTCTGTCATCGTAACTGTGGGGCGGTCTCGG